>CAIQGE010000001.1 GCA_903871335.1 uncultured Actinomycetes bacterium
GTCGGGGAGTCGGGGTGTCGGGGTGTCGGGGTGTCGGGGAGTCGGGGAGTCGGGGAGTCGGGGAGTCGGGGAGTCGGGGAGTCGAATTATGTTTCACGTGAAACACAGCAGGAGATTCTCAACAGGTACGTACGACTCGTATTGGACGATAGAGACAACACATCGCTACATTTCGGCAAGGCCCCGTAGCTGATCGAACGATCCGATGTTCCACGTGGAACAATGTCGATGGCAAGCAGCAGTGAGTGTCTGTCAATCCGAAGGCGGTAGTTCTTCCAGTCACTTCGACGTGTTCGGCCACCGGGAACTCCAGGCCAGCCAAAAAACTGGAACTGTTTTGGTAGGGAGAGAAAGGGACTCGCAATGTTCCACGTGGAACATCGCGTGAGAGGCCGAACGCTACGGCAGATGGTCCCCGTGACTCCGTTAGACCGCGGGGCTCTTCAAATGAGATTGCCCGCCTCGCAAGGTTTCATTTCTCCCACCTACTCGGCATGAGGGGTGGGTCTGCGTGCAAGCCTCGGCAGTAGAGCGGAGGATTTGATACCGGTCGAGGAAGCCAACTCCATTCCGGCTTAGCCATCCAACTGACATCGAATGGTGAACTCGCTACCCCACCCTAAAAGAGTGGCCGCTTTGCAGGTGTCCCAATTCGGCGAGGGTACGCGTCGGGAGTCGGTGTGATCTTTCGGAGGATTTGGTAGGTCGGACCCTTTTCTACAACAGCAACCGCCTCGAGGCCGAGTAGGGCGAGCCCTGCTGGATCCCACCTTCGACCGCCATCGGAATCCGGAGGCTCGGAGATAATGATGTAGCCACCGTCGCGAGTGAATCTCACCGCGCACTCAGCGGTCGTGGCGGGTGGACCGAAAGACCTCACCACGACGAGATCAAAAACATCACATAATTCAGGGTCCCGCGCGAGCTCCTCTGCGCGTCCATTCCGGACCGAGCCGTTCACGGGAGCACCACTCCATCTCAGAACTTCAGAGAGGAAGCTGGTGCGTTTGATCATGGCATCAAGAAGGGTGCCCGGGGTATTCCATTCTGAGAGGAGATAGAGCCCGGGAAGCCCACCCCCGCTTCCTAAGTCCATCCAGTGGGTGGGCGGCTCCGTTGAGAGGGTGCTCCAGGCATCGCGGTAGCCCTGGGCGTGCTCCAAGTGCGGCTCAATAGGGCCGGGCCCTAAAAAGCCTCGCGCCCTCGATTCCTCGAGGGCGCGAAACAACCATTCATTTGTCACGAATGTAATTATGCCGGAGCGATCACCACGAATCGGCGAGGGTCTTCGCCTTCAGATCGAGTCACAATGCCGTCGGCTTCGGTAAGTGCGTCGTGGACCGCCTTGCGATCGGCTGCCGACATCGGCTCCAAAGCGCGCTCTTCGCCCGTCTCACGAACTTCCTCCGCAACCTGATTCGCGAATCGTCCTAGCGCCGCAACGCGACGCTCACGGTACTGGGCAACATCAACGAGGATCCGGTCCGTACGTGACGGGCTCTTCGCCTGGACGACGGTGCGAGTGATTTCCTGAAGGGCCTGCAGAGTGGTTCCTCGAGGTCCCACGAGGACACCCAGCTCGGTCGGTGGGTTGGCGTTGACCGACAACTCCACCGTCTCGGCATCAATTTCCTTCACCGAGACCTCAGCGGTCAGATTCATCTTTTCAAGAAGTCCGATGAGGAACTCCTTCGCGATGTCAGCCTGCTCGGCTAACGAAATACCTTCCGCCATGGTTTCCTCCTTGGGTGGACGTGAGTCCTTTGATTGCGGATTTGCTGCCTGCCCGGAACGGTTCCGGCGGCGTTGTGCGGAACGACTAGTTCCCTGCCCTTGAGCGGTCTCTGGCTTCGGCTCACGGGGTTCGCGAGGCGGCCGCGGAGCGTCATTCGGGCGTGACTCGTTTGACGAGGAGCCTCGATTGCCATCGCCCCGACCCTCACTCTTCGGGGAACTCCGACGAGTGCGCTTGGGCCGGGGGCCTGAAGGCCGCACGCGTGCTCGCACGCGTGCCTCTCCTCGCGTGCGGCCGAAAAGACCCGTCTTCGGCTCTTCAAGAATTTCAACGTCGGCGTCAGCGAGACCCACTCCTAGGTGCTGGAGTGCTCGCTGCGTCGCTTCGTCGACTGTTTTTCCTGTTGTCTCAACCCAATCCATGGGTTACCGATCCTTTCGTGGCCGCTTCGCCTTGGAGCGAGGGTGCGCGGCGGGCTTAGGGGTTGAAGGTTGAGGCTTTTCCGCCTCCACCTCTTTCTCGCGCGCCGGGAGCTGTCGCTCCTTTTGCTTCTGGGGATTCGAGATGCCCGTGCGGAACATGATGTCCTGAGTCAGGATGCGAATACACGTCGAAACGATCATGTACAAGACGACCGCGGCGGGAATAACGATGTAGAAGTAGGCGAAGAGAATGGGGAAAAATCGTTGGATCATCTGCTGCTGACTCGGTACTTCTTGACCGGTCTTCTTGTTACGATTGTTGATTTGTGACATTTGGAAGTACTGAAGAGCGACCGCAATTGCAACTAATACAAAGTACGGAACTGCTGCAATCCAACTGGAATGAGGGCTAAAAGGCTTGAGCGCAAGGTCAATTCCAAATGACTCCATTTTGCCATTCGACGCAATGAGTGCATGGTACATTTTCGAGTCAGTCGGGATGTACCTTGGAGCAGAATGTCCATTGGTAATGGTCGTAATTCCCCGAATCACCCCGTAAAGAATCGCCAGAAAAGGCATCTGGATGAGCATCGGGAGACAACCACCGAGCGGGTTCGCACCCTCTTCTCGATAGAGCTTCATCATTTCTTCGTTGAGAATCGCTCGATTCTCCGGACCCTTGTACTTCTGCTGCAGCTTCTTGATTTCCGGCTGCAGGCGCTGCATCGCGATCATCGACTTCGTCGACTTGACCGTAAAGGGGGTCAGCGCACCCATAATGATGATCGTCAGAAGCGCAATAGCGATCGCGTAGTTCGGGACAATGCCGTAGATGGCGGCCAGGAGCCACCCGAAGAAGTGGAAAATCGGCTGGAAGATCTGCCCGAAGAAGTGGACAATTCCGTTGGTGGCAAGCATGGTGAGCTAACTCCTCTTCTCTCGAGGCAAAGGAACAAGGTCCACGCCGTGTGAACCAAAGGGATTACAGCGAAGAATGCGTTTCGTGGCGAGGAAGGAACCCCTGACCGCCCCGTGGACTTCGAGAGCCTCGACGGCGTATTGCGAACATGACGGCACGAATCGGCACGGGCTCACGTGACCGGCACGAAGATATTGATATCCCCGAACGCCCTTGACCAGCGCGCGCGCCGGCAGCGTCGACTTACCGGAGCGTTCCGGCACTTCGGAGTGCGTGGCGCACATGGTCTCTAAGTTGGTCATAGTCAAGTTCATTTGTCCCGAAACCGCACTTGATCAGGTATAACCCTGGCTCCGCGTCACCTCGCACCTCATCCATCACTGCCCGAAGTCGGCGGCGAATGGTGTTGCGGACAACGGCATTACCCACGGTCTTACCGATCGCGTAGGCCGCGCTGAAATCCTCCGACGGTTCGCTCGACTCCACGAAGTGGATCCGCAAAGGCCCGCTACGACCCTTCTTCGAAGGGTGCGCCAGCCGCGCAAACTGCCGGCGGGTCTTAACCCGGCCCGGCACGTCAGGCTCAGACCGTCAGGGAGTGACGGCCCTTGTCGCGACGTGACTTCAGGACGTTGCGGCCGGCGCGGGTACGCATACGTGCACGGAAACCGTGCGATTTGGCGCGCTTACGCTTATTGGGCTGGTACGTACGCTTCACGAGAACCTCTCTCAAAAAATCATCTAGGGTCGCCGCCTGGTCTCCTGGAGACCGGCGCCGATAACCACGAGGATGCAGTCTATCCCCTGTGCCAAACGTCACTAGGCACGACATCGCAAATGGGTGTATGGTGAGCGTCCCTGAAGGAGAATCCACAGCTTCGGGAACCAGAATTACCTGTGGAAAACTATGTGCATGGCCTGTGGAGGGAAACAGTGCAGAACAGCGAGCAGATGTGGGCAGACATCCAAAATGCCTTACGCAGCAACGCTTCTGACGCTGCGTGGCACGCCGGTCTTAATACTTTGCGCCTTGTGGATTACTCCCACGACGTGGTTACCCTAGGTGCCCCCAACGCTCTGCAGTTCAATCGCATCTCCCAGCGTTACCTTTCTCTCGTTACCGAACAAGTGCGGTCTGTCGTGGGACCGGAGACACAAGTGTCCCTCACGGTTGCCGAAGGGGCCTCGCCGCCCGAAGTGGTCCCCGTAGTTGACCCTGCTCCGGTTGCAGCAGCCGACGCTCCGCCTCGTCCGGCATTCCTCACCGGGATTGACCGAGCGGGACGGCTCGATCCTCGAATGACCTTCGACAACTTCGTCCCGGGGAATTCGAACCGATTGGCTTTCGCCGCGGCCCAAACGGTGGCGGAAACGCCGGGTCGGGCATACAACCCACTGTTGATCTACG
This sequence comes from uncultured Actinomycetes bacterium, assembly GCA_903871335.1. Classification (GTDB taxonomy): domain Bacteria; phylum Actinomycetota; class Acidimicrobiia; order Acidimicrobiales; family RAAP-2; genus RAAP-2. The sequence continues at coordinate 4,485 of CAIQGE010000001.1, forward strand.
GGAATTCAGGTCTCGGAAAAACCCACCTCCTGCACGCCATTGGCAACTACGTCAACGAGAACTATCCGCAGAAGCGCGTCCTCTACGTCTCCACAGAGACTTTCCTCAACGACTTCATCCGCGCGATTCAAACGCGCACCCAGATGGCCCTTCACGATCGGTACCGCGAATGTGATGTCCTGCTGATTGACGACATCCAGTTCATGGAGACTCGCGGCGACACGTTCCACGAAGAGATCTTCCACACGTACAATGCACTCCACAGCGAAGGCAAGCAAATTGTCCTCACCTCCGACCGGTCACCTCGAGACCTCGCGGGAATCCAAGAGCGTTTCCGCTCACGTCTCCTCCAGGGGCTGCTCACCGAAGTCGATCAGCCCGACCTAGAGACCCGTATCGCTATTTTGCGGACGAAGGCCGAAGCTGACGGTGTCGACCTTCCTAACGATGTCGTTGAATTCATCGCCAACCGCGTCCGCGACAACATCCGCGAGCTTGAGGGCTCCATCACGATGTTGCGGGCCTTCGCCAACCTTCGCCAAGAGCCCATCACACTCGAGTTGGCAAAGAAGCACCTCACCAATCTCGGTCAGGAACAAGTAGTTCTTAAGCCCGAGACCATCTTGGAGGCAGTCGCGAACTACTACGGCCTCACGGTGGAGGAGATCCGTGGTCCGAAGCGGTTGCGTCCCCTCGTCAACGCTCGGCACGTGGCCATGTTCTTGATGAGAGAACTACTGACCGACTACTCGTTCCCGATGATCGCCAAGATCTTCGATGGTCGCAACCACACGACGGTGATCAGTGGCGTGGAGAAAATCAAGGGGCAACTCGCGGAGAATTCTGAGATGTTCACGCAGATCAACCAACTGCGTCGACAGTTGCAGGGGGATGTTCGCTAGGTGTGGACAATGCCGTCACGATGTTGTTGATTTCTCGTGCCTTCATCGTCACTCATCCACATCACGCGAAAGTTGAATCTGACAGGTTGAAACTTTTGGGCACAGGCTTGTTGATGCAACGAGCCACCATGCAGACCGATTGATCAGGGATTCCGTGAAACAATCCACAATCCACAGGCCTACTACTACAAGAACTTTCTCTATCAACAATTCACGCCGTAACCTCAGAGCCAACGAAAGGGAATTCCATGAAGTTCAAATCTGAACGCGACCTCCTCGTCGAAGCCCTCGGTACAGCGGCGCGCGTCGTAGCGACTCGGTCACCGGGCGCCACGTCCGGGATTCTTCTCGCCCTCACCGGTAATCAACTCACCGTCACTGGTACCGACCTCGATCTCACGGTGCGGACCACCGTCGACGTGATCGGATACGAAGATGGCGCCACGGTGGTACCAGCCCGTCTCATCGTGGATGCTGTGCGGTCGCTGTCCGCCGGTGCGGTCACCATTGACGCTAAGGACGACACCGTCGATATCTCACTCGATCGCGCAAAGTTCTCGTTGCGTACCTTCGCTCTACTCGATTACCCCAAGCTGCCCGCGGTACCGGCCCCCAACACCACGTTGGCAGCCCTCGACCTCGTGCAGGGTTTGTCGCAGGTTGTCCGCGCTTCATCAAATGACGAAGCGCGTCCATTGCTGACGGGTGTTCTCTTTACCAGCGACAGCGGATCTCTTCGCCTGGTGGCGACCGACTCCTACCGGTTGGCCATTCGAGATCTCGAGGGCGTGCGGTCAGTCGTTGGTGAACGCGATCTCCTGGTTCCCTCGAAGGCACTCGTTGAACTGCAGCGCGCCGCCTCGAGCCTCAAAGTGGATGCCGAGATCGGTGTGGCCCTCACCGACGCTGAGATCGTCTTTGTCGCTGGTCCCACCTCGATCTCGTCACGCCTCATCGACGGCAACTACCCGGACTACCGTCAGCTCATCCCGTCGTCATACCCCAATCGTCTGCGGGTGGCGAAGGACACCTTGCTGACCTCGCTCAAGCGGGCGAAGCTTCTAGCGAGCGACCCGACGTCGTCAGTCCGTTTGACCATGAAAGACAGCGCCGTGGACATCACGACCCAAAGTCACGACAAGGGCGAAGTCGTCGACACCGTCGATGGCGATTACACCGGTGAGGAACTGACCATCGCGTTTAACCCAAACTTCCTCATTGAGGGAGTTGAGGCCACCATCGGCGACGAGGTGATCCTGGAAACGTCCGACTCCACACGGCCCGCCATGGTCCACGGAGTCGAAGACGTGCAGTATCGCTATCTCCTCATGCCGGTGCGCGTTCAGTAGCGACATTCCGTGGGGCTGCAGTCGCTCGAACTGAGACACTTTCGCCTTTTTAACGAACTCCGACTCGAGCCCGACCCTTTCGCCGTCACCGTGTTGCTGTCGCCGAACGGTTCGGGCAAGACGTCGGTTCTCGAGGCCGTGTACGCCCTCGCGACCGCGTCCTCGTTTCGCACCACGAGTGCCGCGGACATGATTCGCAACGGTGATTCCGTGGCGGAGATCCACGGGGTGCTTCTGCACCGCGAACGACGACTCCAGGTCGATCTCACCTTGACCCGAGGTGCGCGCAACGTCGTCAAACGGATGCTGGTCAATAACCAGAAGCCGCGTTCACGCGCTGATCTCGCCGAAGCTCTTCCAGTCACCGTGTTCACCCCCGAAGGGGTCGACATGATTCGACACGGTCCCGACGGCCGACGCCAGTTCTTGACCACGCTCATGACCGACGTGTTCATTCACGCCAATGACGTCGTCGAGCGCTTCGAACGAACGCTTCGACAACGCAACGCGGTTCTTCGCGCAGCGCAAGGATTCGCGTTGAGTCCGGACGCCGCTCGAGAGCTCGATGTGTGGACCAATGATTTTGTCGTCGTGAGCGAGGAGTTGCTTACGGTGCGACGGGGAATCGTGGAGAGACTGGAACCTCTCGTCGCCGACAACTACCGAGAGCTGTCGCACAGTGATGCTCCAGTAACGGTGACCTACGAGACTTCCTGGACGGGCGATCTCCGAAGCGCTCTTGAATCGAGTTTCGATGATGACCGGTATCGCGGATACACCACCGCGGGTCCTCACCGCGATGACATCGTGGTCACCCTGGACGGGCGCGACGCGCGACGCCAGGCGTCACAGGGGGAACAACGCTCTCTCGCCCTCGCTCTACGGCTCGGGGGGCACGCGCTGGTGCGCGACGAACGAGGCGTTGACCCGCTCCTTTTGCTGGACGACGTCTTCAGCGAACTCGACCCCTTACGCAGTGAGCGATTGTTACAACTGTTGCCCAAGGGACAGACTCTGGTGTCCACCGCGTCGCCCCTGCCCGCGGCCATGACGCCGGCGGCGGTGATTGATCTCGTGCGGTACCGCTCGTGAAGAGGCGCGACGATGGTCCGGTGTCGCTGGGCGACTCTCTACGCTCACTCGCGTCGCGCTACCGAAAGGTCGATCTTTTGATGATCGACGTGATTCGCGGCAGGTGGTCGGACGTGGTCGGCGACGTGCTCGCGTCACGCTGTGTTCCAGAACTCGTTCGCGAACGATCCCTGATCGTGCGCGTGCCGAGTGGTGCTTTTGCCGAGCGTTTGCGCCGCGACGAGGTGACAATTTTGAGTGCATTTTCCGACCTTGGTGACAAGGCTCCAACATCGTTGACGATTGTTGTCGGAAACACCGAAAAACCTGTGTGAAACGACCGTTGGGGCGCGGGATGTGACAGCGCGTCGGGTAGGATTGGAGCCGACAACGGCGTCCTTTTTCGGCGCTGTCGCGCAATTTTCCGCCACTACGAAAGGAATGCTTCGTGGCCGACAAGACCAACGGGTCCTCTAGCTACGGAGCCAAAGACATCACCGTTCTGGAGGGACTCGACCCGGTTCGTGTTCGTCCTGGCATGTACATCGGTTCCACGGGTCCCGCCGGACTCCACCACCTCGTCTGGGAAGTCGTCGACAACGCGATCGACGAGGCGATGGCGGGATATTGCACACGCATTGATGTCGCGGTGCTCAAAGACGGCAGCTGTCGCGTGGTTGACGACGGTCGCGGCATTCCCGTTGACGAACACCCGTCATACCCGGGCAAATCAGCGGCGGAGATCGTTCTGACCGTGCTGCACGCCGGTGGCAAATTTGGCGGCGAGGGCTACAAAGTCTCCGGCGGCCTTCACGGCGTCGGCGTTTCCGTCGTGAACGCCCTGTCGACGAAGTTGACTCTGGAAATTGACCTCAACGGCAAGCGCCACGAACTCGTCTTCAAGGACGGCGGCAAGCCGCAGGGGAAACTGAAGATCGTCGGCGACGCGCCGCGGGGCCGCACGGGAACCACCGTCACGTTCTCACCCGACCCGAAGATCTTCGAAGACATTGACTTCCGTTCTCAAACCATTGTCGAGCGCCTTCAGATCATGGCCTTCTTGAACAAGGGCGTGGAGATTCGCTACAGCGACGAACGCCCGGGTCGCGAGATGAAGGAGACCTTTAAGTACTCCGGCGGCATCGTGGACTACGTGCGTCACATCAACGCGTCGAAGGAATCGCTGTTCAAGAAAGTGGGCTCGTTCTCGGTTGCCGAAGAGGCCCAAGAAGTTGAAGTCGCGTTCCAGTGGAACACCGGCTACTACGAGAGCATCCACTCCTTCGCGAACGGTATTTCCACTACCGAAGGCGGGATGCACGAAGAAGGTTTCCGCACCGCCCTCACCACGACGGTGAACAAGTACGCCCGCGCGCACAACATCCTCAAGGAAAAAGAAGAAGCCCTCAAGGGTGAGGACATTCGCGAAGGACTTACCGCCATCATCTCGGTCCGCCTGCGCGAACCGCAGTTCGAAGGACAGACGAAGGGCAAGCTCGGCAACGTCTCGATGCGTTCACTCGTGCAAAAGGCCACCAACGCCAAACTCAACGAGTGGATGGAAGAGAACCCGACCGAGGCCAACCAGATCGTCAAGAAGGCGATGCTGGCGGCCCGCGCTCGTATCGCGAGTCAGTCCGCCAAGGACCTCACGCGACGCAAGAGCGCCCTCGATGGTGCGGGGCTACCCGGCAAACTCGTCGACTGCTCCTCGAGAGACCGTCGTGAGTGCGAACTGTTCATTGTCGAAGGAAACTCGGCCGGCGGTTCAGCGAAGGACGCCCGCGACCCTCGCGTGCAGGCGATCCTGCCGATTCGCGGAAAGATCCTGAACGTCGAGAAGGCGCGCACGGACAAGATTCTGAAGAACACCGAGATCCAGGCCCTGATCGCCGCTATTGGTGCCGGTGTCGAATCCGAATTCGACGTCTCCAAGGTTCGCTACGACAAGATCATTCTTCTCGCGGACGCCGACGTCGACGGCAGCCACATTCGCACGCTGCTGCTCACGTTCTTCTTCCGTCAGATGAAGGCGCTCGTCGACGAAGGCCACGTCTACGTCGCCCAGCCGCCGCTGTACTCCACCTTGGTGGGCAAAGAGAAGCTCTACTTGAAGGACGACACCGCGAAGGCTGCCTACCTGGCGCAGCACCCGGATCACAAGAACGACTTCCAGCGTCTGAAGGGTCTTGGCGAGATGGACTACGACGAGCTCAAGGACACCACCATGGACGCCACCAAGCGTTCACTGCTGCAGATCACGGTCGAGCAGGCGGCGCTGGCGGACGAGGTCTGTTCAATTCTTATGGGGGATGACGTTCCGCAACGTCGTCACTTCATCCAAACCAACGCGAAGGATGTGCGCTTCCTAGACATCTAGGAAGCGGGAGGACTATGGCACGCAAGAAGGGTTCAGAAGACGGCGCGTCGAGCGACGACGGCGGAGTGGTGGGGTACATCGAACCCATCGAGATCAACCTCGAAATGGAGAGGTCGTTCCTCGAGTACTCCATGTCGGTCATTGTGTCTCGCGCGCTTCCGGACGTGCGCGACGGCCTCAAGCCCGTCCACCGTCGCATCCTCTATTCGATGTTCGACCAGGGACTGCGCCCCGACCGTCCCCACACGAAGTGCGCCAAAGTGGTCGGCGAAGTCATGGGTACCTATCACCCGCACGGCGACAGCGCGATCTATGACGCGCTCGTGCGCATGGTGCAGGAGTTCTCGCTACGACACCCGCTGATCAGTGGTCACGGCAACTTCGGTGGCACCGGACCCGACGACGGCGCCGCGGCGATGCGCTACACGGAATGCCGTCTGGCGCCCTTGGCGCTGGAGATGCTCGACTCGATCGACGAAGAGACCGTTGACTTTGAGCCGAACTACGACAACTCGACCATGCAACCCACGGTGCTGCCGTCACGCTTCCCCAACCTGTTGGTCAATGGCAGCCAAGGAATTGCCGTCGGTATGGCGACCAAGATCCCGCCACACAACCTCGGCGAAGTCATCGACGCCACCTTGCACCTGCTCGCGAATCCCACCGCCACACCCGACGACCTCATGGCGTTCGTCAAAGGACCCGACTTTCCGACGGGTGCTCAGATCCTCGGACGTCAGGGAATCCTCGACGCGTATCGCACTGGTCGCGGATCGATCAAAATGCGTGCAGTCGCCGAAATCGAAGAGAGCGGCAACACCGTCGAGATCGTGGTGACCGAGTTCCCGTACGAAGTCTCCGTCGAGTCCATCGAACAGAAGATCCACGATCTGGTCGAGTCTCGCGACATCGAAGGCATCTCGAAGGTCAATAACTCCTCGGCCGGCAAGAAGCCTCGCCTCGTCATCACCCTCAAGCGTGACGCCAACGCGAACGTGGTGCTCAACAAGCTCTACAAGAACACGTCGCTGCAGACGACGTTCGCGGTCAACATGCTCGCGCTCGTCGACGGCGTGCCCCGCACCCTTAACATCCAACAGGCCCTGACGCACTACATTGCCCACCAGGTCGAGGTGGTCACTCGCCGCACGCAGTTCCGTTTGCGCAAGGCCGAAGCGCGCGCCCACATCGTGGAGGGCTTGCTCAAGGCCATCGACATGTTGGACGCGGTCATTGCCGCGATCCGCGGATCGGACGACCGTCCGGCGGCTCGCCTCGCGTTGATGAGTGCCCCCTTCGACTTCAGCGAAGAGCAGGCGAACCACATCTTGGACATGACGCTCGGACGACTCACTCGTCTTGGTCGCACTGAACTCGAAGAGGAAATGGCCAAGTTGCGCGAGACCATCGCGTACCTGCAGTCCATCCTCGCTGACGACGTGAAGTTGCGCGCCGTTATTGCCGATGAGATCACGGCGCTACGCGACAAGTTCGCGAACGAGCGACGCACCCAGGTGGTCAACGACCCGGGTGAACTGGGCGTCGAGGACCTCATTCAGGACGAGGACATCGTGATCACGATGACCCAGGCCGGCTACATCAAGTCAGTCGCCGCGGGAGCCTTCCGCGTCCAGGGTCGAGGCGGACGAGGGATCCAGGGCGCGAAGCTCAAGGACGAAGACTTCGTCGATCAGATTGTGCACACGACGACGCACGAGTACGTCTTGTTGTTCTCGAACCGCGGTCGCGTCTTCCGCTTGCGCGGACACGAAATCCCCATGAAGGAGCGCACGGCCAAGGGTACCGCGGTCGTCAACCTCCTCAACCTGGCGCCGAATGAGCGCATTCAGGCCATCGTGACCACGAAGGACTTCCCGCAGGACAAGTTCCTCGTGTTCGCGACCGCCAACGGCACCGTGAAAAAGACGGCGTTCTCCGAATACGACAAGTCCCGACGCGAGGGGTGGATTGCCATCAATCTGCGCGACGGTGACGAAGTGGTTCGCGTGGTCGCGACCGCCGGCGACGACGACCTCATGGTCGTCACCTACCGAGGCATGGCGATTCGCTTCACCGAGCGTGAGGTGCGCGAAATGGGTCGTGACGCCACCGGCGTGCGCGGTATTCGCCTGAAGGACGACGACAAGGCGATTTCGCTCGACGTGGTCCGCGACGACGCGGACCTCATGTTGATCACCGACACGGGATTTGGTAAGCGCGTGAAGGTGGAGCGCTTCAACCGACAGGGTCGCGGGGGTCAGGGCGTGCGGGCGATCAAGTTGTCCGCGGCGCGCGGATTCGTCGTGGCCGCCTCGATGGCGTCATTGCGCGATGAAGTGCTTCTCGCCTCGAGCGGTGGCGTACTGATCCGCACGCCGGTGAAGGAGATCTCGTCCCAGGGTCGTGACGCCACGGGTGTGCGCGTGATGAACCTTGACGATGGACACACCGTGGCGACCGCCGCCGTCGTGCCGTCCGAAGACGAGGATTAGCTCCGGCGCGCCCAGGCGCGACGCAAGAGTTCCAAGAACGTCTCCACGCCCTGAGCACCGGAGACCATGAATTTGCCGTCGAGCACCATCGACGGCACCCCGGAGATGCCGAGCTCCATGGCGGCCTCTTCATCGTCGCGCACCTCGTCGGAGCGTTCGTCCGAGGCGAGAAGTTCGGCGGCGCCCAGCACCCCGATCTCGTCGGCCAAGGCGCACAGGGTGTCGTGGTCCGAGACCAGGAGCCCTTCTACGAAATAGGCCGAAAAGAGGCGCTCGACCGCGGCGGCTCCTCGACCTTGATCGGTGGCCAACGCGATGAGTCGGTGGGCGTCAAAGGTGTTGGTGGGCTGGGCTGACGACAGCGACCACGTCATGCCGAGCGCCGCGGCCTCGGTCTCGAGTTGGTGGTGCAACGACTCGGCTCGCTCGACGGGCATGTCGTACTTGCGCGCCACCAGTTCGGCGAGGGGGCGATCGTAGGAGAACTTGGCGCGAGGATCTAGCTCGAAGGCGTGGTGGGCGATGACCACGTCGTCACGGTGTTCGAACTGTTCCAGGGCTCCGGCGAGTTGTCGTTGACCGAGGTAACAGAACGGACAGACGACATCACTCCAGATATCGATGGTGAAGGGAACGCTCATCTTTCTATCGTGACATAGGTTTGCGCGGCATCGGTAAGACTGGAACGGTGAGTGCACGAAAAATGACGCCCGACGAGGCCGCGGCCTTGATTCGTCCGGACGACATCGTGGGTATGGGACTGGGACCCGCGAATCCTCACGCCCTCTTGTCCGCGATGTCGCGACGCACCGACTGGACCAACCTCACCATTGGCGGCGCCCTCGTGCTCGGTCTGTTTGATTTGTTCACCCACCCGAATGTGCACTACCGCTGCGGCTTCTTCGGCCCGGCAGAGCGTTATTTCAAGTCCGCGGGCGGTGACGTGCAATTGGTGCCGGCCGGATTCCGTCAATTCGCGCCCATTTTGGAACGCATGGCGCCGCGCGTCATGGTGGTTCAGGCTACGCCGCCCGACTACCGAGGATTCGTGAATTTGTCGCTGCATCACGGCGCCACCTTCGACGCTCTGCGCAAGGCCGGACGCGACCCGCAGCGGCTCCTGATCGTCGAGTGCACGCCGCATTTGCCCCACACACGAGCCCTGGACGGATACCCGAATGAGATCCACGTCGATGAAATTGACGTACTCGTCGAGAGTGATGAACACCCCGTCGCACTACCCGAAGAGCCCCGTTCCGAGGTCGACGAGAGAATCGCCGCGATCGCGGCCACCTTCATTCCCGACAACGCCACGCTGCAGACCGGAATTGGCGGTGTGCCCAACATCGTGGCCGAGACGCTCGCGTCACGCGAGAACGGTGCTTTCGGCGTCCATTCCGAGATGTTCACCGACGGTCTGTGGAAATTGCATCAGGCCGGCAAGGTGCGCAATCAGTCCAAGGGGATGTTCGACGGTGTGTCGGTGACGACGTTTGCCTTGGGTTCGGCGGGACTCTACGAATGGTTGGACGGGAACGAGGAAGTCGCCTTCGGGCCGGTACACGTCGTTAATGACCCCACCATCATCGGGGAGAATCGCAATTTCATCTCCATCAACGGGGCCATCTCCGTCGATCTCTACGGCCAGGTGGTCGCTGATTCCGTTGCGGGGAGACAGATCTCGGGTGTCGGTGGGCACGAGGACTTCGTGGCGGGCGCGGAACTCGCGCTCGACGACGTCTCGCTGATCTGCCTGCCGTCGACCATTGAACTGCACGGGGTCCTCACGAGTCGTATCGTGGGCCAGCTGCCCCTCGGTTCAGTGGTGGCGACGCCGCGCCACCACACCGCCGTCGTCGTGACAGAATTCGGCGCCGCTGATTTACGTGGCGCCACCGTTCGCGAGCGCGCGCAACGACTGAGCGCCATTGCTCACCCGCAGTTCCGTGACGAACTACTCGCCACCGCCGACACACTGGATCGCTAAATGCTCATCGTTCGAGAACTAGGGATCGAGATCGGCGCACGCCGTCTTCTTTCGCCCGTGTCATTCACCGTCGGTGACGGCGAGAAGGTCGGCATCGTGGGCCGCAACGGGGCGGGCAAATCCACCATGCTCTCGGTGCTGCTCGGCGAGCACGGCGAACATCTACGCGTGACCGGCACGGTGCAGCGTCTGGGCTCCTGGGCGCACCTGCCCCAGGAGCCCGTGCCCGGCGGTCACGGCGTCGACCCCATTGGGTTGTCCCACATCCTCTCCGCGCGCGGGCTCGATCGTTTGGACGCCGATATGCATCACGCGCGAAAGGCGATGGCTGAGGATCCGAGCGAAGAGAACATCCACGTCTTCACCTCACTCGAAGAGGAATTCCGCCACAAGGGTGGCTACGAGGCCGAGAGTGAAGTCGCGCGTCTCGCCGCCGGGCTCGGACTACCCGAGGAGTTCCTCCTCGAGGATCTGGACTCACTGTCGGGGGGTCAACGCCGACGTGTCGACCTCATGCGAGTGCTCTACGAACAGCCCGAAACCCTCGTACTTGACGAACCGACGAACCACCTCGACAAGGCCGCCAAGCGCTGGCTCTTTGACGAACTCGAACGTTTCCCCGGCACGGTTCTCGTCATCAGCCACGATCTCCCCCTGCTCGACAAGGCGATTGACCGAGTGCTCGCGATTCGTGACGGTCAGTTGCGCGAATACAAGGGCAATTACTCGAAGTTCTTGGAACAAGAAGAGACCACGCGATTGTCCGAGGAAAAGACCGCCGCGCGTCAGGACGCCGATATTGCGCGACTGAAGTCGCTGGCCGACTCCATGCGCGGACAAACCGAGAAGCGCGCTCGACTCGCCAAAGTGCTCGACCACCGCGTGGACCGGTTGCGCGACGAACGCATTGAAGTCACCAAGAAGGAACGCAAGGTCGTCTTCAAACTCCCGCCGCCGCCGCGCAGCGGTGACGTGCCCCTCGTCGCGGAGTCCATTCGCGTGCAGTACAACACGCACGAAGTACTGCGCGACGTGAACTTCCGGACCCGCCGAGGAGACCGCATCCTGATCGTGGGCCGCAACGGCGCTGGTAAGTCCTCACTCCTGCGCTGTTTGGCCGGGACGCAGACGGCGCAGCACGGCGCCGTGCATCTGGGTGCGAATGTGACGATGGGGTATTTCGCTCAGGAACACGAGCAGTTGGACGAGAACAAGACGGCCTTGCAACACCTCGAGAACGCGACGGTGGTGACCGAAGTGCAGCGGCGAAGCCTGCTCGGTGCCTTCGGCCTCAAGGGCTCCGCCGCTCACCAGCTTCCGGGAACGCTGTCCGGTGGTGAGAGGGCCAAGCTGGCGCTGGCGATCATGGCGTCCTCGGACGCCAATCTCTTGATCTTGGACGAACCCACCAACAACCTCGACCCGGCGTCCGTCGTCGCGGTCGCGGAGATGTTGCGCAGTTGGAGTGGCACGATCATCGCCGTGAGCCACGAACGTGGATTCGTGGAGACGTTGGAGCCCACGCACGCCGTGCTCCTGCCCGAGGAATACTTCGACCTCTGGCGAGACGACTACATCGACATGGTCGAGCAGCGCTAGCTGCTGGAGTTCTTACGCGCGAGTCGTGCGGCGACGGAGCATGAAGGCGGCGAAAGCGCCACCCGACAGCAACGTGACCACGAGAACACCGGTGAGACCACCCGACGGAAGGTCGGTCTGGTCCGGGGTCAGGGCCACGTTGGCAATCTCGTTACCCCACGAACTGCCACCCGAGCATCCAGTGGAGATACCTTGGAGTTCGAAGCGCGTCGTGGTCTGACCGGCGGGGACCACGTAGGTGCCCGAGTAGGTCGTCCAACTGTTCTGGGTGTCGCTCATGACCGCGGCCACGGACAGGGTGCCCGTCGGGCTGCCGATCTCGACGTCGGCGACGTCCGCGGCGGCGCAACGGCCGGCGTGCTGCACGGTCCAGTCGTAGGTGACGCCGGGGGTCAAGGCGAGGTCCTGGTAGATACCGGCGATGGTGTTGGCGTCCAACTCGATCGACTGGTTGCCGTTCGGGGGCTGAATGCCAACGGGGTTGTTCCAGACTTCGATCTTGCCGTCACCCTCGGTAGAGGACCAACCGGGAACGTTGGACTGGTCGGTGATGCTGTAGCCACCGGCGGACAGCGCGGGCTGAGAAATGTCACCGTTCACGAGCGACGTGGAGGTGCCAGTGGTCGTGGCGCCTGCGCTGACGGAGAGCAGGAGGCTGCCGACGAGAATGGCGGATGCCGCGGTCAGTCGAGTGAATGAGTGTCGAATCATTTTCTAGGATCTCCTGCGCTGCAACGATCTCGTCGCATCGATAGATGCCACAAACAATTTTTTCGTGGATTTCTAGTTTTCCACACCCCAGCCATGAGGTCAAGGTCGGGCGCCCCGTGGCGCAGAAAACGGGAAGATTCTAAGGTTTACGGGTGACCGCACCCCGTGAGATGGACCAGGACATGACGGTAATGCCCGCGGAGTGGGAAACCCACCGCCGCACGTGGATGGCCTTTCCCGTCACGGCGTACGGAACAAGCGGGGCCGAATCCGCCCGGCTCGCCTGGTCGTCGGTCGCCCGCACGATCGCGGAGTTCGAGCCCGTCAGCATGCTCGTACGCCCCGAGGACCACACCGCCGCGCTGGAGATACTGGCTGGCTCGGTGGAACTGGTCCCCGCCGAACTCGACGACGCGTGGGCGCGAGATATCGGTCCGACGTTCGTGCGCGACGCGTCCGGAATGACAGTGGCCATCGATTGGCGCTTTAACGGGTGGGGAGCCCAGAGCTGGGCGCGTTGGCAGAACGACGACCGCGCCGCCGGGGTCATTGCCGAGGCCGCTGGGGTGCGTGCGGTGCGTTCCGACATCGTCAATGAGGGTGGTGGTATCGAGGTCGACGGCGCGGGACGATTGGTTCTGACCGAGACGGTGCAGCGAGATCCGCACCGCAACCCCGGACGATCGCGCGAGGAACTCGAAGCCGAATTCCGCAGCCGGCTCGGTGCGACGAGTGTCACGTGGCTGCCGCGCGGGCTCCACGGTGATTACCTCGAGTTCGGCACGCGAGGACACGTGGACTTGTTGGTGAAATTCGTTGCTCCCGGCGTGGCGGTCTATCACCAGCAGAGCAATCCCGAACACCCCGACGCCGCCGTGTCACAGGAGATCGCGGGCGCGCTCGCGGCCGCGGGGATCGAAGCCGTGCCGCTCAGCGCACCGCGGAGACTCGACGTGGAAGGCCGCCTCTGTGATTGGAGCTACGTGAATTGTTATCTCGCCAACGGCGTGGTGGTACTCGGCACCTACGACGACCCGGCGGACGACGCGGCCGCGGCCACCTTGTCGGATCTGCTGCCGGGTCGTAAGGTCGTGCGCGTTGACGCCCGGCCGCTCTTTGCGTTGGGTGGCGGGGTGCACTGCATCACCCAACAAGAGCCGAAGTAGGGGAGTACAAAATGCGAGAAGTGACCGTCGCGGCCACCCAAATGGCGTGCACGAGTGATCGTGCGACGAATCTCGATCGCGCCGAAGCTCTTGTCCGAGAGGCGGCTCAACGCGGTGCGCGGCTGATTCTCGTGCAGGAATTGTTCGCCGACCTGTATTTCTGCAAAGACGAGATCCCGAAATTCTTCGATCTCGCCGAGTCGTATGACGAGTCCACCGTGGTCGCTCGATTCGCGGCCCTGGCGCGCGAGCTCAACGTGGTGCTCCCCATCTCGTTCTTCGAACGCGCGGGTCAGTCGTTCTTTAATTCGCTGTCCGTCGCGGACGCTGACGGGCGGCTCGTTGGTTTGTACCGCAAGAGTCATATTCCCGATGGCCCCGGCTACGAGGAGAAGTACTACTTCAGCCCCGGCGACACCGGTTTTCAGGTCTTTCCGACCGCTATCGGCACTATCGGGGTGGGTATTTGTTGGGACCAGTGGTTCCCCGAGTGCGCGCGTTCCCTCGCTCTCATGGGAGCCGAGATTTTGTGTTACCCAACGGCGATCGGGAGTGAGCCGCAAGATCCGGATCTCGATTCGTCGGGCCAGTGGCGACGGGTCATGCAGGGGCACGCGGCGGCGAACATGGTGCCGGTCGTGGCGTCGAACCGCGTCGGGTACGAGGTGGGCGAACCGGTCACGACGACCTTCTACGGCACGTCCTTTATCACCGACGGCACCGGCGCCGTGGTGGCGGACGCCGACCGGGAAGAGACGACCGTTCTCACGGCGACCTTCGATCTCGACGAATTGCGCGCAGCGCGCGAAGCCTTCGGACTTTTCCGTGACCGGCGCCCCGAACTCTACGGTGCGCTGTCGACCTTCGACGGTCGACGGTCGCACACCGCTCGCTGAGAACTACTGCGAGGCGAGCAGCGCCTCTTCGTCGCCGGCGCTCAACCAGTGAGCGGGCCACTCGCGCTCACCCCACCACTCCAAAGTGTCGCGCGCGGTGTCGGCGAGTGGACGAAAAGTGAGTCCGGCCGCGACGGCCTTTGCGGCATCGACCGCGAGATCGGTTTCGGTCTCCCGTCCCGTCCAGAGCGGGAACTTCTGGGCCACCGACGACGACAGGATCACGTCGGCCTCGACGCGCACGAGCTCGGTGCCAGTAGGAGCCACCGCCGCGGCCGTCTGCTCGACGAGGTCGAGGAAGTTCGTCGTGAAATTTGGTCCCGCTGTGTGGAAGGCGCCGAGGGTGGATCCCGCCACGAGTTGGACGCAGAAGTGAGCCAGATCGCGAGCGTCAATCCACTGCACCGCGACGGAGGGTGCGGCCGGCACGATCACGCGCCCGCCGCGGGCGAGGCGCGCCACCCAGTAGGGATACCGCAGGGTCGCGTCGTGGGCCCCGACGACGAAGGTCGGACGGACAATCGTCGTCGGGCCGAAGACCTCGGCGGCCCGCCGTTCGCACGCTGCCTTGAGTGGTCCGTAGGTTTCACCCGTGATGGGAGCATTCGGGTCGCTCGGCGCGCTTTCGGGTGACCACAGCGCCATCGTCTCTTCGGTGCCGCCCACGAAGTCCGGAGATTGGTAGGCCGACACCGACGAGATCTCGAGGTGGTGGCCGCCGCGACCATTGAGAGCGGTGCCCAGGGCGTCGACGTCGCTCGGTCGGTAGGCGGTTGAATCGATCGTCGCGTCAAAAGTTCGTCCGTTGAGCGCACTGAGGTTCTTCGTCCGGTCCCCAATGAGGTGTTCGATGCTCGTCGGCAGATCGCTCGGCGTCTGTCCTCGATTGATGACGGTCACCTGGTGACCAGCGGCGTGCGCGGCCAACGCAATCGCGCGTCCCACGAATGACGTACCGCCCGCAATGAGAATGTTCATGTCGCCCCCTTTGTCGAGTTGAGGCTACGCGTTCACCACTGCGATCACGCGGGCTCTAGTCCTGCGGATTGTTCACCCGCCGCACGGCGAACGTGGCGGCGACAATGCTCGCAATCACCGTAAGAACTAATCCGAATCCGATCGATTCCGAAGCGTGAAGAGTCATGCCGCCGGCGCTCACCGAATTTGTTGTGCTGCCGAGAACGTCAAAGACGGCTATCACCGAGACCACCACCATGGTGAGGGAGCACCACGAACTCGCAAGACGAAAGGATCGGTCATCGCGCTGCAGGCCCACGACGGCGCACACCCCCGAAATTATGGACAGCAGGATTACCAGTTTGCCTTCCCAGCTTGATGTGCCGTTGACGCTGCCCGACGTCGTGATCGACCCGGTGATGCTCACGGACGCCCACGTGAAGAACACCGTCAAGAACGACACGATGGTTGCCGACAGCAAGATGACGAAGGATCGCGGGGTGCCGCCTGTCGACGAGGTATCACCGAAAGTACTCATGCGCCACCGTAACGCGAGATGTCCTGCGGTGCACGGAATCGTCCCCGAATGCGCCGAGAAGCTTCGCGCATCTCCCTACGATCCAGATAGAGAGAAACAACGACGTTGACCATGGGGCGAGGAGAAATTGATGAGTGACAAGAAATGGTTCGGACCGAAGCGCGTCGGCGTGGGCCTTCGACCGCAGACGTGGCAGGGGTGGGTGATCACTCTGGCACCCGCGATCGTCATTGTGGTGGTCACGCTCGTACTCGCGTAACCACCAGCAATTTGACTCAACGATCATTGAGTCATATCGTGAGCGTGTGAGCAACTCTCGTCTTCGTCGCCGAGCCGCCGTCTTTGCGGCACTGGGTGACCCGTTGCGCCTCGCCCTCGTCGACGAACTTCGAGTCTCGGATCGTTCGCCGATCGAATTGGGGGAGTTGGTGGGTATCGAGTCCAACTTGGTGGCGCACCACCTCGACATCCTCGAAGACGCTGGCGTGATCCACCGTTCGAAGTCCAGTGGCGACGGGCGTCGCCGCTACGTTCATCTGTTGCGCGACAGCGTTCGTGAGACGTGTCCCCCGTTGGTGGCGACACCCGCAGCGCCATTGTTCGTGTGCACGGCGAACTCCGCTCGCAGTCAACTCGCGGCGGGACTGTGGACGCAGATGACCGGACGCCGGGCGGATTCGGCCGGGACGCATCCCGCCGCTCAGGTTCACCCGGGAGCGATCGCCGCGGGAGAGCGGGCTGGTCTCAACCTCGCGACAGCCACACCCTCGTTACTCGACGACGTCACGACCTCGACCTTCGTTGTCACGGTTTGTGACCGGGCGCACGAGGAGTTGGGCTCGGTGGCCTCCCGCTGGCATTGGTCTATTCCCGATCCTGTGGGACAGCGGACCTCTCGAGCTTTTGACGAGGTCGTCGAGGAACTGCGGTCATGGATTTCCGCGGTGACGGAGGTGGCCGCGTGAGTACATCCGCCTTCCGTGACGCGATCGAACTGGGAACGGGTTCCCTCCGCGTTGACCGCGTCCGTCGGGTGCTCGCGGAGGCTGTTGGTACCTTTTTTCTCCTGCTCGCGGTGGTGGGCTCCGGGATCATGGCGCAGACCCTTTCTCCCCACGATGTCGGACTCCAGCTCCTGGAGAACGCCGCCGCGACGGCGGGAGCGCTCGTGGGCGTGATCTTGATGTTCGGAGCGGTCTCGGGAGCCCACTTCAATCCCGTGGTGAGTGCGGTGGACGCGGTGCTGGGAACAACACAGTGGCTCGACGTGGCCTTCTACGTTCCCGCGCAAATCGCGGGCGCGTGCGCCGGCGTGATGGTGGCGAACGTTCTGTATTCCCACCCCGTCGTCACCCTGTCGCATCACGTTCGATCGTCCTGGGCGCTCTGGCTGTCCGAAGTGGTCGCCACCGTGGGACTGCTCCTCGTGATCAATGGTTGCGTGCGATCAGGGAAATCGAACGTCGTTCCCTTCGCCGTTGGTGCGTGGATCGCGGGTGCGTATTTCTTTACGTCCTCCACCAGTTTCGCCAACCCCGCCGCCGCGATTGGACGATGTTTGACCAACAGTTTCGCGGGCATCGCCCCCTCGTCGGTCGCTGGATTCGTTGTGAGTGAGATCGTCGGCGCGGCGATCGCGATACCGCTGATTGTTCTGTTCTATCCCTCAGTTAGCTCGGAGGTTGGTCGTGAGTGACGTGCCTGAAGTTCTGTTCGTGTGCGTACATAACGCTGGTCGGTCGCAGATGGCGGCGGGGTTCTTGGAGCATCTCGCCGGCGAGCGGGTCGTCGTACGGTCGGCCGGCACGGCACCGGCCGACTCCATCAATCCGGTGGTGATCGAGGCGATGAACGAAAAGGGAATTGACCTGCTGGCGCACCACGCGACGCCCAAGCGGCTCGAAGAGGCCGCGGTGCGTGCGAGTGACGTGGTCATCACGATGGGTTGCGGCGATGAATGCCCTTTCTTTCCTGGCGTGAAGTACGAGGACTGGGTGCTGGCCGATCCCGCCGGACAAGGTATTGACGCAGTGCGTCCGATTCGCGACGAGATTGAACGACGCGTGCGCGACCTACTGATTCGTCTGGACGTCGCGATCTAGGGGGTCGGCACTTCACCGAGCACGCGACGAACCGCCGCGAGCCGAACGGGATTAACACGCCACCACACCCAGCGACCGCGCTTGTCGCCCATGATGAGTCCGGCGTCCGCGAGAATTTTGGTGTGATGCGAGACAGTGGGCTGGCTTCTCTGCACGGGGCCTTCGAGATCGCAGCTGCAGGACTCCTCGCTCGCGGCGATCAGAGAAAATAGCTGCAATCGCACGGGGTCCCCGAGTGCCGCGAACACTGGCGCGATATCGGCTGCGTCCTGGCTACTTAGTGCTTGTTCCGTGACGGGGGCGCAGCACACGGTGTCATTCGACGTCAGCGGAAGCGGGTTACGGATGGCCATAAAATCTCCTATTGACAATCATCGATATGTTGCTACACTTCATATTGATAAGTACCAATCTATCGGAGGTGACCATGTCACGAATCCAACTTGCCCTCAACGTCGCCGACATTGACGAAGCGGTGACGTTCTACAACCAATTCTTCGGTGTGGAGCCCGCCAAACGCCGACCCGGCTACGCGAACTACGTCGTCACTGACCCGCCGCTCAAGCTGGTGTTGATTGAAAACGCGGTTGACCGCGGACACGGAACTCTTGCCGCTCTCAACCACCTGGGCATCGAGGTCGATTCGACCGACGACGTCGTGGCCGCGACCAGTCGACTGGCCGCCGCGGGACTGGCGACTGAAGTCAAGGACGCCACCTCGTGTTGCTACGCGGTCCAGGACAAAGTCTGGGTCCACGACCCGAATGGCGCGCCGTGGGAGGTCTACACGGTCCTCGCCGACGCTCCCGAGGCGGCCCCGAACACGTGGAAGCCCGCGAACGGACCTGCTTGTTGTGCGCCGACGAGTGAGCCAACGAACCTCAACGCGTGCTGCTAACTCGTTCCAGGTAACGAACTCCGGCGACTTGTTACGTCAAGTGGTTCGTCAGGAACGCGAGTGCCGCGGGGGCGTGAGCATTGTAGAAATCGCCCCCGTGGCACCCGTTGGCGAAGATCACCTCTTTCGGCGTGGAGCCGGGTAGACGTGCAGCCAGAGCTTGCGCACCGGGATAGAACGGATCGTGAAAACCTGAGGCGAGAAACGTGGGCGTGTGCGAAAGAGCGTCGGCGTGAGTGACCACGTCGTACGCGGCGAAGTTCGCGGCGTTCACGAAGGCGCCTTCGTTGGCACCCTGCGAACTGGCAAAGTCGGTCCAAATAGCGGGACTAAGAGCCGCCGTCGCTCGAAAGAGATCCGGTCGTCGCTCCGCAAAGAGCACGGCGCCATAGCCACCCATGGATAAACCCATGACGCCGATGGTGCCCGGCGATCGCCCGGGACCAAGCGCCTGGCACCGAGGTATTAACTCGTCAGTGATCATGGCCATCGGATCGTCATCGCCGAAGACGTGCCAATAGTGCGGCCCGCCGTCGACGGTGACGAGGGCGAAAGGTGGGAGAGCATTGCCATTGACCCGCAGAGCAATGGCTTGCGCCGGCGTGGGTGCGGCGCCCACGCCCGTTCGATGATTCTGCCCGAAACCATGAAGAAATACGACGAGCGGGATGTCGTCGCCGACTCGAAAATTGGCTGGCAGGCCCAGCGTGTAACCGACGGTTCGACCACGGTGACGTGAAAAAAAGGTTCGCTCGACCTGGTCGCCGACCGGGCCGTAGTGAGCGGGCGGGACATCAACGGTGCACGCCCCGTCAAGGTCGTTGAGTATCGACTGACCAGGCAGGACACCGTGATCCACCAACTCCACCAGTCCGACAGCTCCGAGTCCGACCACTCCCGCCGCCACGGCTCCGAACGCGAGAAAATGACGTCGTGAGCTGGACGTCGTGAGCTCTTTCACCGTGAGAGCCCGATCAAGAAAGAGGAACTCAATTCGAAAGGAATCCGAGACTCGTGCCGGCCTTGTTGAATTGGTCGGTCAAAGAACCGACCACTTTGGCCTGACTGACCATCTTGTTTAACTCGTTCGGGTCGGCCTTGGTCACGCCCTGAACACAGTCGCTGTAAAGAACAAGATTCGCGCTGAGAAATTTTGCGTAGATCGTTCGCATCTGCGCGTTCGGGGGCAGGGGATCGGATTGGAACATCGTGACGTCGCGCACGCCGAGTCGGCATGTCTTCAGGATTTGCGCCTGAGAAGTTTGCCCGTCAATGTGCTCAATAGTTGACTGAATTCCGTTGAGAGCGGCCGCCTCGTGGATCTCGTACTGTGACACCCACTGCACGGTCGGGGCGGGCGGTGTCGGCGAGGACGTCGCCCAGTGGTAAATAAATACGACTGCCGCGATCGCGAACGAAAGCAGGAGACGAACATTTCGGGTTCGTCCGAGACCGGCGAGCATCATGTCACCACCATAATTCGAGGCAGCTCGAGGTGACGGGGACTTGTTGTTGGGGTCACGAACACTGTTGTGCGAGGCGTGATCTAGAACCAGGTGTTATTCCACGGTGCTCGAGCCGTACGGAATAGGTGGTCGGCGAGCTCGAGGGCGCCCGGGGTTTCTTCACTCACGGCACCGGCGTCGGCGTGGGCCGCCCAACTCACGCCACCCAGATAGACGGACCCGAGTGCCGCTACCGACACCCGGAGGTCGGCGGCGTCCGTGGTTCGCTCGCACTGCGCCGCGGAACCCTCGACGCTCAGTCGGTAGCGACCATGGGCGTGCGCGAGAGAGTCCTGAACGTCGATCACGAGGGAGCCCGACGTGCCGTAGGTCCGTGCGCTCAGTGCGCGCGGGACATCCAAGAGTCGCACCCAGACAAAATCATGTTGCCCGAGCGTGCGCACACGACGTCCGTCGTCGAGCAGCAAGGGAAGCATTTCGTCGACGGGTCGCAGCGCCGCCGTCACGGATCGTTGGAGATCACTCGTGCACAGGAAGTGCCAGAGCGCGTGGTAGGCCCTGATGGTCGTTGCCACAAGGGCCTCGACGCGGAGCGATGTCTCGGTGCGCATGTCGTCGAGTTTCGGTTCGGGCACCCATGTCACGTAGCCCTCTTCCTCGCCCGACGGCGCGCGGTAGATGGCCTGGAAATTCTTGTTCACGTCCGAGCCGCCGAGGGCGCGACGAAGATCACGGTCCCACCAGTGTTCGTCGCGAAGAATCGAGCCTGGTTGATGGCGACGGTGTCGGTCGTAGATCGCGGGAGCCACACGATCGAATTCGTCGGTGTCGGAGAAGTCCACAGCGCCCGCAACGGGTCGCGTGAAGCGAATATTGGTCGTGTCCACGCTGAGTCGGTTCGAAAAGACCGCGGGACCGTAGCCGTAGCGCCCGTAGATCGGCCACTCGGACGCCACGAGAATGGACGCGATCTCGCCACGCTCGGCCGAGGACGCAAGATCTCGCGTGATCATGTCGGTCAAAATGCCCCGACGACGATGAGTAGCGGCCACGGTCACATTCGTGAGCGCCGACACGGGAATGGTCTCGAGTCCCGGAACGGTGAACTCTTGGGCCGCGGAGCGAAGCGTCGCGACGGCCTCGTTGCCGTCAAAGACTCCGAGCGCGCGCGAGAGATCAATCGCGGTGCGGTAGTGCTCGACCATTTCGTCGACCGGAGGTCGAAAGAACGTCCGCATCATGGACCCCAGCCAACTGGGCAGATCCTCGGAGTTCACGATTCTCGGGGTGGAGCTCACGAAGAGCGACCTTACCGAAGCACGGAAATCGATGGCACTGGTTCGAAGGGTTAGCTCCGAATAACGTCTAACGTCACGACGTGAATCTCGTCGCCCTGGCTCCCAATGCTTTCGCCGCTCGCACCACCAACGTCTCTCGCCATACGTTGTGGACCCTGGTCAGCGACCCCACGTTGCTGCCTCAGTTCTCCGATGAGTTGCAAGCCGTGCGCGTGCTGGGTGATGGTCCCATGGCGGTGGGTCAAACGTTCGAGGGTGACCAAAAGCGCGGCGAGCGAGAATGGATGACGTTGTCAACCGTCACTGGTCTGATTGAGGGCGAATTCTTTGAATGGACCGTCGGCGACCTCGCGACGCCGGTGTCGAAGTGGTCGTTCCTGCTCGACGACAACGAAGCGGGCGTCACGCTCGCCCATCGCGCAACCTTGTGCGGAGGGCCTTCGCCCATGTCGGGGATCATTGCCGCCGATCCCCTCGGAGCGCCCGCTCTGATCCAACAGCGTCTCGACATGTTTCGCGAACGACTCGCCGTCACGGTGGAAGGCTTGATCGCGTTGGCCGGAGGCGACATCCTCGGTTAGTCGCTTTCGTGGGCCCTTCCACCCGAGTTCGAACACGGC
The DNA here is from genome assembly GCA_903871335.1 of uncultured Actinomycetes bacterium. Taxonomy (GTDB): domain Bacteria; phylum Actinomycetota; class Acidimicrobiia; order Acidimicrobiales; family RAAP-2; genus RAAP-2. Next base: position 26,917 of record CAIQGE010000001.1, read on the forward strand.
CCTCAATGTCGAGCGAACGGGGCGATCTCGGGATACATTTTCGCGTTGCCGGTTGTCGAGCTCGACGGGCAGTGTGGGGGGACAATGAGCGAAGTAACGCGGAACCCGGCGCCACCGGCGTCACACGGTGCGCCCGGGGAGAGACCAAAGATTCAGGTTGTGCCCCTGAAGGGACTGCCGGTCGTCGCCGTGGCGGTCGTTTTTGTGGCGGTGGCCATTGCGGGCAATTGGACCTGGGCCCTCATGTTTTGTCACGTGGTGGGCGGCGGTCTGTGGACCGGGGTGGACTTGTTTGTCGGTCTCGTGATCGGGCCGATTCTCGGTCGACTCTCGATTCCGGCGCGCGCGGAATTCTCCGCGCGTTTTATGCCCAAGATGGTCATCATTATGCCCACGGTCGTGATGATGACGTTGGCGTCCGGATTTCAGATCGCGCGCAAGCTGGGTAACCTCCTCGCGTCGAGTCCGAACCACGCCTGGCTGATCGCCTCGTTCATCGTGGTCGGCATCATGGCGGTCATCGCGCTGGGAGTTCTCGAGCCCGCCAATATCGCCGTTTTGTTCGAAATGAATAAGCCGGTGCCGAACGGCGAGCGGATCGGTCGCTTGATGAACCGGTTCATCTACACCGCTGGCATCACCGGCCTGATGCAGGTCGCGACGTTGATCATTATGACGAGGGTGGCCACGCAATGACGACCGCTCACGGCACGTTCGACAACACGGTGGATCGAGAGTTCCCGCCCATTGGTTGGCTCGCCACGGGAGCGTTGGGCGCGGTGATTGTGGGTGGCGTGTTGATGGCTGCCTACGCGCCACGTCGAGCTCCTCTCGGTGTGGCGACGGGACTTCTCGTTCTCGGCATCGCGCTTCTCGCTGCCGCGTGGACCTTGCTGCTGCGACAGAAGAACTTTGCGTGGCGGACCTTCAGCAAGGTCTTTCGGTGGGCGCTTCTCGCGTACACCGTGACGTCCGCGATGATCGAGTTCGCCTTCGTTCGCGATCACACCACGGGAGAGCCACTCGTCTTAGTGACGCTGATGCTCGTGGTCTTCGCCACCAGTGTTCCCACTTCGATTGCCTTCACCGTCGCGCGATACGCGGACCCCGATCAGTAGCGCGCGACGGCGACGGCGTTGCCACTGCGTCCCGTGACCAATTACTAGAGTCACGGCAATGACGGATGATGCGCGGATCATCGTGATCTCGGGACTTCCCGGCGTCGGCAAGAGCACGGTGTCGCATCTCGTGGCGAGTCGGTTGGGTCGCGCTGCTCACGTCGAAGCTGACCGGCTCCACGACTTGATCGTGGCCGGGGCGGTTAACCCCGAGGCGTCGGGTCCCACGGGGGAAGCGGCGGAACAGGTTCGACTTCGGTTGAAGAATGCGACGGTGCTCGCGCGCTCCTTCGTCGCGGCGGGGTTCTCCGCGGTTATTGACGACATCATCACCGGTTCACGCTTTGACGACCTGGTGGAGGATCTGGGTGGCACTCCTTTTTGCTTCGTGATGTTGTTACGTGATTTAGACGTCATGAAAGACGAGTGGCGTGCCATCGGTAGTCCCTTCGTTGATTCCTTCGACTGGCTCGACAAAGAGATTCGCGAACTGACGCCTCGACGAGGACTGTGGATCGATACGACGGGGGTAAGCGTCGAGGACACCGTGAAAGCCGTTCTCGCCGGTCTCGATGACGCGGTCGTGACCGCGGATGCGAATTGATCACTCTTCATCACCACATCCATCGATACTCTGCGCCATAGAAGAAAATGTGGGATCGACGTGAGTGGTGACCAGGTTGAGGAGCTCTTTGAGAAAACTGACGGGGAGAACGACACCGAAGAGTGGTCGCCCGCGATCTTTCCGATCAACTGAAAAATTGGGTGGGTTGTTTTGTGGGCTCTCGCGGCCCGGGAGATCGCGTCGATTGCTGCAGGTTGCTGTGTCATATTCCATTCCCCCGAGGGGTCCTTCTTGACGACGCCTCTGCATGTGGGCCACGTCTTGAATCAGCTCGGCGCGTCTGGTGATGGTGTGGGCGTCGTGTTGGTGGCCGCTGCTTTCGCGTTGTGCAGGGTGATATTCGTGCTCAGGGTCGGAACTGACGCGGTCGACGTCGATTCAAAGGACGTCAGTTGCGTGCGCTCAACTTCTGTTGTGTGCCGTCCTCTGAGCATCCGCTTCGATAGGCGCCCTGCTGTTGGTAACGGGAACTGTGCTTTATTACGGACAACTCGATGATCATTGGGTGCATTTCGTGTCGCATGAAGCGTTTTACGTTGGTTACGCGGAGCTCGCAGGGGTCGCGACGTTCATCGTGCTGCGTCTGCGTCGTTCTCTAGATACGGCCGACGTGAATTAGGGAGCGCGGTCAGGCTGCCTCGCGGACGAAACAACCGGTTTTTGGTGGGCGAGGGGGGACTTGAACCCCCACATCCTTTCGAATACAGGCACCTGAAGCCTGCGCGTCTGCCTATTCCGCCACTCGCCCGAATGGTTCAGCAACACTACTCCACGATAACGGAGCGGTTTTTCGCGCCTCACGAAGGCCTCGCGACACCGGTACAGTTGATATTGCTATGGCGCTGCGAAACGTAGAGAGTCGCCTGGAGCGCTTCTTCGAGCGGGGTCTCTCGCGACCCTTCAAGAGTGCGTTGCAGCCGATCGAGATCGGTCAAAGGATGGTCCGCGAGATGGACCTCGGCCGCCGCGTCTCCAATCGGGGACTCATGGCGCCCAACAACATCAAGATCTGGATCTCCGAGGGCGACGCTCAACGCTTCGACGGTTTTCAGCACGCACTCGTTGAGGAACTCACCGAGACGGCTCGACAGCACGCCTTGGGCGAGAGTTACAACTTCGTCGGCCCGGTGGTCGTCGAAATGTTCGTCGACGACGAACTCGCCGTCGGCACCATGAAGGTGAAAGCGTCATTCGTGGGGGGACAGAGCGAGCCCCGCATTGTTGTCTCCGATGGCTCCACCTACCCCGTCGGCTCGACCCCCGTCGTGGTGGGAAGGTCCGGCGAGTGCCAGATCGTTATCTCCGAGACCAGCGTCTCGCGGCGCCATGCGGAATTCTGGTGGACCGGTGAGGGTGTCGCCGTGCGAGATCTGCAGTCGACCAACGGAACTCTGGTGAATGGGCATCGCGTCACGGCCGTGTCGCTGTCACCACACGACGTTGTAGAAATCGGTGGCCAGACGCTACGAATTGAACTGGCGTAATTTTGTACTCCTTCGCAACGGACTACACGGCGATCATCCGGCCCCTGCAGATCATCGTCATGGCTGTGGCTGGTCTGTTCTTGTTGCGCGTGACGCGGGTCGCTCTCGTGGAAATGCGTCCGCCCAAGACGGACGACGCACCTCGTCGTTCTCGGCGCCGCTCGTCGCCGCTCGGACTTGAATTCATTGAGCCCGAGGAATATCAGGGACATCACGTCGAAGTGGTCGGCTCGCTCATGGTGGGGCGCGGCGGCGATTGTGATCTACCGCTGCAGGACACGTATCTCTCCACTCACCACGCGCGTTTCACCATGGACGATGGCGACCTGTTGGTGGAGGACCTCGGTTCCACGAACGGGACCTACGTCAATCAAGAACTCATCGCGCATCGCACCAAGCTCGATCGGGGGGACATCGTGCAAGTTGGGGGTGTGCTCTTCGAGGTCGTGCGATGACGACGTGGCGCTACGCGGCCTCCTCCGACGTCGGCCTCGTACGGGAGATTAACGAGGACTCCTTTCTCGTTACGCCCGACATCGCCATCGTCGCTGACGGTATGGGTGGTCACGCCGCGGGCGAGATTGCCTCGGCGATCGCGGTCGAAGTGGTGGCCAACGTATTCACGGTCGAGCCCACCGCCTCGGGTTTACGGGACGCGGTAGCCGCCGCGAACGACGCGATTCGCGACGACGCCCTTGCGCATCCCGAGCGAGCCGGAATGGGAACAACCGTCGTGGCGGTCGCCCTCGTGCCCACGTCCCAAGGACTCTTGCCGACCGTCATCAACGTCGGCGACTCGCGGGCCTACCAACTCCGCGACGGCGCGATGCGCCAGATCACATTGGACCACTCGGTCGCTGAAGAGTGGGTCCGGCAGGGACGTTTGTCGCCGGAAGAGGCGGCGGTTCATCCCCGGCGACACCAACTCACTCGCACTTTGGGCGTCGAGGGCCTCTCGGAGCCCGACGTCTTTCCCCTGGCGCTCGAACCTGGTGATCGCCTGCTGCTGTGTAGTGATGGACTGTCCAATGAAGTGAGCGACGACGAGATGGCCTCGTTGGCGAGTTCACCGTACAGTCTCGAAGAAGCCACGGCGAATCTCGTCGCGATGGCCAACCACCACGGGGGACGCGACAACATCACCGTTGTCCTCCTCGAATTTGACGAAGTCTCCGCGAGCGCGCCCGTGAGCACGACGGGAGTCGTGGCCGTGACTCCGATGGACGTGACCCCGGCGCCGGCCGCTGTCCAACCAGCACCAGAGATCACGTCCGCGGCGGTTCCGCGCACGGCGCGGCGACGCACCAAAAGATTCACGTGGCGCACGGCACTGTTTCTCATCACGCTCTTCGCGGTGCTGGGCTCGACCTTCTTCGTGCTGCGGTGGTACGCGAATTCGAACTACTACCTCGCCTCCAACGGCACGACGGTCACCATTTATCAGGGCCAGCCCGGTGGATTCTTGTGGTTCAAGCCAAAGGAAGTCCAGGGCACGACGTATCTCGTCACACAACTTCGCCCCGGGGATCAACAGTCTCTGGCTCTCACCATCTCGGAGGCCTCGGTGGAGGACGCCATTAGCTACGCCACGTATCTGCATAATCAGTGGGTCATTGAGCAGACCAACGGTGGGGGCACTACGACCACCACGTCATCGACCACCACCACGGCGGCGGGGTAGTCGTGTCCCGTCGTCTCGGTTACCTTGGCGCGCTCATGATCCTGCTGTTCGCAGTGATCATCGGGCAGTCGGTCTACCTGCAGTTCTTCCACGCCGAAGCCCTCAACCAGTCGCCGCTCAACCCCCGACAGCAGTCGGCGGGCCAACACTCGCCCCGGGGGGTCATTGAAGCGGCCGACGGCGAGATTCTCGCGCAGTCGGTGAAGTCCGGAAATAGCCTGTATCCGTGGATGCGTGAGTATCCGCTCGGGAGCCTGACCGCCGGCGTCGTCGGTTGGGTGTCCAACTCACACGGCGACTGGGGTTTAGAAGCGCAGTATTCCAGCGACCTCATTGCTCACAAGCAGCCGCCCAAGAGCCTGGCGCAGGTCTTGGCGCCCGTGACGGCCGCCGACTCGATCCAATTGACGCTGGAGCCGGCTCTCCAGCGAGTGGCCGCCAAGGCGTTGCACGGCGAAGACGGAGCCGTCGTGGCACTCGATCCACGAACCGGTGCCGTTCTCGCGATGTACTCGAACCCCACCTACAACCCGAATCCCATGTCGTCGCCCAACGTGGCCACCGAAGACGCCACGTGGGCGGCCATCAATAAGAACAACGCCCACCACTTTCCGCCCCTGGGCATGATTGCGACGCAACAGTCGTTCCCCCCGGGATCAACGATGAAGGTCGTCACGACCGCGTCGGTAGTGGTGAACAAGCCCCAGTTGCTCTTCAAGTCCTATCCGAGGCTCGTGTGCACCCCGCTACCCAATACCAACAAGGTCCTTTGCAATGACGGCCTCACCAGTTGTGGTGGTCTCATCTCGATCATGCTCCCGGTGTCCTGTGACCCGGGGTACGGACTCGTTGGTCTCGACCTCGGCGGCACGGACCTATCGGCGACGGCGAATTCTTTCGGGTACAACCAATCAATCCCGATTGACTTGCCCGGTGTCGCAACGAGTTACTTCCCCTCCGCCGCGACGTTGAAATACGACCAACCGCAGGTCGCGTATTCGGCGATCGGTCAGGAGAACGTGCGCGCGACGGCATTGCAAAATGCCCTCGTGGCCGCGGCCATCGCCAACGGGGGCACGACGATGACCCCACATTTTTTGAATCAGATCATCAGTCCGAGCGGCAAGGTCGTGAGCACCTACAAGCCGGCGGCGTGGTTGAACCCGATGACACCCACCCAGGCGCAGCAGATCGTGCCCCTGATGCAGAACGTGGTGCGCTTCGGCACCGCGGCCTACGTGGGCTTCCTGCCCCAGGATGACGTCGCCGCCAAGACCGGAACCGCGCAAACGGGCAACAGCGCCCACAACACCGACGACTGGATGATCGCTTTCGCGCCGGCGACGCACCCCGTGGTGGCGGTGGCGGTGATTGTTCCGTATCAGAACATCTCGACGACCGGTGCCGAGGCGGCCGGGCCGGTGATGAAGTGCGTGATCGAAGGCGCACTGGCGATCAACCAGGGACTACCCGCCTCGGGCACGGCGACGACGTGCAAGTGATGAGAACTGTGCGGCGAATTGAACTGCACGTAGGCTGGGAGACACCATGGAGCCGGTAGTAGACCAGACAATCTATTCAAATCGTTATCAGGTCACTCACCTGATCGCCCGTGGTGGCATGGCGATGGTCTACCGCGCGCACGACCTCTTACTGAACCGCTTCGTGGCGCTCAAGATCCTGTACCCGGAATTGAGCGTGGACCGGACCTTTGTCGAGCGCTTCCGTCGCGAAGCGCAGGCCGCCGCGAACCTGTCGCACCCCAACATCGTTCCGATCTTTGACTGGGGCGAAGAAAACGGCACGTACTTCATCGTGATGGAACTCATCGAGGGAACCTCTCTCGCCGAGCTGCTACGCAATTCGCGCACCTTGTCACCCGCCAAGTCAGCGCAAGTCTGCGCGCAGGTGGCGAGCGCACTGGGCTACGCCCACCGTCAGGGTGTCGTGCACCGTGACGTGAAGCCGGGGAACATCTTGTTGACCGACGACCAGCAGGTCAAGGTCACCGACTTCGGTATTGCGCAAGCCATGTCCACCGAGGATAACCTCACGATGGCCGGCTCGGTCATGGGAACCGCGACGTACTTCTCACCCGAGCAGGCCGAGGGCGCCCTCGTTGATGGACGCAGCGATGTCTACTCACTCGGCGTCGTTCTCTATGAACTTCTCGCCGGGCGTCCGCCCTTCATGGGTGAGTCACCGGTGGCGGTCGCGTCCAAGCACGTGCGCGAGGTCGCCCCGTTGCCCAGTCAGTTCAATCCAGCCCTGCCGACGGACCTCGAGGCCGTCACGATGCACGCGTTGGCGAAGAACCCCAATGATCGCTATCAGACCGCCGACGAATTACGCTCTGATCTCCTGCGATTCGTCGAGGGCCAGCCCGTGTCCGTCGCCGGTCGTAACGCCTTCATGGCCGACGACGCCACGCGAGCGGTCGCCGCAGTGGCCCCGATGGGTGAACGCACGCAGGCCGTTCCGATCATGACGGGTCCGCGCACCGATATTCGTAAGAAGAAGAACCGCACGCCGCTCATCGCGGCGATCGTGGCGTTGGTGTTGCTGCTCACCGGCGTTGGCGCCTACGCCCTTCTCGCCAAGACGGCAACAACAACCATGCCCGACCTCGTCGGACAAACATTGACCAACGCCAATACCACGTTGCACGACGACGGACTCGTGAGTCAGACGACGCTGCAGGTCTCGTCAACCGTGCCGGCGGGATCGGTGATCTCTACGGACCCGAAGGCGGGCGTGAAAGTCACCAAGGGTCAACTCGTGTCACTCGTGGTCTCGCAGGGATCTACCTCGACGCCCGTCACCATTCCTCCGGTCGTCGGCCAGTCGCTCACCGAAGCGCAGTCCACGCTGCAGAGTCTGCAACTCTCGGTCAAAGTGGAGTTCACGTCAATCTCCTCGGGTTCGGCGACGCCGAACACCGTGCTAGATCAATATCCTCCCGGTGGCACCAAGGGCCAGACCGGTGACCTCGTGACCTTGACGGTTCTCACGCCCGGATCGACGTTCCCGTTACCCGACGTCACCGGTAAGTCCGTCGTGGACGCAGCGACGCAACTCGGGAACGCGGGACTGACGATTTCCGAAGCGCAGGGCAGTGCCTGCTCCAACACCATCCCGGCGGGCAATGTCGTCAAGACGTCACCGGCGGCGGGACAGCCTGTGAAGTCGCAGCAGAGCATTGAACTCATCGTCTCGACCGGCGTGTGCAACGTATCGGTGCCGAATGTGACGACGGCGAACAAGGCGACGGCCACCTCGGTGCTCACGAGCGCCGGATTCGTGGCGAGCTTCGTGAACTCAACGTCGACCCAGTGTGCGAACTTGAGCGACCAGGTGCTCTCGCAGTCACCGGCGCAATACAGTCAGGCGCCCTACGGCTCCACGGTCGTGCTGCAGTACTGCCCGATCAACACGACCACCACCACCACGCTGCCGCCGGGTTAGGCCAATCGCGCGAGGAAGTTCCCGAGCATCGCGAGACCGTCTATGGTCAGCACGCTCTCGGGGTGGAACTGCACACCCTCAATCGGCAGCGTCTTGTGCCGCACGCCCATGATGATCGTGCCCTCGCTCCACGCGGTGACCTCGAGTTCGTCGGGCAAGGTGGCCGGATCGATCACGAGCGAGTGGTAGCGCGTGGCCTGCAGGGGCGACGGCAGACCCACAAAGACGCCCTCGCCGTGGTGTTCGATGTCCGAGACCTTCCCGTGCATAATCGTCGGTGCTCGCACGACGTGACCGCCGAACACGGCGCCAATGGCCTGATGACCGAGACACACGCCGAGGAGAGGGATGGTCGACCCGAGCGTCGCGATGACCTCGCAGGTGATGCCCGCTCCCTCGGGCCGTCCGGGTCCGGGAGATAAGAGGATGCCGTCGGGCTGAAGGGCCGCGATCTGCTCGACGGTGATCTGGTCGTTGCGCTCGACGATCACCTCGGCACCGAGTTGGCCCATTTCTTGGACCAGATTCCACGTGAACGAGTCGTAATTGTCGAGAACGAACACCCGGGCCATGGGTGCAGGATACTGACCTTGATCGGTACCCCTGGACGGGGGAGGGCTAACATTTGCCATCTATGGCGTCAAAGAACAGTGGTCCGGGTCGAAAGAGCAGCTCGAAGAACAAGGGACCGGTTCGTCACGAAGGTCGCACGACGGGTCGGTACGTGAATCCCGTCGCCAGTGGTCGCGTGACACCGGTGGCGACGAACGAAACGAAAGAGAGCCCTCGTTGGTACGGTGCCTTCGTTCTCGGCACCCTGCTGCTCGGTGTTCTGACGATGGTGTTGAACTACGCCGAACTCCTGCCGGGCGCCGCGTCCGCGTGGTACCTGCTGGTCGGCATCGTGTTGCTCTTCGTGGGTTTCGGTGCTCTCGTCAATTATCGGTGACGACCTAGAGACATAAAAAAAAGGCCCGCACCCCGAAAGGTGCGGGCCTTTTCGTGTAGGTCTTAACCAACGCGCTCGATGATCGTGGCGTTGGCGAGGCCACCGCCTTCGCACATCGTGATGAGGCCGTAACGACCACCGGTGCGCTCAAGCTCATTGAGGAGCGTGGCGCACAACTTGGCACCGGAGGCACCGAGCGGGTGACCGAGGGCGATCGCGCCACCGTTGACGTTGACCTTGGAGAGATCGGCGTTGAGTTCCTTCTGCCAGGCGAGAACGACCGGGGCAAAGGCCTCGTTGATTTCCACGAGGTCGATGTCATCCAGGCTCAAGCCGCTCTTCTCGAGGATCTTCTTCGTCGCGGGAATCGGTCCGGTCAACATGGTGACCGGGTCGACGCCGGCGAGAGCGAAAGAGTGGAACTTGGCGCGGATCTTGAAGCCCAATTCGTTGGCCTTCTCTTCGCTCATGATGAGCACCGCGGAGGCGCCGTCAGTAATCTGGCTCGAGTTACCGGCCGTGATCTTGCCGTCTTCCTTGAAGGCCGGCTTCAACTTCGACAGGCTCTCGGGGCTGGAGTCGGGACGGATGCCCTCGTCGGCGGTCAGGTACTCACCGGTCTCGTTGCCCTCCTCGTCCTTGATTGCGACGGGGATGATCTCACCCTGGAAGCGACCTTCGGCGGTGGCCTGTGCGGCGCGGCGGTGGCTTTCGGCCGAGAAGGCGTCGATCTGCTCACGGCTGATGTCCCACTGGTCGGCGATCATCTCGGCACCAATGCCCTGGCCCTTGAGTCCGCCCACGTCCTCGTAGCGCTTCTGCACGCGACGTCCGAAGGGGAATCCGGAATTGGCGCCAATGGATGAACCCATGGCGACGTTGCTCATCAGCTCCACGCCAGCGGCAATAACGATATCGTAGGCACCGGACATAACGCCCTGGGCGGCGAAGTGCAGGGCCTGCTGTGAGGATCCGCACTGACGGTCGATGGTGGTGGCGGGCACCGATTCGGGCCAACCGGCCGCGAGTACGGCGGAGCGGCCGACGTTGAAGGCCTGTTCGCCAACTTGGGAGACACAACCCATGATCACGTCATCCACGAGTGCCGGATCGAGGTTGTTGCGCTCGGCGATGGCCTTGAGCGCCTCGGACGCCAGATCAACGGCGTGCCAGTTCTTCAATTTCCCGTTTCGCTTACCCCCGGGGGTGCGCACGGCGTCCACAATGACCGCAGTAGGCATCGATGTCCCTTTCGCTGTTCGTGGCAGTTTGCGCCAACTCCCGAAGCCTATAGCCACGTGAGAACTACTGTCGCTGGGGTGAGTGAGGAACGAAAGAACATGGACCGGTGGCTCGGTGACGGTGGCATGCCGATCATCGCGACCATTGGGGGATCGATTGACGCCTACGGCGTCGACGGTGAAGATTTGGGCTGGGCCACGGGCTCGTTTTCGCCTACCGAGATCGCGTGCAATCCTCACGGGTCGGTGCAAGCGGGGGTGCAGACCATCCTGCTGGACGCCGTGATCAACTTCGCTATCAACTCCGCACTTCGGGGTAAGGATCGCACCAAGGCCACCATCGAGATCAAGACGGAGCTCATGCGACCCGTCCTTCGTGGTGAGACCTACCAGTTACGTGGCGACGTGACGCGTCTAGGGCGACAAGTCGCCTACGGCGAAGGCGTTCTCACCAACGCGGCCGGTGACACGGTGTCGCGAGCGACGTCCACGTTCCTCGTGCACCGAGCAGAGAACTAGCGACGTCGCCTCGTCGCGACTAGATGTGGTCGGCCGGGATCTGGCCGAGACGTCCGGCTTCGTAGTCCTCGAAGGCCTGACGAAGTTCGTCACGCGTATTCATGACGAAGGGACCGTAGGCGGCGACGGGTTCGCGAATCGGTTGTCCACCGAGAATCAGCACTTCGAAGGCGTCCGTTCGTGAGTCCTGGGCGTTGTTGGCACTGAGGACGAGGTAGTCACCGTCGACGTGCACCGCCATCTGACCCGAGACGAGAGGTGTCTCTTCCTCGCCGACGGTGCCCGCACCGGCGAGTGCGTAGGTGAGGGCGTTGTAGTCAGGATTCCACGGCAGAGCAATGCGGGCACCGGGGAACAGGGTGACGTGTGTGATGGTGATCGGCGTGTGCGTGACGCCGGGACCACTCGCGTCGCCGAGCTCGCCCGCGATCACGCGAATAATCGCGTCTCCGTTGTCGTTCGTGAGCAACGTCACCGCTCCGGCTTCAATGTCTTGGTATCGAGGTGTCGTCATCTTGAGCACCTTGGGCAAGTTCACCCAGAGTTGAATGCCATGAAAGAGTCCACCGGAATCAATGAGTGCATCGGGCGGTCGTTCGATGTGCAAGATGCCCCCGCCCGCCGTCATCCATTGAGTGGCACCGTTTTGAATGACCCCACCACCACCGATGGAGTCTTGGTGCAGAAACGTGCCTTCGATCATGTAGGTGACGGTCTCAAAGCCTCGGTGAGGATGCCACGGTGTGCCCTTGGGCTCGCCGGGTCCGTAATCGACTTCGCCCATTTGGTCCATGTGAATGAAGGGGTCGAGTTGCGCCAAGTCGATGCCGGCGAAGGCTCGCCGAACGGGAAAACCCTCGCCCTCAACACCCCGAGGGGCGGTCGTGACTTGGACGACGCGTCGCGCACGATCGGCGGGTGCCGGGTGGTGAACCTTGGGTAATTCCAGTGGATTGTCAACGGTAACGGCGGGCATGGGCCCACCCTACCGACTCACGTTCGCGAAAGAAACGTGGCGGGATCAATGATCACGAAGAGCGCCGTCGCCTCCACGAGCAACGTGTCACCATCTCGCAATTCACCCTTGAGCGTGACCTTGCGACCATCACGCGAGTGCTCCCAGCCGCGCGCCGTGAGAGGTTTCTCGATGGGCGTGGGTGCACGATAGGAGATATCGAGTTGCACCGTGTAGGCGAGTTCTCCCTGCATGGTGAGAGCAATACCCATGGCCTCATCCATCACGGCCGCGATCACTCCGCCGTGCCCGCGTTCGGGTGCTCCCTCGAAGGACCGCAGAAGGGTGAATTCGATCACGATGTCGTCGCCGTCGCGCTGCAAGTGCGCGCCGACGCCGTGCGGATTACTGCCTCCGGTCACGAAGGCGTCACCCGGGAGAGCACGCGGCGCGTCGATGCCGTATTGCGGCATCCGCGTCTTGAAGGTCTCGAATGTGTCGCCGTTGAAGGTTCGTACCCGGCGACCGGAGTGTTCAAGGTCCAACAGGAGAGAACGAACGCGTGCGTCGATGTCGCTCAGTTGGTCCTCGTCGAATTCGTGAGAACTGAATGCGTGCCCGAGAGCACGTAGAAGGGCGGCCGACTCCGAACGACGTAGGACGATGTCGTCCATCTAGGAACCGACGTAATAGTGATCGACCGTAGAAAGGGCTCGATCAAAACGTGCGAGACCGTCGCGCACTTCTTCTTCGGTGATGATGCACGGCGGCACGATGTGGATCCGGTTGAAGTTCGCAAAGACCAACATGCTTTCCTGTCGACACGCCGCGATGAGTTCGTTCATCGCCGGCGAGCTGGACCCGTAGGGCGCGAGGGGCTCTTTGGTGGCGCGGTCGACGACCAACTCGAGCGCGAAGAAGACACCACGCCCGCGAACGTCACCAATGATCGGGTGTCGACTCGCGAGTTCTTCGAGTGCGGGGGCGAGAACGAATTCTCCGATGTGGCGTGCGTGTTCAATGATGTGATCCGACTCCATGGTTTCAATCGTGGCGACCGCCGCGGCGCACGCCAGTGGGTGTCCCGAGTAGGTGAGTCCACCGGGGTAGACCCGATCGTCGAAAGTGTGCGAGATCGCCTCACTGATCACCACACCACCGAGTGGCACGTAGCCGGAATTCACACCCTTGGCGAAGACGACGAGATCGGGGGCGACACCGAAGGCCTGGTACGCGAACCACTCGCCGGCTCGGCCAAATCCGCACATGACTTCGTCGGCGATATACACAATCCCGTAGCGGTCACACAGTTCGCGCACGCCGGCGAGGTAGCCGGGTGGCGGCTCCATGATGCCGGCAGTTCCGGGAATCGACTCAAGGATGATGGCCGCAATCGTGCTCGGACCCTCAAAAGCAATGGTGCTCTCAAGGTGCGCGAGCGCACGGGCGCACTCTTCTTCGGGCGTTAAGGAGTAGAAGGCGGAACGGTACAGAAAAGGACCGAAGAAGTGAACGACGCCGGCGGAGCCGTTGTCATTGGGCCAGCGACGCGGGTCGCCGGTCAGATTGATGGACGTGGACGTGGCCCCGTGGTAGCTGCGGTAGGCGGAAAGCACCTTGTGTTTTCCGGTGTGCAGTCGGGCCATACGCACCGCGTGCTCGACGGCCTCAGTGCCGCCGTTGGTGAAAAAGACCTTGGCGGCACCTTCAAAACTGTGATCGAGAATCAACTCGGCGGCGCGGTAACGAGATTCGTATCCGTGTTGTGGCGCGATGGTGCAGAGCACGTCAGCTTGCGCCCGAATCGCTGCGACGACGGCGGGGTGCTGGTGACCGATGTTGGTGTTGACCAACTGCGAGGAGAAATCGAGGAACTTCGTTCCGTCCTCCGCGTAGACGTACACGCCCTCGGCTCGCTCCACCATGAGGGGAGCCAGGGTGGACTGTGCTGACCAGGAGTGGAAGACCGACGCACGCTCTCGGTCCTGGGTTGAAAGGTGATCGCGCGACGTGGTCATGACTGCTCCTTTAAGTCCCCTGCGGAGTCTTCGAGTCGAGAATCTCGAACTGAAATCTACTCCGCTGGTTATGCGACTCTCTCCGTCTGCACGAAGTGTTCACAATCGTGACGGTGTCTCGAACATGGGTGAGGGACTCGCCAATCTGTGACCATCAAGCGCTCCGTCGGGGTCGACCGGGCCTATGTCGTCTTCTATGCTCAGCCACCGTGAGTGCGCAGGTCATCAATTTCGTCAACGTCTCTACCGCAGGTTTGGAGTCGTCGCCCTCGCCGAGGCCCTCGCGGGACTGCGTGCCAACGAAGCGCGATACTTCAAGAACAAGTACGACCACGAGTTTGCGGTTCTGCCTGCGGCCACAGCGAAGCCCATCATTACGTACGTGAGTCAGATCCTCGAGCGGGAGCGTGGGATTGTGATTGCGGCCGCGCCACTTGAGGCCACGATTTTTCAGGTCGAGAACATTCGCTGGGCGCACGTCTTTTACGAAAATGGATTGGCGATGAATGTTCTCTACACCCTTGATGGTTCGAAACGAGCAGTCGGCTTCAAACTGTCCGAAGGAATGGAGATTCCAGAAGAATTGAACGCGTTCAAATTTGCTCGTCAGAAATCAAAGTTGGCGGGGACGATCCGGGGTTCCTACTTCGTGATCAAGGGTGAGTACGACGCGCCCACGATCCCCGGCTCCTCTGTCACGAGGCAGTAACGCTTGTTCGGTTGCCGCTGCGGACGAAGGGAGTGCTGACGTGCGTAAGGTCGTGGCGTATTCGTTGATCAGCTTGGACGGAGTCGCAGAAGAACCCTCCGATTTCATTGCGGAGTGGGATCAGGAGATGGATCAAAATCTCGCCGACGTGATCTCGACGCAAGACGCTGTCCTGCTCGGACGTCACATGTATGAGGAGTGGTCACACTTTTGGCCCGAGAGTGAGATCGAGCCGTTTGCATCATTTATTAATCAGGTGTCGAAGTACATCGTGACCTCGAGCGAATTGACGTTCGAGTGGTCGAACGCGCAGCGTGTGCTCGGAGACCTCGCCAGCGAACTGGCGGTCCTCACTGCCACCGAAGGTGGCGAAATTGGTGTCCACGGCAGTATCGAGCTCACGCAATCGATGCTCGAACAAGGACTCATCGATTCGTTGCGCCTAGTTGTCATTCCGGTTATTCAGGGCCGGGGTCGGAAACTGTTCAACGGTCGCACCACGAGTCGACTGCGACTAAAGAATTCCGTGCGTACGTCGTCGGGCGCGCTTCTTCTCGACTACGACGTGCTTCACTACAGCTGAGTTCTGCTCGAGCGCAGCACAGCCAGACTTCTTGAATGCAGAAGTGGTTTTCTCACACGAGCAGCTGCTCGGAACTTAGGTTCATGCACGATTTCCGGCCAGGGTCCAGGCGACCAGAGCATTCGCGTGTCCGTGTCCCATCGTGTACTCCGATTTCAGAAATTGAACTAGTTCCATGTGCTTGGCCGAGGGATTGTCAAGAATGATCGCCTGCCATTCGGCGATGGACCGTCCGTATCTCTTTTCAATCGAGGGAAAGTAGGACGCGGGCCCTTTCGTCGGCCACGGTGAAGCGTTCTCGGTCATGGGATTGAAGATACCTTTACCGACTGCAATCGAGGCTCGAACTTTCTCACTGCATGAAGAAGATATGGCCGTGTCCACTTGTCTTCGTGACGCTGTTCATTCGCGGCCACTTCGTTTCGGGGGGCGCCATTCACGTCGCAACAAGCCGTACACGTGGGAATCCGAGACGTCGCCGTTGACGACGCAGTCTTCTCGCAGGGTTCCTTCACGCACGAAGCCGAGTTTCTCTAAGACGCGAACGGACGCGTGATTGCGGGTGTCCGTTTCGGCCTGGACGCGATTGAGATCGAGTGTGTTGAATGCCCATTCGAGAAGAACGCTCACGGCCTCGGTCGCATATCCGTGTCCCCATCTCGTGTCATCAAAGCAATAACCCAATGATGCACTGCGATATGTGGGATTCCATCGCGTCACGCTGCACCACCCGATGAACGTTCTTTCGGAGAGCAGTTCCACGGCAAGACGTGCTCCGGAACCCTCCGCTTCCATCTGACTGCACGTGGCGAGGAATCGCTCGGTGCGGGAGTAATTCTCCCAAGGAGGCGAGTCCCAGTAGCGCAGGACGCGTGAATTGGTGTGCAACGAAAAGAGAGATTCGGCGTCCGTCGATTGAAAGCCCCGCAGTGCGAGACGCTCAGTGTGCAGTGTTGGGCGGGGAAGCGGCATTTGGCTCATGGTAGGTCTCGATGGGATGTTCGGACTTTTCGTCGACTCGAGGATCGCCTGAATCGATGTAGCGACGGTATGTTGACGTCGATGCGAATGATCCGTCAAGTGGTCGTGTTCGATGCTGCCGACGTCGAAGCGGAAAGTACTTTTTGGGCCGCGCTGTTTGACGGTCATGTCGTAGACGACGACCCCGACTTCCACTGTGTTCTTGACGCCGAGGGTCTGTGGCGTATTGGTGTCCAACGCGCTCCCGGCCACGTGCCACCCGCGTGGCCGGAGGGTCCGCAACAACAGCAGGTTCACCTCGACCTTCATACAGACGACCCTCTGGTGGCTCACGATGAGGTGATACGCCTTGGCGCCTCGCTTCTCCAGCCCGCGCCCGATCTCGACGCGGAAGAAGGACATCAGGTGTACGGGGACCCGGCGGGGCACCCCTTCTGTATCGGATGGGGGCATCCCTCAGCGTCGGCACTCGCAACGCTTGTAACGAAACGCTTTGGTGAATGAGAAGAATCCCCACGGGGATGAGCCGCAAAGCTGAGAGCAGCGAATTTCGTTAGCTGTGCCGAAATCACGGAACACAACGATGGAGCCACTTGGCGAGATCGTCCAAGTTCGCCGGTTGGATAACGGACAAGAACTCTTGTGACGGCGTCAACACCGGAACTGGCACGCGGAATTCTTGGTGGGGCATTCATAGAATTCGAAAGCCCTTGTCCTGGTGGGTAGATGAAACGCCCCGTTTCCCCTGTTCACCGTTTGGTCCGTAGTTGTTCACCACTGTCGGCTCGACTGGTCACCAGGGTCAAGTGGCAGGCTGGCGTAGTGGAAGAAGTAGATCCGATTGCGGCGACTCGTTGGCTCAAAGAGAGAATTCCGGTTCCAATTCGAGATGGATACACAGGACTCAATATCGACTACTGGGAGGCAAACACGTGGCTGCTGAACGCCATGTACGCAACCGAAGAGATCTTGCCCGAGATGTCGGCCGACGAACTCAACCGCCTCCGAGTTAAGGCAGGTGATTCCGATGCGCTCGTTGTGAACGGAGCAAACCTTGATGATCTTTCTATCCGTTCCGGTATTGGACTCGGTCGCTCTCGGGCACCAGGAGCGGGGTGGCGACGACTTCGGTGGGCGGACCTGGCGCTTCAAGAGTCTGCGCCCATGGCCTCCAGTGGGGCTGCGCCTTGTTTTCGATGGTTCAATTACCGCAGTTGGCCAATCCGGATACAACCCCCAACAGAGGGCTCGCTCGATCGAGAGTCATTCTTGCGACTGGTCGAGATTTTGAGTAGTTTTGCCTACCCCGCGAGTGATCCGCGCATCTGCTGCTACTACACACCTCTCGCTGTGGTCCATTCCAGAATGACCGGCCCGCCGCTTGTGCTCTCCGGACGACTTTCGGAGTTGTCGGCGGTCTACGACCTTTCCGATGTTCACGGTTCTCCGAACAACATCTGGCCCGAAGATCTTTCGTGGTTCGTCTATACGGACTGGGATCTCAGTGGCACGCGAGTCAGTGGTTCTTCCGAACTCATCAGGGCTCTAGAGGCTGATGTTGAATTGGAGACGGTCCGCTACCCGTAGGAATCGGATTTGAAACTCCAACGTGAGCCATCGCTCGGCGTCGAATCTGTTTCACAACTTCCAGTTGGCCGGTCAAGGGCCTCCGAGTGGCGCACCCGGAATTCTACGAACGCTGCATCGCGAATTTTCCGAACGGTCTTGGGGGATTTCTACGAATCCCCCTTGGTGGGGCTAGTAAGAATCGAACTTACGACCTCAGCATTATCAGTGCTGCGCTCTAACCGACTGAGCTATAGCCCCGCAGGGGTTCAAATCTACACCAGCGACGGATTGCTCTCGCTCAAGGTGCGACAGTTCCGAAAATTCACGGCGTTTGTGACTATTGATCCCACAACTTCTGAGCAATCGACTGGCTCGCCGTTGCTAACAGTTGACCCTCTTGACTCCACAGGAACCCAATGCCTTGGCCGAATCCACCTTCGAGGGCGTGCATCTGGATGTCACACAGAACCCATTCCGTCGGAGCGAGTTTCGCGACGCGAATGGTGTTGTCGAGGCTACGTCCCATGACGCGACGGCCCAAAGGTTCCGTCGAACCCCCGCTCACGTAATCGCCAAAAATCGCGAGCGTGGCGGCGGACGGATCGAGGTGATCGGGAATGCGAGCCCACAGAGCTGAGTGGGGTGTGCCGGGGACCCCGTCGATCTGATCGAAGGTCCGACCAAGAGCCACGCGAGTATCGATGTGCTCGAAAATCGATTCGCCCATTCCGATGGGCAAGCGGCGCGGTGGGCACTCTTCGGGCGGCCGCACGTTCGGAATGGTGGCCCACGGCCGGTCCGCGCTCAGCGTTCCCGTGCCGAGGGCCGCGTTGATGGTGAGAATCTCCTTGTCGCCGATGGTGGCGACAGCACGAGCTTGGGTGACGTGCCCGCCCACCACCGCCAGCGTTGAGGTCACGGTGACGCGCGAGCCCGTTGGGGCGTAGCTGAGGTAGTGCGCACTGGCCCAAATCGCGGGTCGGCCACTGTGGGCCTCCAAGGTAACGATGCCCGCCGCGAGTCCGCATCCGCCAAACAGAAACTGTCCGGGCGTGATGAGCTTCTCGGTCACTTCTAGAGAAAAGGTGTCTTCACTGTGGCGTTCGATGCCGAGGAATTCGGTGACATTCACAAGAGTTGAGGTTACCTTTGCTCTGTTTGGCGATCGACGGGCAGACTGGATAAGTGATTGATCCCCGCTTTATCTATGTGGCTTCTCTGATTTCTTTGGCGGGCGGAGTCATTTACATTCGCGACACCTTGCTCGGCTACACGGCGCCGAATCGCGTCACGTGGTCGTTATGGGGATTTCTACCGCTGTTGGCGTTCGCGGTGGAACGCCAGAATCACGTCGGTATCTCGTCATTGTTCACGTTGATGCTCGGCCTCGTCCCGATCGGCATTGTGATCGCTTCCTTCCGTAATCCGAATGCCGTTTGGCAGATTGGACGCTTCGATCTTGTGTGCGGCGCGATCTCACTGTTGGGTGTCGCGGTGTGGCTGTGTGTTGATCAGCCGACGATTGCACTGGTCACGTTTGTATTCGCCGACGTGGTAGCGGCGCTGCCGACCCTTCGTAAGTCCTATCGCGAACCCGAGACGGAATCCTGGTTGGCCTTCGCTGCGGGCACAACGTCGGCGGCACTCACGATGCTCACGTTGAGTGAATGGACGACCATCAGCGCGCTGTTCCCACTCGCTATCTTTCTGACGGACATCGTTCTCACGCTGTTGGTGCTGACCAAGTTCGGTCCTAGGCTGACGGCATCGCGTCAGTGTGTTGAGGGAGTTGCTGTCTCATGAAGTTCGTTCACGACGCACCTTTGCCGAATCGGGAATTCGACCGTCAGCGCGGCCGCGCGCTGCGGGAGAACACGCCACGCAGCGTCGTGGCCGACGTGACTGATCGACCTCCACATTTCGACCCCGTCTCACTGCTCGAGGCTCAATCGGTCGATCGCGTGAGTGAGCTGGTGCCCATTCGTAATTTCCGGATGGTGCAAAGTCCCTTCACGTTCTTTCGGGGAGCGGCGGTGATTCAGGCCGACGATCTCGCTCGTGCTCCCAGCACGCCCATTGAGGTGCAGTTATGCGGTGACGCGCACTTGTCGAATTTCGGCGTCTTTGCGTCACCCGAGCGACGACTCGTCTTTGACGTCAACGACTTTGACGAGACCGCTCGCGGTCCTTTCGAGTGGGACGTCAAGCGCCTCGCGGCGTCCGTTGTGATTGCCGGCGAGTCGCTCGGTCTCACCGCGCGACAGCAAGAGGCCGCGGCGTTGAGCGCGGCGCGTTCCTATCGCACGTCGATGCGTGAATTCTCCAAGCAGTCCACCATGGAGATTTGGTACGCGGCGCTTGATCTCGACAGTCTCATTATCGAGTTGCAGGACTTTTTCTCCGATGAAGCGTTACGCCAAGTTGACGGACTTGTCAGTCGCGCCAAGGGCAAGACCGCTCAGCGCGCATTTGAAAAGTTGGTGGATGTTGTTGACGGTCGCCCGCGTATCGCGTACGACCCACCTTTGCTCGTGCCGATAGACCGGATGTTCGATGCCGACGTCAGCGTGTCGATGAGCGAGTGGTGTGCCTCGGTGTTGGAGGGGTACTCCTCGAGCCTGCCGTCGGATCGCCAGGACTTGCTCGCGCAATTTACACCCATTGATTTTGCGCGCAAGGTTGTCGGCGTGGGATCGGTCGGAACTCGGTGCTTCATCATGCTCTTGTTGGGACGTGACGGCGGCGACCCGTTCTTTCTCCAGGCGAAGGAAGCGAACGCGTCGGTCGTTGATCGAGCTCGTGGGGTGGTGTCGCCCTACGACGGCGGCGAGCGGGTGGTGCGTGGTCAGCGACTCATGCAGGCAACCCCGGACTTGTTTCTCGGCTGGCACAATGTCGTCGGCCTGGATGGGATCGAGCGCAGTTACTACCTCCGTCAGCTCTACGACAACAAGGCGTCGATCAACATCGATCGACTCAATGCCCAGACTCTCACCGTGTACGCGCGGATCTGCGGCTGGGTCCTGGCGCGAGCGCACGCGCGCTCGGGTAACTCGGCGGAGATTGCCGGCTACTTGGGCAAGACCGAGAAGTTTGACGAAGCCATCGCCAGTTACGCCTTCGCGTACCGGCGACGCAACGAAGAGGATTTCGCCTCGCTGCAGGCGGCGCGAGATTCGGGACGAATCACTACCGTCGAGGGATGACCCGATACGTTCCGTTTCACTGGCACCTCGCGGTGCTGGCCGTAACGGTCCTGCTCGGTCTGTTCACGTGGGTTCACTCCGATACCCGACGTCAGAGGGCGGAAGCCCTTGTGGCGACGGCGAGTTTCTTCATTGTTCTCTCCTGGCCCATTGGGGACATATCGAGGTCGGTGTCCCTATCGGTGGCGGTCACCCAACGACTCGTTCTCATGTTGTTAGTCGTGCCTCTCACCCTTCGTCGCACACCCATGACCTACCTCGAGCAAATCACGCGACCGGCACTCTGCGATGCTGTGGTGCGCCGAGTGTCCCACCCGGGAGTCGCCTTGCTGCTGGTGACGATTCTTGGAACGTGGACGGTCACGCCCATCATGATCAATTGGGGCGCTCACAGTGTCTTCGGTCACGTCATCAACTTGGTATTGGTCGTGGTCGCCGGCGTGATCTTGTGGATTCCGGGGCTCGGGTGCTTTCCCGGTACGCGGCGGCTGTCCGCGGCGGGGCGAGCGGGATTTCTGTTCGCGGCGTCACTGCTCGTCACCAGTTTGTCGTTCGTGTGGATCTTCTCGACCCACGCGTTTTATCCCGGACTTCACTACCAGCATGAGGTGTTGCACCTCACTCCCGTAATTGATCAACAATTCGCGGGTTTTGTTGCCAAGTTGGGCGCGTACGTGCCTTTATGGGCGGTTGCGTTCTACGTGTTCTTTCACGCCGAGGATCAGGGAATTCCGGTCGAGGACACGCCCCTGCATTGGGCGGACGTTGAACGAGAACTACTCCGCGTTGACCGCGCCCGCGCCCGAGCGTTACGTCGCCACCAGCCGTCCTGAGTTCGGCTAGTAGAATCTCAGAACTCGGGGACGTAGCTCAGCTGGAAGAGCACCTGCTTTGCAAGCAGGGGGTCGTGGGTTCGAGCCCCATCGTCTCCACCAA
>CAIQGE010000002.1 GCA_903871335.1 uncultured Actinomycetes bacterium
AGGACTCTCACTTAATTTCGCGGCGTTTCGCTCGGTGCTGGACGGCGAAAGGGGCGACGGCACCTTCACCCGCGTCGAGCGGTGGGCCCTCAAACGGCTCTCGGGTGTGCTGCCCATCGAAACTCTGTGGAAGTTCAACGCGAAGTACGAGCCGGCCTGGCTCCCGCGCTACCTCTGCTACCCGGCGGCGGAGAGCTTCGTGCCGGTCGTCGCCGCCATCTTGCGGGCCGAATCCTTGACGGAAATCCCCGTGATTGGTCGACTGC
The DNA here is from genome assembly GCA_903871335.1 of uncultured Actinomycetes bacterium. GTDB lineage: Bacteria > Actinomycetota > Acidimicrobiia > Acidimicrobiales > RAAP-2 > RAAP-2. The sequence goes on from CAIQGE010000002.1 coordinate 267, forward strand.
TCGCCAACGACCCGTCCAACCGCCCGGGCACCGTGGTGCCTGACGAGATCCTCGAACAGGCGCGTGACGCTGATCGCGCGGTGGCGACGGAAGCCGACGTCACGACCTAGGGCTTCGGTTGCGGATTCGCGGGCGGCGACACGGGCGAACCGGTCTGGCTCGTGTTGTCGGCTTGCGTCTCTAAGTACTCCATCTCGGACTCGGGACCCTGAGCACCCGCGGTCGCACCACCGGGCACATTGCTCGTGAGCATTCCCTGGAGGCGCCGCAGCGAGTTCTCCATCGTCGTGATGTTGCCATCCAAGAAGATGGTGTTCCCCTTGCCGTCTTTCACGACGTCGTGCAGCGTTTCGGTCCAGAGCGTGAAGGTCAGAATGTCCGGGCTTATCCCGCGGGTCTCCAAGATGTCGGCCGACTCCGAAATACCCTGCGCCAACGCGCGACGAAATCCCGCGAGCCCCTCACCACGGAGTCGAGCGGCCGTCGCCTCGTTCTCCGCGGCGATGCGAATCGCGGCACCTTCGGCTTCCGCCTGCTTGGTGCGGGTGATCAGGAGTGCCTGACCTTCGAATTCGGCGGCCCGTTGGGCGTTGGTAGCGGCCACGACGCGCGACATCGAATCCATCACCGCCTGATCGAAGGCGATGTCATTGATCGCGAGGTCCACCAAGCCGTAACCCCAGGTGGCCAACTGTTCATTGAGAGAGTCCTTGGCGTGGTGCGCAATATCGGTGCGTAGCCCCAACACCTCGACCTGCTTCTTGGTCGCTACGAATTCACGCACGCTGGCCTCCACGGCCGAGGTCATGGCGGTGGTGAAGGACTTGGCGTCAATGAATTTGAAGGCCACCAATTGCACTGTTTCGGGGCTGTGGTCGTTGACGGCGAAGATGATCGTCGCGGTGAAGTGCACCGCCGCCTGGTCCCCCGTGATCGCTGAAAAGCGCAACTGGGACGTTTGGTTCTGCACGGGCACTCGGGACTGCACGTGTTCGATAAAAGGAATCACGAAGTTCAAGCCGGGATTGATCACGCGGCGATACTTGCCGAACATGGTCACGACACCGACGTGCGCTTGGTCGATCGTCTTGAACGACGCCCACACCAGCAGGCCCAACAACACCACCACAATGAGCACAATGACCAGAGCCATAGACCAGTACCCCTTTCGTTCTCTGCGATCACCCTAGAGCCGCACACTCGCCCGCGACACGAACCACGGCTCCGAGTACGATTCCGAGGCCGAAGGGGGAGGCAGCATGAAGAAGAGTTCTGCCTTTCTCGCTGTCTTCAGCCACCGTGACCCGGCTCTGCTGATCACGGGACAATCCATTTCCAACTTCGGTGACGGCGTTGCGAACGTCGCGCTCACGTTGCTGGTGCTCGAGACGACGCATCAGAACCCCGCTCAGCTCGGCCTCTTTGCCGCCGCCCGCATGGCCCCGACGGTGATCCTGTTGCTCTTCGGCGGCGCACTGGTGGACCGCGTCTCCCGTCGGCTCGTCCTGCTCACGTCCGACCTGGTGAGGATGGCCTTGACCGCGGGTCTCGTCGTCTTGATGTTGACGCACGTCCTCGCGTTTTGGCACCTTCTCGTCTTCGCGGCGCTCTTCGGCACCTTCGACGCCGCGTTCTTTCCCGCGTTCTCCGCCCTCATTCCTGAAGTCGTCGCCGAGGAGTTGCGGCCGGCGTTTAATGCGCTTCGACCCATCGCCAACAATGTCATCGGTGGCGTGCTCGGCTACACCGCGGGAGCGATTTTCGCCGCCTGGTCCACCTCACTGGCGATCACGATTGATTCGCTGACATTCCTGGCGTCCGCGGCCGCTCTCGTCAGCATGCGCCCGACGGCCGCCCCGTTTCGCGCCGAGGCCACGTCCATACTGTCGGACATTCACGAAGGAGTCCGCTTTACCTTCTCTCACCGCTGGATCTGGACCACTCTGCTCGGCGTCACGTTGTCCAACGCGTTCATCTTCACGCCCATGGGTGTGCTCGTCCCCTATTTTCTCGTCCACGACCTACACAGCCACAAGGTCAGCGTCGGGATCTTCGGCGCGATGTTCGGCGTTGGTGCCGTCGTGGGGGCGTACGTCGTGGGTTCGCGCCCGCTCCCCCGTCGACGCATACGCACGATGTGGGGAATGTGGACGATCGGCTGCTTGGCCGCCCTCATCGTCAGTGCGGCCACCAACGTCTGGGAGGTCATGCTCTTCCCGTTGATCACCGGACCGTGCATTGTTTACGGTGGCACGATCTGGGACACAATGCTCCAGCAAGAGGTGCCTAAGGAAATTCTGGGGCGGGTGTCGTCGGTCGACTGGTTCGTCTCCCTCGGCATCAGTCCACTCGGACTCCTCCTCGCCGGTCAGCTCACCGGCATGTTCGGCACCGCGAACTATTTCTTGGTGGCGTCGCTGGTCTGCGCGATCCCAGGGCTGATCATCATGGCGTCCCGGCGCATCAACGCCGTCGACGCGCCTCGGCTCGAACCCGGATGGCGTCCGCCAGACGCGTCGCCATTGCCGGACGGTGCGTGAGGAACAACGAGGGCTCCACGAGCTCAAGTTCCATCACGACCCACTGGGCGCCGGACCAGACGAGGTCCACCCGTGCGTACAGGAGATCGTCGGCGTCCGCCGCGCGCAACGCGGCGGACGCCGCGTCGACGAGACCCTCGCGCGGCTCGTCTGGCGTCATCGCTTCGATGAGATACAAGCGATTGCGGTCCATCTCGCGTCGCCCCAGCATTGCCGCTTTGTTCATGACGTGTGCGAAGGCGCCGCCAATGAAAATGACGGCGAATTCTCCTAGGGAGTCAACGGACTCCACGTAAGGCTGTAGGAGCGCGTGTCGACCCGCGGCCTGCAGGGCCGCCAGGTGCGCCGTCGCCGCTGCGAGATCGTGCGTTGAGAACCGCTCGGCACCTCGAGAGCCGGCCCCGATGGCCGGCTTGACGACAAAGTCGCTGGTCGGCCACACAGGTGACTCGTCGGGCGCCACGAACGTGGTCGGCACGACGGCGACGCCGGCGCGGGCCAGGTCGGCGAGATAGTGCTTGTCGGAAGAAAACCGGATGACAGCAAGAGGATTTTCGAGTCGTTCGATCGACGACGCCCACGCGAGAAATTCCTCGTAGGCGTCGGTGTAATCCCACGTGGAACGAATCACCGTCAGGTCGAAGCTCGTCCAATCGACGCCAGGGTCATTCCACACCGCCAACGTGGCGTCAATACCGACATCGGCGAGAGCGGACAGCAGCACCGGAGAATCCGGATCCACGTCGACGCCCGCACACGTGGCGACGGCGACGCGAAGCGTCACGGCTTCTGGAGGAACAACAACGAAGCGTGGTGGGCGAGTGAGGCCAACGGGGACACCCAGATACCAAAGACAATCGCGGTCACCGCACCAAATCCAATCACCGTGCCACTCGCCACCGGTACCTGCGTGAGCGTCGGTTCCTCGGCGCCGTCGGCGTACAGAGAGAGGACGAGGCGGAGATAGAAGAAGGCGGCCACGGCGGCCCCAGCCATCGCGAGTACGGCCAAGGGGACGCCCCCCGCGTCCACGGCTGCGGCGATGACCGAGTACTTCGCAAAGAATCCCGTGGTGAATGGCGCGCCCGATTGAGCGAGTAGCAACACCGTCAACGCGCCACCCAACCAGGGTTGACGTCGCGCGAGACCGCGATACTTCTCGAGCGAGTGACCCTCGTCACCGAGACCACCCACCAGCGCGACCACCGCGAACGTGGCGATCACGACCGGCGTATAGGTCATCACGTAGTACAGGGTGCCCGCGACGCCACGTGCGGTGCCCGACCAGAGACCGAGCAACATGAAGCCGGCCTGATTGACCGAGGAGTAGGCCAACAGGCGCTTCACGTTGCGCTGCACCAACGCGACCGAGGCACCAACAAAAATCGACAACACGACGAGAACCCAAATGATCGGGCGCCACGTGGCGGCCTGGGTTCCGAGACTCGATGCCACGACGCGTAGCAACGCGGCGAAGGCACCCACCTTGACCACGGCGGCCATGAAGCCGGTCACCGGAGTCGGGGCACCTTCGTAGACGTCAGGTGACCAGAGGTGGAACGGCACCGCCGCCACTTTGAAGGCGAATCCCACGATGAGGAGTCCGAGTCCGGCGAGGAGGATGCCGTTGGACGTGAGGACGTGCGTGCCCAAGAAATACGAGATTGACGTCAGGGTCGTCGATCCAGTGGCGCCGTAGATGAGCGCTGCGCCGTAGACGAAGATGGCCGACGCGAATCCGCCCAACAATAAGTACTTCAGCGCCGCCTCGGCGGAGTTCGCACGACGACGGTTGAAGGCCACCAGGACGTACAGACCAATCGACAGGATCTCGAGCCCGAGGAAGATGATGATCAAGTCATTGGCCTGGGCCATGATCATCGCGCCCGACGTGGCCGCCAGCGTCAAGATGTGATATTCGACGCCGGTCATCGACTCGCGTCCCAACCAGTCGTGGGCGACCAGAGCGCTCAGGAGAAGCCCGAGGGCGATGACGACCGTGGCCACGACGGAGAAACCGTCCAGAACGACGGCGTTCGCCAAGGTCGTCGACGCACCGTGTTGGGCGATGTCGTGCCACTGGAAGAACGCGACAACGAAGGTTGCGACGCTCGCCGACGCCACGACAACGGTGCCGACCATGCGGTCCAGGCGGCCCCGGCTCAGAGCGGCGGCGAACAACAAGACGACCGCGGCACCGATCGTGATGAGCTCCGGCAAAATGGCCAGATAGTGGACTGAGGGAAGTTGCAACGTCACTTCGTCACCGTGTTCTGCTGAAGGATGAGGACGTGATGATTCACGGTCGGTGAGATCCGATCCAGCACGGGCTTCGGATACACGCCGATAAAGAGGATCAACACGATCAACGGGGCAATGATCCAACGTTCGCGGTGCGAGAGATCCGGCATCTCCGCGTTCTCTCCCTCGGCGCGACCGTGGAAGATTCTCTGGTAGGCCCAGAGCAGATAGAGCGCCGCGAGCACCACGCCGAGAGTGGCCACGACGGCCCACCACGTGTGGGTCGAGAAGGTACCGATCAAAACGAGGTACTCACTCACAAAACCCGACAGACCCGGAAGTCCAATGGAGGCCAACATCACCACGGTAAAGAGGGCCGCGAGCACCGGTGCGGGTCGCTGCAGTCCGGCCAAACTCGTGACCTCGGACGTCCCGCGACGCTTCTCGATGAAACCAATCAACAAGAAGAAGCCCGCGGTGATGACGCCGTGGTTGAACATCAACAGAACCGCACCGGTAATCGCGATCGACGATCCCGACATCACACCGAGGATGATGAAGCCCACCTGGGCCATGGACGAATACGCCACGAGACGCTTCATGTCCTTCGACATCGCCGCGAGGGCTGATCCGTAGAGAATGCCGATGACCGCCAGCGTCAGCAGGTACGGCTGCAAAGTGTGGACCGCTTGGGGCAACAAGAACACGCCGTAGCGCAACAGACCGTACGTACCCAACTTGGCGAGCAGCGCCGAGAGCACCATAGATCCGGCAATGGGCGCTTCCGCGTAGGCGAGTGGCGACCAGGTGTGCAACGGGAAGATCGGCGACTTCACACCGAAGGCAATGGCGAAGGCCACAAAGACCCACACAGCCGCGCTGTGCGAGATGGCGGCATGTTGCAGCACCAGGTACGAGAAGGTCAAGTCGCCACCGTGCGCGTGTTGGTAGCTGAAGGCCAAATAGATCAGGCCCACGAAGAGGAAACCCGAGCCGAAGAGGGTGTACACGAAGAATTTGAGCGCGGCCTTCGACCTCTCCTTGCCTCCCCAGTGGGCAATCAAGAAGTAACTCGGGATCAACGTGAGCTCGAAGAATAAGAAGAACTCGAGGAGGTCGGAGGAAACAAAACTCCCCATGGTCGCGGTCATCAAGACGAGGAGCCATCCAACGAACGCGGCTTCGTGCTTGCTCTCGCGAGCTCCGAGCAGCGCGAGGAGCACCACAATCGCCGTCAGAAGTACGAGAAACAGCGACAGCCCGTCGATCGCCACGTCATAGGCGAGTCCAAATGACGGCGCGAGAACCCACCGGTGGGCAAAGTCTTCCGTGGTCAGCAGAGAAAAGCCGGTACAGACCTTCGCGCCACAGGACGCCGAGACGGTGTTGTGCCAGGAATACAGCAACGTAACCACGGCCGCGATCACGAGTTCCAGCGACGCCGTCGCCACGCCAATTCCGTACGCCGCTCGCGGAACCCGACGGGTTGCCACGACCGCCACCGCGCCCAACAAGGGCACGAGCAGTAAGGAATTAATCCACCAAACGTTATGCATAACTACCCAACCCTCACGGCGACGTAGATCGCGGCGGCCGCGATGACGGCGATGTACAGACCCCACTTGACGGTACGCACGGCCATCTTGACGAAGAATCGCAGCACCAGCAGCAACACGAGGGCCACGCCGAGGACGATGAAGACATCAATGTGCGACACGGCTACCACGACCTCGACGTCAAGAAGACGACCAACACGGCCATGCCCGCGACGAGCACGAGCGCGTACTGACGAACGAAGCCCGACTGCACCTTGCGCAGCCCCTCGCCCGAACGTCGGGTCGCGACCGCAACGCCCGTGACGGCGCCGTCAAGAATCTTGGGCTCCACCACGTCCGCTCCAAAGGCGGCGATCTCCTGCGCCGGGCGACCGATAGTGGTGTCGTAGAAGTCGTCCCAACGCCACACATGTTCGAGGAACGTCGATTCGTACTTGGTGGGCCACGGAGAGGTGGTCTTCCACAAGGTGAACGCGGTCAAGATACCAATGATGGCCGCCACGACGTCGACGGCCGCGAGGCCGAACTGAGCCGTGGCCGACGCGGACGTGAGTCCCTGGACCGGAGCCACCGAGTGGGAAATGAACTCCGCGATCGAGTCGTGGTGCACCCACGGCAAGTCGAGAACACCGCCGAGCACTGACGCGACGGCCAGAATGACGAGCGGGGTCGTCATGATCCACGGCGACTCGTGAGGATCGTGTCCGTGGGTCACGTCGCGGAAACGCTCCTGACCGCGGAACGTGAGCACGAACAAGCGGCTCATGTAATACGCCGTGAGAACGGCCGTGATCAGTCCCAAAATCCACAACGGCTTGGAGTACTCGTACACGTTGGTGAGTACGTCACCCTTCGACCAGAAGCCCGCGAAGGGCGGGATGCCAGAGATCGCCAGCCACCCGATCATGAACGTCGGGAAGGTCAGGGGCAGATATTTCTTCAGAGCCCCCATCTTGCGGAGGTCCTGCTCACCGTTCAGTGAGTGGATGACCGAACCCGAGCCGAGGAACAGGAGCGCCTTGAAGAAGGCATGACACACCATGAGGAAGATCGCGGCCGAGTACGCCCCCGCGCCCACGGCGAGGACCATGTAGCCAATCTGTGACACGGTCGAAAAGGCCAGGACCTTCTTGATGTCCTTTTGTGAGGTGGCGATCGTCGCGGCGACGAAGGCCGTGACCCCGCCGACAATGCCGATCGTCCAGCGACCGGAACTCGACAGCGCCAAAACGGGCGACATGCGCACGAGGAGGTACACACCGGCCGTCACCATCGTGGCGGCGTGGATGAGTGCCGATACTGGGGTGGGGCCTTCCATGGCGTCAGGGAGCCAGTTGAAGAGCGGAATCTGGGCACTCTTACCCGTTGCCGCCAGCAGCAGAGCCAACACGGTGAGGGTGGCCGTGGTCGGCGTGAAGTCGTGGAGGTGCTGGAAGATCACGGTGTAGGTCAGCGAATGCGTGGCGTGGAAGATCAAGAACATGGCGAGCAAGAGCCCGACGTCACCGACGCGGTTGTAGATGAAGGCCTTCTTGCCGGCCGACGCCGCGGAGTCCTTTTCGAAGTAGTAGCTCACGAGCCAGTACGAGCAGACGCCCACACCTTCCCAGCCCACGAACGTCAACAACAGGTTGTTCGACAGCACCAGGACGAGCATCGAGAACACGAAGAGGTTCAAGTAGATAAAGAACTTGTTGAAATCCCGCTCGCCGTGCATGTACCCAATCGAATACAGGTGGATGAGCGCGGAAATGCCCGTAACGAACAGACACATCGTGATCGACAGCGGGTCCACCAACAAGGCCGCGTGCACGTTCAACGACCCGGTCGAGACCCACGTGAACAAGTTCACCGTGATGGAACGGTTGGCGTCCGAGAGCAGCAAGAAGAAGGCCACCACTGTCGCCACAAAGGACGAACCCACGGCCGCGGTCGCGATCCAGCCGTAGCTCGGTTCCTTGAGGGAACTACCGAAGCCGAGCATCACGAGGAAGCCGAGCAACGGCAACAGGGGAATCAGGAGTGCAACGTGTGACATCTCAGCCCTTCAACTCCGAGAGCTCGTCGACCGTGGTCGAGGAGCGACGCCGGAACACAGCGACCACAATGCCGAGACCCACGGTGACCTCGGCTGCGGCCACGACGAGGATGAAAAACACCGCGGCCTGCCCACCAATGTCCTTGAGCGAATGCGCGAAGGTCACGAACGTGAGATTCACGGCGTTCAGCATCAGTTCGACGCACATGAACATGATGAGCGCGTTTCGTCGCGTCAGCAGACCGAAGGCGCCGATGCCGAAGAGCATCGCCGCCACGATCAAGTACCACGAAGCCGGGATGGTCATGCGTCCTCCGCCACCAGGTCGAGTGCTCGCTCTTTGCGTGCGAGAACCACGGCGCCCACCACGGCGATGATCAAGAGGGCGGCGGTGATTTCGAACGCGTAGAGATACGTCGTAAAGACGGCCGAGCCCAGGGCGTTGATGTTGTTATTTCCACCCTCGGTGGGAACCCCATTCGTGGCCGCGGCAGTCGCGCCGGTGACCCAGTGGGAGTGAGCGAGCATCGTGATAATTCCGACGACGGTAATCACGACACCAAGGGCCGCGAGCGGTCGTTGGGCAACGAGGGGCTCTGGGGTGTTCGCGTCGACGTCATCTCGGTCAACTCCCAAGAACATGATGACGAACAAGAAGAGCACCACAATGGCGCCCGCGTAGACAATCACTTCGACGGCCGCCAGAAAGTGAGCGTCCAGTTCGATAAAGGCAATCGCGACGCCGAAGAACGTCATAATCAAACTGAGCGCGCTGTGCACGGGATTCTTCATGGTAATCACGAAGACGGCGCCCACCAGCATCAGTAGCGACGCGATCACGAACACGATGACGTCGGGAATGGCGTACGTAGCGGCGATCACGACTTGTCCTTCGTCGGGAGTCGGTCGGCGACCGGTTCAGGAATCCGGTCTTTCCACTTACTGAGCTTGGACTTGAAGGACTCACGCGCGAGCGGTACGTCCTCGGGCAGCAGGTGGCGAGAGTAGGCCTCGCGAATCTGCTTCGATCCCGTTGCGCTGTCGTCGCGCAGTCCGCTCTGGCCTCCTTCGGCCGCTCGAACCCCGACACCCAAATCTCCCGACCATTGAATGACACCTTCGTAGGCGGCATTTCCGGCCGGAGCAGTCGCCCGCATCCAGCCGGACGTCATGTCGGACTCACCTTCGCGCCAGTCTTCCCACGGCAGTCGCTGGGGCTGACCATTGTCATCGACCACGAGTTCGGCCTTGGTGTAAATCGCGTCCGCTCGATTCGTGAAGGAGAACTCGAACATCTTGGATTCCGTGATCGCTTCCGTCGGGCACGCCTCAACACACATGTCACAGTGGATACAGCGCAGGTAGTTGATCTCGTAGACGTACCCGTAACGCTCACCCGGGCTGACGGGGTGGTCCGGCGGATTGTCGAGTCCACGGACGTAAATGCAATCAGCCGGGCACACGCCCGCACAGAGCTCACAGCCGATGCACTTTTCCATGCCGTCTTCGTAGCGATTGAGGACGTGACGGCCGTGCTGACGGGGCTGCTTGGGTCGCTTGACCTTGGGGTAACTGTCCGTCACGCGTGGTCGCGTGAGGTGCTGGAAGGTCAGCTTGAATCCGCCGAAGAAGCTAAAGATACTGTCAGCCACTACTTCTCCTCTTCGTCGTCCGTCGCGTCGCTCATCGCGCGCAGGGCCTCCGCCGAGATGGGACGAGTGCCCACGGCCGGCAAGACGGATTCGGGTCCTTGTTCACGCGTCGCACCAATTTCGAACGAGCGAGCGAGGAGCAGCGACGAGAACAAGACCACCGCGGCCATCGCAAGTCCCCACGAGCGCGACACGAAAAAGCCCGCCACGATCAACATCCATCCGAGGCTCAAGGGAATGAGTCGCTTCCAGCCAAAGGACATCAGCTGGTCGTAACGCATGCGAGGAAGAGCCGCGCGGAACCACACGTAACAGAATGCGAAGGCCACGACCTTGAGCACGAACCACACAATCGGGAACACCCACCGCAGGTGCGGGATATTGGGCACCCACCCGGCGGGGCCACCGAAGAACAACGTGACCATGATCGCCGACATGGTGATGACGTTCATGAACTCGGCGAGGAAGAAGATGGCGAAGCGAATGGATGAGTACTCCGTGTGGAATCCACCCACCAACTCGCTCTCGGCCTCCACTACGTCAAAGGGCGGTCGATTGAGTTCCGCAGTGATGGCGATCAAGAACACGGCGAAGGGAACGATGCCGAGGCGCAACACGTTCCAGTGCCACAAACCGTGAGCCTGTGCCGCCACGATGTCGTGCGTCGACAGCGAACCCGTGGCGATGACGATCGTGACGATCGTCATGCCGAGCGCTGCTTCGTAACTAATCATCTGCGCGCTCGCGCGCACCGAGGACAGCAACGGATACTTAGAGCCCGACGACCAACCCGCCAGCATGACGCCATAGACCGAAATGCCCGACATCGCCAGGAGCAACAAGATGCCGATCGGAGGATCCGCGGCCTGGAGCAAGAAGGTGTGGCCCGCGACAGTCACGGTGCCACCAATGGGCACGATCGCGAATGTCAGCAGCGCTGGGATCAAGACGAGATACGGCGCGAGCTTAAAGACGAAGCGATCCGCCTGGTCGGGAACCAGATCTTCCTTGAACATCAACTTGATGCCGTCGGCCAACGTCTGCAGCAAACCGAAAGGTCCCCAACGTTGTGGGCCGATGCGACTCTGCATGTCCGAGATCAATTTGCGCTCGAACCAAATCATCAGGATCACCGAACCCATGAGCGCCGCGAACGCGACGAGCACCTTGATCACGACGATGATCAGGACGGCCCAGCCAACACCGTTGTTGTAGAGCGGATCTCCAGCGGCCAAGAGTTCAGACGGCGTCATCGCGACTCCAATCGAATTTCCGACACGATGGCGTCCGCGTCGATGACCAAGGTCCCCACCACGTCAACACCTTCATCATTGACCGTGTTGAGGTGCACTTCGGCAGTTCCTCGTACGACGTCGGCATCCACGCGTACCGCCACAGTGAAGGAGCCGCGAGCGGTGGTCGCACGAACGACGTCACCCGTCGTTACGCCCAGTCGGTCGAGATCGTAGGGATTCGCGCGCACCGTCGTCGCCGGAATCAGCGTGCGCAGCGCTGGTGTGCCGAGGACGCCTTCGCCGCGGTCGTACAAACGACGAGTTGCGACGACCCGCAACGCGTAGGCGTCCGCGAGAGCGAGCGACGGCACCGCCACTTCTGACACGTCGGACGATGTCACGCGCGCGACCGACACGCTAGATCCCGCCACCGACTCCTGGACGGCTCCCGCTCGGGGAGCCAGACCCACGAGGTCAGCGGAACGAATACCGGGAAAAGCAATGGGGTCGAGGGGGCGACGCGGCTTCGATTCGCCTTCGCGGCCGACCACGAAACCCTCGACGTCGCCCTCGGAAAGAACGGTCGACGCGGGGTATCCGGTGGTCGTCTCAATAGCGACGCTCGTGGCTTCCACGGAGTCAAGACCTAGGGTCTGGCCCAACTCTTCGGCGAGCTCGGCGGCGATGGCCACGTCACTCCACGTTGAACCAGGAGACACCAGCTTCGGGGCCACCGCGGTGACGCGGCCTTCCAGATTGGTGACGGTTCCCCAACGTTCGTGGGTCACCGAAACCGGCAACACGACCTCCGCCGCGTCGACGGTGGCGCCACCGTGACCCGTCACGGCGATCACGCGGGCCGCGGCCAAGGCGCCCTTCGCCAGAGCTTGATCGGGGACGTTACTGATCAGGTCGCCACCGAGGACGAGTACGGCCTTTTGTTCGCCACTCACGAGCGCGTGCAACTGTGCGATCGTGCCGCGGCCGGTAGAACCAGCCGCCCGTCCGGGCCGCAGCCCGGGAGCCAGTCCCATGTCGAGTGCGCCGAAGATGTTGCCGCGGCGAAGGGTGGGTAGGAATCGTGCCTCAGGGTACTCACTCGCCAACGTGCGAATCGCGGACTCGATCACGAGGGCGGATTCGGCAGCGTTCGGACGACCCACGACGAACACGACGCCTTCGCCGGTGTCGCCCAACAATCGACGAACTTCGTTCAATTCCGTCTCGCCGAAGGCCGCCCCCTGCGGATGCGTCGCGAGCTGCGCCATCGCTGCAGCGTCGTTGGCGATCGCGCGCGCCACCAGGTGTGCCTCACCCGGACGCGTCGGCAACGTAACTCGCGACAGCGACCGCAGGGCATTGGACGCCGTCGCGATCTCGACGATGTTCATCGTTCCCTTGACCGCACCGGCCCGCAGGCGCAGGAACAGGACGGGAAGTTCTTCTCGGAGGTCACCCGTGAGCAGGACGACCGTGCACGCGGCGGCGGCTTCGTCGATCGTGGCCCTGGGAATAGCTGCGAGCAACACGGGGTCGAGGCCATCGCCGTACTGCGCGTCCACGTGTTCGGTGCCGATGACGCCGCGCAGTAGACGCTCGAAGGCGAAGGCACCCTCATTCGTGAGTGCGGCTCCACCAATGGCCCCAAAACCATCGGTCGACGTCGAGGTTGCTTCAGTGATCACCGCGGCGGCGGCGGCCAATGCTTCGCCCCACGTGGCGGGCTCGAGAGTTCCATTGCGTCGAACGAGAGGCTCGCGCAACCTCGTCGCGGGATCGCTGTAGGAACCGGAAGTTCCTTCGGCGTCGACGGCCTCAATGACGAAACGACCTTTATCGCACAGCCAGCCGTGGTTCACCGGATCCGAATCCACGCCTAGAACACGCGTGAGGCGGTTGCCCGACGATTGCACGGCGACGCGGCAACCGACCGAGCAGGTCGTACACGTGCTTTCGACTTGTTCGAGGTCCCACGGTCGCGCGGCGAACCGGTACGGCTTGGCGGTCAATGCACCGACCGGACAGATTTGTACCGTGTTCCCCGAGAAGACGGAGTCAAAGGGCTTGGTCGGGAAGGGAGCCACCTCAATGAGCTCGCCCCGGCCGGCAAAATTAATGGCGGCGTCACCGGCTACTTCGTCGGCAAATCGAGTGCAGCGCGAACACTGGATACAACGTTCGCGGTCCAACAGCACGAGTTCGCCAATTTCGATGGGCTTCGCGAAGTGACGCTTCTCTTCGATAAAACGCGTCTCGCCCGAACCGTGCGCGAGGGTCTGATCCTGTAGCGGGCATTCGCCACCCTTGTCGCACACGGGACAGTCGAGTGGGTGGTTGGCGAGCAAGAACTCGAGCACGCCGTCCTGAGCCTTCTTGACCTTTTCGGATTCCGTGTTGACCACCATGCCGTCGGTACAGCCGACGTAGCAGGAGGGCTGCAACGTCGCTCCTCGAGGTCCGTCAACTTCGACGAGACACATGCGACACACGCCGACGGACTCCATCCGTGGGTGATAACAGAAACGGGGAATATAGGTTCCCGCTCGCTCGGCGACTTCAATCAAGAGTTCGCCGGGCTGAGCTTCGACAGCTCGACCATTGACCGTTACGGTCACGGTGGTACGGGTTTCGGTGGAATCAGCCATGGGTGCATCCATCATTGGTCACGTGGGCGAGGAAGTCGTCGCGGAACATAGTGATCGCCGAGTGAATCGACGACGGAATTGACGAGCCGAGCACGCAGATCGTCGTCTGCTGCGGAGGCCAGCCGAGACCAGGGGCGATGTTGTCGCAGAGATCGAGCAGAAGTTCGAGGTCCTCTCGCCGACCCCCGCCGTGCTCGAGTCGGAACATGATGCGCTCGAGCCACCCCGAACCTTCACGACACGGCGTGCACTGGCCACAGGATTCTCGTGAGAAGAACTTGGTAATACGCCACGCGGCACGCACGACGCAGGTGGTCTCGTCGAAGACGACAATCGATCCAGAGCCGAGCATGGACGCCTTCGCGGCGACTTCGTCTTGACCAAGGGGCAGGTCCAGTTCATCGGGGCCAAACCAGGGCGCCGAGACGCCACCAGGAATGAATGCCTTCAGCGCGTGTCCTCCGACAATGCCACCACCGAGGGCGGGGTCGAAGATGAGATCACGGAAGGTGTTCTTCACCATTTCGAGTTCGAACATCCCCGGATTGTTCACACGGCCGCTGAGTGCGAACAGCCGAGTGCCGGTCGATCGGCCCTCACCGAGGGCCGCGAACGCCGCACCACCATGGGAGATGATCCACGGCAAATTCGACATGGTCTCGACGTTGTTGACGACCGTGGGCTGTCCGTACAGTCCAATCGCGGCCGGGAAGAACGGGGGCTTAATGCGGGGAAAACCACGCTTGCCTTCGAGGGCCTCAATGAGCGAGGTCTCTTCGCCGCAGATGTACGCACCCGCGCCAGGGTGAACAACGATGTCCAGACTGAATCCAGAACCGAAAATGTTCGAGCCGAGGGCGCCCTGCTCGTACGCGTCGTTGAGTGCCTGCTGCACTCGTTCAAGTCCGAGGGCGAATTCTCCACGCAGATAGATGAACGCCTGATTCACTTGCAGTGCGTACGCTGCGATGGTGACGCCCTCCACCAACTGGTGGGGGTCGCGCTCAACGAGGTAGTGGTCCTTGAAGGTGGCGGGTTCGGATTCGTCACCGTTCACGACGAGGTAACTCGTCGGTGCCTTGCGCAGCATTGACCACTTTCGACCCGCCGGAAAACCGGCACCGCCTCGGCCGAGAAGCGAGGCCGCGTCCACTTCGGCGGCGACGGCCTCGGGCGGCATCGACAACGCCTTGCGAAGTCCTTCGTAGCCACCGGTCGCGAGAAAACGCGACAACGTGTGAGAGTCGGCGTACTCCGCGCGAGCGGACACGATCTTCGGGGCACTCAGTACCGCCATCACTGCCCTTCCTTCGCGGTTCGTGCTTCACGAGCGACACGCTCGTTGGCTCGTTCATCGGCGATCTGAGCGGCGGGAGATCGTAGGCCCCCCGAGCGCTTCACGCGAATGAGCGTGCCGTGCGGCGGAATCTCGTCGCCGCGCTTGCCCGCGCGAAGATCCTCGACCAAAGCGTCGAGTGCTTCGGGCGTGGTCGTGCGCACGTAGCGGTGATTGACCTGAACGCAGGGCGCGATATTGCAATCCGCGAGGCACTCAGTTTCTTCGAGCGTGAACAAACCATCGGACGATGTTCCGCCCACCGCGCACCCGAGGGTCTCGCTCGCGTGAGCCAACAGTTCTTCGCCTCCGGCAATCAGACACGCGATGTTCGTGCACACACCAACGACGTATTTCCCAACGGGTTCGAGATGGAACATGTCATAGAAGGCAGCGGTACCGCGAACCTCGGCCGGGGTCGTCCCGGTGAGTTCGGCGACTTCTTCCATCGCCTCTTCGGTCAAGTAGCCGTCCTGCTCCTGTGACAGATGGAGCAGCGGCAGCATCGCCGAACGACGTTCGGGATACAGCGCCACGGTCTCTTCAGCTCGTTGACGTAACTCCGGACGGAAATGACTCATCGGTCGACCTCACCCATGATGGGGTCCACGGTGGAAATCACCGTGATCGTGTCGGACATCAAGCCGCCGCGCATCAACAGCGGCACGGCCTGCAAATTCACGAAACTGGGAGCGCGCACGTGAATGCGGTACGGCTTCGGGCCGCCGTCGGCAACGATGTAGCAACCCAATTCTCCTCGGGGCGACTCGATGGCTGAGTAGACCTCGCCGACGGGAACGTGGAAGCCCTCGGTGAAGAGCTTGAAGTGGTGGATGAGAGCTTCCATGGACTCGTCAATGCGCGCTCGCGGCGGCGGCGTCACTTTGGGGTCCTGGGTGCGGTAGTCGCCCTTCGGCATCATGTCCACGCACTGGCGCACGATCTTGATGGATTCACGAATCTCGTTCAGTCGAATCGCGAAGCGGTCGAAGTTGTCGCCGTAGGTGCCCACAATGACGTCAAAGTCCACTTGGTCGTAGGCGAGATACGGCATCGTGCGGCGCAGGTCCCACGGGACGCCCGTGGAGCGCAGCAGCGGTCCGGTCACACTGAGCGCGAGGGCTTCTTCGGCGGTCATCGGAGCGACGCCGATCATGCGGTCGCGGAAGATGGGCTGACCGGTCAATAGTTCGTCGTATTCGTACGTCCGGGCGTCGATGGTGTCACAAATCACCACGACATCGTCCTGCCAACCATCCGGCAGGTCGGCGGCGACACCGCCGGGACGGACGTAGTTCAAATTGAGTCGGAGTCCCGCGGTCTTCTCAAAGAACGCCAGGATCAACTCGCGCTCTCGCAAGCCGTAAATCATCATCGACGTTGAACCGAGGTCCATACCGTTCGTCGCCATCCACACGAGGTGACTCGAAATCCGGTTGATCTCGCTCATCATCATGCGGATCCACACGGCTCGCTCGGGGACTTCAATACCCAACAACTTCTCCACGGCCATGGAGTACGAGAGTTCATTGTTAATGGGGCTCAGGTAGTCCATACGGGTGACGTTGGTCGCGCCCTGGACGTAGCTGAGTTCCTCGCCGGTCTTTTCCATGCCGGTGTGTAGATAGCCAATGACCGGCTTCGTGCGGAGCACCACCTCGCCGTCAAGTTCCAACATGAGTCGCAGCACGCCGTGGGTCGACGGGTGCGACGGACCCATGTTGATGATCATCGTCTCGTCGTCGCGACGTTCGACGTCGATCGAAGTGGGATCAAGAGTGCGACCATCGAGGCGGAGAACGGCGCCGACCTCGCGAGCGAGTTCCGCCTGATCCGTGAGTGAACGAGGCTTGAGTTCCTGAGGCCCCTCGGAGGTCTCGGCCGTCAAGAGATCGGCTCGTTCGATAGTGCGGAAAGAGGGATCGGTCATCGTGGCCCCGGTGCTTCTTTGAATTGCACGGGCACGCGACCCACGCCGTAGTCCTTACGCAGGGGGTGCCCCTCCCATTCCTCAGGCATGAGGATGCGGGTGAGGTCGGGGTGGCCGTCGAACAGCACGCCGACGAGGTCGTACGCCTCACGCTCCATGGCTTCGGAACCGGGATAGATATCAAAGAGTGAGTCGACTCGTGGATCCATCTCGGGCAACTGCACGCGAATACGAACTCGCTCCTTGCGCGACAGGCTGAGGAGGTTCACGACCACCTCGAAACGCTCCGGGGAAACGCCCTCGGGCAGTTCGCGCCCCGGGTGCGTGAGGTAGTCCACCGCGCACAGGTCAGCGCAGAGCTCGAATCCATCCTCACGAAACGACGCCACAAACGCGTGATAGGACGAGCGAGACGGGAAGCACGACACACCGGTGTTGAGACCTTCAGCGACGGCGACGCCCGACGGTGCGTTGGGGGGAAGTGCAATCACTTGGGCGTCCCGAGTCGAACAGCGACGGACGATTCTGGCGTCCACGGGCTCTGCGGCGTCACGGTGGCACCCGGGCGTCCTTCCGCGCGACGCTGAAGAATTTCACCGGTACGGATTTGTTCGTGCAAGGTCAAGATTGCGTGCATCAACGTTTCCGGGCTGGGCGGACACCCGGGGGCGTACACGTCCACGGGCACGATCTGGTCGACGCCCTGCACGATGGCGTAATTGTTGAACATTCCGCCCGTCGACGCGCACACACCCATGGAGATGACCCACTTGGGTTCCATCATTTGGTCGTACACCTGGCGGAGCACCGGGGCCATCTTCTGGCTCACTCGTCCCGCCACAATCATGAGGTCGGCCTGACGAGGCGAGTTGCGGAAGACTTCCATTCCGAAACGCGCCAGGTCAAAGTCCGCGGCACCCGCCGCCATCATTTCAATGGCGCAACACGCGAGACCGAACGACGCCGGCCACACCGACGCTCGACGGGCCCACCGCACGAGGTCCTCAAGTTGACCGGTTAGAAAATTGTGCTGGAGATCTTCGAGGGCCACGTTCAGGCCGCCTGATCACGATCGATCGTGATGCGCGCAATCGTCGACGACGACGTCCGCGCCGGCATCCCGGGCACGAGGCGCTTGACGGGACCCCACGTCAGGGCCCCTTCGCTCACCAGATACAGCAGAGCGCCGAAAACGACGACCGAAAAGATGAGAACTTCAATGAGTCCAAAGGATCCGAGTTGCTTGAAGACCACGGCGAAGGGATACATGAAGACCACTTCAATGTCGAAAATAACGAAGATCATGGCCACTAGATAGAAGCGGACAGGAAATCGTTGGGGCGGCTCGATCTCGGGGACAATCCCGCATTCGTACGGAGCAAGTTTCGCATCGCTGGGTCGCTTCCTCGGCGCCAGCAGAGCTGACGCGACGAACGATCCCGACGCAAAAATCGCCCCGAGAATCAGGAGTCCCAGTAGGGGGAGGTACTGGTCCACGGTCATCATTTCTACCAGACTCTCGACCGGGTCATTGCGACTCGGAAGGGCTCGTAGCCGCGACCCGTAGTGTTGTCCCGTGACAGAACTCTCCTCCCTCGCTTCGCAACCACCCTTCGACGTCGTCATCGTGGGTGGAGGTCCGAGTGGCTCGTCGTGCGCGTACTGGCTCGCGAACGCGGGATGGTCGGTCTGTTTGATCGAGAAGAAGTCTTTTCCCCGAGAGAAGACCTGCGGAGACGGACTCACCCCTCGCTCGGTCCGCCAGCTCGCCGACATGGGTCTCGAAACCGCGGTGGCGGCGCACGGGCATAAGTACCACGGGCTGCGCGCCTTTGGATTCGGCGCGTCACTCGAAATGCAGTGGCCCGAGCACAGCAATTTTCCCAATTACGGGTACACGATTACTCGATTCAATCTCGACGGGCTCGTCGCCGAGCACGCGCGCGCGGCGGGCGCCACGGTGCTCACGGGCACCGAAGCCTTAGAACTCCTCGAGCCCACCAACGAGACGGACGGGGCGCTCCGTGGCGCCGCCGGCGTCATCGTGAAAGACAAGACGACGGGTGAAAGTTCACCCATTCGCGCTCGCTACGTCCTCGTCGGCGACGGCCAGAACTCGCGTATTGGTCGCACTCTCGGCGCCCAGCGAAATCGCGAGTGGCCCATGGGAATGGCGTTACGCGGCTACTACCGCAGTGAACGACACGACGAGCCCTGGATTGATTCTCACCTCGACATTCGTGATCCCAAGGGCGACGTGGTCCCCGGATACGGGTGGATCTTTCCCCTCGGCGACGGACGAGTCAACGTGGGCGTCGGACTTCTCTCGACCGATCGCGCGTGGAAGGGTGTCAACACGACCAAGCTCCAGGACTACTTCGTCGCACAAGTCGGCGACGAGTGGGGACTCAATGAGGAGACCAGTTGCGGCGCCCCGACCGGCGGCCGCCTCCCGATGGGGCTCGCGATTGGACCTCGCCGCGGACCTAACACCTTGTTGATCGGCGATGCCGCCGGAACCGTCAACCCGTTTAACGGTGAAGGAATTTCCTACGGCTACGAAACCGGTCGCCTCGCGGCGGCGGCGGTCGGTGCCGCTCTCGCCGACAACGATCCGTCGCAACTGCGTCTCTACGACGAAACGATGGAGAGTGCGTACGGCGATTACTACAAGGTCGCCCGCGCCTTTGTGCGCATCATCTCAGAACCAGAGATCTTGGCGGTGTGCGTCGGCGCGGGACTTCGCGTGAAGCCCCTCATGCGAGAGTTGCTCTTGATCATGGCCAACTTGATGCACAACGATCGCCAAGGTCCCGCCGAACTCGGGTACCGCGCCCTCGTCAAGTTGGCGGACGCTCTGCCCGAGCGTGCCTTTGACATCCTGACGCGCGAAAGCGACAACTAGGCCCGACTGGGCGCGGTGGCGTCCGGCGCCATCCTCGCCAACACCGCATTCAGCCCCGCGTCAGCCGTCGCTTGCGCGTCGTGCCAATTTCCGGCCAGGGCGAAAAACGTCATTTCGTAGTGGCCTCTCGCCGCGAACGCCGACGCGAGTGCGTAGGAGTGCGACGAACCCGGCAGTGTGACCTCCGCGACCGCGGTGCGCACAAAACCGCGAGTGGTCGTCGTGAAATCCCACGCGGTCACCGGAACACTGCCTCGGGCGTAGGTTGGATCAAAGAAGAGATAGCCCTGGAGAATGAGGGCGTTGACGAGAGCCCAGCAGTGCGCGAAAGAAGCGCGTGAGTACTCGCGAAGATCGCGACCCACCATGTCCGTCGACGCGTAGTACTGGGTGAGCGACGCCATCTGCACCCCGCCGAAGGAATTCGCTCCGTACACCGCTCCGGACACCTGTAAGGCGGGCTGTTCCCCCGCCGCTCCGAACATGCGGTCTTTCGCGGCGGTGGTGCCCATGCAGGTCTGGAAGCGCGCGGTGGCGGTATCCCAAATGGTCTTGTTGACGCCAGTGGCGGCGGGCACCGTGGTCGAGGACGTCGTGACGTCGTTGGCCTTGCCCACCAAAATGGTGAGTGCGTTGTTCGCATCGGTGGTGCCCAGTTCCACCCAACCATCAGGCACGTCCTGAGCGCGCAGATTGATCGCTCCGACATCCGCGGACGTCACGACCGTCGTCGTCGTACGCGTCAACGCGTACGTGAGCAGTCCCCCAAGTGACGCGAGAATGAGGAGTAACGCGGCAGCGACCGTGAGACGACGTAGCCCCCGTCGCGGGCGTACGACGTCGGCGCCGTGGTCTCGCAGGATGTCGGTGAACTCGTCGCAGTCCATCGAGTGTGGCGCCGACCACCGTATCGACACCCCGTCCGCGTCGGCGATCATGCGCCAGGACCGAGTTCGCTCCACTCGCCAGTTGCGTAGATCGCGCAGTGGCCACGACCGGGGATCGTCGTGATCGTCGACCCACTCGTACAAAGTGTCGTCGTCAACGCCCAGGGAGACCGTCCTTGATCGGTCCTCCCCGACCGGCGGATCAACGGAAAATCCGTGGAACCGGCGAACGATCGTCATCGGGCGGCCACCACCTCGCGGGTGGCCTCACCCGCTGCGCTGAGCGCCCCGGCGAGATCGGCCGGACCGTGGGCGAACGAGACGAACATGATCTCGTAGGCACCCGGCGCCAACGCCACACCTCGACGCAACATGGCGTGGAAGAACTCTTGGTACAGGCCGTTGTCGCACAACACCTTGGCCTCGGTGAAATTCTGCGGTGCCGCAAAAGGTTCGTGGCTCAGGTACAGACCCGTCAATGTGCCGACGACTGGCACCTGGGCCGACAGACCATTCGCGTTGATGACGTCCTCGAGCGACGCGGCGAAACCCGCCACCGTCGAAGCCAGTGTGCGGTAATCCGACCCGTTGACCTGGGATAGGACGCTGAGTCCCGCGGCGGTCGCGAGCGGATTACCCGAGAGGGTGCCCGCTTGATAGACCGGACCACTCGGCGCCAAGTGCGACAAGAGTGCACGAGAGCCACCGAAGGCGCCCACCGGGAGTCCTCCACCGATCACCTTGCCGAAGCACCAGAGATCGGGAGTGACACCGAAATATTCCTCCGCGCCCCCGGAGGCGAGTCGAAAGCCCGTGATCACTTCGTCAAAAATAAGCAGCGCGCCGACGCGATCGCACTCGGCGCGCAGTCCCTCGAGGAATCCCGCCACCGGTGCGACGAGGTTCATGTTGGCGGCGACTGGTTCGACCAGCACGGCGGCGACTGAGTCATCAAGCGTGGGCACCACGTTGTACGGCGCGACCAGAGTGTCCGCGACGGACCCGTCAGTCACACCCGCCGAGCCCGGTAGGCCCAACTGGGCGACGCCACTACCACCGGCGACCAACAGGGCGTCGGAGTGTCCGTGGTAGCAGCCATCGAACTTCAGGATCTTGGATCGTCCGGTCGCCCCCCGCGCGAGACGCACGGCGCTCATGACGGCTTCGGTGCCCGAGGACACGAGACGCACCTGTTCCAGGCCGGCGACACGTTGGACCATTGCTTCGGCCAAGAGAACTTCACCCGGCGTCGGCGCACCAAACGTCGTGCCCAGGGCGGCGGACTTTTGAATCGTCTCGACGACGAGTGGTGACGCGTGCCCGAGCAGGGAGGCGCCGTAGGACTGCACAAAGTCGAGGTACCGCCGTCCCTCGACGTCCGTGACGTACGCGCCGCTCCCGCTGATGACCGTGTAGGGCACGCCGCCCACCGAGCGAAATGACCGCACCGGCGAGTCGACGCCGCCCGGGATGACGTGTTGAGCTCGATCGAACCACGCGGCGTTCGTTGTCATCCCTGTAGGACCTCAGCAATCTCGGTAGCGAAGTACGTGAGAACAAAATCCGCGCCCGCTCGGCGCACGGCGGTGAGTTGTTCGAGCGCCACGGCCTCGCCGTCAATCCATCCATTCGCCGCCGCCGCCTTCACCATGGCGTATTCGCCACTCACGTGATACGCACACAGGGGCACGTCCAACTCGTGACGCAGGTCGCTGAGCACATCGAGGTAGGTCATCGCTGGTTTCACCATGATGATGTCGGCACCCTGTTCAACGTCCGCGCGCGCCTCGCGCCACGACTCACGACGATTGCGGTAGTCCTGCTGGTAGCCGCGTCGATCACCGCCGTCAGCGATCTCCACGCCCACGGCGTCACGGAAAGGTCCGTAGAGACCGCTCGCGTACTTCGCGGCGTAGGCCAGAATCACCGTGTCCTCGTGCCCCGCGGCATCCAGACCAGCGCGAATGGCTCCGACCTGACCGTCCATCATGCCGCTCGGGGCAACGACGGCCGCGCCGGCGTCCGCTTGAGCGACCGCGGCACGGGCGTAGAGCTCGATGGTGGCGTCGTTGTCAATCGATCCGTCGGAACGAAGAACCCCGCAGTGGCCGTGCGTCGTGTACTCATCCAGACATAGGTCGGCCATGATCACGAGGTCGTCGCCAAATCGGTCCCGCAAGGCTCGCAGTGCGACCTGTGCGATGCCGTCGGGATTGAATGCTCCCGAGCCGGTTTCGTCTTTGGCATCTGGAACACCGAAGAGCAAGATGCCACCAACGCCCGCGCGGTGGGCGGCCGCGGCGGCGTCCACCAAGGACGCCACCGTGTGCTGGAAGTGGCCCGGGAGCGAGGTGATCGCGCGTGGTTCACTCACGCCTTCGGCGACGAAGAAAGGTGCGATGAGATCGTCAGGTTGGAGGCACGTCTCCGCCACGAGGCGGCGAAGAGCCGCCGTTCGGCGAAGTCGGCGGGGTCGTTCGAGAGGGAACACGACGGCCAGCCTATTAGTCGGAACTTCCGTTCCCCGAGGTCGCGAGATCGTGAGCGACCCCGCGCACCACCTCGGCGAGATTTTCGGGCGACGCGACCACGATAGGGGTGTGCGAGCTCTCCACCTCGTGCGCGGTCGTTCCACCAATGGCGACAACCACCGCGTCGGCCCGCACCTCTCGCGACGCCACTCGCCACGCCGAGGGAGCCGCGATGACCACGATGTCCCCCGCGTGCAGATAATGCCGCTGACGTCGAGTCAGCTGTGCGGGACTCGTGCGATAACACGCCACGTGATGCGACACCAGAGATCTCTCCGTGAGGGTCGTCGCCAGTTCTTCGCGCATCTCGGCCGCTCCCAGAATCAGGACCGGCCCGCGGTCGAGCATCAGACCGAGGTCACGACCGGAAGGGTGTTCGGGCACCAGTATGCGACGTTCCCTCGCGACCCCCTCCGCCCGCAGCGCGGCCGCCGTCGTGGCACCAACGGCGCCGAGGTCGTAGTCCGCCACTGCGTATCGAGCGGCCGCTGACACGAACGTCGCCGCTCGCGCGGACGTCGCCACGATGGTGGCGAATTCTCCACCGACGGCCGCGGACGCCATCGCGCGTTCAATGGCGTCGCCGGTCACGTACGTCGTGGTCGTCAGTGGCACTTCACGCACTCGCGCGATATCAACAATGCGCTCACGCACGACGTCATTTCGTGGTGGTTCACGCGTGAGGACCACCGTGAGGCTCACTCCCGACTCCAACCCTCTAGCGCGGCGCCACCGAGGTCGTCACGAAGGTGTCGGGCGACTCGCGCACCGAAGTCGTCGAGTGATTCATCCCCTCGCGTCAGTTCCACTCGTATCACTCGCCCACCATCGAACGAGGCCATCATGCCGCTCGCGTGCCAGAGACCCTGGTCGATCGTGACGTGCGCCGCCGCGGGAATGGAACAACCCGCTCCGAGCTCTCGCAAAAATGCCCGTTCCGCCGACACCGCGTCGTGAGCGAGTGCGTTGTCAATTGAGGCCAGTGCGCTTCGGGTGGCGTCATCGTCCATTCGACACTCGAGAGCGAGTGCGCCCTGGCCCACCTGTGGGATGAACCAGGTCGGATCGAGGAATTCCGCCGCTCGGTCCAACCACCCCAAACGTTCGAGTGCCGCCGCGGCGGCCACCACGGCGTCGACGCCGTCGTGACCCGCGGCGGCGACGCGACGAGCCATGTTGCCCCGCAATTCCACGACGTGCAGATCCGGACGACGCTCCAGAAGTAGTGCTCGGCGACGAGGAGAACCGGTCGCCACCGTGGCCCCGGGCCCGAGTCCCGCCAGCGCGCGGCCCACGATGACGTCGCGAGGGTCGCGCCGCTCGGGAACCGCGGCGAGGATGAGACCATCGGGCGTACGCGAGGGAAGATCTTTCGCGGAGTGGACCGCCACGTCAGCCTCGCCACGCAGAACGGCGTCTTGAATCTCCACGGCGAAGACACCTTGCCCACCGACGCTGGCCAGCGACACGTCGGTGCGGCGGTCACCCGTTGTTTCGACTTCGATGATCTCGATGTCGACACCGGCGCTCTCGCGCAAGACGTCCGCGGTGAAGTGCGCTTGGGTGAGCGCGAGTGGCGAATTTCGCGTGGCGAGACGCAGAGTGCTCACAGCTCGAACAGGTTGCGAGTCGCTTCCGTCAACCGTTGCCCCCGGTCGGAGCCCGCGGCTTCCTTCAACGCCACCGTCGGGGCGTGGGCGATCTTGGCGACGAGCGAGCGCGTGAGCGACTCCACCAATTCCCGCTGCGCGTCAGTGAAGGACGAAAAGTCGTGACGTCGTCGTTCCATTTCCTGAGCACGCAGTTGTTCGAGTCGCTCGCGTAACTCCCCCACAATCGCCGCCGCGCCACGTGAGCGACGATCCTCGTGGAACTTCTCCACCTCTTCATCCACAATGGCCGCGGCCGCGTCGACCGCGACGTGTCGGTCGGCGAGAGTCTGTTGGACGACGTCACGCAAGTGCGAGATGTCCAAACGGCGAACGTGACGCAAGGAGTCAACGTCCGTGTCGATCACCCGCGGCATGCCCAAGTCGATCACGAGGACCTCTCCCTGGGTGCTCGTGAACGACGACGCGTTAAGAAGTGGTGCGGGTGCTTCAATCGCCGCGACGACGAGTCGAGCCTCACCGAGTACCCCGGCGACATCGGCCAGAGCCACGACGTCGATGCGCTCATCGTTCGCGTCGTGTGCCAGAGCGTCCGCGTTCTCTCGCGTCCGGTTCGCAATGACGACCCGTCCCGGCGCAACTTTCGCGTCACGCAGGGACTTCACAACTCCCGTAGCGAGTTGACCCGCTCCGAGAACGACCACGGTGGCGCCCGCGAGGTTCGCGCCCAGTTCGTGTTCAGCCATCGAAACGGTCGCTTGCGCGAAGCTCGTCGTGCCGCGAGAGATCGCCGTCTCGTGCCGGGCGCGTCGTCCGGCGCTCAGGGACCGTCGAAACAGTTCCGCGAGCTCCGGACCGACCGCGTGCTCCTCGTCGGCGCGCTCGAGAGCGCGGCGAATCTGTCCGAGAACTTCGTGCTCGCCGGGCACGGCACTGCGGAGTCCAGCGGCGACCCGAAAGAGGTGCCCCGCGACACCCTTATCAAAGTGAATGGTGAGCACGGCGGCGAGTTCGTCGGCCGAGACGCCGGTCGCGTCGGACAAGGTGGCCGTGATTTCGTCCACGGCACCGTGGAACCGGTCGATCGTCGCGTAGACCTCGGTGCGTAGGCACGTGGAGACGAACACGGCTTCGTTGATATTGGCGTTGGCGAGCAGCGAACCTAGGACTTTGCCCCAGCCCTCTTCGGGAACCGTGGCGCGCTCGAGCAGATCCAACGAGGCGTGCTCGTGATCAATGCCTACTGAGATGAACGCCATAGTCTCCCCGGAGTTCTTGAAATGCTACGCGGTGCGCGGCGGGGCCGGCGGCGTGATACCCAGTGAATGCAACAGTCCGCCGCCCAAGGGACCCGTCCCGTTGGTGAGGTGGTAGGCGAGGATTTGCAACTCGATGGAGAAATCGACGTAGCGCACGGCGGTGCCGATGGGCACGCTGAGGACCTGCGGGGCAAAGTTCAAAATGGCGTGGATGTCGTGTTCGACGAGTCGGTCCGCGGCCTCCTGAGCGACGTCCGGCGGAACGCACAGAACGGCCATCGTGGCCGGCGCCAACTCGCCGGCGAAATCCTGCACCGTGAGACCGGCAACCTCCGTACCGATCACGTCGGGATTCACGTCGTAGAGACCGACCAACTGCGCGCCGGAAATAAGGAAATTGGTGGAGTTGAGCAACGCGTGGCCGAGGTTACCGACGCCAATGAGAATGACGTCGTATCGCTGGTGGTGCCCGAGGGCTTCCTCAATACGTTCCACGAGAAGAGAGACGTCGTATCCCGCACCTCGCGTCCCGAGCGATCCGAGACCCGCCAGGTCCCGACGCACCGTGGCGGGAGCAACTCCGGCTAAACGACCCAAGGTTTCTGAATCCGCGCGTTCACGACCGCGACGGACCATTTCGCGCGCAATGCGTTGGTAGACCGGCAGTCGGGCCACCGTGGGTTCGGGCAACATCGAGGGACGGCTGAACGGCACGGGCATCAACCCTGACGATATCGGACGGGGCTAACGGCCCAGTTGACGACTTCGCTCAGCGGCTGACGCCACCGCCTCCAAGAACGCGGCCCGCACCGCGCGGCCCTCCAGCATGCGCAGTCCCGCGGCGGTGGTGCCACCCGGAGACGTGACCTGGGAACGCAGTTCCTCCGGCGTTTCACCGGATTGGGCCAGAAGTGCTCCGGCCCCTTCGAAGGTGGCCACCACGAGTTGGCGTGACACTTCACGAGTGAGTCCTTGATGGACGCCCGCCTCGACGAGAGCTTCGACCACGAGATAGAGGTAGGCGGGCATGGAGCCCGACAAACCCGTCACCGCATCAAGGTGACGTTCGGCGAGACGCACGACCGTGCCCAAGGAACCAAGGACGTCGGCCGCCCAGTCGAGATCGTCCTTGGTGACGTGGGAACCCCCCGAGATCGCGCTCGCTCCCTTACCCACGACCACCGGTGTATTGGGCATGGCGCGCACCACGGCGACGGCACCGGGCATCACTGCTTCGAGCCGGGCACACGACAGGCCCGCGACCACCGACAGGACTCGGCGTGCGCCACAGGCGCCGATGAGACGAGCGGCCCCCTCCGCCTGATCGGGCTTCACGCAGAGGACCACTCCCGAGTGGTCATCGACGTTGTCGAGTTCGAGGGTCGGCAGCACGCTCACGCCCGGTAGTTCGTCGACGAGTTCAGCGCGCCGCTCGGCGCCGCTCTCCACCACCGCCAGGTCCGAGGTCGGAACAAAGTGTGCGCGCAGCAGTCCCTGGGCCAAGGCGCCGCCAATGCGACCGCCACCAACGATGATCAAGCGATATGCCATGTCGCAACGCTACTCAGCGGCCTTGGCGCCTAGCGATTCCGCCGACGGCGATAGAGGGAACCGAAGCCCAGGCTCATGGCCGTCGGAAAGATTTCGTCCACGTAGTGCAAAGCGGCGCCGCAGATCTCGTCCAACCGGTCAGCGTCCACGTCGGCCACCGGGACCCGACCGACGAGATAGATCGCGGACTCGGGACCGAGAGCCAGATGAAGTTCGTGGAGGTCGGCGTTCTTCGCGAGGAGGAAACGGTAGACGTCCTCGATGCGCTCATCGGGTGCGGGCATGACTTGGGCTTCGACATGCACCGTTCGCTGGCGCAACGTGAGCCACAGCGTTACGAATTCCTTTTCGTCACCGCGCAGCCGGAGGAGCCACCGGTACTGTCCGCGATCGTCGGCAACACCCGTGGTCTCCAGTGCCGCGAGAACTCCGGTGTCGAACCACGTCGCCGACCACGACCGCAACAGGCCATCCAGTCGTTCCGCCGCACCCTCATCCGCGATGGGTGTCGAGGTCACGGACAGGTGACCAGAGCGGACGACCGGAGTTGGGCGCTGAGATCTCGGACTCGCTCGGCCGCGGCGCGCCACGTGTAATTCTGCGCGAGGATCACGGCGTTCGTGGATAATGACGTCGCTCGCTCTTCGTCGAGAACCCAGGCCACGGCGTCCGCCCAGACTTCCGGGGATCTCTCCTCGACGAGAAGGCCCGTCGCCCCGGAGTCCACCAACGTGACGAGTCCGCCCACACGCGAGGCCACCACTGGTGTGCCACACGCGGCGGACTCGAGAGCCACCAGTCCGAAACTTTCCGCGCGCGACGGCACCAAAGTCACGTCTGCGGCGCGGAACCACGTCGACAAGAGTTCGTGGGGTTGAGGTGCAACAAAAGACACGTGATCAATAACTCCAGCGTTCGCCACGCGACGACGAAGACCCTCGAGCGTGCTGCGTCCTCCCGGTCCGCTCGGTCCACCCACAATCGCGAGGTGAATCGGCGTGCCTCGACGATGCAGTTCAATCACCGTGTCGAGAGCGAGGTCGACACCCTTCAGCGATTGCAATCGGCCAACAAAGAGCGCGAGGGGCACTTCGGCCGCAAAACCCAGCGCACGGCGCGCCTGCGGACGATAGCCCGGTGCGAAGAAGGCGTGCTCCACACCGTGGGGCACCACGTGCACACGCGAGGGATCCGCGTGGTAGTGGTGGACAATCTGTTCGACTTCGACGTCGCAACTCGCGAGCACCGCGTCCGAACAATCAATGATTCGGTGTTCTTGCTCGGCTCGCTCGGGTGATTCCGGCTCAAAAGTTTCCGCCTTGACGTGTTCCAGCGTGTGGAAGGTGGTGATCAAGGGAATAGAGAAATCGTGCTTGAGACGATGGCCTGCCACACCACTCAGCCAATAATTCGCGTGGAGCGCCTCGGGGAGTCCCGAACAACGAAACGCCGCGGCGATGCCGTCGGCGTAGTCGTCGACGTAGAGAGGAAGTTCGTGACGTTCCAAGACGCGCGGCGGTCCGGCCGTGATGTGACGAACACGAAATCCGGGTTCGACGACGATGGTGTCATTGACCGCGGCCGACTCCCGTCGGGTGTAGACGTCGACCTCGTGTCCGAGTCGGGCGAGCGCCGAGGAGAGTTCTCGCACGCACACGTTCATGCCCCCACCGTCACCCGTCCCGGGCTGGGCCAAGGGTGAGGTGTGGTACGAGAGAACCGCGAGACGAGCCACGCGAGGAGCCTAATTGTCCGGAGTCGTGGAACTTCCGGAAGCGTTATCGGCGAGGAAGGAACGAAGAATGGTCACGAGCGCCTGTCGCTGCGCGTCGGTGAGACGTTCGTCAGCCAAGATGGCGCCCTCGGACGAGCCGTAGCGATTCTCGTCCAGAATGCCCGCCTGCACGTACAACGTCTCCGCCGAAATCGACAACGCTTTGGCAATTTTCTGGAGGATGTCCGCACTGGGTCGCTTGAGACCACCTTCGATTTGCGACAGGTAGACATTGGAGACGCCGGCCATTTCGCCGAGGCGACGGAGCGACATTTGCGCGTTCGCTCGTTGTTCCTTGATGAAGCCACCGAGGTCCCGGACGCCGCTCGGGCGTTCCTCTGTCATGTGGTCATCGTATTTCACCGACGCAGGGCCGACGGCGGGACGCGCCACACGACGTCTCGAACCGAAACGGGACCAAAAAGACGCGAATCTTCGGAGAATTCTGCGTTGTCGCCCTGCACTTCGACAGTCGACGCGGCGACCTTCGTGACCCGCTTGACCAGTATTCGCGCCGGATCCCGTGGATCGCGTACACCAACGACGTCGCCCACCCGCGGTCGCCGCCACCGACGAAACGCCGGCACCACCTCACCGGGCAGCAGCGTGGGGAGCATGGAGGGACCTTCAATCACGAGCTGACGGGCCCACCACGACTGACCGGGAAGTCTCATCAGAGGAACGCTACTGACAAAGGATCGCTAACCTGCCTTCGGAGTCATCCCGCCCTCGCGTGTGTCGGGGGCGTACCCATTTCGAAAGGTGAACCAATGAGTTTCCGTTTCCGAGTTGCGTCGCTCCTGGCGACGAACGCCCCGGCCCTGACTGTCCACGCGCACTGCGACCTCCCGTGTGGTGTCTACGACCCGGCTCAGGCGAAGATTGAAGCCCAGTCGGTCAAGGCGTGCATGGAAAAGTACGCGGCGTCGACTGACCCCGATTTCAAAGTTCGTGCGACCGTCATCAAGGAAGAGCGCGCCGATCTCGTCAAGCACCACCTGTGGGTTCTGTGGACGGACTACTTCAAGCCCGAGCACCTCGCCGCTCACCCCGACCTGCACGACCTCTTCTGGAAGGCCACCAAGTCGGCTGGCGAAGCGAAGAAGACGAACGACGTCGCCGTCGCTGACCGTTTGGTGAGCGAAATTGACGCCATCGCCGAAATCTTCTGGGCCACCAAGAAGTAACTACTCGCACCAATGACCAATGCCCGGTGCCAACGCACCGGGCATTCGTCATTTGCAGCGACCTTTAGGAAATCTCGACTTCGTTCAAACGTGGGTGGGCGGCACAACTGGTGCGCACGGGGTCCGACGTCAGTAGTGCCGCGTCGATTTCCGTGCCACATGTCTCGCATGAACGATACGCACCCTCGCGCAAACGCTCCAGTGCGTGATCCACGTCCGAGAGTGTGCGCTCAATGGACGCAACGGTTTCGTTCGAAATTTCACTCACGACAGCAGGTTAGCGAAGTCCGAACTCCCTTTTTCTCGGCGCCTCATGGTTCCCGGCACCACACTCCTCAACGGCATATCCTCACATCATGAAGGACATTCGCCTCGACTCCCTCAACCGCACGCGGTGTTGGAAGTGCGGAGGAAAGTCTTTCGAGCCTCTCTCGTCGCATTTGTCACGAGGTCACGAGAACAACGGCTCCATTCTCCATCAGCCAAATCTTGAATGCACTCGCTGTGGTGCTCATAACAAGGTGGGTAACGCCGTGCGGTACCAGGGACCCGACGACGCGGCGTACGCCGACGAGTGGGAAGAGGAACAGAAGGATCCCAACGAGCGAGGAGCCCTCGAGAAGGATCTCCGTCCCGACAACAACACGAACAATTCGACTGACGGTACTCCCCCTTCATTTGTATCGACAATGCTCTCCAACACCGTCGTCGAAAGGCTTGGCAGCATCGGTCCGCTCGATCGCTGAGAGCGTCAATTTTTCTTGTAGCCGGTCCGAGGACAACGTCTCGACAACTTCGATGCAGATGGGAAACCCCGAATCTCATGGGCTAACCTGTGCCACTCGGAGACTGAGCGTTCCGCAACGAACATCTCCACGCACCGGGCCGCTAGCTCATCGGGAAGAGCAGGGGACTTTTAATCCCAAGGTGCCGGGATCGAGACCCGGGCGGCCCACAAAACCCCTGGTCACAGGCTTGGGGGTTATGAAATCGGCGTCAAATGTAGCCAATTGTGTAGCCAATGGGTCAGTTTGCTGTGGACGCGAGTGGACGTTTTCGTCGAAAAGTGCGGCCTGCATGGCCGCTGCGGCGCGAGCTCGTGAGCGCGGCATGAGGTGCCCGTAGACGTCCTTCGTGACCCTGATCGAGGCGTGTCCGAGTTGCTCCGCGATGACCTCGAGCGGCACATCCATGGCGATCATGATCGAGGCGCAGGAGTGACGTAGCTCGTGGATCGACCAGTGCCCGAGTCCGGCTTCAATCGCGATCTTGGGCACGGTCTTGCCGAACTGCTCCGGGTCGAGCGGTGTGCCGATGGTGGAGGTGAAGATCAGGTCGTGGTCGTTGTGCCATTGACGGCCCTTCACCAGCTCTTCCGCTTCTTGGAAGGCGCGGTGTTGGTCCAGCATCTCGATCATCGACCTCGAGAGATGGAGGGTGCGACGACTCCCCTTGGTCTTCAGGTCGTCGAGGTGGACGCCATTGGAATCTCGGATGAGCTGGCGGCGAATGTGGAGGACGACGGTGCCTTCGGCCGCTTCGATGTCTTCCCACTTGAGACCGAGGATTTCGCCACGACGGAGCCCGAGCGACAAGGTGAGGACGTACGCCGCCGACAAACGGTGCTCGCTCGCTGCGAGGAGGAACATCCGGGCTTGCTCGGGAGTAAGCGATCGACCCTCACGGTGGTTCATCTTCGGACCTTCGGCGATGGCTGCCACGTTGCGAGAGAGCAAGCCGTCTTGTTCGGCCATCCGGAGCGCTCGACGAAGCGTCGCCCGGGCCATTCTCCTCGTCGAGGCCGAATAGCCACGTGCTTCGAGGTCCTGGAGCATCTCGGCCACGTCTGTTGGCGTTAGCTTCGTGAGACGGATCTTGCCGAGGGTCGGGTTGATGTAGTCGTGCACGGCCCGGGCATACAGAGCTTCGGTGCGCGTCGAGATCGTCCCGGGGATGCGCTTGGTCAACCATCCCTCGAGGTAGGCCTCCACCGTGAGGCGATCAGGCGCCAGCGTGACCCCTTGCTCGACGGCCAACTTCACCTCGCGCATCTTTGCGACAACTTCGTTGCGCGTCCTGCCGTTGAGGACCTTGCGGACGCGCTTGCCGTTCTTCCAGCCGAGGTCGACAGCCCCGATCCAGAGACCATCGTCGCGCCGGTAGATCGCCCCTTCTCCCTTTGTGCGACGTGTCGCCATTACCCCTCCTCGCTTCTGCAACGGTAGACCTCGGATCTGACAATTTCATTCGTCATGACGCCTCCTCCAATTGGTTGACGAACCACTCGAGGTCTGCTCGTCGAACCCGTCGAGAGCTACCGATCTTCACCGACGGCAAGACTCCCGAATACAGCAACTCGTAGACCCGCGACCGGCTCAGTCGAAGGATCTGACTGGTCTCGGCCACCGTCAAGAGGAGTTGATCTGACACCCCCAACGGTCGACCATCCCGGCAGCCCTGCACTGATTTTTCACCTACTTGGGCGTTAGCGTTTTCCCACTGTGCTTCGATTTCCACGTTCTGCTTCCCTTCTCATTGGTCTCTTTGCCACGTTCCTTGCCGTGGTCAGTTCGTTCACTGCGTCACTGCCTGCCGGTGCCACGTCTTGGCATCTCTTTCCGAACGGTCAGGTCATCGTCTTGTCGAGTTCTCTCGGATCTCTGACCACACCCGTCGACGGACGACTACGGGGGCCGGACTTCCAAGTGACGGTGACTGGCGTGTCCTGGCCCGCCAGTGCGAATGGCTACGTGCCGAACTCGGGACACCGCCTTGTGAGCTTCGATGTTGCGCTCACCGAGGGCACGAACGCGAGCACGACCACAGGGACCGCCACAAACTTGTCGCTCGTAGTGAACGGCGACGCCACCGCACTCGACACCACCAACATCGAGTCCTCCGTGAGCCAGAGCCAGGGCTCGACAGGGACCGGATCCTCGGCCTACCTGGCGTCGGTGCCCAACGACACGACGAACGTCCAGCTGGTCGCCAGCGACTCCTCGTTCAGTCAGAGCTTCTCGCTGTGGTCGCTGAAGCGCACCTCCTCTGCCCCAAGCGTCCTCTACGCCGATCCGGTCAGCTCGTCGCTCACCGACTCGGTGAATCGCACGTTCAACGTGCCGATCACCAACCCGGCCGACGGCGTGACGTTGAACTCGGTGCTGGATGTCGCCTCGGCCCACCTCAGCGCATTCAACAACGACGGCGTCAACACCCCAGCACCCACGGGCAAGGCCTTTCTGACCATGACGATGTCCTCCGGTCCACCACAGCTGAACTACCCCGCACCCAACTGGGGTCACTTCTTCTCGGGGATGCAACCCTTTCCCGGCTCGGCCGTGACCTTCACGCCAAAGGGGGGCGTTCCGGTCTCGGCCGTCATGACCAATCCGGTCGATCAGACCAACAACGTCAATGCCACGTCCGATGATGGCTTGGTCGACGCGACCTACAGCCTGCTCGTCCCCGACACCACGACGACCGGCATGTTGACCTTCCACCCCTTCGTCACCAACGGTGTCGAGTACACCGGGTTCGGCGGGAGTCCGGGCACGACGCCACTGCGGGTCGGTGGCCCCACGTCGCTGGCGCTTACCTTCCCCGTTGCGACCGCGCTGCCAAGGCAGCCCACCCCTTCGTGGGTCAACGAGCCCATCCCCGCAACCGGCATCCCCGGTTCTGGAGGCATCGGTGGCGGATCTGGCATCTCGGTGTGGGTGGCCGTCATTGCTCTCGCGGTCATTGGCGGTGGAGTCGCGTACTGGCGCAGAAGGAATGCCACACCAGCAGCAGTGGTCTCCGCGCCACAGGTCATGGCCGATCCCCCAACCGGTCAACCCGATGACCCCGAACCACGACCACAAGCCGAAGCCGGAGCCGGAGCGACGATTCCCGACAGCGTCCTGCTCGTCGATGAAGGCAGCGATGAACTCCTGCACGTCGACTTCTTCGGTCCGCTGACCATTGCGCCACTGGCTGGCAATGCACCTGACCCGGTGCGAGCGATTTACAGCTACCTGTCCTTCCAGGAGGGTCGTCAACGAAGTGGCGACACCATTCAGACCACGCTCTGGCCACTCAACGCGAGCGATCGCGACGTGTCGAAGAAGACCTTGACCAACTACATGTCGAACGCTCGAGCGTTGGTTGGCGTCGAGCACCTGCCCGAAGCCAAGGGGCAACGTGGTTACGAGCTCCTTCGCTACACGACCGACTGGATTGAGTTCCAACGTCACGTCGCCGAAGCGGCCGACAGTCCCGACGACGTTGCGTACAAGCTGCACCACGACGCGTTGGCGCTCATCCGAGGAGCGCTGTTTGAGGGCGAGGAGAGTTCCTACTTCGACTTCGTGCGCGACGAGGGCTACGAACGGGTGATCCAGAACGCTGTCTCGAAGGTTGCCCACGAGCACTTCCGAGAAGCCCTGTTGAATGGCGACCTCGACGAGGCCGAATGGGCGACGCGCCAGGGCCTCAAGATCGATTCTCGGGACACGGTGCTCTGGGCTGACCTCACCGACGTGATTGCCCGGAGGGGCAACGACCCCGAACTCGAGCGACACTTCGCCCACGCCGAAGGAGCCCTCGGACCAGACGCCGCCCAGCAACTCCGGGACCGACTGAACGCGTAAGGGACTCACGCTGCTTCCTTTCGGGCGAGCGCTTCGCGGAGGGCGGCTTCAATGCGAGGTCGACGGTGTTTGAGGGCGACATGTGTGGTCCCGATCATCTCGGCGAAGTGATCAAGTGGAAGGCCGTCGATTCGGGTGCGACGGAGCATCTCCGCGTCGGCCGCCGTGATCACACCCTGACTCACCCAGTCGCTGAGATCACCAATGGCGCGAGCCAATGAGTCGCCCTCGTCCAGGGGCTCCGGGAGCTCTGCACCCATCTCAAGGGCGGACCGAAGTCGGTGCTCTCGACGGGTGGCGGAGCGGGCCTTCGTCCAGGTCTTCGAGACGAGAAGGGGAACTCGATTGCCGAGTGGAAGATCGGCGACCTCCACAATGGCGGCCCACGCTCCGGCGAGCACCTCTTCACTGACATCGAGGGCGGTCGGTCCCGCTCGGTGGACCAACTTCGCGACGCGGATGAAGACCGCCTCGAAGGCCACGAACGTGACGAGAGCCGCGTCGTGGTCTGTCGCCGACAGCCCGATGAGGACCTCGAGATTGGAGCGAGTCACGGGGCTCGGGCTCTCAGGATTGCTCATGATCGCAAGTTCGAAGGGGCTCGTTGCCTCGCTGAGATCGACGCCGGCGGCTGTGAAGCGGAGCAGCGCCTCACAGCTGGCTCGGCCACGAGATCGCTGACGCAGTTCTTCTCGGAGGTATCTGTAGGGACTGGTGTGTGTGTTCATGACACCAGTAAGGGGTAGGGATATCCCGGCGAACCTCATGGAAAATGTCCCGACGCCAAGAAATTTCTTCAAGATCTTCACGACGTTTTCCCTGCTCAGAGGCCTTGGGATATCTCGTGGGACATCACTCGGGACATGCGAAGGTCCCGAGTGAGTTC
>CAIQGE010000003.1 GCA_903871335.1 uncultured Actinomycetes bacterium
ACAATCTCGCCAAACGCGTCAAGCGGGTGGCGTTCGGCTTCCGGTCCTTTCGCAACTACAGAATCCGTGCGTTGCTCTACGCCGGCAAGCCAAATTGGGATCTACTCGCGACGATCACACCACGCTGAAGTCCGAAGCCCCTGTTATTACGAAGCATCTCGTCAAAGGGCGCCCGTGCGCTGACTGTATCTTTGGTCGCTCTGGCCAGCGTCGCCATCCCGGCCACTAGTGGTGCCACGTCGACCACGGTGCCCACGTCACTGGGATCGGGCCTTTCCCAGGCAACGCACCTGGCCGTTGACGCCGCCGGAGACGTCTTCGTGGCGGATACCGGCAACAACCGCGTGGTCGAGATCACCCCAGGGGGAACACAGACGGTAATTGGCTCAGGCCTGTCGGGCCCGACCGCGGTCGCGGTGGACAGTACGGGCAACGTCTTCATCGCTGATTCCGGTCACAGCCGCGTCGTCAAGGTAACTGCCGCCGGAGTGCAGTCGACGATCCCGGGCAAGTTCATTCTCCCTCGGGCCATCGCCGTCGATAGCGCCGACACCGTTTACGTCGCGGTTGCCGGCGAAATCGCCAAGCTGCCGACGAGTGAGCAGCTGCACGGCGGAACGATCAATTACATCACGGGCCTCGTATCAACGGGTATCCCCGACGGTCTATCCGTCGACGCCGCCAAGAATCTCTACGTAGCGGACCAACTCAACGGACAAATCATCGAAGTTTCCCCAGCCGGTAACGGAACGGTGGTTGCCACCGGATTTGCTCACCCCCGTGACGTCGCGGTCGACGCTCAGGGCGATCTTTTCGTCGTGGATAACAACGGTCAGGTCAGCAAGACCACACCCGGCGGAACGCGCACCGTCATCGAATCAACCCTCACCGCGCCCTCCGGCGTGGCCGTCGACACGGCCGGTAACGTCTACGTCGCTGACAACATGGCGTCGTCCATCACCGTCGTGCCCGCTCCGGCCCCGGTCGGTCCGGTCGCCCCGAGCACCCCGACGATCACCAATTTGCCGAGCTCGGCCACCTTCCCCTCGAGCTTCACCGCCGCGGTGAGCACGACGAGTGATGGCACCATCTCCATCTCGTCATCGACGACCACCGTGTGTACGGTGAGCGGACTTTCCGTATCGGTCATCGGCGCGGGTACGTGCACGCTGACGGCGCAATCGACCGCCACCAGCAACTACTTGGCTGCGTCGGGATCGGCACAGAGTTTCACGGTGTCCCGGGCCACACCCTCGACGCCCACCATCTCCAATATGCCGTCGTCCGCCCTCATGGGGAGCGGCTTCGTCGCGATGGTGACGACCTCGGGTGACGGAACAACGTCCGTGGCGTCCACCACCACATCGACTTGCACCACCACTGTTCTCACCGTCAGCTTTATTGCTCCCGGTGTTTGCAGCCTCGTTGCCCACGTGGCCCAGGGCACGAACTACCTCGCCGCCTTGGGCGTCGTGCAATCAGTCACCGTGACGTTGGTCGCACCGTCCACGCCGACGATCACGAACACCCCGACGAGTGCAGTCAAGGGTGGCAGCGCGCTCATCAATGTGAACACCAGCGGCCCCGGT
Organism: uncultured Actinomycetes bacterium; assembly: GCA_903871335.1. GTDB lineage: Bacteria > Actinomycetota > Acidimicrobiia > Acidimicrobiales > RAAP-2 > RAAP-2. The sequence continues at coordinate 1,590 of CAIQGE010000003.1, forward strand.
GTTCGATCGGTAACCTCCAGCACGAAGACGGTGTGCGTCACGAATGGCTTGAGTGTGAGTTTCGTCTCCTTCGGTACGTGCACCATCACGCCAATGGTCGCCGCGAGCGGCAAGTACGCCGCCGCGAGCGGGACGCCGAAGAGTTTCTCGGTTTACAAGGCCGCCTCCAGCGCGCCGAAAATCACCAATGTTCCAACGAGCGCCACGGCCGGGGGACACTTCGTCGCCACCGTGTCAACGACGGGCACCGGAACAAAGTCCGTGACGTCATCAACGCCGTCGGTGTGCACCGTGAGCTCCTTCACCGTGACCTACGTGGCGGCGGGGACGTGCACGCTCACGGCCGCCGTGGCGGCTGGGGCCAGCTTGTCGTTTGCTCCCGCCACCGGCTCCGCGCAAAGTTTCACCGTCAAGCCGTAAAGCTCACCCGGCGTACGAAAAGCCTCGATCGCGGTGGGCGACCACCGTTGAGCTCACAGAGGAGCAGCACGTTTCGCTGCACGAACTACAAGCCCGCGCTTCCGCCCTGTTCGGAACGCGTACGCGCCATGGCGTGATATCCGCCGTCCACGTGGAGGAGCTCACCCGTTATGGCGCGAGCGAAGTCCGACAGCAAGAAACACACCACGTCGGCGACGGGACTCGCGTCTGTGCTCGACCAGGCCAGCGGTGACGTGGTGTCCCACGCCTCGGTCAGCAGTGAGAAATTCGGAATCCCGAGGGCCGCCCGCGTACTCAAGGGACCCGCGGCCACCAAATTCGACCGTATCCCGGCGGCACCCAGATCACGCGCGACGTATTTGGACACCGAACGCAACGCCGCCTTGCACACACCCATCCAGTTATAGATCGGCCACGCTCGGTCACCCGCGTCGAAGTCGAGGCCCACGAGCGAGCCGCCACTCGGCGGAGCGAGTTCCTGCAGCACGCGCGCGAGGGCGGCGTAACTCCAAGCACTGGTGCGCATGGCGATTTCGACGCTCGCCGACGGTGTCGCGAGAAAGTCACCCGCGAGCGCGTCCCGGGGAGCGAAGGCGACGGCGTGCAACGCCCCGTCGAGAGATCCCCACCTCGAGTCAATCGTGCGGTGAAGGGTGTCGAGATCGTCCTCTTTGGTGAGGTCCGCACCCACCACGTGAAAGTCATCGCCCATCAGTTCTCGAACCGAGTCGACGTCGCGTGGGAACGCCGACACGAATACGTCCGCGCCGAGAGAGCGCGCCGCAATGGCTGTCGCGTACGCGATCGAGTCATTCGTCGCGACCCCGGTCACCAGGATCTTCTTTCCCTCTAACACTCCACACCTCCCACGATCGACATCCATTGCCGGCGTTCTGGTACCACGTCGTGCGTCGGCGCTCGTCCGAGCAGCGCGCGCACGTGTTCGGTCCACTCACGGGTGGACCACTCGGCGCACACGTCTCCGACGCCGGGCGTGCGCAGGTCCACGACCGTTAACTGATCGCCTCCGTGCAGGGCGACCTCAAAGAGACCCACGCCATTGAGACCGCACACCAGCGAAACCGCTCGACTGAAAGCGGACGAAAGAGTGCCACCTTCATCGAACCTCGACGCGTACCAGGGACACCACGAGTGGCCCTCGCTCGTGCGGGCGACCGCAATAACGAACTCGCGAGAGGCTTCGACGTCGACGGGGAATCCGCACGCGTAAAGGTCATCAATCCACGTGGTCAAGGAGTCGGCTACGTCTAGCGCGGCGCGCGAGAACCGGACCCGCTGGTGGTCACCTTCCACTTCGAGAACGGGCGCGTCCACGTCACTCCAGGGCCACGCCACGGCGACAGCTCCCAGTTCGGCGGCGGCCCGACGGAAGTCCGGCGCGAGGTCGTTGAGTCCGAGGGCGTAGATGATCGGTGTCTCGCTCACTGGAAGTACTCCGGGCGCGAGACGAAAGTGGGTGAAACGAACAGCACGCCGGCGTGATCGGCGAAGAAGTGACGTAACGCGTCAACCACCACGTCGGCCTGACCATCGGCGACCACGCACACGATCATGCGTTGCGTGTCGCGATCATTGAAATGCAGGGATCCTTGATGAAACCCCCCGTGTCCGAGTCCCGACACGCCGCCGAGGACGGTGTAGCCGGTCGCTCCCGCGGCGCGCAGTAGCCCGTCGACCGCGGCGACGTCGTCACCGTTGACAACGATTTCGAGTTTGGTCATGGCGTGTAAGTGATCCATCTTCATGACGGCATCTCCTCTTTCTGTTGCTTCGTTAGGTCGTGCCACTCCCCGTGCGGGCGGCGGCGACACCAGGGGCTCGTCGTGCTGTCACGAGCCACCAAGTGCAGCCACTCACCGTCGAACAAGTGCACGAGTATGGGGTTGCGCGCGATGACGTCCTCGATACGTGACCTCGGGGCCTCGACAAAACAGGTCAAACGTTGTGGGATGTGCACGTAGGTCTCGGCGTACCGAATTGATTGTTCGGGCAACCCGATGCGCAGGTCCCCCTCGGGACCCTCGAGCACGCCCACGCGACCCACGGCGTTATGCCGGGTCTTGTCGCCCGCGCCAAAGACCGTCGGGCTGACGGTCGAGAAGTAGTACTGCGCGTTGATCCATTGCGCCACGACCACCGGTGCGGTGAGGATCGTCTCGAGGACGCGGCCATCGGCGTCGGACGCGGCGTCATAGGAGTGCAAGAAGAATCGTCCTTCGAGATCGAGGTGGGCGGTGGCCGATCGCGGAGCAATCACGAATCCCGCGTTCCCCGCGAGACCCCACTCGGGTCGAGTCTGGGCCCAGTCTTCCGCCCGACGCCGCACGGCGCGCGGCGCGGTCGAGCTAAAGCCCGGGGCTCGCTCAACCCGCGACGCGAGGTGGCGTTCGGTAGCGAGAGCCAAATCCTCCATGAGTCGCTGTACCCCCCGGCGATGATGCGCGGGCACCATCGCGGCCTCCTGCACGGTCACCTGGTCGGTCGTCGTGTCGTGCTCGGCGGCCACGAACCAGGTGTCGTCAGGAATGACGAGTTCGCGCGCCGCCAGCCGCCGACGAATCGACGCGTCGTTGAGCAGCGACGCCATCACTCGCGCGTTGGCACCACCGGCGTGACCGGCGCACGCGCCACAATCGAGCGAGGCCGCGTGGGGATTCGCGCGAGAAGAGGACTTGTGGCCGCACAACACCACGAGCGGAGCGAAATTGGTCGTCAGCCCCATCGCGCGCAGCGAGGTCTCGGCCACGAGCGCCCACTGTTCTCCTTGTTCGAGGACGGACGTAATGTCCATCGCACTGCGCACGTCGTCCTGGCGGCCGGTTCCCGCACCGGGCGCCAGCGTGCGTCGCACGGTGGCGGCGAGGGACGACCACCCGGCAATCTCGGCCAGCACGAACATCGACGACGCGTCGTGGGATAAGTCGGTGACGGCCGCACTGTCGCTGACGCGTGCTCGCTCACGGAGGATCCATTCTTCGATCTCGTCCTCATGCCCAAGACGCGGCACTTCTTCGACTTCGATGTCCGGATGCAGCAGAACTGGAGCGGCGTCATAACCCGTCTCCCATCCCAGCGGTCGAATGCGAACGGGGGCGCCGAAGAAACCCGCGAAGCCGAGGGTCTCGTAGGGTCCCGTCTTTTCGAGCTGCGCGCGTAGTCCTTCCGAGCGCGCGTCGATGCACATCACGACGTGTGCCGCCGGGCGCGCCGCGGGTGCGCGCGAACCCACGATCTTCTCGGTCGCGGCGATGATGAAGGAATCTTCGATGTAGGCGAGACGCTCGCGACCCACCACAAGGTCACTCGAGAATTCGTCGTCCTTCATCCTCTCGAGAGCCATAGCTGGAACGGAGAAGACATCCCCGACCGCGACCCGCACCGCGGCGTCGCAGCTCACGAGAAGAGCTGCGAGTTCGATCAGTGAGAGTCGTGGCGTGCCCGCTTCGTCATTCGACCACTGGTCACACCACTTGGCCCACGACGCCCAACCGGGAAGGCGCGCGAATTGTGTCGCGATTTCGGACGCCCACTGCTCACGGGGAAGATCGAGGACCTTCGCGCTCTCCACGAAGACGTCGGCTGCATCTTCCGGCAACTCCTGCCACCACCGAATGCCTCGTGAACCCACGATGCGACGCAGCTCTCGGCGAACGTGAGTGGACTGTCGACATTCGTAGCCGCTCAGAGTGGCGCGGTGGGTCGCCGTGGCGTCGCGGAGCGTCGCGGCCACGAAATTCTCGACGTCCGCCGACGGTGCTGTCACGTCACGGCCGTGTGTGCGCTCGAGAAACGTGGGGCGCCGAGGTCGCTCGGTCTCGTCGTCATCGAGGAGACGTCCGTCACGGGGAGCGGAAATAGCACCGGATGACACCAATTGACCGAGCACGTCGGCCCTCGGATAGGCCCGACCGCCGTAGAGGGTGGTCGCGGTCACCAGAGCCCGGTGGAATCCTTGGTCGACGATGCCAGCCAGAGGATTGACGGCGACGAAGCGATCGAGGGGCCAACTCACTGGTACCGCACTGGCGGCAGTGGACACGGCCAAGTGCACCGCGACCCGTTCGTCACGAGAGATCATCACTTTCCTCCCCACGCGACGGTCGCACGAGCACCCGTCGAGCGCACCCACGAGCCACGGTGCCGCGGTTCCCAGGGTCGACGCGACAAATGGTTCGTGAGGTGCGTGTTCGATGCGTCACCCGCGATGAAGATCGCCGCCACGACGAGCGTCACCATCACCAACGGAGCACTGTGGGCGTGCAGCGACGGGCCGAGGTGCCGGTCCAGCACAGCGGTGACCGCAAGGTAGCCACTAGAAACCACACCGGAGGCGACCGCGGCGTGTTCAGTATGCGTCCACGTTGATGCTCCCTGTCCGAGTCGCCACGCTCCGCGACCAACCGCCGCCGCCACGATCAACACCATGACGAACCATGACGTTTCTTGGTGCCCGAACGAGAGGATCGCACCGCCCACCGCCGCCACGGGCGCAATCGCCAGACTCACAACACCGAGACAAGCCGCACGAGACCACGGTGACGTCTGTCCCACGAAGTGATCACGCCGCGCGACGTGCTCCACGCGATTTCCGGCGTCCAGGAATCGATATGCCTTAAAGAGCGCGTGTCCCATGATGTGGGCGAGAGCTACGACCGGCAAACCCAATATCACCATGACGAGCATGAAGCCCATTTGCGCCACCGTGGAATACGCGAGCGAACCCTTGACGTCGCCTCGGCGTCGACAGGTGCGCACCGCTTCGACGACCGAGGCTCCGACGACCAACACCACCAGGTACGTCGTCACGCTGCTCGGGTGGAGAATCGGGGAAAGACGAAGAAGGAGGAGTCCACCCGCGTTCACCACGCCGGCGTGGAGGAGAGCGGAGACGGGAGTCGGTGCTGCCACCGTGGCGGGCACCCACGGTGCGAAGGGACGTTGACCCGCACGGGCCAATGCCGCCATCAGCGCACCGACGATAACGAGACCTTCGAGAGGCACGTTGCCGATGGCGTGCTGTTGCAGCGACGCTGTGGTGGTGACCGTCGAAAATGCGTCAGCTCCCTGTCGCCACAACACCACCACCGCCACCAGGAGTCCGAGGTCGCCGACGAGCAGCGCTCTCGTCGCGAGAGACGTCGCCCGACGTCCCGACGTGCCACCAGCGATGCCGACGAGTGCGATGGTCGCCGTGGTGGTGAGAATCCATCCCGCCGCCAGGACACTGAAACGCGTTGCCTCGACCGTGACCAGTGAACCGACAAGGGCGATGTTGCTCCACCGCGCGAATCTTGCGGCGCTCGGCGTGCCATCGAGATTGCGTGCCGCGTACGTGAGCACGACGATTCCCAACAAGACTATGAGGCCCGTCAGCAAGGTGGCCGCGAGATCAAACCTCAGTAAATCAGTCGCGCCGACGTGCAGTCGCAGGGGAGCTCCTCGCCACAGATCACTGATCGCCACCACCTCGAGAAGAGTGATGCCGGTAAGACCCGCTCGCGAGGTCCACTTACTCGTGATGAGTAACGAGCGGGTGGGCTGCGTCGCCCACAGCGCAGCGGCGAGAAGAAATCCGAATGAGGTCAGCGCGAAGTTGTTCACGCTTGGACATTATACGAACTATAATTCGCGTGTCAAGAGTTATGTATTATTAATTACCTGATTTACTTCGCGAAATAGAGGTACGAATGTCATCTCGCCTTCACTCCCAGCATCTTGAGCAGGTCGCCGACCGAATGAGCGGCCTCAATGGGGTGCCGCAGAGGTGCGCTCGGGACCACTTCGTACCGATTGCGACGACCGTCGCGGGTCCGAAGGACGTAACCAGCGGCCACCAGATCAGCCACGATTGCTTGAGCGGCGCGTTCGGTGATCCCCACACGCTCGGCGATGTCGCGCCCACGAATTTCCGAATCTTGGGCCACACAGACCAACACGTGGGCGTGATTCGTCAGGAATGTCCAGTCCGGCTTCGCTCGTTCCGCTGTCATCCGTCCGTCCCCACGTGTTCCTCATCCCAGCCTAATTTGCCCCACTCCTGAAAGCGCGACCGATGAGAACACTCGAGCCTGGTGGAGAGCAGGACTTTGTCATTGTGACCCAACATCACAAGGGTCCTGTTGTAGATGCCGTCTTTGCCGAGACGCTCGGCGTGCGAGTCACCGAGCTCCACGCCGACACGGACCAACTCGGAACCTTTGACGGCGAGATTCCCCGACGAGACAGTCCTCTCGCCACCGCGGTGGCGAAGGCCCAGCTCGGGCGCAACCTCGGGGTCGCCCGAGTATTGGCATCAGAGGGCACCTTCTCTCCGCATCCGGGAATGCCGTGGATCACGGTGAACTCCGAAATTATCGTGGCACTTACCGACGATCTTCCGTCACCCGTCGTGGGTTCCGCCGTCTCCTTCGACACCGTCGTTGTCTCTCGTGACGTCGGTGTGCTCGACAACGTTGACGAGATGGCGTCGCAAGCACAATTTCCGGATCACTCCGTCCTCGTGAAAAGCATGGGTGTCGAACCCGCACGGGTCATCAAGGGAATCAACGATGCGGACTCTCTTCGCAGGGCCCTGACCGAAATATGTCGATGGTCCCCCTCCGGTCGTGCGCGCGTCGAGAGTGATCTCCGTGCGCACCACAGTCGCTCGCGACGCCTCGTGATTGCGGACGCGGCTCGCGACCTCGCCAGGCGGCTCGCGACGCCGTGCCCAACGTGCCGCCTGGTCGGGTGGGGCGTGTCTGACAGCGTTCGTGGCGCACCTTGCGTGGACTGCGGGAGTGCCACAACTGCCATTCGCGGCGAACAATGGCAGTGCCCACATTGCCATTCGACTTCCACGCACGTCGATGCCGCCCGCACGGGCGACCCGAGCACGTGCCTCCGATGCAACCCCTAGTGCATGGTGATGATCAGAATCGAGATACCCGATTAACCAAAAGTGAAGTCGTACGCCTGAACTCCCGGACTGAAAGTTAAGGTCATAACCCCCGCACTCTCTGACGTGGAGGAGAGAAGGGTGTAGAGCCGTGGGTACCCCGACACCGAAATGACTTTCTTCATTCCGTCGGGTGTCGTCACGATCACGTCGCCGTGACCTCCGAGAACGAGGTAGACGTCGTTGGCCACGTAATTGAGTGCGAGCACCGCGTGGGCACCGGCCGTCGCGAACCACGAGTGAACAGTCCATTCGCCGCCGAGGCCCAAAGATTCCGACGCGACCGGTGACGGCAAGTTGTAGGTGGTTCGTCGATCGGGGACCAGTGAGTTCTCCGTGTACTGCGCACGTTCGTACCCAACGTAGGTTTCCGGACTGACCGGGGCCGTTGGCGTGAGGTCCGGCACATCAGTCGAATGGGGCAACACGACGTGTGGTTGGGCGTCCACGAGAAGCTGACGAATGAGCTTCTCGGAAAGTCCGTAGTCCCCCTCGCCAAATTCCACGTGGCGTACCACGCCGTGAGCGTCCACCAAGTACTCCGCGGGCCAGTATTCGTTTTGGTACGCGCTCCATGTGTCGAGATTGTTGTCGACAGCGATCGGATACGTCACACCTAGATCGTGCGCGGCCGTTTGAATATTGCCGACCGAATGCTCAAAGGGAAACTCCGGCGAGTGAACGCCGATGACGTCGAATCCGGACGAGTGGTACCTCTGGTACCAGGCTTCGACGTGAGGAAGAGTGCGTTCGCAGTTGATGCACGAATACGTCCAGAAGTCGATGAGAACGACGTGACCGCGTAACGACGACAACGACACGGGCGCATCACCCGGAGTCTGGAGCCAGTGCGTGATCCCCGTGAAGGAGGGCGCCACGCCACATTTCTCCAGGATCGGAGTCCCACTCGAACAATCCGAGATGGCCCCGACCGTCGAGCCGTATTGGAGTTGGTGAAGTTGGTGGGCCACGTAGGCGTTTTGTTCGATGCTCTTTTGGAGGGAACTCGTGTAACCCGGCAACCACGTCTGCAGACCGGCCAGCGCGTTGGTCATCACGAGAATTGCCATCGCCACCAACGCCACACCCGCCGCCGGTCGCCACTTGCGGGCGCGCTGGGCAAGTTTCCGATTTCTCTCCACGACTCGCTCGCCCGCGAGTGCGATGAACATCAGTGGGATCGTGGCACCGAGGGCAAAACACAGGGTCAGGACCACCGCGGAGAAGCCGACGTGATGGTGGGCGCCGAGCACCGTGATTGCCGTCAGGATCGGACCCGCGCACGGAACGAAAACGGCTCCGAGAGCGAGACCGAGGACGAAACCCGATCGTGTCTTCTGCGGCGAGGCCACCGCGAAGCGAGCGAAGGGACGCTCCAACCACGTGCCGAAGGACGGGACAATCAAACCAATGCCGAGGAGAATGATCAACCCGATGCCCACGTTGCGCAAGAGGTCGTCCGGAAGTCCGAGGGCGTCCAAGATCGTGGTCCCGAACAAAATGATGACCGTAAAACTAAGGACCAGTCCGGCGACCACCGAGAAGGCGCGTCGCCGAGAAAGCGTCGCCGTTAGTTGACCATCATCCAGCGGCGTTGTCCACGCCACGAACACAACGGGCAGCACGGGCAAGATGCACGGAGAAATTCCCGCGATGAGACCCGCGAGAAAGGCGATCGGGAACAGCGCCATTACCAGCACCTCCTCGGATCGGATTTCCTACCAACAGTAGTTGTCGAGGGTCGTCGAGTCACACCTCATTGTTCCGCGACGCTCATTCGCGTTACAGCGACGATCGCCAGCGTGTGCTACGCGCCGTCGAGGAGCGAGCGCACCCACGTTGCCATCGCCGCTCGCTGAACCTTGCCCGTCACCCCTCGTTGAATCGCCGGAACACGAAAGACGGCGGCGGGTGCCAGCCCGCCCGAGGCCACCCGAATGGGGTCGGTCAACGAGGCGACGTCTACGTCCTCGTCCGTGACGACGAGGACCGCGTAGCCGGGAGCACTCTCCGTGTCCCACGTAATCGTGGCCGCGTCGTTCACACCCGGTAGTGACGAGACGGTCGCGTCGAGTACTTCGGGATTGAACTTCACACCGCCGATGTTGATGACTTCGCTCACGCGACCGAGGAGCTCCAACTCCCCGTCATCATTCAATCGACCGAGATCGCCCGGGTAGAACCAGCCCTCCCGGACGTGATGTCGCGTGACCTCATCAGCACGAAAGTAACCAACGTTTTTTCTCGTCGTCCGCATGCGGACAATGCCCTCGGTCATCGACGGCAGTACGTCGCCATTGGCGCCCACGATCTGCACCTCGGCACCGGGCAGCGGTCGGCCGACATTGTGAGTGTCGCCCGTGACCGGCTTCCGTCGCGTCACGTACCCCACTTCACTCGAGCCGTACAGCGCAGTCACGGTCGCGCCGAGAACGCGATGAATCCGTTCCAACAATGCTGGTGGCAAATAACTCCCGATGAACTGCACGTCCACGATGGACGTCTCCTGATTCTCTCGTCGTTCCAGAATGTCCAGGAACTCCGCAATCTGGAGTGGCGACCCTTGAATGGTGGCCACGAAGTTCCGCTGAGCGAGAGTGACATTGTCCTCGGGTGATCCGGAGCAGACGAACGTATCGCCTTCGCACATGGCGTTGGTCGCCGACTTACCGCCCGAACCGACGAAACCGCGCATCAATGACAAAAAGGGATAGAGATCGGTTGCGTCCCGATTGACGTGACCCTGCCGCGCCACGGTGGACGCAATGGCGAGCGGGACACCCGTTGTCCCACTCGAGAACGTCAGGCGACACACACTGTCCATCGAGGGATACGCACGAGGCGCACCGGCAAAGGTGGACGTGTTCAGCGAGCGAAGTACGTCATCGTCGATCACGATCGTTCGTTCGGGCGCAAATCCCGCCACTGGTGTGGGCGTCACGAGCCAGTTCACGCCGACGGGACCCAACAAGACCTCATCAGTCGGCGGGTTGCACCAAATGGCGGCTTCGTGAAAGACGGCTTCCAGGAAGAACAACTGCAGGTGGTTGGCGACGCGACACGCGACCACGTCACCCGGGGCAACACCGCGTTCGCGAAAGAGACCCGCTAGAGCACGAGCGAAGACGTACGTCTCAGCGAAGGTGTAATCGCGCTCAATCGTCGACATCGCCACCACATCTGGTCGCTGACGGGCGTGGTGGGCCAGGTAGAGGAACGGCTGAGGATCCTTGAGCACCGGTGCGGCCATTCCACGTCCTTTTAGAAGATAACTGTCACGCTCCGCTACGCGTGTAATAAGGTTCGGCCAACAATAACGGGGGGCTTCATGACGTCACGTCCGAAAGTCGTATCAGTATCTCTACTCACCGCGGTGGGCTTGACGACGGGTGGTTCGATGATCGCCGTCGGTGGAGGCGTTGCCGGTGCGACTGCCCCTCGCGAGGGAACCTGCCCGACCGGTTCCCAAATGACGGTCCCGAGTATCTGCGAAGTCTCATTCAACTCCACGGGTACGTCCCAGTGGACAGTGCCGACGGGCGTCACGATGATCCAAGAACTGACCGTCGGCGCCGGTGGTGGTGGCGGTGGTGGTAGCGGCTACGCACCCGGTGGCGGCGGTGGCGGCGGTGCGGTCAAGGTCTGCACCACAGTCGTGAAGGATCTCACCAAACTGTCCATTGCGGTGGGTGCAGGTGGTGCGAAGGGCACCGGCAGTGCGACGATTGGCACCGCTGGCGCGAACGGCACGGAATCGAGGGTGGCCACCGGCGCGACGATCGACTGCTCGGCCAAAGGTGGTGGCGGTGGCGGTGCGGGGTACTACCAGAACGTGGCTCCCGGAACCCCGACGATCCCCTACGGCCAAGGTGGCGTTTCGGGTTCAGGTAAGGCCGGAGGATCCGCCAGTGGATTGGTGACCAAGAACCCGGGAAGTTGCTTGTCCAACAACGACTACTACTACAACTTCGTCGCCACCGGTGGGGGCAGCGACGCGGCCGTCGGCAATCCGAGGGACGGCAACCTCGGGAGCGGCAATGGTGCCAACGGCACCACACCCACGACCGGCTTGTTCTATAACGAGGACACGATGTTCGGCGCCGGTGGCGGTGGCGGTGGCGGTGCGGACTGCGTCTCTTCAACACTGGCCGGTGGTGGCGGGGTTGACGGTGGGGGACGTGGTGGAACGGCTCCCGCTGGTGCGGCCCATGACGGCGTGAGTAATGAAGGTGGCGGTGGCGGTGGCGGTGCGGGCATCGTCACCGGCAACTACGGTGGTCTCGCGAGCAACGGTGGCATGGGCGGCAGTGGTTACGTCGAAATCCGCTTCAGCGCCATCTACCCGGCGAACCCCAGTGCGTCGGTCTACTTCGCCTCCGGCAGTTCGACGTTGACGACAGCCGACCAGAAAGTGATCACCTCATTCGCCAAGGCCATCGAGGCCGGTGGGAATTCGTCCGTCACGATCAAGGGTTACGCCGACACGTTCGGCCCCAAGAAGCAGAACGTGGCCTTCAGCATCAAGCGCGCCCAAGTCACCGCGGCGTACCTGAAGACAGCCCTCGGCTCACAGGCGTCTCACTTCACCATCTCGGCCCAAGGTATGGGACCCACGGCGATGTTTGGTGCGGCCGCTAAGAATCGTGTTGCGAAGTTGACGTCAAGCTCACCGATCGCCTAACGACGAACGCACCAGTCCGTCGAGCAGACGGACGACACAACAAGAACCCCACCAGTCCACGGTGGGGTTCTTGTCATTTCGGGAGATATCGGTGACCCGAGATCAGCGGTGTTCGGGCACGAGGTCAATCGCACCGCACGGGCATTCGGCGACACAAATACCGCAACCCTTGCAGTAGTCGTAATTGAACTGATACCCCGCGCCCGCGCCGAGTTTGATCACGGCGTTATCGGGACAGACGCCGAAACAATTGTCGCATTCGAAGCAGTTTCCGCAACTCAGACACCGCCGCGCTTCGAACAAAGCGTCGTCGACCGTGAGGCCACTAACGACTTCTGCAAACGTGTTACGACGGCGTGCCGCTTCGAGTCGAGGCCGCATGGTGCGGTCCGCGTCGGAGTAGTACCAGGGGTTCACTCGATCGAAGCCCGCGGGGTCGAGTTCGGGGTCACGTTCGGGTTCGCGCCCGGCGAGGAAAGCCGTGATGGCTCGTGCGGCCGCACGACCTTGTCCGATCGCTCCGGTCAGCGTGCGGTCGTTCGCCCCGATATTGGCGGCGTCGCCACCGGCAAAAAATCCGCGTCGTCCGGTGCGTTGATGTTCGTCCACAACAATCGTCCCGTCAACACGTTCGACGCCCTCGACATTTTCGAGCAGACCTAAGTCCGTGTCTTGGCCCAGAGCGAGGACGAGGGAATCCGCCTCGAGTTCGTCGAACTCCCCTGTTCCCACCGCGGCGCCGCTGTCGTCCAGCGTCATGCGTTCCACCATCACGCGATCGCTCTGCGCGCTACGAATCGTCGTCAACCAGCGCATCTGCACGCCCTCGGCCATGGCGTCCGCAATTTCTTCGTCGTGCGCGGGCATGCGGTCTCGGGTGCGTCGGTACACCACAATGGCTTCACGCGCCCCGAGACGGGTCGCACTGCGCGCGGCATCCATGGCCGTGTCCCCGCCGCCGTAAACCACGACCCGTCGACCGAGCACCGGCTCGTCTCCCGCCTCGAAGTCACGCAACATCGACACCGCATCCATCACCCGTGACGCGTCGCCCGACGGAATGTCGTAGTGCCGTCCCTTTTGCGCGCCCACAGCTACGAAGACCGCGTCGAATCCACCATCCGCCATCGCGATTGCTGCGTCCTCAACCGAATGTTCCGTCTCGATCGTCACACCCATCTCCACGAGGCGGGCAATCTCCGCATCGACGACGTCGCGCGGCAGACGGTACGCGGGAATGCCGTAGCGCATCATGCCGCCGGGAAGTGCGGCTGATTCATAGATCGTGACGTCGTGGCCGTCGAGTCGAAGAAAGTACGCCGCCGAGAGACCCGCTGGTCCCGAACCAATGATGAGGATTTTCCGTCCACTGTCAGACGCGCTCACGGGTACCGTCCAACCCGCCTCCAGCGCACGATCACCGAGAAAACGCTCAACGGCGTTGATGCCCACGGCCTCGTCGAGTTGAGCACGATTGCACGAGCCCTCGCACGGATGAAAGCAGGCGCGACCCATGACGGCCGGCAGTGGATTCTTCTCCATGATGACGCGCCACGCGGACTCGTAGTCACCCTCCTCGGCGTGAAAGAGCCATCGCTGCACGTCTTCACTCGCCGGACAGACCGTCGTGCAGGGTGGTTGACGCTCGACGTAGACCGGTCGCTCGACGCGCCAATTTCCGGTCTTGTTCGCGAGGCTCGAACCTACGGGCAGGGTGATGGCGAAGGGACGATCGTCGCTCACGACACCTCCTCACTCAGTCGGTACCGACGAATATTGCGGTCGGCGATGGCCTGGATCCGCGCCACGGTGGCCACATCTTTGACCTCGCCCTCGCGAGTAAAGAGATGCGAGAAGCGTCGCTGGAGCCGGAGGTATTCCTCCACGGGCACGCGGTGGCGAATCGTGCGTGACCCCGTCAGCTCGCCGTTTTCGGCTTCGAAGACCGGAAAGAGTCCAGTCTCCTCGGCGAGTCGCGACAGTCGAATCGTGTCGCTCGATGCCGAACCCCAACCGAGGGGACAAGGTACCAAGATGTGCAAATAGCGCGCACCGTGCATACTCATGGCACGTTCGACTTTGGTCTCCAAATCAAAGAGGTCCGCAACCGACGCGGTCGCCACGTAGGGAATCTCGTGCGCCATGGCGATCGCCGGGACGAACTTTCCGGTGCCGAAGACGTTGCCCGGGTGTTCACCGACCACGTCGGTCGTTGCCGTGCGAGCGGCCCCGGGAGTGGCCGAGGAACGCTGCACCCCGGTGTTCATGTACGCCTCATTGTCGTAACAGATGTAGAGCACGTCGTCGTTTCGTTCGAACATGCCCGACAATGCACCCATTCCAATGTCCGCGGTGCCACCGTCACCGCCCTGGGCGACGACCCGAACCTCGGATTTCCCGAGCGACCGCAAACCTGCGGCGACTCCCGTCGCGACCGACGGAGAATTCGCGAACAACGAGTGGAGCCAGGGCAATTGCCACGACGTCTCGGGATACGGCGTGGAAAAGACCTCGAGACACCCAGTGGCGTTGACGGCCACCAATTGACCGTTCGTCACCCGCGTGGCGGCGTCGAGGGCGTAGCGGGCGCCGAGTGCTTCACCACACCCCGCGCACGCGCGGTGACCTGAGGTGAGACTGTTGGCCCGCTGCGGATCCGATTGCGCGTTACGACGATCCGCCGACACGAGTCGATTGCCCACGGCGAAACTTCCGACTTGGTAGAAGCGGACGGGCACACGTTCGGCGCTCACGTACGACTCCTTTCCGCGAGGTCTCGCAAAACGTTCTCGGCCGACGGTCCCGAGCGTCGCGTGGCCGCCATGCGATCAACTTCGCGGGCTACCACCTCTTCGTCGAGGTCCAAAAAGGTTGTCTCGCTCAACGTCGCATCGACGGCCTCGTTAAAGCACGTTCGCAACGAAGCGGCCCACACCGGGCGCCCACCGAGACCGGCAATCACCGTGTGGATCGGGATACCGCGCCCCGATAAGACGAGGGCGATGTCCGTGGCCAAGATGCCGCCGTAACCCAAGGAGAAGGCCTTCTCCACGACCACGACGCGCGACGCGCCGGCGAGTGCGTCGCGAATCTGATCCTTGGGAAAGGGTCGAAAGCAACTCACTCCGAGGGCCCCAATGGCGTGGCCGTCGTCACGCATCTCGTCGATGACGTCCTTGATTGTTCCGAGAACTGATCCCATTGCCACGACCACGACGTCGGCGTCATCGAGACGATAGGGGCTCACCAACGAGGGCACCGATCGAGCGAGCTCGTCACTATGCCGTTGCGCGAGCGGCGGCAGCACATCGAGGGCACGCGACAATCGGATGGAGGCGAGATAGCGAACCTCAGTAAAGGCATCGGGACCAACCATGGCCCCGATGGAGACGGGATCATGGGGATCGAGAACGTGGCGAGGTTCAAAGGGTGCGAGCAAACGGTCCACCTGCGTCTGTTCGGGCACGTCCACGCGTTCAATCGCGTGCGTCAGGATGAAACCGTCCACGCACACCATGACCGGCACCGACAACTCTTCGGCCAACGAGAAAGCGAGAATGTGGAGATCGATCGCTTCTTGATTGGTCTCGGCGAATAGTTGGACCCAACCGGCGTCCCGCACGCTCATCGCGTCCGAGTGATCGTTCCAGATATTGATCGGTGCACCCAGTGCGCGATTGGCCAAGGTCATCACGGCCGGCAACCCGAGACCGGCCACGTTGTAGACCGCCTCCATCATGTACAGCAGTCCCTGGGACGCCGTTGCCGTATAGGCACGGGCGCCGACGGCGGACGCACCGATCAGCACCGACATCGCGGCCATCTCGGAGTCCACGTTGACAAATTCGGCGTCGAGTTCGCCGGCTTTCACCATGGCGCCGATGGCTTCGATGATGTGCGTCTGAGGGGAGATCGGGTACGCGCACACCACATTGGGTCGACAGAGGGCCACCGCCGAGGCGACCGCGCGGGAACCCTCAATTTGCTGCAGCACTGATGACCTCCCCGCGCTCCGCCACGACCACGTCATACGCCTCTCGCACCGCGCGACTATTGGCGTCCGCGATGGCGGGCGCGAACCGGTGCTCGAGTGCGTGAATGATGCCGGCTGGGGAGATAAGACCCGTTAACGCCGACAAAGCACCGAGCAGCGCGGAGTTCGGCGTGGGGCGCCCGACGTGTTCGAGGGCAATTCGCGTGGCGGGAACGCTGACAATGTTGGTGAGGGGGATGAGACCCATCAGCCCGTCGAGGTCCAGCTCCTGAACGGGGCGCGACGCGTTCACGATGACAAAACCACTCGACGTGAGACCGCCGAACAAATTCACTTGTCCGAGCAATGTCGGGTCTTGGACGATGACGACGTCGGGACGCGCGACGGGTTCACGAGTCCGGATCGGCTTCGACCCCACCCGGCAGTAGGCCTCGACGGGTGCCCCCATGCGCTCGGAGCCGAAACTCGGGAACGCTTGCGCGTAGAGGCCGTCTTCGAACGCGGCGACCGCGAGGAGTTCGGCAGCCGTCACCGTTCCCTGCCCGCCACGACCGTGCAGGCGTAATTGGGTTGCGGTGCCGTCCCCGTGTTGTGCCGCCATCCCTCAACGTTACGAGCGAAAAATCGCCAGCGATAAGGACTTTTGTCACAGCCGACACCGCACCGGAGACGCGACGTGTGGTGAGTTGTCCTCACCCTGATCCTCACGAACGATCGATGCGCGGAGGGAAAGCCCCTATGAGTGTTGATCCAGTTGGTCACGAACGGACACGAACGCCGCCACCGCTCGTTCAATATCGTTCGTCGAATGCGCCGCGGACAATTGGACGCGGATGCGCTCGCGACCGAGGGGCACGACAGGGTAGCTAAAGGCGATGACGTAGATACCTCGCTCCAACAGGGCGTCGGCCATCCTCGTCGCGCGCACCGGGTCGCCCAACATCACGGGCACAATCGCGTGCTCGCCCGGCAACAAATCGAAGCCGGCTTCCCCCATCAACCGACGAAAGAGCGCTGCGTTTTGCGCCAAGTGGTGTCGTCGATCATCACTGGTCGCGAGAAGGTCGAGCACGGCCAACGACGCACCAGCGATGGCGGGGGCCAACGAGTTCGAGAACAGATACGGTCGTGACCGTTGGCGGAGAAGCTCAACAATCTCCGCGCGGGCCGCCGTGTACCCGCCACTGGCGCCACCGAGGGCCTTACCCAATGTGCCGGTGACAATATCGACGCGATCGGTGACGTCAAAGAGTTCTGGTGTACCGCGTCCGTGTGCGCCGACGAAACCGACCGCGTGTGAATCATCAACCATGACCATGGCGTCAAACTCGTCGGCGAGATCGCAAATCTCATCCAACGGAGCAATGCTGCCGTCCATCGAGAACACACCGTCCGTCGCAATCAATCGGCGCCGGGCGCCACGGGATGCTTCCAGTTGTTCGCGGAGGTCCGCCATGTCGCGATTCCGGTAACGGCGACGTGTGGCGCGACTCAAGCGAATACCGTCGATGATCGACGCGTGATTAAGTTCGTCACTGATCACGACGTCGTCGTCGCCGAGAAGCGTCTCGAAGAGACCGCCATTCGCGTCAAAGCACGACGAGTACAAGATTGCGTCGTCCGTTCCGAGGAACGCCGCGAGACGAACCTCCAGTTCACGATGAATGCTCTGCGTGCCACAGATGAACCGGACGCTCGCGAGACCGTATCCCCACTCGGACAACGCCGCTTGCGCCGCGGCAATCACCGCGGGGTCGTCGGCGAGCCCTAGGTAATTGTTGGCGCAAAAATTGATGACCTCACGACCGGCCACCTCAATGCGCGCGTCCTGCGCGGAATCCAGCACTCGCTCAACTTTGTACAGACCCGAGGCGCGGATCTTGTCGATTTCCTCACGTAACGACGTGCGAGCGGACGTGAACACGTGGCCTCCGATGCCCTAGTTGTCCCAATTGAGAACGATCTTGCCGCACTCCCCCGAAGCGATGATCGCGAACGCGTCATCGAATTGTTCTGCGGGCACACGGTGTGTGATGACCGGCGAGATGTCGAGTCCCGACTCAACGAACACACTCATCTGATACCACGTCTCAAACATTTGGCGTCCGTAAATGCCGCGGACGGTCAACATGTCGGTGACCAGGCGGGCCCAGTCGATACCGAACTGCTCCGTCGGTAGTCCGAGCAGAGCCACCTTGCCGCCGTGGCACATGGCCGACAGCATGGTGCGCATCGCCGCCGCATTTCCCGACATCTCAAAACCCACGTCGAATCCTTCGGTCATGCCGAGATCCGACATCACGGCGTCCAGATTCTCGGCGCCGGCGTCGATCGCCAACGTGACGCCGACACTGCGAGCGAGGGCGAGGCGATACTCCGAGCGATCGGTGATGACGATGTGACGAGCTCCCGCGTGTCGAGCAACCAACGCAGCCATGATGCCAATGGGGCCTGCGCCCGTGATCAAGACGTCCTCGCCCACCAGCGAGAAGGCCATCGCGGTGTGGACCGCATTGCCGAAGGGGTCAAAGATGGCCGCGACGTCGAGCGGGATATCGGGGTGGTGCTTCCACACATTTCCCGCGGGCAGCGCGATGTAGTCGGCGAAGGCCCCCGCGCGATTAACGCCCACCGAGACCGTCCGAGTGCACTGCACTCGTCGACCGGCCTTGCAGTTGCGGCACGTGCCGCAGGTGAGGTGTCCCTCTCCACTCACCACGTCGCCAATTGCGAGACCGTCGACGTTCGCGCCCACCGCCGCAATTTCACCGACAAACTCGTGACCAATCACGAGCGGCGCGCTCACGTGCGACTGTGCCCACGCGTCCCAGTTATAGATGTGCAGGTCGGTCCCACAGATGCCGGTTCGGCGCACTCGAATGAGGACATCGTCGGGACCGGCCGACGGGGTGGGCACCTCACGCAGGATGAGACCAGGAGAGGTCGTTGACTTTTCAAGTGCGCGCATGTCCCATGCCTCCTAGTGACGTGACGAGAGGACATCAAGATACGCGCGAATCGCCTCGTACTGTCCCGACGCGCCCAATCCGGCGGACGCCACGACACTCGCGCCGGAGCCACTACCCAGGTATCCGCCGTGCACGAAGGGGTGGAGCGTTGCTTCGCGGCCAGCGTCGGACATCACCCATCGGTGCATCGTGGCCATCGTGAAGCCCGTAATGCCCATGGCGCGACGGGCCACGGCCTCGGGATAGATCTCTCGACGGCGCTGCGGTGAGAGCGCATCGAAGAGCTCCGCACTCGCGACGTAGTAGGCGGCGACGTTGATACCGTCGTCGTGGAGTTGTGGGAGCACCTCGTTGACGAAGATGTTGGTGACCGCCGCTTCCTGGAGGACCACGGTGACGTCCGACATTCCGGCGGGAGCGCGCAGGGCGTAGACACCCTCGGTCGCCGACCACGCGGGGGCCAGCCCGAGGGCCGCGCGATCGGGAACGCTCCACGCGGGTCGCGGAACATACGGAGCAATCAGCGCCGGTCGCAGGGCGAGAGATGCCGACAACAACGGCCACACTTCCTGTGGCTCCCACGGCGTAAGAACCACGGCCGCACCACGCGGGAAATTCTGCGAGAGGAGTTGCAACGCCTGCGGGTCCGCGTGCGTCGGGCCGTCTTCTCCGGTGGCGAGTCCCGCGTGACCGCAGATCAAGATCAATGTTGCAAAGTCCGGTGCTCCGATCTCCGCCCGGGCCTGCTGGCCAATGGCGTGAAGTCGCGCCGAGATGTGTCCGAGAGGCGCGAGGAAGGCACCGTAGGACGAACCCACTCCCAATGCCTCACCGAATCCGGCGACACCGGAGAGCACGCCGGACATGCCGTCCTCGCAGATGCCACCGACCGATATCTGTCGCGACGCGGGATTGGTGGTGACGTGGAAGAAACCGGGCGCGAAGGCCTTGCCCGCCAACGCCGCGCTGGTGGAGCCGAGTAAGTCCGCCGACGCCGTCAACACCGCACCACGCGACACGCCATTGAGGTGCGCCAGTGATTGACCGAGCGCGTCTTTCAGCGCCAGCGTCGTACCCGGGGCGATGGCGAGCTCGTCGGGCGTGCGCCGCTCCGCTACGGACGCGTTCGCGAGTTCGTAGATCGCAGCAACGCGCGGGGCGTGAGGTCGCGGCGACCTACCCCGCATCTCGAGACGCGAGCGTGACGCGCGCAAACGCGCGGCGAGCACGTCGACGTCAGAACGATGTTCTTCGAGAAAACGACGAACGACGAGGAGCGAGCCGTAGAAGCAGTGTTCGCGCTGTTCGGCGTCGCGCGCACCCGCGCAGGCGCGCTTTTCCGGATCACAGGAGGGCACCAAATCCCCGGTCTCACCGAGATCGCCCATGGCCGTCAAGAAACCTTGGGAGCACATGGGGTGACCCGAACCGTGCGACGCACGACCCTCGATGCCGTAGCGCCACCCCTTGGTCGTCCGATACACAATGGCCGTCGGCGCCCCCGGTCCAAGAGCTGCGGCCGCCCGCTGCGCGGCGGCCACCTGAGCCACGTCGTGTCCGTCGCTCACGTCGAGCACACGCCATCCGTGGACCGCAAAGAATTCACTGGGCGTCCACTGCACGTAATCACCCGGCTCGTCGCCCTCTCGACACACCCGGTTCGAGTCGATCGAAGCCTGATTGAAGTCGAGGTGGACCACCACGTTGTCGAGACCCGCCGTCGCGGCCGCGGCGGCCGCCTCACTCACCCGGCCCGGGGTGAGTCCCCCCTCGCCCTCGATGATGTGAACGCGCGGCGCGTTATCACCGAAGAAGTCGCGCGCCGCGATCGCCAGCCCGACGGCGCTCGCGAATCCGACCCCGGACGCCCCACTGGCCAGTCGAACAAACGGTGTCGCCGGCGTGGGGTGACCATCGAGGGACTTCGCGTCGAACTGACGCGCAAGAGGTTGGCGCACCGTCGGGTTCGTCCGAAATCCGAGAAGATCCTCGAGTCGCAGCCGTTGCAGATCACTGCTCGCCAGCAAGTCCGGCGCGGCAATTCGTGCCACCTCATCGCGCAGCGCCCACATGGCGTACAGACCCATGGCCTTGTGACCCGCGGCGTAGGCCATCACGTCCGCATCCTGACGGTGGGGGTGTGCCAGGTCGTAGTCCATTGACTCAAAAAGGGCGCGCGCGACGAATCGACCTGACGAAATGGAGCCGCCCGGATGCCCCGACGTCGGTACGTAGTTGAACAACACGGCACACAGTGCGCGGTACGCGCGGTCCAGCGTCTCAAAAGCCGCCGCGTCGTCGAGATCGTGCTGCGTCTCGTCGGCTCGCAGTGTTGGCTCGTCCAACATTCGTTCAACCACGAGACACCTCCCCGAGGTAATCACGCATTCTCGTGAGACCCTCTTCGATCAGCGACGCGTCTATCCCGGAATACGCGAGACGTAGATAGAACTGAGACTCGTTGCCCCGGGGACGACCGAAGTGGACCCGAGAACACACCGACACGCCGGTCTCTTCCAGAAGATGACGTCGGAATACCTCCACGTCGGTCATGCCGAGCTGTCCCATAGCTCCCGTCACATTCGGAAAGAGATAGAACGTCGCTCGAGGGGACGCGCAGTGAACGCCGGGAATCTCACCCAGTAGGCGTACGGCCGTGTCCCGACGGTGTCGCAGAGTGTCAATGATCTCTCGCGGCCCCGACGGGTCGCCTCGGAGACCTTCGATCGCGCCCACCTGCACGAAGTGATTGGTACAGGACTCATCATTGACGTTCAATGCACCGATCGCCGCGATCAGCGATCGCGGTCCCACCGCAGCCCCTAGGCGCCAGCCGGTCATCGCGAACTTCTTGGAGAACGTGTACAAGATCACGCAACGATTGACCATGTTGTTGACCGACACGAAGGACGTGCTGTGCCCTTCGTAGCGAATGTCGAAGTACGCCTCGTCGCAGAGAACTAAGAGATCGTGGCGTTCGACGATCTCGGCGAGCCGTTGAAACTCTTCTGTGGTGCACTCGGCGCCGAGCGGATTCTGTAGGTCGTTGAGAATAAGAAGTCGCGTCTTCTCGGTGATCAAAGACTCGAGGAGGTCGAGATCGATACGAAAACCCTGCGGATCCTCGACGTACCCGTAGGGCACGGCCACACCACCGTGGAATTCAATTTGAGATTCGTAGATCGGATAGCCGGGATTGGGATACAGAACTTCGTCGCCGGGGTTCATCGTCGCGAGCAAGAACTTCCCGATCACCGGCTTGCCACCGGGCTGGACGGCCACGTTGTCGCGGGTATAGGACACACCGTGGGACGCACTGATGTCCTCGGCGAGGGCGTCGCGCAACTCGGGAATGCCCATCGGTGGGCAGTAGCCCGTATGGCCGTCGCGAGCCGCCCGGAAGGTCGCTTCAAGAATATTGACGGGTGTGGGGAGATTGAGATCCCCAATATGAAAGGGGAACACGTCGTGACCCGCTGCGGCGTGGGCAGTCGCCTCCGCCGACACCGCGAAGGCGGTCTCGGTGCCCAATTGTCGCATGCGATGCGCCATGCGTTCTTCGGGAAATACCGCCGAGGCGGAGTCGTGTCGGCTCGAGGAGCCTGAAATACGAGATGAAGTCACTTCACCCACCTGCCCTTTCTGGGCGTGTGCGTTTGCACGTACAACGTTGGACGGCCACTTCTCACACTATCGAAACCGCCCCATTGAGAGCAGTGACCACTGACGCGATGACGCGCCCTGAGCGGGAAAGAAGCAACACGCCGTTTCGCCTGTAAGTACCTCGCCAGTAACGACAAGTACTAGGTACACGAACACCTCGAAGGAGAATCCTGTGAATATTCGACGCACGTTGACCGCGGCACTGCTACTGGGGGCGATGGTGCCCGTGACCGCGGCCGTCGCCCCCTCGTGGGCCGGCGCCACGACGACTCCGAAGTGCACCCCGGGCCAGATCAGCTTGCGAGTCGGACCGGCGAACGGCGCCGCGGGCACGATTTACCACCCCATCATCTTCACCAACACGGGGGCCACCTGCGTGATTGAAGGTGTGCCCGCCCTTCAACCGGGAAAATTGTCGGGTACGTCCTTCGTCGCGGTGGGTCCCGCGGCCAAGAACCTCTCGATGGGAGAAATGCCCGCCCTCCACACCCTGGCCAAGGGCAAGAGTGTGTCCGTTGCGTTCGGCGTGACGGAAACCGGCAACTACACGCCGTCGGCGTGCAAGGCAGCATCCGCCCCCGTGGTGTCGGTCGTTCTAGGTTCCTACGCCAGGGGCACCGTTAGTTTCAAGCCGGCGCTCAGCGTGTGCACCAAGTTGGCGTCCACGCGAACCCAGTTGATCGTCGCCGGCACGCAGGGATAAGCACTCGTCTGTCGCACCCCCGTCGTCCGCAATGACGACGGGGGTGCGCAGTATGGTCGGCGATATGCGACGTCACCGAATTCTCATCGTCACTGCCCTGGTCGTCGTGCTCGGCGTCGTAGCCGTTGTCGTGGTGAAGAAATCGAGCACTCCCGCGACGACAACCACCACCTCGACGACCATTCCTATCCCGATTGCACCGCTCTCCGGCATGCCGAATCCGGGGGGAGCCGCGCTGACTCGTCCGGCGCTCACCGTCAAGATCGAAAACACGCCCGACGCTCGACCGCTGTGGGGCGTCAATCACGCCGACGTGGTCTACGAGGAAATTGTCAATGGTGGCATCACTCGCCTAGCGGCGATCTTCAACTCCGTGGCACCGGCGCGCGTGGGTCCGGTCCGATCAGTTCGCCCCACCGACGTGGGCATCGTGACGCCGATCGGTGGCATCTTCGCGTACTCCGGCGGTGCGCAATACGCCATCAACGCGATCAAGAAAGCGCCCGTCACATTGGTCGACGAGACCATCGGGGGAGCCGGCATGTTCCGCGACAACACGCGCGTTGCTCCGAACAATCTCTATTTGATCGCGCCCCGTATCTTTCAATTCCACGGCACGCCCGTGCCCCCGCCGCCACTGTTCACGTACCGCTCCTCTACGACGACACTCAGTGGTCCGGAGGTTAAACAGTTCACCGTTCATCTTCCGAGCATCTACCCGGTGACGTTCGCGTGGAATGCGACGACATCCTCGTGGGATCGCTCCATCTTCGGTGCGCCCGACATCACTGGCACCGGTGTTCGGCTCTCGCCACAGAACGTCATCGTCATGTGGATCAATTACGCGGGAGGCGTGGGCACGATGAGTTCCGTCGGCCAGCTAGTGGGCAGTGGGAAAGCCGACGTGTTCCAAGATGGCAAGGAAATCGTCGGGACGTGGAGTCGCTCGGCGCTGAACCAGCCCACCGTCTATAAAGATCTCGCGGGCCAAGTGATTCCTATGACTCCGGGACAAACGTGGGTTGTGCTTCCGTCAATTGGCGAGGCCGTCACCATCGCTCGCTAGAAACGGTGGCTCGGGTCTAGTTGATCGGAACGATCGATACGAAGGGTCGACGCAGTGACGTGTCGACCGTGGTTGGAGCACCCGTACCTTCGTAGTAATCAATCTCGCTGATTCGCAAGCGCATCTTGGTCGTTCCCGTCACCGCGTAGGGCACATTGACAACGCCGAGTCGCGGGCTCGTCGACGTGGCGCCCCAGGTCACGTCCACGTAACTCGAGAACGTCGCTGGCAGTCTCACGGGCGCACCGACCGTCTCCCACGCGAGATCACCACTCAACCCCATCTTGTTCAGCACCGAGCTCTGCGTTTGGACTTCGACAACGACGGTGGAGGTGTGTCGCTTGCCCTGAGCTACGGCCATGTCCACGCCGTACGTCGCCGGGTCCTGCGGTGCCCAGGTGTTGTTCTCGTCGTACTGGATTTGCGTGGAGCCGCCGAAGTTCTGAGGCGTACGCCACCCGTGATAGGCCGGACCCGTTACGGACACCAGTACGGACTTATTGGTCTTGTCCGAACTATTGGGTAGAACACTGACCGAGCGATCGGGCACCGGTTGGGCGAACGTCGCCAAAACCACTGGTGACACCTCGAGTGGGCCCACGGACGATGAGCCGTAGGTGGGGGTGGAGTACGGCTGGAAACGCACGAGAGCCAACCGAATGAAGTATCCCGGCGGGGCGATGTACTCCTCTTCAGTGAGTCCAGGTCGGGGCGCGACGTCGGCGTACCAACGCTGCGACGCGTTGTCGTAGTGCACCGCGTAGGGCCAGACCATGTAGTTCGTGAAAGGATCCTCGGCCAGATTCACCTGCGGCGGGTGCGAGTACGGCGGGCGGTACGGCACGGGCGGGACCGCGGCGAGATTGGTGAAGTTCGTCGGGATGACCGGCCACGGCGACACGCTGGACTCGTTGTAGTTGATGGGGTCAATCCCCATCATGGTGACCCACTTCTCCTGGTCCACGGTCGGAAACGCCGAGGTCACGTCGTTTTGATTCGTTACCGTCGTGACAACACCGAGCATTTCGCCATCGCCGCTCGAGAACCACGGACGATCCAAATAGACGCGCAGGAAACCGCCCGTCCGACTCTGCGTGATCTTGCCCGCGCTGAGTGATCCCGTCGGCTCGGTGATCTGCCACGCGGGGACGATCTGGGATATGACGGGTGCCTTCGGCGGTGCACTCGAGAGCACGTGGACGGGTGCGGCCGGACCCTGCACCGTCACGGTGGGTTGATAGATGATCTCTACCGGCTCCTTCACACCGGTGGCGCGATTCGTCGTGGCGAGAAGCGTGAAGGTGCGCGCCGTTTCGTTGACCGCGAAGTCAACGCCCGACTCCAACGCCACCCCGCGAATCGTGGCGGTCACGGACGCCGCGTTGAGTCCGAGCAACGAGGTCGACAACGTAATCGGCGTCCCGACAGTGAGGAGCTCATCAATGGTGACGGCGAACATTTCGGCGAAACGGCTCGTACCGACAACGCTGTAGTGCACGAGGTGGTGTTTGGTGTCTCCGATGTGGTGGGTCGCTGACTGTTCGTGATGACTCGAGTTCGTGGTCCCGGCGATCGCGAAGGGATTCGTCGGTTCCACGATCGTCAGAGGCTGGGCTTCGGGTCCCGTCGGGTTGGGGTCCGGCACAGTCAGGCGGAAAGCGTGGCCACTAGAAGTGATCGAGCTGCGGAATTTCGAGGAATTCGCCGACGCCGACGGATCACTCGCGGCGTCGGAGGGATTGTCGTACACGTCGGTCCACGTCGCGACGACGTCAATGTGCCCCGTACTCTTGTCGTCCACCAAGAACTCGGGGTCGTCGAGCGCCACCGTGAGTGCGCCGGGAACTCGCGACGAGAGCGGACTCTGAAAGGCGGGCTTGACCAGGGGGAGACGCACCGCGTGCACCATCCGCAGTACCTGGAACGGCGACAGCAACCAAATCTGACCCGAGGTGGCGAGATCCGGCAGCGACGGGTCACCGCCGGGTCCGAACCACTGCCATACGCCCAGTTTGGAAGTGGCGTCAGCAGTGAGCGCGCTCGAGACCCGAACCACCGCCGATTCCGCCGGCGGCAGAGATACCGCAATGGTTGCCGGGGTCGTCGACGTGGCGCTGACGAACTCGGTCGTCGTGACGGAACCCGAGCCGAGATCGAGCAGAATCGGGTCGGCTGCGGGCCAGGTTCCCTGCCACTGCCCGGTAATTGGTCCGCGGAGGCCCGGCAGGTAATCAAACGCCGGTCCCGCGCTCAAAGGGTCGGGCAGATAGTTCGTCCACGGCGCTGGTGTTCCCGTGAAGTACGGGACGCCTTGGTTGTTGTCGTCGTAAGTTCCGATCATGGTCGGAGACGACGAGAAGTCATACGGCGTCGCGGTCATCGAGCTCAGATTGTTGGCGTCCAGCGTCGTCAGATACTGGAACGTCTTTGCGTCGCCCGCCGGTCCAGCCGAAGTATTCGGCGCCTGACCAAACGTGAAGCCGTCCAACATGCCGTGCTCTTCAGCTTCGGCGACTGACGTACGTGGCGGAAAGAGCCAACGACCGTTCGTTCCGATCGGCGCGGACGTTTGGTAGTCGAGCAGCACGAGGAAGTGCGTCCCCTCACCAGGAACGAACGGAGCAGTTCCCGCGAGCACCGGGGGCCCAACGGGCTCGTAGCGATAATGCGTGAACAAGGGTGTCGCCGTGGAAGCGTCGGTCGACGAAAGAGGCACGCTGTTGCCCGCCAGGTCGACGGCCCGTGCGCGAAATTGATACTGATAGCCGAAGCGCAACTTGGGGAACAGCAGGTCGCTCGACAACGCGGGTGTCGGTGGAGTGAAATACGCCGAAAGTTGCGGGGCGTTTGGTCCACCACTGACGAGGGCGGGTGCGGGGTTCTGAGGATTGATCTCGGTGTCATTAGTGAAACGAGACAACTGGCGACCGGGTCGTTGCGCCGAGAGGCCCCAGCCATTCCACCGAATAAAACTCTCGTGCACCTGGAGCTTGCGAAGTTGCACCACCAACGAGCCCGGTGCCGCTCGTTCACTCGTCGCCGGACTCAGGATTCCTTCGTCGAGATACGTGAAGGTGACGGGTCCACCGCTCGCGGGACCGATGCTGTAGTGACCGTAACGACCATGGAGACTGCGCCAGGTCGGCGATGATTCCGACGCGGTGTAAACGTCAATGCGATGTCCTCGAATGAGCTGCTCGGCGTAGACGACCGGCAGCGTGACGTCCGACGGATTCGCTTCCCACTTCGCGAGCTGCGAAGCCAACGACGCCTGACCAGTGAGAAGGCCGGAGAAACCCGCGCCGTCGGCCGCGGCGTAACCGTCCCAAATGACTTGGGGTCCGGCCGACCGGAGCGCCGGCACCGTCACGGCAGTGTGGCCCAAAGCTGCGCCTCCGTACCGCGCGATGGAACGCTCCGATTGCGCCGCTTGCACCTGCCTGAGTCCCTCACCAATGTTGATGAGGCGATCGCCCGCAAGGTCCGTGTCGAGATCGGTGACGTTGAAGCGCCGTGTGTCGTCGAGACCCAGCATCATGTTCGCGTAGTCGGGACCCTGCGGTCGCGGTTGGAACTGGGTCGTCGAATAGGTGGCAACGGTCCAAGGCGTGACGTTTTTCGTCTGACGAGGAATTTTCGAGTGCCACGTCGGCGTCACCTTGACGTTGATCGAGCCCTGCACCAGTCCCTGCGGAACGGGAACCACGAGATCGAACACCAAACCAAACAATCGCAGCAGCACCGGATAGTTGTTAAGTGCGGTCAAGCCTTGGTGGAAGTCCAATGTCGGCATCGTCGGCGGAACAGTGTCGGTCTTATTCGGCAGTCCCCACGGACGATGGAACGTGTTCAAGTCCGCGAAGTCCGACACCGGTGTGGTCGGGATGTGCGGCGAGAAACGACCAACACTGTTGGAGACAAAAGTCTGATCATTAATCGAGCCGAGCGCCGTCAGGGCGTTGACGACGTCCTGACCCGCGGCGTCGCCCGCCGTGAGCGTCTGATACTGGGTCTCTCGCGACGTGGACAAAAAGAGCGGATCGGTCGGTGAGTTCGTGCCGATAGAGCCGTAGAGCGCCGAGACATAGTCCGCAATCGATTGCGCAGAGAACGTCTCCACCGCGTATTGCGAGTAGTCCTGAAACCCGAAGGGCTCAACTTGGGTCGTGGCCGCGTCGAACAGCAATGACCACGCGGTGCTCGCGTTCACGCTGGACAGCTCGCTCGGCACACTCGTCGTGATGGTCGCTTGCTTGATGTAGTTGTAGAAGCGATCGGTCAATGTGACCGTGAACGAAATCGGACCGCCGGGTGTCGACGTCGCCGTCGTGGGCCACGTGACAAAGTCGGGAAAGAGGGAGAGTGGGGCGAAACTCGCGCCCACGGGCGTGTCCGCGGAGAGTTGCGGCGCGAGAAAAACCGACAGGTGCAAACCGGACGAATCGATGCCGTTCGGCAGGGCTGTCCAGACGAGTTGCTGAGAGATCGTCATGATTAACTCGCGAACGCGCTGCAGTAGTCGGACCAGGCGGCAGCATCCATTTGGGCTCCAAAGTTCGTCTGGGTGTTGGGGTCAAACGCGCTGGGCGTGGCACTGTGCATGCGAAGGTGGGGCGACGAGGACCCCGGCCCGTTGAACGTCTTTTGCACGGTGATGGGTACGGAAATGGAGAAGAAGCAGAGACTGACGGAAATCGTCATCGTGGCCGTGCCCGTCGCCACGTTGGTGGCCGAACTGTACCCCAGCGTCAATTGCAGTTCGAGCGTCACACTCAAGATGCCGAGAACTTCCACTTCACCCGTAATACGTACGAATCCCGTCAACGTTGACCCGGACCCCGGTGTGTACGTGAACGTGATACCAGCCATTGCCGTGACGCCACCGCTCGCGACACCCAGGTCGAGACCGAGGTGGCCCTCAAAATCCAGTGAGGCCGTCAGTGACTTCAGCGACTTCAATCCCACACTCACGAGGACGTAGCCACCGCCACCAAAACACATCACCGTGAGTGCAAACGGCTTATCCGCGCTACAGAACGCGAACGTTGCGACCGTTGGATCCCCGAGGAACGGGACAATCACGCCGGCGGACAACGCCAAATCTTCGAGATTGAAGATGCCACAGCCGATGCTCGGCAAGGACAGAGAAATATTCGCCGAGATTTGCGTGGGACCCACGTTGATCGAGACACCGGATCCACCGATGTCGCTCAGGAATTGTTCGAGCGTGTTGACAAAGTCCAACGCCCCTTCGAACGAGGGCTGGCCGACGTTGGGCTTGACGGATGTCTTCTTGCCCGTGCCCGCGCTAAACGTGGCGCCGGGTTGATTGCTGGACGAGTCGCCGAAGGGAATCGAGATAATGCCGTCGCTGCCACCGAGAATCGAAATGGTGAAGGGGTCGACGGAGCCATCCACGCTGAGAGTGGTCTGGCCCTTGAGGTTCACGACCACCGTCGCGGTCAACTTGAATTGTCCGCCAGTCGCGGGCATAAACACGTTCTCGGGATCGGACGTCAAGTCTGCGCTGAGGGTGTAGCCCACCGTCACGGTGCCGTCGGGCGCAACCTGCCGCGTGATCTCCGGCACTCCGAGGTCACTGTTGAACGCCTTCAGAATGTCCGACAGAGACAGTCCACCCAAGAACTTGCTACTCGTAATGCTCCCGAAGTACTCACTTATTAGTGCTTCGGCGTTGCTCGCGTACTGCGACAACGTCCCGCTGATGGCTCCCGCGGCAGCGGAGAGACCCTGAATCGCCATGTTGGGATTTGCGAGACCACCGACGGCATCCGACGGAAAGTTCAAGCCTGTTTGACTGAGTAATCCCGCGTAGACCGATCCCGGATTCGTCGAACTCGACGGATCGAGAACGCGCGGTCTCGCGACACCTTTCGGGTGCACGGCGTGCCCCGATTTCGACGTCGTGAATCCTTCGGCCACGTATGGTCCGTACAGGAATATGGCGACGCCGCCGGGACCGGAACCGTCATCCAGGTGACCGCGAGACAGCGATTCAGCCGCAGGGAGCCGGACATTCGCGCTCACGATGGCCGGGTAGAACGCCGGTTGATCGCTCGGAATTAAAGAGCCGCGTCCCACCGGCGTGCCGACCGGAGGAATCACCTGATCGGCGGTGGGCGAGGTGGAAGCCATGGGTACGTTCGCGGGCGTTGCGGCGCCAAGGACTAGGCGGAGCGTCGGGTGCGTGGTCGCACCGTTCTTCGCCACGCCGGCGTGAGAGACCTCGGGTGCGTATTGAATCTCGGTGCCAGGAATCGGTGCGCACACGAGCGGTGAGGGATCCGCGAGCTGCGCGAGGGCGTTGTAGGCGTCCGCGATCTGCCCCATGTCTGCTTCGCCGCCGTCGTACTGGTCGAGGGGCCAGGCCTTGCCGCTGGCCCCGAAGACGAAGGCGAGGGGCATCTGCGTCGTGATCACGCGCCCGCTGAGGTCGGTCAACTGCAAGTTGAACTGGACGTAGTTCCCGCCATTGATCGATGGAAAGAAGGCCTGCGGATAGTTTCCCGCTTCGATGGGCGTCGTGAGATTGGGCATCGTGCCGCCGCTATTGCTCGAGGGCGGATCAAGGGTCGGCGTCGTATTAGTGAGGATCCTGACCGACGAGAACGGCCACGCGTTTGTCCCGTACGGCTGACCTGGAGCGGCGTAGGTCTTCGTGTGCTGCGTCACTTTGATGAACGTCTTGATCTGCAAGTACGCCCCGGCGTACTCCGAGGGTCGCAGAGGGTCGGGTGACAGAACGCGGTTGATGAGGAAGGTCATCGTGGCGCGGTGACCCAACGGCAACAGGTAACCCGCGTAGACAATCTTGACGTGCTGGTCGCGACCAGAACTGGTGACGTGGCGCCAATTGACCAAACTGTTCGAAGGAATGCCGACGCTCGCGGGACGAACTTTGAATTCACCGTGTAGGTCGAGGTCAGCACCGAGCGCGCTCAGAGTGAACTCGGTGGCGCTCACAAAATTCGAGCCCGCCCACTGATTACCCGCGATGTTGACGATGTTTTCGCGGTCCGACTGGCTCAGCGACGTGAAGCGAAAGAGCGGTCCTTGCGAATATTCCTTCGGGTCGTTACTCATTTCGGTGGCGCCACGTAGATCGTGTAGTCGATATTGGTCTCACCCGTAGCACTGGGGAGGTTCGAGGAGAAGTCCGTACTCCACACCGCCGCGACCGCCGGTTCAATGGGAGTAAACGAGTACCCCACGGTCTCTTTCTGCTCCCGCGTGCTTGTCAACGTTGTCCCCCAACACTCGATGACATTGTTCGCCGACGGGAAAGGAGCCGTTCGATTCACAAATTCCGTCGTAAATAAACCCTTGAGAAGTGAGCCAGTTCCGTCGACCACCGGAGACAGAATCAGAGCCAACGGACACTCAATGGACGTTTCGTAGACGGCCGGCTTGAAGATGCCCGAGGAACCGTGACCGACGTTCGCGTTGTTCACGACGCTCAGGTTCCATCCAGACCAATTAAGGAGGTCGTCCACCTTTCCCGTCGGCAGCGGGATCGAATCGCCCGTGTTGAAAGTGAAACAAAGTCTGCTGGGGCCAGCCACCTGCGAGAGCACGGGCGCGGGATCAAACGCGTCGTTACCACCCTCCACCCAATAGACGCCCTCACCGATGGCCTGTGGCGGGAACTGCACAATCACGCCGATCCAATTGCTGTTCGTCTTCTTCGTTGTGGCAACCATCGAGGGGTACTTTGCTCCTCGCTCGATGGAAAAACCGTAGAACGTGATATCGAGCAGCAGGAGATCTTCGGGCCGTGCAATTGAGAAATGTGTGGAGGGCTGTGCGGGCAGCACCGGGGTCACCTGGTGGACTTCACCATTGACGTACACGTTCTGCGCGGCCCCGGCGTCGTGCACGCGCGCATCAAAATTGACCACGAGAGCGGTCAGGGACAGCGCACTAGAACCCCACAAGACTTCACGGCGGGTAAATCTCTTGTCCAGCACTCCTTCCTCCGACGCGGATGGCGCGTCATTAATAAGGTCGGAGATCTCACGCGATGTCACGGGGCTCTTTCCAACGTCTCCGGATCGCGGAAATTGATCTCGGAGCGACCCCACGGAGCGACATGTCCTGAGTGTACGCTCGCCACAGAGGACGCGCTGGGCAACACGCCCGAGCGAGAGGACGGCGACAATGACACGAGTTTCGCTCCGACGGTGGCGCGGTGCGCAGGTCGCGTCGGCGCTTATCGTGATTCTTGCTCCCCTCTCCGTCACGGCTTCGTCCACGGGGGCGAGCGCACTGCCGCCCTTGAATTCTGTTCCCGGTGAGCTCGTCGCGGTCGCGGGTGGATCGCTCGGACCGAGCCTCGGCGACGGCGGACCCGCCACGAGTGCCCAGCTGAATTTTCCCTCGGGCATCGCGGTCGACAGCAATGGGAATAAGTTCATTGCCGACACCGACGACAACGTCATTCGCGAAGTTCGCCCCTCCGGCATCATCACCACGTTCGCCGGAACAGGTGTGGCTGGCTATCTCGGTGACAACGGCGCGGCGGTCGTCGCGGAACTTAACCATCCTCAGGGCGTCGCCGTCGACAACGCGGGCAACGTGTACATCGCGGACACGGGAAACAACGTGATCCGTGTCGTGAACGCCTCTGGAGTGATCACCACGTTCGCCGGCAACGGAACGGCTGGCTTCTCTGGTGACTATGAATCACCGTTGAACGCGGAGTTGAATGCCCCGATTGGCGTTGCCGCCGGCCCCAACGGCGAAGTGGCCATCGCCGACACGGGGAACAGCGTTATTCGCATGGTCGAGTATCGACCTTTGGTGCCGAGCGTGGTCCCACGATCGCCCCGATTTACGATCTTCCGACAGCGGTACATCTTCACGGCCGCCGGTATGAGCGGTGATGCGGCGGATACCGGAGACGGCGGCAGCCCGTTGTTGGCCACCTTGAACTTCCCGATGGGCGTCGCGTTCGACACGTCGGGCAACCTCGAGATCGCCGACACCAGTAATTCGTCGATTCGCTACGTCGACTTCGGCTCGAACACGATCTCCACCCTCGTGCACGTGACGTACCCGACGGGAATAGCCGTGACTCCTCAGGGCATCACGTACATCGTGGATTCCACGGACAACCAAATCCTTTCGTGGACACCGCACACGGGTCTCGCGGCCGCCATCGGCACGGGTGACAGTGGTTTGAGTGGCATTGGGGGCTTGGCGTCCGCCGCACTCATCAACCAACCCATCGGTGTCGGAGTCGACCAGTACGGTGACGTGTTTTTCACCGATACCGGAAATGCTCGCGCCGACGAGCTCGTCGTCGCCCGCAAGCCGGAGTTCATTCAGGACACCCCGAGTCTCGTAACGACTGCTGGTGCTACGTACTCGTACCTCTTCGTGGCGGGTGCGGTTCCCAAAGCCACCTACGCCTTATCGAATGCTCCCGCCTGGATGCACATCAACATCGCCGGAGGACTGGTTTCGGGAACTCTGCCCGCCGGCGTCCTCTCATTCAGCTTTAGCGTCACTGCACACAACGTCTACGGCACCACCGTCGCGGGACCCTTCACCGTTACCGTCCCAATTGTGTCGGCGACCCCGGGTGCCATCGGGCCCGTTTCGGTTGTCACGACCACGTCCGGCGTTGAGTGGTTCACGAACTTCACGGGAAACTCCATCGGTGAAATGTCACCCACCGGCGTGGTGCACACTTTCACGGACCCGACGGTGAAGGGACCATTCGGCATCACTCTGGGTCCCGGCGGAAAGTTGTGGTTCACCAACAACCTCGGTAATTCGATCGGGACCATTACGTCAAGTGGCGTCATCAGCAACATCACGAGCCCCACGATTCACCAACCGCTGGGCATCACGGAGGGCCACGACGGCAACGTGTGGTTCACCAACAACGGAAGCAACACCATCGGCATGGTCACCCCCACCGGGGCGGTCAAGGCCTTTCCCGCTCCGGCCGGCATCATTAATGGACCCGACGGCATCGCGGCAGACACCAACGGGAACCTGTGGTTCACTGACAACAAGGGCAACGCGATCGGGACAATTACGCCCACCGGACACGTCACCCGCATCCCGAACAGTTCCATCGCCGGTCCCGTCGCGATCGTTCGCGGTCCCGACGGAGCGTTCTGGTTCACCAATAGCGCCAACAGCTCTATCGGTCATATCACCGAGGCAGGAACTGTCACTAATTTCACGGGATCCGCCATTTCGACACCCGAGGGAATCACCCTCGGACCCGACAACGCGCTGTGGTTCACCAATGCTGGTAACAACTCGATCGGACGTATCACCGTGCCGGGAGCGTCCTCGGCGTACGTCATCCCCGGCGTGGCGGATCCCCTCGGCATCGCCAAGGGAACTGGCGGAACCGTCTGGTTCACCAACTTCACCGGCAGCTCCCTCGGGCGCTTCGCGATCAGCACACACGCACTCGCTCTCTTCGGGAACACCGCACGACCCAACGCCATCACGCTGGGACCTGATGGTGCTCTGTGGTTCACGAGTCCCATCACCAACGAAATCGGCCGCATCGCTCCCAGCGGAATGATCACCACCTACGCGGCGAACGGCATTAGTGATCCCCTAGATATCACCACGGGTCCCGACGGCAATCTGTGGTTCACGAATAACGGCAATAATTCCATCGGACGGATCACACCGGCGGGCACGATCAGCATTTTCTATCGCTCGGCCATTAACGGACCTGTCGGGATCACGTCCGGTCCCGACGGCAACCTCTGGTTCACGAACGATGGCAATAATTCCATCGGACGCATCACACCGCTAGGTGTCGCAACTTCCTACACCACCTCGAGCGTGAACACGCCCCTCAACATCACGAGCGGTGCGGACGGGCAATTGTGGTTCACGAATTACGGAGGTAATTCGATCGGCTCCATCTCGGTGTACGGATTCATCCAGAATTACACGGGCGGATTCATTAACAAGCCCTTCGACATCGTCAACGGTCCTGACGGGAATCTCTGGTTCACCAACAGCGGGGGCAATTCAATCGGTTCCATCACCACGAACGGCACCGTGTCGCACTTCAGTGTGGCGGGCATCTCGACGCCCCAGGGCATCGCCGTCGGATCCGACGGAGCGTTGTGGTTCACGAACTTCGGCTCGAGCACGATTGGTCGCGTGACCACCAATTTCGATTTCTCCACCTATCCCGGTACGGGCCTCGCGGCACCGGTGGATATTGCCGCCGGCCCCGATCAGGCGCTGTGGTTCACGAATGCGGGATCCAATTCCATCGGCCACATCACTGGATAGTTCTAGCGGCGTGTGGCGCGAGCGAGCTCGCGCCACTAGATGGAGAAGTCTTGTTCGAACGCCGTGATGCTCTCGATGTCGACGAGGTCGAGGCCGGCTTCTGTTTCTAGGCGCGAGAGTCGCTGCGATAACGACGCCACGGCGCGAGCGACGAGGTCCGGCGAGTCTTCGGACATCTCGGACGTCTGATACACGCGAGATTCTCGCGAGACCGCACGGGCGGGTACTCCTACGACCACACTGGCTTCCGCCACGTCGCGCACGACGACGGAGTTGGCACCGATACGACTGTCCGCACCAATCGTGATGGGTCCGAGAACCTTCGCTCCCGCACCGACGACGACCCGGTCACCAATGGTCGGGTGACGACGCGTGCGCTCCAAGCTGGTCCCACCGAGGGTCACGCCCTGGTAGAGCGTGACGTCCTCGCCGATCACGCAGGTTTCGCCGATGACGACTCCCGTCGCGTGATCAATGAACAAGCGAGGACCAATGACTGCCGCAGGATGGATATCCACACCTGTCACCCGCCGAACGAACTCCGCTACGACACGGGCCATGAGCAGATGTCCCGATGTGTACAGGCGGTGCGACAGACGGTGTCCCCACACCGCGTGCAGCCCGGGATACGTCAGCGCCACCTCCCACACCGAACTCGCCGCCGGATCGCGCTCAGCGATCACCTGGGCATCGCGGTAGAGGGATGACAGCATGACTAGTCGACGAGTCCCTCGAACAATGCTGTCGACAAGTACCGCTCACCGAAGGAGGGAATGATCACGACCAATCGCTTGCCCGCGTTTTCGGGCCGCGCCGCAACGGCCAGTGCGGCGAAGGTCGCCGCACCCGACGAAATGCCGACCAGCAAACCTTCACGTGTCGCCAGGGCGCGCGCCGTCGCGAACGCGTCCGCCGCATCGACCGCAATGATCTCGTCAACGACCGAACCGTCGTAGTTGTCGGGAACAAATCCGGCGCCGATGCCCTGGATCGGGTGGGGACCCTTCGCGCCTCCCGAGAGCACCGGGGACGCGGCGGGCTCGACCGCAATGATCTGGACGCCCGGTCGACGGGCCTTTAAGACTTCGCCGATACCCGAGATCGTGCCACCCGTTCCCACGCCGGCAACCACAATGTCAACGGTGCCGTCGGTGTCATTCCAGATCTCTTCGGCGGTCGTGGCGCGGTGAATAGCGGGGTTCGCGGGATTGTTGAACTGGCTAAGCATGACGTGTCCCGGCTGAGCGGCGAGCTCGGTTGCCTTGTTGATGGCTCCCGTCATTCCGTCGGGCCCGGGGGTGAGGACGAGTTCTGCTCCGAAGCCGCGAAGAAGAGCGCGACGCTCCTTACTCATGGTCTCGGGCATCGTCAAGATGCACCGGTACCCGCGCGCGGAGGCGACCATGGCGATCGCGATGCCGGTGTTCCCGCTCGTCGGCTCCACGATGGTGATGTCCGGACCCACCAGCCCCTTGGCCTCGGCGTCGTCGATCATGGAAACGGCAATTCGGTCCTTGACGCTCCCACCAGGGTTGAAGAACTCGAGCTTCGCCAAGACTTCGGCCGATCCCGAGGCCGGCAAGTTGCGCAGTCGCACGAGAGGGGTGTTACCTACGAGTTCCGTGATGTCATTCGCGATGCGCATCGTGCTCTCCTTTGAGTCAATACTTGACTGATTGAGTCAACTTTCCTATCACCGCAAGTTACTCGCGCCCGCACCGCAACGCCACACTCCGATTCCGGTGGAAGGTGATTCCCCATAACGACCGGCTCTGGAAGGATGACACGGTGACCAACACGCCGCGTCATCAACCGGACGAGGCGGTCGACGGTATTTCCAACGGTGCGGACGACTCCGGCGCATCGGTGAGCACCACCCATCGGGGAATGAGCTCCGCGATCGCCTCACCGACGCCTCGCGCAGCGAGGTGGGCCCGGTTGATGACTCAACGACGAGCCGCGGTGATCGTGACCTGGGTTGTTCTCGGTGTCCTTGGTCTTCTCAGCGCGTCGGGACTTTCGAGTCTTCTGACCTCACCCTTGTCGGTTCCCGGCACCGATTCGGCGATAGCCAACCAGATACTGCTGCGTCACTTCCATCAGAACATCGAAGGTTCCTTCACGGTCGTCGCCGACCTCGGAGCAGCCAACGCCACAGAGATCGCGCACGACCAGGCACTGGTTCGACGCGCCGTTCGGTCGGTTCCCACCGCGCAGGTCACCCAACAGCAGGCATTCTTTGGCACGATCTTCACCGGCGTCAATACCGCCTTCGATCTCAGTCACGCGGCTGCAGAGACCGACACGCTCCGCACCGCGCTCAAGAAAGAGGGACTCGCGACCGCCGAGGTGACCGGCCCACCCGCACTACAACACGACCTCACACCCATCCTGGCGTCCGATCTGCATCGTGGCGAAGTGATCGCCATCATTCTCGCCATCATCATTCTGCTGTTAGTGCTCGGCTGGTCCTGGTCGGCCCTGATCCCCATCGCCATCGCGGGCGCCACCATCGCCGTCGATATCGGAGTCGTCTTTCTTCTGGCTCATCGGACCTCCATGGTGCTCTACATACCCAACGTGATCCAACTGATCGCCCTGGGTCTCGCCATTGATTATTCGTTACTGGTCGTGCACCGTTTCCGTCACGAGATGATGACCGAAGGTGTGAGCGTCGAACACGCCGTGGCCGCCACTCTGTCGACGGCCGGTCGCACTGTGGCGTTCTCGAGTGGCATCGTGGCGGTGGGACTCGCCATCTTGTTCGCCATGCCCGTGCCCTTCCTCCGGTCTCTCGGGGCTGCCGGCTTCTTCGTTCCGCTCGTGGCGATGGCCGCGGCCCTCACACTGTTGCCGGCATTGCTCTCGCTGGTCGGCGCGCGAGGCGTCCGCGCACCTCGGCCACGTGCCCGTAGTGATGGAGGAGAGCGTCCCGATCGCTGGGCCCGACTCGCGCAAGCAGTTGTCGCACGACCAGGTCGGACGCTGACCGTTGCGCTCATCATCCTGGCCGCGTGCTCCGCATCGTCCTTCTGGCTCCAACTCACGCCAGGTTCGACGTCAGCTATCCCGCAGAACATCGAATCAGCCCGCGCGCTCACCGTTCTCAGTAGTCGCTTCGGTCCCGGTGTGGTCTCACCAAGTCAGATCGTGATCGACCTCGGCCGCCCGCGACAAGCATCGACCCCGTCCGCGCAAGCCACGACCATGTCCCTCGCCAAGAGCATCTTGGTGGATCCCGAGGTATTCGCCGTAGCGATCGGGCACGACACCACGTACGTCGACCCCTCCGGTCGCTACGAGCAGATCTACGTGATCGGACGATCGGAATTCGGCGCTCCCGCTTCGCAGCAGCTCGTCTCGAGACTCCGACACCACTACATCCCCCGGGTTGACTTTGGACAGAATTCGCGCGTCGTGGTGGGCGGCGCACCAGCACAGGGTGTGGACTTCTTGGCGTCCGTGTACGACGCGTTTCCGTGGGTTCTCGGTGCGGCGCTACTCGTGGCCCTGATCTGGTTAGCGCGAGCCTTTCGCTCCCTCGTACTCGCCGTCGTCTCGGTGGTTCTCAATCTTCTGTCCGTGAGCGCCGCTTTCGGTCTCCTCGTTCTGTTCACGCGATTCGGCGTGGGGACCCACCTCTTGGGCACCTATCACGTCGCGCAAATCGAAGGTTGGGTGCCCGTCTTTCTCTTCGCGGTTCTCTTTGGCCTGTCGATGGACTACGAAGTCTTTCTCGTCTCTCGGATGCGGGAGGCTCACGACGCGGGAGCCACAACGAGCGAGGCGATCGTGACGGGTGTGGCGCGCACCGGACGCGTCGTGAGCGCCGCGGCGATCATTTTGGTGGGCGCCGTGAGCGGCCTCATCGTTGGTCACGTGGCGGGACTCCAGGAGCTCGGCATGGGACTCGCGCTCGGAATCTTGGTGGACGCCACCATCGTGCGAGGTCTCGTTCTTCCGAGTGTCATGACGCTGCTCGGACGCTGGAATTGGTGGCTGCCATCGGGTGTCGCCACCCTTCTACGCACAACGCCCTCGCCCCTGGAATCCCCAGAGGCGAGGGCGTAGCGCGGTGCTGCGGAATTACTTGACGACGTTGATCGCGAAGTGAATCGTCGGGACCTGGTAGCCAAGAGCCAGAGCCGGGTAGTCGTTGCCCGACGTCAGGTTCGGCACCATGCCGTACGGCGTGTTCACGAATGACGGCGACATCGTGTACAGCATGGGGTGAAGGTCGATGATGTGGATACCGGGGCCGCCGGTCGCGTACATGTGAACAACCATGTAGCCGTTGGAGTTGAAGCCACAGC
Organism: uncultured Actinomycetes bacterium; assembly: GCA_903871335.1. Classification (GTDB taxonomy): domain Bacteria; phylum Actinomycetota; class Acidimicrobiia; order Acidimicrobiales; family RAAP-2; genus RAAP-2. The sequence goes on from CAIQGE010000003.1 coordinate 41,679, forward strand.
CGTAGCCCACGTAGTTGTTGTCGTAGTCGACACCCAAGGTGTTATCGAACTGGGTCCAACCGACACCGAGAATCGAGATCGTGAATTCCTGATTCTCCTTGAAGGTGTAGGTGCCGGTGCCCGACTGGCCCACTGCGAGAGCCGCGGGATCGGTCGAGTCATTCGCGGTCGCCACACCCAAGCTGATCACCTTGCCGGCGCTGTTCTTAAAGGGCATGATGCTCTCTTGCACGTAGAAGGGCACTTCAGCTTCGATGTTCTTGCTCGCGTCCACCACTTCAATGACGTGGAAGCCACCCAAGTGGTTGGGGATCGTGATGTTCGCGTCCAGCGTGCCGTTGACCGCGGTGGCCGTTCCGAGCGGGAGGGTGAGCGCGTTCCAGCAGGTGCTGGTGCAGTTCACGCGGCTACCGGCGACGGTCGCCCATCCGAGTGAGTAGGTGCCATTCGACGGCGTGGTCGTGCCCGAGTCAGTGAGATTCGTGACGTGTACCTTGACCGACGACAGGACGGGTCCCGCACTCTTGGACAATGTGGCCACGGCGTTGCTCGACGAATCGATGGCGGTGTTGTCACCGGTCGTGAACTGGTTCACCGTTGGGGTGACGTTGTCCGGCCACGTGATGTACGGCGCGGGGATGCCCTTGCTCGGTGTCACGGTGAAGGTGGCGGATCCGCCATTCACGTAGGCGAGAGGCGACTGAATGATGTTCATGTACAGGTTGCTGATCGCGTCGCCCACCTGGATGAAGTGCGTGCCGACCGCGCCGGACGCACGAATGATCGTGGTCGCAGTACCGCGAGTCCAGTGGCCCATCATCGCGCCGGCGTAGTGGTTGTCGTACAGCACCGAGGCGCCACCCGCGTAGAGGCTCGCGCCCAACGAGGTGTACGTGATGTGGATCGGCGTGCCGACCGGGCCGTGCGTGGGCGTCACGATGACACGACGCGTGAGCTCGTACCCTCCGTGCGCGACCGCAGTGGCGTTGCCGGCACCGGCGTTCTGCACGGCGTAGATGTCGTGCGTGCCACCCCAGTCAACGGGAGCGACGGCCGCGTAGGTGAACGCTCCACTGCCGTCGGTCGTGACGGTGGCGAGGTTGACGGTCTGCTTGGTGTAGGAGTCACCGAGGTAGTTCACCGTGTTGGGCTCGACGTCGGCGACCCAGGTCGCCTTACTCGTGCCCCAGGTCAACTGAAGAGACGTGTTCGCGGGAAGTCCCGAGCCCACGATGGAGAAGTGGTCGCCGGATAGACCCACATTCGGGGTCACGTTCAAGGTGCCCGAGAAACTCGAGGCCACGCTGAAGGCACTCGAGGTCACGCCCGTGAAGGGGACCGGTGCCGTACCGGTGAGCCCGGCGGGTTGGGTGAGAACGATGGGATTCGTCGTGTACGACGTGGTCACACTGGCCCCACCAATGGTGGTCCCGGCAGCCAAGGTCGTCACGACAACGGCGGCCACTTGTGTGACCCTCCGGTTCAGAATTCTTTTGAGCGGGATTCGTGTCACGTTTCTCCTATCAACAGTCACCGACGACGGTGGTGATTGAGAGCACTTTGCCCTCGGTACTGCGGGGTACTGCTCCACCCTCCCTGTTCGAGCCACCCGAAATGGTGGCTCGAACAGGATCGAGTGACGTACTACTGACGACTCTCTAGGAGACCGTCGGGATCGCGTTCAGCGTGGCCTGCGAGGCGGGGTTGAAGGCTGAGTTGAAGGTTCCCGTGGCACCAGGGATGGCCGGCACGCCGGGGATGGCGGCCTTGACGATCACGGTCTTGTGACCAACGAGGACCATCTTCCACACCTTCTTGGTGACCTTGCCGACCTTTACGGTGACGAGCTTCTTCACGTACACCGGGATCACCTTGGTGACCGCCGGCACACCCGGAACTGCAGGGACCGTGTTGGTCGTGAACGTCACCGTGTAGGGAATCACACCCAAGGTGCTGTACTGGCCCGTCTTGGTACCCGTGGCGAGCACGCCGGTCCAGAACGCCTGGCCGCCGTGGCTGCCGTACGCCATGGTGATGGGCGAGCCCGACCAACCGGCGACCTTGATCGTCGCACTGGCAACGTTCACCGGGGTGAGCGGCGCACCGTTCAACTGGGCGTCATTGCCGTACACACGGAAGACGATGGTCTGACCCAACAGGAACTCGTTCGTGATCTCACAACCCGCACCAATGGTCGGCGACGTGGCCGTACCGGTCGCGCCCGAGGACATGATGGTGTCGACGTACATCGAGATCGGGTACTGCTGACCCTGGATCGGAATACCAACGGTCACGTTCAGATTCGCTGCCACACCACCGCCGCCGGGCACACCCTTGGGCAAAGTGAGAGCGGCACTCAAGACCGCCGGACCGGCCGCACTCGGCGTCCAGGTGCATAGTGCGGTGTAAGGGACACTCAAACCAATCGTGTCAACGTTGGTGCAACCCGCAATCGGAGTCGCCGCTGCGCCCACCATGGTGTAGAAGGTCACGGTTCCCGCCGCGTCCGTAGAGGCAACGACCGTTCCTGGGCTCACGCCGTAGATAGCAGCACCGCCACTGACAACGATGGCCGAGGCCGTGACGTTGAGCGAGTTCGACACTTCAGGCGAACCCATTTGCGGTGTCAAGGTCGCGACAATCGCCGCGGAGCCAATCGCGTTCGGGGTGTAGGCGCAGGTGAAAACGTACGGCGCCGAGGTCGACGTCGTCGCTACTGAGGCACAACCGCTAATCGTCGTGCTGTTCGCGGTAAAGGCAACAGTGCCGGCCCAGTTCGCGTTCACGGTGATCGTGGTCGGTGCACCAACAACCGCACCCGCACCACCACTGGCCACGACGGTGTTGACAACCATGTTGTAGGTCGCAAAACCGGATGTGTAGGTGTTGTTGGTGGGCGAGAACGTTGCCTTGAGAGCCGCCGAAGCGGACGGCGACGTAATAGTGCAGGTCGCCGCGTACGCCGTACGGTTCGCGTTCAGTGCGTTGGCGACGGACTCACAGCCGGTAATGGGTGTCCCACCCTGGCTGAAGACCACCGTTCCCGCAGAGTAGGTGGTCGCCACGAGCTTCTCGTTGGCACCCAGATAGATCGCTGATCCGGCCAGTGACACGGGAGTTACGTTCACGTTCACAGTGGTCGCGGCGGCGGTTCCGTCAGCTACGACGTTCGCCGTCAATGTCGCCCCAATGGTCACGGGACTGGTCGCGGTGAGAGCCGGCGTCCACGGGCAGGTGGCAACAAATGATGTACCCGACACCGCGGTGAGCTCAGTGGCGCATCCCGGAATCGGTGTGCTGTTCGCGGTGAAAGCAACAGATCCTGCTTCACTTGCGGTCGCGGTCAGCGTGAACGGCGCTCCGTTCACGGCCGCGACGGTGGGTTGGGTCAGAGTGAGTGTGGGCGTGGTTGCTGCGGACGCCGTGCCTCCGACCAGCCCGATGGTGCTCAGAGCTAAGGCTCCGATCGCCATGCTGGAAGTAATTCGCCTCATGTGTATCTCCTTCTCCTTCGCTACTTCGTCTTGACGGTTGTCACGACGACGACGGCACCTTTGAGCGTGGCGACGAACGTGTCCGCCTCTTTGCCCGAGGTGTTCTTGATGTTGAATGTGCCAGACACCTTGAGGGTTCCGGTGGCCTTGGCGAACTTGCCGGTGCCGCTGGTGACCTTGGCGCTGCCCGAGATGATCACCGTGGTCGGCGCCGAGCTGCCGGTGGCGGTGGCGGTCGAACCAGTGGCGAACTGCACGTGCAGCGTGGAACCGGCGCCGCTCAAGACACCGGCACCGTTGATCGGGTCACTCTGGGCCGTCGCCATCGCGGAACCCGAACCGGTCACTGCGGTGAGGCCGTAGTTGGTGCCCGATCCCTTGCCGCTGATGGACCCGGTCGAGGGCTTCGACGAATTCCACAAGATCGAGATCGTCCCGCTGTAGGACGCATTGAAGTTGTACGTGGTCTTGATGGTCTTCGTGGCCTTCGGGGCACTCGCGTGAACCGCGGGCTTCGCTGAGTGGACCGCTGTCGCGCCCACCGCCAGAGTCGTGGTGGCGCCACCCAGAACAATGACCAGCGTGGTGGCCACCTTCGCGGTTGTCATTCTGATTGCTTTCATATCTGCCTTCTCCTTGACTTCATCTGATGTGAGTCTCGTGCCAGTTAGAGAAGGGCCACTAGGGACGAAGGACCAATTCTGAAGATTCACTGACGAAGGTCGGCCAGCCCTACGAAGTACGCGCGGTACTCATGAAGGCGGCGGAAATTCGGCGCAACGGACGTCAAAGATCCCGATTCGCGACACGATCGGCTGCTGGGATTCTTCGAAATGGACGTCTAGATGTGCGTTCCCGGCGCTGGCGTCCCTCCGGCTCTCACACCCGGAGGGACGCCAGCGCCTTCTGGACATCGTGCTGTGCGACAATCGCAACAGCGTGAACCCGGCTCAGGGAACTTATTAACCGACGTTCAACTTGAACGAGTCCACAGGAGAGCGAACGCCGTTCATGCCAATTGCGTACATGCGGTAATACGTGGGGGTGTTCGCAAAATCCTGGGTGTACGTAGTGGAGGTCGGCGCCGCTTGATCGACGTAGGTCCAGTTCTTGTTGTCCAGACTCATCCACAAGGAATAGCGAAGTATTCCACCGCCAACTTTCGTCGGCGCCTTCCACGTCAAGACCGTCGTACCCGCAGGGTGCGTGATCACGGCCTTCAAGTTACGAACTGCACCAGGCGCAGCCGGGGCCTTTGCACCTGGAGCCGCGCTCACCGGCAACGACGGCGCACTTACCCCGAGTGAGTTGGTGGCAGTCACGGTGACAGTCAACGGAGTGCCGTTCGTCAGTCCATTGATGGTGCACGACGTCTTGGTCGTCGTACAAGTGGACGTGCCAGTCGAAACCTTGTAGGAGGTCACCGGTCGACCGTTAGCGCCCGCGGGCTGCCAACTCACCGTTACCTTCTTTGCAGCTGGCACCACCACCACATCGGGCGGTGCCGTCGGCGCCGCTCCCGGATTCACGGTGACGGTTGCGCTCACGAGAGCGTTCCCGATGACGTTCATCGCCGTGACGGTGAACTTGTAATTGACGCCATTCGTCAAACCATCAACGACACAAGGACTGGTGCCGCATGCGTCATCGGTAAAATTGAGTTTCTTGTTGGCGGTATTGACAACGTCGACCGAATAACCGGTGATCGGGGAGCCGCCGTTGCTGCCGGTGGTCCACGTCAGCGTGACTTGTCCGCTGCCGGGAGTCCCGACAACATTCGTCACTTGGTCGGGCACTGCCGCGGGTGTCGCACTCACGCTGGCACTACTCGGACCCGCACCGAAACTATTCCGTGCGGTCACAGAAACGGAGTAGGACGTGCCATTGGTCAGACCCGTGATATCGCATGTCGTCGCACCCGACGTCGCGACGCAGGACTTCGCACCAGCCGTGGCGACATAACTGGTAATCGGTCCGGAACCGGTCACCTTCGGTGCGGTCCAGGTCACTCCCAAAGTTCCGTCGGAGGGTGTCAGCGTGATGCCCGTCGGAGCACCCGGGACGGCGGCTCCACTCACGGCGACCACCGCCTGAGAGGGTGCGTAAGGCGTTGACTGAAACCAACCCGCCGTCATGCAGCCGGTCGACGACCAGCAGGAAACTCCGTTATTACTGGATTCCATATTGGCCACGTCCTGCCCTGAAGAAAAGGCGGGCAGTTCGGCGGTCGCTCGGGCGTTGACGGGACCGGTCATCGCCACGTCGTGGTACCCACTCTGGTCGTTAGAGGTGAGGTAAAAGCCGGTGTCCGTGCAGTCCCCTGCAGCGGCACACGAAACAGCGTTGAGATAACCGATCGCCGGGTTGAAGGGCGAGTCGGTGGGAGCGTCGGCGCGAGTGACATACCACCACGCACCGTTCACCGACGTCGACAGATACGGGGAACCACCATCCGAACCGACGACCGCACACGAGCCGGCCGCAGCACAGCTAATCGACGAGGGACTGAATCCCGCCGCCGGCGCCACCGAGGTGAAGGACATGGCAACTGGTGTCTGCGGCACTCCAGAGTGGAGATCCACGGACATCGCCGTCGTCGCTGGGTGCAAACTCGCCGTGAAGACTCCCGCCGCCGTGCAGTTCGTCGCGCTCCAACACGACACCGTATAGAGCGGACTCGCAGTCGGCGTGCCGTCACCGCTCGGTGCCACCTTGGTGGTGGTGGTCGTCCAGGAGGTCCCGTCGTACGTCATGATGAGAGCGCTGTAGTTCTGATCAGAACCCACCACCACACAGGACGTCGGTGTCGCGCACGAGACGGCGTTCAACACCAGTTGGCCGTTGTAGGGCTGGGCGTCCGCCCACGTTCCCGCGGTCTCTACCGAAATCGCATCACCATTGATGGTCTGAAGAATCGCAACGCAGTCGTTTGCGTCCGAACACGAAATCTGGCCGTTCTCCGCGGCCGGAAATGGGTTCGAACCCATCGAGGGGCTGGCCGGCAATTGCACCACTCCCGTCTGACTACCACCGTTAAAGGTGGCCACGAAATAACCGAGGATGTCATTACCGATCTGATAGCTACCGAGCGCGTTACACGTGGTGGCACTCGGACAGGAAATGGAGTACGCGCTTGATCCGTAGAGGGAGTAATTCTCCGTCGCACCGACGGGAAGCGCGTTGCTCGGCAATGTGATGATCGTGTCCGGAGAGAAAGTCCCCGTCGCAGCCGATGCCGCTGGTGCCATGACCGCGACCACGCTGAGCGAGAGCACACCCGCGCCACAAGTTCGCAGAAACGACGATCGCAATTTCCTAATGGTACGCATGAGCTTTCACCCTTATCTACTCGTAGCCTGACCCCACAAAGGCAGCACCATTTGCCGAGCGTAGCGAAGTATCAGAGCTCGAAAGTCGACTTGTCCAACGGAATGTATGAATCTTGTCTTTTGGTCAACAGGGTCGTCATGTACTCAGAGCGCGAGCGCCTCGCGCTGCCACGCAACCTGGTTTTCGAGACCGGTACGCAGTGGTGTGGATGGCCGCCACGACGTTGCGGTGCGCAGTCGCGTCGTGTCGGCGCTAGTGCGAGTCTGCATGCCGTGCGGGGTCGGAATCATCCGGCGCCGCATGGTGCCGCCGGTGAGTTCATCGATGAGGGCGAGCGATTCATCAAGAGAGGTGGGATCCGACGACGCGACGTTGTAGATCGACGCCTCAACCGCGGGATCCATCACGGCAAGAACGGCGTCGGCCACGTCAGAGACGTAGGTGAAATCGCGCATCAGTCCCGGGCGATCATGCACGGACACTTCTTGCTGGCGGAGTGCCGCATCAATGATCTTGTAAAAGCCCATGTCGGTTCGTTGACCCGGACCGTAGACCGAGAAGAACCGCAGTATGACTAGCGACGCCTCATCTGTCGCCAGCTCACGCAGCGCACCTTCCGCTTCGACTTTGGTCGTTCCGTAGGGCGAGCAGGGATCGAAAAGTTGCGTTTCGTCACCTTCGGCGAATTCGCCGTAGACCGACGACGTGGACGCGTGGACGAAACGCCGCACGCGAGAACTCTGCGCCGCTCGGAAAAGCGCGACCGCGAGGTCAACGTTGGCCGCCTCGTAGCGCTCGGGAATCTCCCAACTCCGCGCTTGTCCCGCCAAGCCGGCCATGTTGATCCGCACATCGCAGTCAGCGAACTCAGGAGGAGTACTGGTGAGGAGGTCCATCTCCGTAATGGAAAAATTCGCAACCGTGCTCATCTCGGCAATAGCTCGAGTTCACCATGAAGACGGGCATCCCCATCTACTTCTGCGATCCTCACTCGCCGTGGCAACGCGGATCCAATGAGAACACGAAGGGTCTGCTTCGCCAATACATGCCCAAAGGGACAGATCTCTCCCAGCATTCCGCC
>CAIQGE010000004.1 GCA_903871335.1 uncultured Actinomycetes bacterium
ACAGATCTCTCCCAGCATTCCGCCAGTGAACTTTTTCGCACCCAGCGCAGCCTCAAGGGACGTCCTCGCGCAACGCTCGGTTACATGACACCATTGGAGAAGTTTGCCGAGTTTGTTGTGCTCACCACTTGAAACCGCCCGGTTCGAATTTCCTGTGCGCCACGCAGGTCGTCAGCAAGGGGTCCTGGGCGAGAGCGAAAGCACCGATGTCCTCGCCGCATGTCTCACATGAACGGTTCTTGTCGTCCCGAATGCGATCGAGCGCGAGATCAACGACCAACAGCATCCGACCAATGATCCCCCCGGTTTCGTTCGAGATTTCAGGCACTGGGAAACGCTACCCGAGAGAAGAAATTTGCAATGCCCAGGGTGAGCTAACCGGCGCTTCGTGAGTTCGCGAGTACCATTGGAACCAATGTCCGCAAACGAAATCCGTCCTCGGGTTGCAGTCGTCGGGGCGTCGACCTTCTTCCTCTCGGGGCCGTCGTATGTCACCTATTTCTTGACGGAGTCGCTTCTCGAGAACAACGACGTATCCGTCGTTCTGATGCGAAAACTGATACCTAAGTGGCTCTACCCCGGCAAGAGTCGTGTCGGAAAGCCCATCAGCAACCTCGACACACGATCGCTCACCCCCACCTTCGACGGCGTCGACTGGACACTTCTCCCTAGCCTCCCTCGTGCGATTCGCTTCCTCGAGGAACACCGACCCGACGTTGTCCTCATTCAGTACTGGACAGCTTCGACGGTGCTGTCCTACTTGCGCATAACGAACTGGGCTCGCAAGCGGGGAATCCCCGTCATCCTGGAACTACACGAAGATCTCCATCCGGCCGAGGCCAAGGTTCCGGTTTTGGGTCCGCTCGCCGGTAAGGCTCTCCGGCGCTTGATAGGACGCTCGCAGTGGTACGTCGTTCACTCTTCCTACGATCGCAATCGCTTCTGTTCCAAGTACGATCTCGACCCTGATCGGGTGGTCATCATCCATCACGGAGCACTACCTATTGCCGGCGCCAACAACGCCTCCGTCGCTGCCCCTACGACCGAGGTCACGATTCTCTTTTTTGGCACCGTGCGGCCGTACAAGGGTCTCGAGGATCTCATTCAGGCCTTCGGTTTGCTTGCCCGAGATGAAGCAACGCACTGGCGCCTCCTCGTCGTGGGCGAGCCGTGGGAAAACTGGACCCTGCCGTTTGAGCTCATCGACCAGAGTCCTTACCGCGACGACATTGAAGTCATCAAGCGCTACATCCGTGACGAAGAAATTCCCGAAATTTTCGGTCGGGCCGATGTCGTTGCATTGCCCTACTTAGCGTCATCGGCCAGTGGTCCGCTGGCTATCACGATGACCGCCGGGTTACCCGTCGTCGTCACCACTGTCGGAGGATTACGGGAGGCGGTCGAGAACTACTCGGGCGCGGTCCTCGTAGAGCCCTCTGATCCGGAGGACTTGGCGTCGGGCCTCGAACGAGCCCGCGCCCTCATCGGCCAGACCCACCAGGATCCCCATTCGTGGAGCGTGGTGGGCGCCTACTACGACGAGCTTCTCGCTCGGATCATCACGCACACTGCGTAGTTCATCGACATCGCCACCGAAATGTGGCCGCCAACACCGTTGTTCACGCGAGGCGCATTGATCCACGTCGTGGTGCGTTCTTTGCGTCGACCAGCAAATATGCGGCGTACACCACGCATCCCGTCGTCTGCCCGACCGCCCATGCCCAACCGGCACCGTTAATGCCGAATGATCGAAGGAAGGGTGCCGCGATCACCAGAGTGACCACCGCGATCACTCCGTTGATCACCGCAACGCGAGCCAGTCGGAGTTGGACGCGGTACCTCGACACGGCCACATTCGTCACAAGATCAGGCAGCGTCGACAGAGCCAGAATTCCGAGCAACGTTCCACCGTGGACGCCGTAGTCGCGCCCGAAGAATGAGAGAACAAACGAACCGAAGAAGACGTAGACGAGTATTGGTCCCGCCAGAAGGGAAACTGAAAAAATCACCGCCGTTCGTGTTCGCCTCGAGAGATCTTGAGGGGTGTGCGATCCTTCGGCAAGTAGGGCTTGACATACCGAGGGCGACACCATGAAACAGAGCGATCCCACGAGCCACGTAATTGAGAACCACCCAGAGCGTGTCGCACCGAGGACGCCGATCACAATGACGGAGAGAATTTGCGGCGGCAAGGTTCCGCCGAGCGCACCGATGACTTGTAATCCGATTCCGCTTCGCAACGTCCGCCACGCGCCACGTCGAGCGTTGTGTCGATGTTCCGGGTGAAGGTGGCCTTCCATGGACTTGGTGGTGGCAAACCAACGCCAATACGACCATACGCAGGAAAGAGTGGCGAAGACTGACCAACTCACGATGATGGCGAAGGGAGCGCTGACCAGTCCCGCTGGGAGCGCCAGAGCGACGAGCAGCATCATCTTGCCGAGCCCAAAACCGGCATTGCGCGCTACCAACAACGATGACCGACGAATGGCTAACGCGGCGGCGTCGAGGATGGTGCCCACCGCTGTAGCGGCGCTGCCAATAATGAAGAGGGGGGCGATGCCAATGGTTCGAATGTCATTCAGTCGGCCGGGCAAAATCACCAGAGCGAGAAAGGATAGTAGGCAGGCGACCACGATGGTTGCTTCGAGCCCAGCCCGCAGCAGCGCGCGTCGATCTGGGGTTCGGGGGAGAAAGACGAGCAGCGTCAAAGATATTGGCTGCCCTGCAATCAAAGCAATCGTGGTTAATGCCGCGATCGTGGCGGTGGCAACACCGATGTCGTGAGAGGGCCATCGATGGGTCCCGACGAGCCAAAAGACCCAGCCACTCGCCGCGGTAAATACCGTCGACGCCATGACACTGAGCGATCCTTGAATCAGGTGCCGATTGTCACCCAGGCGATCAAGAATCTTGGACCCGATCACACGGTCAGTGTAATGCCACAGATTTTGCGACTTCGTAAAGCGTCATCGTCATTGTCGAAACAGCGGAACCCAGATCGCATTTACTCATCATGTGGTGGCATCAGCGCCATCCGCGCGTTGCGGCGTTGGGCTCGCGGCATCGCGTCGGCGTAGCGCTGCTTGGAACGCAAACGCTCCCGCACCAACGCGCGAGCGACTCGGGCACCGTCGTGGATGGCGCGGAGATTGGACGAACCAAAACGACGCTTTTCCTCGAAGCACCCAACTTCTTCGACAGTGAGTCCTGCCCGCACCGCCCGACAGAGCATCAACACCTCGATCTCAAATCCGTGGCCGTAGCCGATGGGACGGTGGCGTCGCCCGCTCGAAGCGTCATACAGGGGGTGTGACTGGCATTCGACGATCGCGGCCACCTCCAATGTGTCAATGACGTCGCGCCACATCGCGACATACCCGTACGTCAAGTCCGACCACTTCACTCGATAGGCCCGGTCAACGACGAAGGTCAGAAGGTCGTTTCCCGTCGAGCGAATCTTCGTAAAGTCCGATGACCCCCCGCCGGGAAGATTGCGTGACCCGTGAACGATATCGGCGCCTGCTTCAAGTTTCGTGACCATGAAGTCAATGTCCTCAGGGTTCATGGAACCATCGCCATCTATCAACACCACGATCTCATTCGTCGCGCGAAGGAGCCCCGCCACCGATGCCGCACCCTTCCCCGGGGCGTGTTGGCGCACAACGACTACGTCAGGAAGGCACTCCCGCGCGACCTCGATGGTCCGATCCTTTGATTCGCCGTCAACAATGATGACCTCCTGCACGCATTTGGGCATGGCCTTCAACACGAGGGGCAAACTCTGCTCCTCGTTCAGGCACGGGATGACGACAGAAACTTCTCTCACGCTTGGAAGTCTGGCATACCAACTGCACTTCGTAGACCTGATTCTCGGGCCCAATCATATTGTTTCACTTTCAATTCACAAAGTACGGTTGTAAGCACAAACCTCCCGTCGATCGCACAGGGCTGACGTCGGGCAAAACTGCTAATTTCCCACGCCTTTATTGGGCTCGTTGGTACGCCGCGATCGTCTCGACGGCGACGTCGTCCCACGACCTTTGTCTGTTTTCACCCGGAGATCGCCTTGGCATCGCGAGGAGGGCCCTGAGACTCTGAGCGACGGCCTCGTGACCCGAAGTTATTGGCACGAGTTCCGCTGGTACCCCCAGCTCCCCCAAAATCTCCCGATGCACGGGAATATCGGACGCGAGAATATTCGCACCGGCCGCCGCGGACTCAGCGAGGGATAACCCAAAACTCTCGTGCAGCGACAGACTCGCCGCGACGTGCGCCGTTCGCTGCCAACGCGCGAGGTCGGCATCGGAAACGAAACCCTCAAAACGAACCTTGTTACCTAAGCCCAGGTCCGCAGCGTGTCTCATCAACCTTTCTTTATCGGGGCCTGAACCGCAGATAACGACGACGAAAGGCTCGTTGAGGAGAGCGGCCGCATCAAGCAACACATCATTTCGCTTGTACGAATCGAGTCGCCCCGCGCTCAGAATGACACGCTCCTCCATAGGGAACGGCTCAATCGCGAACTGATCACTCTGACCAAACGCGAGAAGAATCACGGAGGTGACGTATCGACTCTTTGGGTACGCCTTCACGAACGCGTCACGTTCAGCGGACGATGCGCAAAAGATTCCGGCACTTCGCGACACGAGGCGACGGGCAACGCGCCCATAGATGACGTGGACGGCGGAAGCGAGTGGCGTGTGTCCGCCCCCGTGGTACGTCGGAGTAAAGAAGAACGGCTGGCGCGTGCGCAAGGACGCCGCGAGAGCTACCGGAGCGTGAAAACTGAAGGCGTGAATCACGTCGAATTCGTCTTGATGACGACGTAGCCAACTTACGAGATCGGGTGCGAACGCAAACCGGCGACCACCGAACGTCGCGGCAAAACGCTTAACTCTCACGGATCCCCAGATTTCGTCAGGGACAAAGGGGGGCGTGTGTTCGAGCACTTGCGTCGCGACAACGACTTCGCAGCCGCGCGCCGCCAGACCTCGAGCAACCCCCTCCACGAGAATGGCCATCCCACCCAACTCCGGCGGAAAGCTCGGCGTGACGAGACAAACTCGTAGACGTCGGTTGGAGTGGTCCATGATGCGCCCTAAGCCTATTCGACTAGTTTCCCCCGAGCAGGCTCTCGTACTCAGGCGAGTCGCCAGTGGTCAGCCGGCATAGTGAGTAATGACGGCGTCGGCGTGCGTGGGAGGCGGCGTTTCTTCCCGAGTATCTTTTGGGGATGGTGCCATTGCCCTCCTCTCACGCTGACGCCACCGTCGAGACCGACAGGGATCAATCGAAAGCTTCACGGGCAAGCACTTTCTTGAGCGGTCGCACCGCGTTATTCCTCACCATTATCTTTGGGGTGAGTGGCTCCCTGCTGGCGATTGCCGAGCGTCTTGCCGCCACCGGTGACCACACTTGGAATTTTGTTGTCTTCTGGGTCGCCGACCTGCTGATCTTCCTCCCACTTGCGTGGCTCATGCTTCGCTCTCACTCAACGAACGGCGTGCCCGTAGCGCTCGTCATCGCCCTCGGCGCGTGGGGCATGTTGCCGAAACTTGTTCGAACGGGATTCTCTCCGACCTACGCCGATGAATTCATCCATTTCCGGGTCCTGACGGAGATCTTGCGCGTGGGGCATCCGGTGTCGGACTTCGGATTGCTGCAAATTGGCGCATCGTTTCCGGGCCTCGAAATTCTCACCGCAGGTCTGGTCCACGTCACGGGAATGACCGCCACGAACGCCTCGGTGGTGGTGATTTTCCTCGCCCACGTCGCTGCCATTGCGGGCGTGTACACCCTGCTGCGCGACATCTCTCGCTCCGCGCGGGTTGGTGGTGTCGGTGCGTTGATCTACGCCCTGAACCCGTCGTGGCTGTTCTTTGACACGCAGTACTCCTACGAGAGTCTCGCCCTCGCACTCATGGTCTGGATCTGGGTTTTCACTCGTCGCGCCGTCACGAGTGATCGAGGATCCACACTCTGGGCGCGACTGGACGCGTGGATCGCACTTCTGTTGATCTTCGCTCTCGCGATGACGCACCACGTCACCTCGATTGTTAACGCCCTCATTCTGTTGCTTTTTGCACTGGTCATCACACTTCGCCAACGGCATGGGCGGGCAGACGTCGGTCCGGAATCCGCCACGGTCGCGTGGGTGCTGGGTCTCGTCGCCGCCGCAGTCACGATCTGGCGCATCATGGAAGTCGGCGAAAAGATCTACTCCTACCTCTCACCCATCATCAAAGTGAACCTCTTTATTGAACAGTTCCTGTCACTGGTGGGCCTCGCAGCCTCACACGCCAACCGAACGGCCTTTGGTGGAGCGGGCATTCCTCCGTATGAAATCATTGCGGGCTACGCCATGATTCCGATTCTCCTGATTCTTTTCGCGTGGGGCGTCCTCGGCCTCGCACGGAAACTCCGAACGCTGGAATCGTTGGTCATCGTGATGGCGCTCCTCGGTGTGGCGTACTTCGCGTCAATCGGGTTACTTACTGACCAGCAATTTTCCGAAAGTGTTCATCGCTCGTGGAGCTTCTCCTTCATTGGACTGGCCACGGTCATCTCCTTCGCGGTCCACGAACATCTTGAGGGCCGTCTCGCGATCAACTGGGGAAAGCGGACCCTGTGGCCCGTCCCATCAGTCCGTCCCAAACTTCTGGCGGCCGTCGCCGTGGCGGCCCTCGTGATTGTCGACGTGGGTGGTGTGGCCACGGGAACAACGACGGAATACCGTTTTGGCGCGCCGGTCTCCTCCGGCGCCGACGCGGTGTTCATCGGCACGCAGTCGGCCATGGTTGCGTCCTGGTTCCACGAGCACACCACCAGTCACGATGTTCTTTTTGCGGATCGCTACTTGTCACGAGCCATCACGGTGGTGTCACCAATTCAATACCCACTGTCGAGCAACGTTTGGAGTTTGACCTTCGCGTCCGCCATCACCGTCAATGAATTGCACGCGGTGTACCAAGAGGGCATCACCTACATCGTTGTTGATCGTCGCATGGGCAACGGGCACCCACCGAAGGAGGGGTTCTGGTACACCTACGACGAACCACACGCTTTCCAGTCCTACAGTGTGCCCGCCCAGAACGTTGAACGGTACGGCTGCTTCAATTGGTTGAACGCCGTGTACGCCACCACCGAATACCAGGTCTTCCACGTAAATCGTCCGTTGCTCATTGCGACACTGTTCAAGGGGTCCACAGGAATCAGTGCGGCCTGCGCGCAACGAGGTATCACGTGATGAACCGCAAGGAACAGCCATCCCGCTTCAGCGGACGTGAGGCTCTCGGCGCCGTTATTATTCTCGCAGTCGCTCTCGTCCTCCCTCGAAGCGGTGCGCTTGGAATTGTCCGCGCCATCCTGGCAGGGTCCGCGATGATCGTGATTCCGGGGTGGCTCATCGTTCGTCGCGTCACGGAACGTCACGACTGGAATGTCCCTCTCTTTGGTGGCTTGCTCGTCTCGGTGGCGACATACATAGTGGTGAGTTGCGTGGCGTACGGACTCCACGTGCACATCACAGCGGCCGTCGTCGTGATTCCCGCGGTCGTCATGGGCCTCGTGCTCGCGTGTCTGCCCCGGACACTGGCGGGGGGCACACTCGACATGCGAGGACCGTTTCTGGCGATCGTGCTCGGCGCGGCGGCAATTTTGGGTGTCGTCGTCACACACCTTGCGATCCCGGCCGTCCCAGTGGAATCGGCCTACTCCCTCTCACCCACTCTCGTCACGGTAAGCCACACGGACTACAACGCCACGATTCACGTCGTTGTCGTGGGCCACCCCGGCCCCGGCACGTTGACCTTGTCAACGGACGGCGTCAATCGCGTCACTTTGACGGTTCCCGCACGCACGTCGATGGTGCACCTTCGGTGGCATTCGCCGAGCGGCGATCTTTCGTGCGCCGACCAGTACACCATCACGTCGAGCAACGGCGCCTATCTTTCGCCGCGGCCAATCTGTCGTACCTCGGGAACAACCTTGTCCCACGCAACCTCGGCAGTGCGCCACGGCAGCACCGGGGCTCGGGCCACGAACGTGGCGACGGACTTCCGCCGCGCAGCGACTCCCACGCGACGTCGATCCAACGTGACGCCAGCGTGAAGATCCTCCACCTGACCGACCTCTTCCACCCCAGCATCGGGGGTCTCGAATCACACGTGCTGAATCTCGTCCGGGAGCGGCAGCGACGTGGTCACGAAATCTCGGTAGTGACGCTGACGCTCCAAGGACCGCCGAGCCGACGCATCGAGGATACGGGCTATCTCGTGTACCGCATTGCCTCGGGTGCCACCAAACTGACGTGGCTCTACGAGAACCTGGACCGTCCCTTCAGTCCGCCCTTTCCTGATCCGATCGTCAGCCGGGAATTACGACGCATTGTCGATCATGATATGCCGGATGCCGTGCACGCCCACAATTGGATGGCGTACTCCTATCTCGCGATCAAGAGGCCCGACGATCCACCCCTGTTATGGATGCAGCACGACTATTCGTTGGGCTGTCCCAAGAAGACTGCAATGTACTCCCACGGCGACGGCGTGTGCCCGGGTGCGAGCCTCACACATTGCCTGACCTGCGCACCTGCGCAGTACGGGCGACTGAAGGGAACCGCTATCACGGTGGGTCTTCGAGCCGCGAACCGTGTGCTCACCAAGAAGACGGACAAGCTCGTCGCGAATTCGACCCCCGTCGTCCGCTTTGATGAGGATTCCGTGCTGTCCGCGGAACGGATGGAAGTGGTAGGTACTTTCGTGGGAAGCGACCTTGCCGCTGAGTCTCTCTCGGTGCCTCGACCGGATTTTCTCCCCCCGGACGACGGCTATATCTTGTTCGTCGGTGCCCTCGGTGCGCACAAGGGCGTCTACGAACTTCTCGACGCGTACAGCCGCTTACGAGAGGGCAAACCCCCGCTGGTTTTTCTCGGGACGCCACAACCCGATTCCCCCTCGTCATGGCCTGACGATGTCATCGTCCAACACAACGTCGACCACGCCCAAGTAATGTCCGCGTGGCGCCACTGCGGCATCGGTGTCATTCCTTCGAAGTGGGCAGAGCCATTTGGACTCGTAGCCGTCGAAGCGTCATCGATGGGCAAGCCGATCGTGGCCTCACGGATTGGCGGTCTCGCGGATTTGGTTCTCGACGGCGTGACCGGCTTCGCCGTGGCCCCGGGTAACGTGAGCGAACTCACCACTGCCCTCCAACGTCTCGTTGATGACCCCGAACTTCGTCGCATTCTCGGCGAGCAGGGCGTCACCTTTGCTCAGCGGTTCTCAGTTACGTCAGTGACAGATCATCTCGATGAAGTCACCCAAAACATGATTGACGAACACCGTGCGGCGCGAGGTCGGACTAACTAACCTTCGCCACGTATGCGCGATTGCTCTGGTCTAGCGCGACGCAAGTTCCGTTGGTACTACACGAGACGGACACGAAACCGGCGGTGGAATCAACTGGTGTTGGTGCCGACCATTTCCCGTTCTGCCACGCGAGATACTCGCCACCGGTATCAACGGCTACGCAGTAGAACGAACTCACGCAACTCATGCCGGTGATTCCGAAGTATGAGGCGTGGGTGAGCGGAAAGGAGTACGAGGTACCGGCATGATTGACGGCGACGACAAACCCGGATGCGTCACCCGCTACGCACGTCGCTGCAGAGGGGCACGCCACAGTCGTCAGGTCGCCACCTTCTAGGTCGTCAAGCTTCGAAAACGAATTGGACGATCCCGTCCAGATGTACTGGTGCTCGGAGTGATCGTTGACAACGCAGTACTTCGTGCTCGCACACGCAACCGCTCCGAATCCACGACCGTTGGTGACGTCAGCGGCAAGGGGCGCTGACCACGACACTCCATTCCACTGGTAGAGATTTCCTTGGTAATCACTGGCCAAACAGAAGGATGAGCTCTGGCACGAGACTCCGTCAATCGGTGCCGACGCGAGTGGGTACGAGTGCGCGAATACACCCGACGCGAAGCTGTACACCGAACCCGACTGCGAGCCCACCATGCAAAAACCCCCCGCGCACGAGGCCGAGACCAAGTCGCTGGAAGGTGACTGCGCGAGCGCCGACCAGGACGCACCGTTAAAGACCGAGTACTCCCCGGTTGTCCCCACGGTCAAGCAGAACGTCGCTGAGCCACAGGCCACCGTGTTCAGGACGCCGCTCGTAGCGTCAAGGCTGACGGGAGAACCCCAGGACGCGCCTGTCCATGTCGATGCGCCACCATCAGTGTTCACGGCAACACACTTCATGGATGTCGGGCACGACACCGCTGCTGGCGTGTTTGCAGAATCGAACGCGACTGGCGACGACCAGGTTGTGCCGTTGAACGTAACAGCATGTCCCGACGAATCCACCGCCATGCAGAACGTAGTTGATCGGCACGACAGTGAAACCAGAGACGACGGTGCGACAGTCGAGAAAGTCGTCCAGCTTACTCCGGACAAGCGCACTGCGTCCCCCGACGAATCCCCCGCCACGCAGTTGCTGGCGGCGGAGCACGAAAGGCTGGTGAGTCCGGAAGTGTCAATCGATGCGGGTGCTGACCACGAAGTTCCGTTGAAAGTGGCTGCGTATCCCGCGTTGTCCACTTCCGCGCAGAATGTCGTGAGCACGCAGCTTAAGGACGTAGGCGAGCCCAAGGAATCTACCTCGACGGGTGTTGACCAAGTTGTTCCATTGAACTTGAGTGCGTCGCCGGACGAGTCCACTGCCACACAGAACGTCGTTGTCGTACAACTCACCGACGTTAGGTACGCGCCAACTGCGGGCTTGACGGTGGACCACGCGGTTCCGTTGTAGACCACATACTCACCGTTGGTGTCCACGGCAACGCAGAAGGAATTGGTCACGCACGATACAGATGTCAAACCCACACTGTCCACGGACACCGGCGACCCCGAGATATTTGCAAAACCATGGGCGTCAACCGTCACACACGTGGTGGCCGACGGGCACGACACATCGGTGGGGATGCCACGGATTGTCTCGACGGTCGTTGGCGCGCCCCACGATGTCGTGATCGCAGCCGTGTCCGCCTGTTGCGAGACACTGAGAGATGACTTAACTGAGCCCACGCCCTTGACTGTCAAGGTGAACGTGTACTTCACAGTCTTTGACGTTGGGTTCGACGGCACGTTGACGGTCTCGCCGAAGTGCGGAGTGCAGCTTGTCGCCGATCCCATACCGACGATTGCCGGGGAAACAGTCAACGAGCACGTTTTCGCGTTCGTGGTCGTCGCACCGAACACCAACGCACCGCCGAACGGAGAAACCGTGGGAGTGCTAACAGTGAAAACGGAAATTTTCGGAGCGTGGGAGACATGAACGGTCGCGGCGGACGCGACGACACCCGCCAGCGCCACCATTGCCACCACGCCCAGCAGTGTTCTCGCCACGCGGCTCGGGATTTTTGCGTTTTGTACAAAGATCACGATCCCGACCTCACCTTTGAGAAGCAGGCGTGGATGGACGCCACCGTGTCAGAGTTCTGAAATGTATAAGGATTGACGGAAGGCGTGGTGTTCGTCGGCGAGAAATGGTTGAAGTCGATGCCCCAGATGTACATACCACTCATGTGGTTCGACTGCATGACATTGCACTCCGCCGTAATCCAATCCGGCTGCACCCAGGATTCGTTATACGTCGCGATGGCCGCCGACGAATACGCGTAGTAATAGGGCTGTGTCCATGCGTACGCCATGGCGGGAATACCAACTTCTTCTAAACGAAGTGAACTGAGATTCGACGGGAAGTTTGCTCCGGCGGAGTTGTTCGCCTGGAAGGACGCGTTGATTGCCGCTTGGAAGTCATTGATGACAGTGGCATTATCGCCTTTGGCTCCGGCCGCCTGAATTGCCGCAGACGCTGCCGTCTGAGTCTGGGGGTACGTCGCGTTCAAGTTAGCTGGTGGATCTACTGGGACGTAGGCGTCGTATCCGACCTGAATTCCCGGGATCGTCTGGTACGTGAGGTGCGACGCCGAGTACAGCAAATTTGGTCCGAAAATCGCTTGTGCCTCTTGCACCAGCCGCTGCCAGTAGGGCAAGTAGTTATGAGCCGGCATGTTATTTGATGGAAAGAAAGTGTTGCTGATCGGCGTCGCGGACACCATTGACGTGAGTTCAGCGCCAATGCTGAATGACGAGACACCCGTCTCTTTCGCCATCACGAGATATGGCTTCAGCCACTGGAAGTAGTTTGCAAACCACGTCGACGGACTCGTCGGATTGATGGAGCCGCGCCATTCTCCGGTACCGGCGATGTTGTTATCGAAAGGCACGCCCGTCGTGTCGTCGTTGAGCTGGCTACGTAGGGGCCTTAGTTGAACACGGAGGCCATCCTTCTCTGCCAACCGCACCAGACCACCAAGAAGTTGTACCGAGGGCGTACCGGGTCCCGCAACAATGGTGTTGGACTGCTGCGCCTCGAGAACGCCAGCGTTCACGACGGATTGGTTGCCAATCACCTGTGTCGCCGTACCCATATAAAAGGGGAAATCAATGGACACGGCATTGGCGTCCAGGTCGTTTTGCAGATACGAAAACAGTTTGGTAGCGGAGGCCAACGTCGACTGATCGCCGCCGAGGGCCTGATCATCAAAAAATACGGAAACACCCACCTCCGGCGTTGATGTCACGACGTGAGGTGAGGCGATATGAGGTGACGTGGTTGCAACGGCAATGGTCGGGACTGCGACAGCCGCCACAATCGCTACCAATGCCATCCCTGGAATTCGCGAGCGGCGGCGCATTCCGCGAGACTACCAGCCGACTATCCAAATGGCCATGGCGGCCTTCAACATTTCCTTTGAGCACGACCTAGCGATTCCAAGCGATTCATGTGCGCTAGTTGACGTTCCCTGAAGTGGTGTAAATCCTGAGGTCCGATTTTAGGACGGGCCACCGGAGTTGTTCTTGATGTGTCCATTGCAAGGCACGAAAGGAGGGTTCGATGACCAAGCGAGTATCCATTGGAAATGGAAATGGAAATGGAAATGGAAATGGAAATGAGTGTGTCCAGGACGCACAACTCGATCCAATCGCCCTTAGTGCAAGTGGTGACGCCGCTCTCGGAAGCGAAAAGGGAGGCGCAATCGGGGGCGGTATAAACACGCATCGAATACAGCAACACTGAGGCCGGCGGTTTTAAGTGGTGAGCGCAACGCTTCGGTGATTGGCACGACAATGTGCGAGCGATCACTAAGGAGAACAACAATGGGTGCACACCTGACAGCCGAGCAAAGACAACTGGCCCGGAGACTCAAAGCGAAGGGGTTGTCGATCCGTCAGATCAGCCAGCAGTTGGGTTGCGTGCATCAAACGATCCGCGTTCTGCTCCTGAGCCCTCCTTCTCGAGCTGAGCAGATGGAGAGTTGGGACCCGAGGCCTTCGAGTCTGACGTTGAATGAGCGGGAAGAAATAATGGCGGGATTGGCTCAGGGTCTCTCGCTGCGCCAGATTGCTCGAAACATGGGGCGAGCCCCATCAACAATCTCGCGAGAAGTGGCCTCAGGCGGTGGTGCAGCTAACTATCGTCCTTACGCCGCTCACTGCTCAACTCGACACCGCGCGTGTTGAAACAAACCCTCGAAGTTGGTCGCTGGGCCACTGCGCAATCACGTGGTCCGTTGCCTCGAGAATCTATGGAGCCCGCAAGTGATCTCTCGGCGCTTACCCTTGGACTATCCCGATCAGCCCGAGATGCGCGTGAGTCACGAGACCATCTACCAGTCCCTCTACGTCCAGGGACGAAGAGAGCTGCGCCGTGAACTGTCACGCTGTCTACGCTCCGGTCGCGCCAAACGAAAGCCGAATGGTTCCATCGAGCGAAGGGGCAAGATCGCCGGCATGGTCATGATTTCAGATCGTCCCGCCGAGGTCGCTGATCGAGCCGTGCCGGGACACTGGGAGGGCGATCTCATCATTGGCGAGGGTGGCCGCAGCGCAGTGGGGACTCTGGTCGAGCGAACCACTCGCCTCACACTGCTGTTGCATCTGCCGAATGGTCGTACGGCCGAACACGTTGAACTAGCAATACGCAAGGCCATCACGGCGCTGCCGCGAGAGCTCGCACGCTCCATCACCTGGGACCAAGGTAGCGAGATGCATCGTCATCTCGAGTTCACCATGAAGACGGGCATCCCCATCTACTTCTGCGATCCTCACTCGCCGTGGCAACGCGGATCCAATGAGAACACGAAGGGTCTGCTTCGCCAATACATGCCCAAAGGGACAGATCTCTCCCAGCATTCCGCC
>CAIQGE010000005.1 GCA_903871335.1 uncultured Actinomycetes bacterium
GACCTCTCCTTGCTCTCCGCCGATGACCTTGAGATCATCCAACGGAGCCTCAACGGAAGGCCGCGAAAGACGCTCGGCTATATGATGCCGCAAGAGAAACTCACAGAGCTCATTGCGTTGTCCACTTGAATCCGCCCAGACCTCAATGGCTACACTCGCCACCGACAGCAGCAAGTGGCCAACGATTCAACAGCGGATGCGACGAGCTCTTCAAGAGATCACGACGCCGGACACAAGATTCCCGCATAACTCCCGAGGACCGTAATGTCAACAAGACCAATGAGCAGTTCGCACATTCGTGCGGGATCGGTCTCGAGAAACGATGGCAACTTGCGAATTTGTGGCATCCGGTTAGGTTGCCATCGCCGATCCCTCAGCGAGGATCAAGCCCCCTTAGATCCGATGAGCCACGAAAGGTGCTCGACTGGAAAACACCCGCCGAGGTCTACGCTGAAGTTATCGCAATGGCCGCTTGAGCGCGCCGACTCAAATACGTTGCGATAGTTTCCCGACTCCCAATACCGAGCTACACAGTCACCTTGAACGAGTCGAAATCAATCTCTACGCACTCAATCTTCTCGCTTCCGACTAGGGCTAAACCTGCATCGCCGTTACAACAAATAAAACTTTCCCCAACATCATCTGAAATCGAGAGAACGCACCAATCCAAATCGAGACTACACAGAAAATCAGGCGAGTCCGGCAAAGCCCGAAATTCAAGAAGGGTCAATACGTTGACCCGAAGCTGAGAATTCTCCATGATCGAAACCTCCGGACCTCCGAGTGCCAGTTCAGCCGCATTATAACGATGGGAGTAAAAACCCACCAACATTCGAAGTGAATTACGCTGGGACGATGGGCACAAACACTCTATAACGTGACTCAAGTAATTATGCTGCAGCGGGCCCGAATTTGGATACCATCCTCCAAATTTTGTATCTAGCCTGGCAGCTGACTCCATCTCTTCGAGAGTCAGGTCGGGGCGAAAGCCAATCCCTCGCACGTGTGCAACCTCTCGCCAGGGCGCCAGGTCAGATGTAGATTCACCGACAAACGGGTACAGGACTCTCATGTAGCAATCAAAACCTGATGGAAGCCAAAATCCTATATTTGGGACTTCTCCCGCTATACGCTTTCGCAATTGCGTGAACATCTCAGCCCCGTCGAAATCACGATAATGAGCCTCAGAAATGGTACACCCTCCCCAAAAAAAATCAAGTGAAACACAGTCCAACATGCCTACTCCCCGAATGGCGTAGGCGTCCAACAGTCTTTAATCGGAACAGTTTCTGACTGGTTGCCACCATAATTCTCATACTGAACACCACCTTCAGATACCATCGCATACATGATGACACCATAGAAGTTCGTTGTTACACCTTTTACATCCTTACACGCTTCTTTTGTATTCTGATTCCACATCTGATACGTGGAGTTCTGCTTTTCAATCCAATTACAGTTAATCTTCTTTTGAGTTGAATTACAAGTTGTGGAGTCTTCGAGAACGTCCCCAAACTCAGCAGTCTTGAATAGTGCGACAGAGACAACGCCAAAGTCGGGCTTTTTCGAACAAGCAATGATGCCACCATTTACCTTTACGTGACCAGGTGCGCTCTTGGCGATGTGGGGGCGATCTATGGCAGTCACACAACCGTACGGATTCTCGATGAAGACTGGCGTTTCACCACTGGGATCAAAATTCATAAGGGGGCTATCTTCAGCGTACAGATACGGTGATTTGGTTTGTTGAAGTCTAGGGTCAACCGAGAGAAATGATTCAGTGAGTGCATCAAAGACTCTGTGAGGAGAGAGATAGACATTGCAGAGTAAATTTAGATAACTACCGTATCCAACTGGTGAGGTCGAGTAAGTATAGCCGAGTTGGGGATGGCCAACTCCGCAGGAGTTTAGAGTTCCTCCTGCTTGATTGATCGGATCTCCGTAAGCGTCATAGTCCGTATAGTTGACCAGTTGACCATATTGCGGGGAGCTTGGACTTGAAATTTGTACAACTCCGCGCAGACTATTAGAGGCATCGGATTCAAGGAGATCGCACACTGGCGATCCGGAATACTCAGTGCATTGTGCTATTGGCACAGTGGGGCTGGTTCCGTAAATCAAGCTCGTAGGACCTGCTTGCAAGAGTTGCGCGTCGCTTGTTGACCAAACTAGGGGCGTTGAGACTCCCTGATTCGTTACTAGTGTGCGCGCTCCATTACCGTCATAATTGAGTAGGAAAGTGGTGGAAGTCGGACTGGTCGTCGAGCAGGTCGTCCCGTTGGTGTTGACACAGATGAGTCGCTGGCTGGCGGTGTCCCAGCCAAGACTCTCGGGGTTCCCGCCGGTCGGCGGGCTGACCGCCGTGCGCTCGCCGTCGGTGTTATAGGTGTACGAGGTCGAGCCGGTCGGGGCGGAACCACACTCCGAGTTCGAGCTCGACGTGTAGGTCCAACAGAGCGTCCCCGAGGGTGAGTACGCGGCCGAGGCGAAGGTGTTGGTGCCCTGGGTGATCGAACCGGCCGTCGTGTAGGCGTAGTTCGTGGAGCCGCTCGAGCCGACGATCGGGCCCGAGGTCACCCGATTGGTCGCGTCATAGCCATAGGAGTCGGTGTTGAGCGTGGTCGAGTTCGTGGTCGGGGTCGAGGAAGTGAGTCGGCCCTGCTGGTCGCGCCCGAAGACGAACTTCACCAGGTTGGTCGAGCCGTTGTCGGTCGTGGTCGCCTGCTTACTAAGCAGACCCGAGCTCGCGTCATTGGTGTAGCTCGTTGTGACGGCCGACGAACTCGTCGGAATCGCCGGGTCTGAGCTCGACGACGTGGTGCACTCGGTCTGGCTGGCCGTGCCCGAGGAGACCCAGGCCAGTCCCCCGCCGCAGTCGTAGGCGTAGGTCAGCGTCACACCGGCCCAGGTCGACTGCGTGGCCAGACGACCGTCTGAGTAATAGGTGTACGAGAGGTCGCCGGTCGGGGGTGAGGACGTGCCCGCGCCAATCGTCGAGCAGGTGTTGTTGGCGGCGTTCGGATAGCTGAGGCAGATCTGCTGGCCGGCCGCGTTGAAGCTGTAGGTGACGGTGGATCCGGCCCCGTTGGTGGTCGACACCAAGCGGCCGACGGCGTCGTAAGTGTAGGAGGTGGTTCCGGTGCCGTCCACCATCGTGCCGCGGCTTCCGTCATTGTTGTAGGTGTAGGTCACCGTCGGCGTGCCGTCGGTGTAGATCTTCTGGTCCACTCGCCCGTCGGCGTCGTAAGTGGAGTAGATGGTGTCGGTGCACGTCAATGTTGTGAGCGGATTGCAGGTTCCCGGGCTGCCACCCGGTTCGGTGACCGCGACGGTGTTCCCACTCGCGTCAAAGTAACTCGTGGTCGTCGGATACGCCCCGTTGGCGTCCTGGGGTTGGATGGACGACACCTGTTGGCTCGCTTCGTTGAACGTGTAGTACGTGGTGTACGCGCAATTCGACGTCGTCAGGGGATTGCAACCTGATGTGTTTCCCGCCGCGTACGGGTTGGCTCCGGGTCCGGCTACGGCTACCAGGTGGCCGTCATTGTCGTAATAGTCGACGGTCGTTTGATTGCCCGCCGACAGCGGTGGTGACGAACACGTTGGGGCCGAGCTCCCCGACCACGCGAGAGGAGTACTCCAACACGTAGCCCCACTTGGTTCATACGTCGTGGTCGATCCCGTCGTCACGGAACTGGATCCTGACGAACCCACGGTCGTCGATTCCAACTGGTCACCCGCTACGTCATAGACATTCGTCGTCGTCGACGTCGACGAGGAGCCCGTCGGACTCGCTGACGTGGACACATTGCCTTCGGGGTCATACGAGGTACTGCTCGAAATTGTTCCCGTTCCGGCACTATTCGGTAAGTACGTTCCGGTGGTTTCTCCTTCCGCGTCGCTCGTCGAATACGAGGTGTTGGGGCACAGAGAGGACGTCGACATCGTGGAGCAACCAGCCGACAGGCTCGCTGCCGGCGTCGCGGCAACAGTTGAACCGATCGAGTTCGAAATAGTCACTTGTTCGAAGTTCGCTGGTGTCGCGCCGGAGAGGTTGCCCGCCGGCGGGACAGAGGCCACTGACGAGCCGTTCGGGTCGTAGAAGGAGGTGGTAGTTGGTCCCTCAGTTCCACTGGTGGTCGTTGGTGTTGTCGAGGACACCGACGCTCCGTCGTGGTTGTAGAGCGAGTACGACGTGTAAAGACAGGTCGTCGTCGTGAGGGGATTGCAACTCGAGGGATTCCCCAGCACGGAAACTGATGCGATCTGATCATTGTTCAGATTGAAGAAGGTCCACGACGTCCCGCCCGGCGCGTTCGATGGCGATGTCGCCGACGTGACGGAGCCAAAAACATTTCGGGTCACGTTCACGCTTTCGTCGGGCTGGGCCGACGTCGGACAACTCGTGAGACGCTCACCTGTCGCGTAGCCGTCGGGCGTCAGTGAGGCGCACTGATTGCCGTCGGCGTCAAAGTAACTCGACGAAACGTGACCTAGGGGATTGACGGTTGTGAGGAGATCACCCGCCGAGTCGTAGGTCTCGTAGGTGTCGTGAGCCGTCGAGCAACTCGTGAGTGCACCGTAGGTCGCAACCTCATTCGCGTCGCGACTCGCGCAAAGCGTGCCGTTGGCGTTGTAGTAGTTCGACGTCACGGGGCTTGACGTCCAAGTATTGGTCGGTGGAGTGGTCGTCGTCAGAATCTGACCCGTTGCGGAGTACGTATAGGTCGAAACATTTCCGTTCGCGTCGGTAGACGACATCGGCTCATTGAATTGGTTATACGACGACGTTGTTGTCGCCCACGTTTTCGAGGTCGGCCCCGGTGACCAGGTCTCAATGGCGTTTCCGAGTATGTCGTAGGCGGTGAAACTGACGCCACTATTGAACATTGCTCCCGTGGACGTATCGGCCAAGGCACTGAGTGACTCAACCGGCATCAACGTCAAGGGGTCGCGCAATGTTGTCGCTGTTTCCGAAGTAACTGCCGTCGGGTTGATCGACGGGAGTTCGCTCGGACCGTAACCCTGGACCTGAGCGCTAAGTCCCCAATCGACGTAACTGTCGAGGGTGACGTTCGCTCCGGGAAGACTCGAACTCGTGGCCGCGTTGTAGTTCGTATTGGCGTCCTTGATGATGACTTGACTGCTGCCCGTGAAGAGGTCCGCCGTCACGTACTGGAACGTGGTCGTCGGCGTATACGTCGACGACATGTTGACGCCTTGATTCGTGACCTGTGGTGCCGTCACCTGCGTCACCCAGTCAACGCTCGAGGCGTAGGAGGTGTCCGTTGCCTCAGCCGTGTTGCCGGCGTAATTCGCGTAGTTCTGTGGGTCCCACCACGAAGTGAGGAGATGTCCCGAGTAACTGAATGCGTACGTCGCACTCGAGGCGGAACTTCCCGAGGGCGGAGCCAACGTGATGCCCGCTAAGTCGTAACCCGAGGTGCTGTTACCAACGAGCATGTAAGTGACGGTGCGACCGATCGGATCGGTGACGACCCAACACTTCGCCACCGTCTGGGAGTTGAAACTGGACGGACAGGTTCCCGTACCGGCTGTTGGATACGTGAAACTGAGTGATCGTCCCGCGTTGGAGACCGACTGCAGGACGCCGGAACTGTAGGTGTAGGTCAGGGTATTACCGTTAAGGTCCTGCTGCGTCAAGACCGGGTGTGCGCTCGCGGTCGCGTCAATATACGTTGACTCGCCGCTTAGAAGATTGGTCACCTGCCAACAGGCGTCGCTGCCCGAACCGGTGCACGACGACACGACATTAAGACTGGCCTGTTCCCAGGGCAGAGGTTCGTAGCCGGCGGTGGGGCAACTCGTCGTGAATGACGTCGAGGGATTGAAATAGATCACCGTGCCGTCGGACTGGGTGACGGTGATCATGCACGGATCAAGAGTCCCCGAGGTGGGATTCTGCGTGGCCGTGATCCCCGTCGACAGACGCCAACCGAAGGCGAACGACGGGAGCGACGTGGAGGAATCCATACCGTCCGCGACGCGGGCGGAGTCGTAACTGGCGGTGAGGTCGAGCGGAAGTCCGAGGTCGGGAATACTGAAGGAGTTCACCGACAACGAATACGAACGTGTATCGGTATTAGTTCCCGCACTCGCTCCAGGGGCGTCACTGGGTGTGCCGGCCGTATTGAAATCGACCATTGAGGAATCGGCCCGCTCGGACTGGTTGATACCACCCTGCAACAGTTCAGCCCAACCGAGCTGACCGTCGTAGGCGAGCGTGGACGAGAGCCACTGTGACGACGAGACGGGCGACACCGTGATGGACGTCGCTGGCTCGTTGAGGGCCGCGCTGCTAGCGGTCGATCCGTCGACTGAATTGAAGATGCCAACTTCATCCAGTCCTAACGGTCCAGTGTTGTAGCTCGTGGCGAACCATTGCCCGTCCGGAGTGCTCGAGTTGGAATTTGGCACGAGCGGCGAAATCCCTGAGCTGAAATCGTTGGCCCCGACGCGGTCACCCACTATGCCCGCGGTGAGGTTCATGTCCTTCGTCAGATCGGTCGTACCGTCCGAGATGTACGCGACGGAGTCCTCCGGTGACAGCGAAAAACTCACCGGGTTGTTGCCGGCAGCAAACGCCGGATTCGGATCGGTACTGAGTGCTCCGGTTGCCCCCACGGCGAACGCGAAGAGTAAGGGCATCGAGGAATTGGTGTCCAGCACGTAGAGGAGTTGTCCGTTGTTCGAAGTTTGAATTTGCGTGGGATCGACCAAGGAAATTGCGGAGTAACCCGAGGGTGGAGTGTCCGAGAGCGAGGAACCGGAGATGTAACTCGGAGAGTTATACCCGGTGGTGGAACCATTCGCGCTCAACACGGTGATACCACCCGCTCCCCCACCGGAGACCGGTTGGCTGGAGACGTAGGCGTAGGAACCGTCGGGGAGAATCGATATTCCCTTGGGATTCTCAGCCGTCGAACCATTGAGCGAGACCTCGTTGACGATCTTGCCGAAGTGCGAGGACGGGTCGAGTGGCGGTACATCGAAGGTTGCCACGTCCATCGTGAACACGACGGAATTCGCCGAGTCGGTGAGCAGAAGAGAGTCTCCGTTAGGCGACATTGCCGCTTGGGCGATGACCGGCACATTGCTCAGCGAATAGCTAAACGGACTACCGGATGTCTGGTTGATGACGTAGGTTCCCACCACGGGGTAACCCGAACTCCCGAACACGGCGGTTGAATACTCAACAACTTCGGGGTCGAGTCCGGAACCACCACCACCCGTTTCGTTGACGACAAAGATGTCGCGGCCGTCAATGCTCGATATTGCCGTCAAGGGTGAGTTCGCGTCGTAGAAATTGTTAATGACACCGCCCGTCGATGAGTCAATCACCGAAACGTACGGGTTATTCACCGCGTAGATGTTGTAATGAATGAATGAGGAAATGGGCATAGCAATGCCCGAGATCGTGCCCGCAACAGTTCCGACTGACGACACCGACGAGGCGTACGTCGCCACAACATCCAGATCAGTCGTGCCCGAGGACCCATCACCGACGAGCAATGTGCCCGAGTCCCAACTCAGACCCACGGCGCTCGGTGCCGTCGTGGTCGTGAGGTAGGTCGTGCTCGCCGTCGAAAGATTGACAACGCCGACATTGCTGGAGGTCATGAGCGGGAACGTGACGTAGGCAGTGGCGGATCCCGCCGAGACCTGGAGCGGACCGGGCGTATGCGAGAACGAGGTGACCAAGTTCATCGTGGTACCGAAACCACCGACGTATTCGGTGATCGACCACAACTTCTTCGATGTCGCGTTGCCGGACAGATAGAACGTCGACGCTCCCGGAGTGGTTGGATCGGCCGCGATGTACTGAGGATCAAACGTCGAACCGCCGGTATAGGTGGAACCAGTCGGTTGCGTGAACGTCGTTGATCCCGAACCTGTCTGCTGGAAGTAATACA
This sequence comes from uncultured Actinomycetes bacterium, assembly GCA_903871335.1. Lineage (GTDB taxonomy): Bacteria > Actinomycetota > Acidimicrobiia > Acidimicrobiales > RAAP-2 > RAAP-2. The sequence goes on from CAIQGE010000005.1 coordinate 7,935, forward strand.
CCTTGTGGAGGTTGGGAGATACCGCCTCAACGTTGAGGCCAAAGCCGTCAAAAGACACGCTGCTGACCGACTGGGCTGTTGTTGCCACAGAATTAAACGACTGAATGAGCGAATCGGTCTTCATGCTCAAGACCTCGAGGCGTGACGCCGTGCCGCCGGAATTGGTATCGGACACGACGGCGACGTCGTATTCGGTTGAAGCGGCGACGGACGTTCCATGGGTGCCACCGAGCGAAATCGTCGACGTCTCGACTTTGGTCAACGCGTCAATGAACGTGACGTAGTCAGTACCGGAACTTGTGTTGTTCGACAGCACAACGACCTGCGGGTCCGAATTCGTCGAAGTGGTGTAGCCGAGATTGGGTCGCCAATAGGCAATGGCAACCGGAGAATCGTTCGTCGGCAGTGGGATGGGCGAACCATAGACCTCGCCGGTTGCTGCGTTGATCATCTCCACTTCATTGAGCGAACCGAGCGCCACCCAGGCGAGCTGGTCTTGCGACACCGGCACGGACACCGAGGCGAGCAATGCCTTCACCGACGACCGTGGCACCGCCACCCGAGCAATACCCGGACGCACCCACGGCGTCGTAGATTTCTGCGTCGCGTGAACAACCGCCTGCTCGATGAACACCGAGGTTCCAACAATCGCGACGATGGCCATCGTGACGCTCGCTATTCGAAAAGATGCGGATCGACCTTGACTCGACCGGCGAGAGTTATATCCAAGAGCTGCAAATTGACGAAACATTGACATTCCCTCACTCGGCCAACCGCCTGAACGTAGGGTTAATTTGAACGAGTGTCAAGGATTTCTTTTTACTTTTCCTCAACATCACGAAACTTTCATAGAAAGTATTTCTCGACGAAATATTTCCTACTGGTGATCCGGCGCATTGTCACCGAATTGACGTTGAAAAGTCATTTGCTTTCGCGAAGTCATTTTCGTGAATCTTGCATTATCCCTACACCACTACGGAGCCGGGGACCTCACTGATGTGCGGCACGATCGGCTGGATTTCGAGTGAATCGCACGCCGAGATGTTCACCTTGAAATAGGTCGTCTTCTTACTCGCAGGCATTTGTACCGAAAGAATGTCGTAGGTGGGACAGACGGTTCCCGCTTTGACCAGCTTCGGGTGCAATGTCAGGAGTGCGTAGGCCGCGGACCCACGGCGAAGTTGGACCGATGGAGGACCAGTTCTAGGACTGTGATTTTGTCCGTCGTGGAGACGGGATGCAGTTTCCATCACAGGAAACTGACTTCCTGAGTGACGAATCAAGTTTGACGTCGCCGTGACCGAGGGGTAGCCACCGAGGGAACATGTCGTCATGCTCGCATTTGTAAATGTGAGAACAAAAGTTCTTCCTGGTGCTCTCTTACTCGCGGCCCTAAGTCCCACTACTTCACGAGCGGGAGAACATTTTCCAGTACTGCGCGTAGCGGATCTCGATGCGTTGCTTCCTGAAAAGCCGCACGAAGAAAGCATAAGGCTGCAGACCGTAAGTGCCAGGAGAACTTTGGATTGTGCTCGCACGGTGCTGAGACTAGCCTTCAAGATTGCGGACCGTGCAATGCTTGTACGGCCCTCGAAATGCGCTTGATGCGAAAAATCCTCGAAACGAGGGACATACTCCTCTAGACGTTGGAGAAGTCTGCCGGCTTGGCCAATCACCCGGTAGCTCAGGGCTCTAGGTCCAAGCCGCCAGACCGCCAGACGGTACGTGCGGATCCAACCGCCGGCATGCGCGGCATGTCCAGCCAGAGGCGGCAGATGCCCAGCCAATGTCGAGCGAGGGACGAGTTAGAAACTTTGA
>CAIQGE010000006.1 GCA_903871335.1 uncultured Actinomycetes bacterium
CAGCAGCTCGAACAACAACATCACTTTCGACAATGGTGGCACCGGCCTTCTCACGTTGAGCTCCGGCGCACACCTTGGTGGTCACACCAACGTGACCGTGGCGAACACCTTCAACTTCTCTGGTTCGAGCACGACCGTCACAGCCGTCTCCACACACGGAGCAGTGAATACCTCGAGCGTTGTCGTGACCGGTGCAGCGCACCAGTCGTCCACCAACAACTCGAACGGCACGACCGTGACGATTACGGGTGGCGGCGATCACTAGTCGTTGATTTATTCTTGCTGCTTCGCTGCAGTGCAAAAGCCGCTCGAGCGTGACGCTCGAGCGGCTTTTGTTTTCTCGTATAGACGAACGGTGGCTTGTACATCGATGTCAGGCGGACTCGGATCTACTCTCTGTGGTCCGGCGCACTAGGCCTCGAGTTGCTGGCAGCGGCGAGTGTTTCTCGTTCCAGACGTTATGAAAGCACCCATTAGGATTGCATCGTGCGACTCGGCCTCTTTCGTCATGTGGCCGACCAGATATTGACCTCCGTGTCGGATGCTGTCGAGGGCGTTCGATGAAACGATGGTGGCCACTGCTCAGCAAGGGAAGCGTCGTTCTCCTTGTTCTCGCGGTCGTGTTTCTGGCGTACGACGATGTGCAGTTGAGGTCGAAGCAGACGTCCACCACTACGGTCGTCTCAACAACGACAACAACACTGTTTGCGTCGTGTCAGGCGTCCACCTTTCGGGGCCGCTTTGTGAATGAAGGCGGATCGTCGGGGACCATCTTCGCGCGGATGTATCTCACCAACCACGGGTCCACCTGTTCGATGAAGGGCTATCCGCAACTCGTCCCATACGGTCCTCGCGGCCTCGTGGAAGTATCAAGTATCCCTAACAACAGCTTCTTTGTGGGGACCACTCCCGCGGTCCCCATTGCGCCTCCGGCATTTGTGGTGTCGCCGGGAGGCTCCGTTGGCTTCGGCTTGGCGTGGTCAGATCTTCCGAGCGGCGGTGGGCCGGGTAGTTGTACGTCGGTCGATCGAATGGAAGTAGCTTTTGGCTTCAATGGCGGGTACTCGCCACCGATATCTCTGGGTTCAGATCCCCTCAAGACTTGTGGGTCCATCATCGTGAGTTCGATCTTTCCGTTGAACTAACGAGGCCCGAACGAGTTACTCCGCGGTGAGATCCACGAGCCAACGCCCTCGGGTGGCGCCTCGTCCAATGGCGTCAATACCGTCAGCAATCTCGCTGAGGGAAAGGGTTCGCTCCACGAGTTCTTCGTTATTGACATCGCCGCGTCCGATCTCGTCCCACACCCGTTGTCGGAGGTGAGGTGGTGTGTCGACGGCGTCGATGCCTAAAAGACTCACGCCACGCGTGATGAAGGGATAGACCGTGCCACCGAGCTCATTGCCCCCGACGAGTCCACTGGCCGCGACTGCGGCGCCGTAGCGCAGCGTACGAATGATGTTCGTGAGTGTCTCTCCGCCGACACAGTCGATCGCGCCGCTCCAGCGTTCAGATCCCAAGGTCCTGCCAGGTCGGTCGCCGATGTCGTCTCGTGCAATGATGTCCTGCGCGCCAATCCCTCGGAGCCACTCCTCATGTTGTGGCGAACCCGTCACGGCTGTGACGTGATATCCGCGCTGATGCAACAATCGCACCGCGAGAGAACCCACCCCTCCGGTGGCTCCGGTGACGAGAACACTACCGCCATCGTGTGTCAGGCCGTGATCCTCGAGTGCGAGAACGCTCGCCATGGCGGTGTACCCGGCGATGCCCCAGATCATCGCGGAGCGACTCGTGAATGTCGTGGCGTCGAGGGCCGTCACTAATGCAGGAGGCACCGAAATAGATTGTGTGAATCCGCCGTCGCGTCCAACGCCAAAGGCACCCCCGTAGAGAATGACGAGGTCGCCCACGGAAAAATCGGCCGACTGGGACGATTGAATGATCCCCGCCGCTTCGACGCCCATGATCAGCGTGTCGCGCCGCCGCACTCGGCTGTGTGGCATGCCCACCAAGTAGTCCTTGAAGTTGAGTGCACTATGAAAAAGCTCGACGGTCACTTCACCGTCATCGACGGAGGTGACGTCTTCGAGCCCGAGCGAGACGCCGTCGCTCGTCGTTCTCAGGACGAAGGATTGCATGAAGTGACAATAGGCGTGTCCTAGGGTTGGGCATGGCCGACGACCACCCGGTGGATGAACCCGTCGGTGCGGGGTCGGGAGTTCTGGCATCCTCTCGTCGACGGCGTGAACTGGGCGTCTGGCGAGGGAGGCCCACGTGGATCGAGAATTCTGGTCCGGGTGGTGAATGGCAGTTCATGACGTATCGCGACGGCGATGTCGTCGACGTGCCGGGCCCGGCTTCCAGTACTCCCTTTTACGGATATGGAGCACCCTCGTGGTGTTCTGTGAGCGAGGATCTCCGGTGCCTCGTAATCGGAAGCCCGAGTTCTCTCGTCGTGGTGAGCGCCGAAGGTGCTGAGTTGGCGCGGTGGGAGTGCGGGGGCGTCGCGGGCTACCCCGTGGCAATGAACGATGACGCGATCGCCGTCATTGTTCATGACCCCGAACAACGCCGGCGACGTGTTGTCCTGTGGGACTGGAGAGCGCGGGTCGTGACGACTGTTCTCGAAACGGATGAACTCGTAGGGGACCTGACGGGTAGTGCGATCCTGGACCAGCTTGCCTGGTTGTCCTGGAGCTCGGAGACGATGCCCTGGGAAAGCGCCCGACTCCACGTGGCGCAGAACATCGAAGAGCAGTGGCGGGTTCGTGACGTGGTTCTCCCGGGACCAGCAGCCCAACCGAGATGGCACGACGACGAATTGGTGGTGTCCTGCGAGGCGGGGGAGTGGTACCTCCCGGGCTCCCTCCGAGACGACGCGTGGCGCGTTTGGGACGTGCCCGAGGGCGAATATCGGCCCGAGGAGTATTTCGGATGGTCCTGGTGGGCCTTTTCCGATGACTTGGTCGTTGCGTCGTACGTGCGCGAGTCGGCGTCATACGTGGGCGCGTGGGACGGATCGACATGGCGTGATGTGCCGGGAGGTCCGAATTACGTCACCGAGATGGTTGGTTGCAGGTCGGAGATCTTCGTGCTCGGGGCCGACGAACACGACACCGCGGAACTATGGAAATGGTCGACGGTTTCTGGAGCGTGGGAGGCACTGGATCGCCCGGTGACACGAGCTCTGTCGCGGACGTGGGGAATTCGACGCACCCCGCGCGACACTCCGTTTCGGTGGCGAACACCGAACGCGGAACCACCAGACGGCGCGGGAGAGTCGTTGCCCGGACTGATGATCAGGTTGCATGGTGGCCCCGCGCGTTGCGCCAGTTTGGCTTATGACGCGCTCGATGAGGCGCTCACGGGGGCGGACGTCGCGGTGGCGAGTGTGGATTACCGCGGAAGTACCAGCTACGGCCGGATGCACCGACGAGCACTCTTCGGGCGATGGGGAGAAGCGGACGTGGAGGACGCACTCGACGTGGCGGCCTACCTGATTGAGGAGGGCGAGGTCGATCCGTCGCGCGTCTTTATCCGTGGTTCGAGCGCGGGAGCACTCACCGCGTTGCTCGCGAGCGCTGATGACGTGTTTCGTGGCGTGGTGGTGGTGAGTCCCGTGAGTGACCCACGCGGACTTCTCGAACACGAGGATGAGTTCGAGTCGGGCTTCACCCGCGTTCTCCTCGGGACGAGAGGCATGGACGACAGCCGTAGTCCTCGGTCGAAGGTCGCCGACCTCGCTCGCCGAGGACTAGTGATTCACGGTGCGCGTGATCCCATCGTGCCCGTATCGCACACGCGGGATTTTGTTGCCGCGTGGAGAGCGAGCGGGGCAGACGTGACGTACATCGAATTTCCTGACGAGGGTCATTCGTTGCGGTCTTCTGACGCCCAGCGGCAAGCTCTGGCGGCGGAACTGGCGTTTCTGCGCGGGCCTATGTGACGGATACCGAAGACCCCTCGGTACACTGGAATCCAGTGGAAAAGCGGATTCTCAGCACCCGTTCGGCGCTCGTCCGCTGGTGGAACGACCTGCCTGCCGGGTCGAGTGACGCCCTCTTGTACGGCGTCTCCGCGCTCTTCGCGTTGTTCATGACCGTCGCGTCCGACCAGTCTGCTCAGACGCGCTGGGGATGGATCTCGGCGGGACCATTCGCTCTCGCCGCACTCGTCGCGTTCTTTTTCGGTCGCCTTCGTCGACGGGATCAGATTGCGTGGCGCGCAATTTTGGCTGGTGTTGTCGGTTTCTGCGTGGTGGTGATCCCCCTGGGTGTGGAAATCGCTCTTCCCAATCCGGTTGGCCAGCCGGAGGTCTGGGTCATTGAGCGTTCCGCCTTCTACATCTCGCACTTCGAGAGTCCGTATCGCAGCTACGTGCTCGAGGGTCACCTCGTCAACGAAATTCACGGCATCCCTAGTTACGAGTCGTTCTTTCCGTACTTCCCATTAATGAGCGTATTCGGCTTGCCGTCGGCGCTGGATCACCGCGTCTCGGGTCCGACGGACGCGCGCGTGATCATGTCGCTGTGCACTTTGCTCTTGATGGCTGGAGCACTCGTACTCCTGCGTTCGCCGTCGGAACGCAAACTACGCATTGCCCAACTTCTGGTGGTGCTACCGACGGGTTCTCTTTTTCTCGCCACCGGTGGCGACGACATGCCCATTTTGGCGCTCTGCCTCCTCGCGCTGGTCACACTGCAGCGACGACAAGTGTGGACATCGGGACTACTCATGGGTGCGGCGGCGGCTATGAAACTCACCGCCTGGCCCTTCGCCCTAGCGACGCTGTTGGTGGCGCGCGACCAACAAGGTCGTCGCTCGTGGGGTCGATTGGTAACCGAGATCGGCGCCATTGTCGCGGTCGTGGTGCTGCCGTTTGCGATTCACAGTCCCCACGCCTTTACGGCGAATGTTCTCGAGTTCCCTGCCGGACTGGCGGGGATTCATTCGCCCGCGGCGAGTCCACTACCGGGACACCTCCTCACCACGTGGTTCCCGGTGCTCAGTCACGTGATCATGCCGCTCGTCTTCGTGGGCGGTGGCGTCTACCTAGCTCGACGATTCAAGCGACACTGGCCCGAAACAATCAGTGAGGTGATGCGAATTCTTGCCGCGGTGATGGCGGTGTTGATCTGTGCTGCCACCGCGACTCGCGTGGGCTACGTGATCTATCCGCTGAACTTTTGGTTGTGGGCGTGGGCCTTTGATTCCGCGCAGCCCGACGTTCTAGACGAACGAGTCGTTCTGGTAGAAGCGTAGATTCCAGGTTGCGCTCGTGGCGGTGTGTGACTGAATGGTGATACCGGCGACCCAATAAAAGGTGTCGGAACTCGCGTGCTCGAACAACAATTGCTCGCCACCATGATCCGCCGCGAGGCCGCTCGAGATCATCTTCCAGCCGAGTGCTTCGAGGTGCGCCTGGTAGAAGCCGAGGACTTGTGCCTGGGGGGCGTTCAGGAAGAGTCGCGACGTGCAGTCGTAATTTCCCGGGTCATTGCTCTGCACGTGCGTCGTGCCCGCGAGAATGGTGTGCGTGGGCACGATGTAGGACGACTTGATGTCCTCGGGAGGATTCGACGGCAGAATGCAGTCCGCCAGGACCGCGTTGGACGGGGACACCTCTAAACCGCCGGCGACCACGATGGTCGACGTCGTGGTGGTGGTCTGAGAACCAAAGACGCCGTCAATGAAGACGAAGGCGAGCAGGATCAGAGCGCCAACGACGAGCACCGTCATTGCGGGACGGATCGACGTGGTGGTCGTGAGAGGGGGAGCGACGGGCCCGTTGGCTGCGTCGGGCACGTCAGACTCAGAGTTGGTGTTCACGTGTTCCACCCCATGTGGTCGATCGGACCGTGGCCCTTTCCGATGCGCCACGTGGCGGCGCCGGCGAGTGCGCGAGCAACGTACGACTTGGCGTGCGTCACGGCGGTAGGCACGTCGTGGTCGAGCGCGAGGTAGGCCACGCACGCGGCAGCTAGCGAGCAACCAGTTCCGTGATCGTTCGGCGTGTCGATCCGCGGTCCGTCGAGCACCATTTCACCATTGGGCCCGAGAAGAACGTCGGGCGCACGGTCCTGGGTGACGGCGCCTTCGAGAAAGTGACCACCCTTGATCAATACGTAACGGGGGCCCAGGCTCAATATCTCACGGCCGACGGCGAAAATGGCGTCGAGGGTGCTCAGCTCTCGCACGTCCACACGACCGAGGACGGCCGCCTCGCGCAAATTCGGTGTCGTGAGGAGAGCGTGGGGTAGCAAGGCCCTCCGGTACGCGTCGGTGCCCCCATCTTCCATGAGGGCGTGACCCGACGACGAGACGAGAACGGGATCAACCACCAGGCGGGGCAGGAGACCACGAGCCGCCAACTCAGCGACCGCTTCGACGGTACGCGGACGAGCGAGCATGCCCGTTTTTACGGCGGTCAACTCAATGTCGTCGGTCACCGTGGTCACCTGCGCGGCCACCATTTCGGGCTCGAGGGGGCAGACCGCGGTCACAGAAAACGTGTTCTGGGCGGTGATGGCGGTTAGGGCCACCGTACCGTGCACCCCGAGTGCGGCGAAGGTTCGAAGGTCGGCTTCGATGCCAGCGCCGCCCCCTGAATCTGAGCCAGCAATGGTCATCACGGCGCGCGGTTGCACCACGTCAGCCTAATTCGATGGACTCATCGCTGAGTACGCTGGTGGCGTGATCGACGACTTGGTGGTGGGTTCAACCTCAAGTCCTTCGCGACTCGTGGTGGGCACAGGGGGGCTGAGGTCGCTCGATGCACTCGAAAGCGCTCTGGTGGCGAGTGAAGCCACGATCGCGACCGTCGCCCTGCGCCGAGTCTCCCCGGAGGTCGATGGCTCGATCTACGACCTCCTCGATCGCCTGTCCTTCACCCTGCTACCGAACACCGCGGGCTGCTACACCGTCGCCGAGGCGGTGAAGACCGCGCGGCTGTGTCGCGAGGCCTTCTCGACCAACCGGATCAAGTTGGAAGTCATCGGTGACGAAAGAACGCTCCTACCTGATCCGGTGGCGACGCTGGAAGCCGCCCGGTCGTTGGTGGCCGACGGGTTTGAAGTGTGGGCGTATACGACGGACGATCTCGTCGTGGCTGAGCGCCTCGCACAAGAGGGATGCGTCGCCGTCATGCCTCTTGGTTCGCCGATTGGCTCGGGATTGGGCATTCGCAACCCGCACGCCATCGCGCTGATCTGCGAGCGAGTCGGCGTACCGGTCCTCCTTGACGCCGGGGTCGGCACCGCCTCAGATGCCGCTCTCGCCATGGAATTGGGTTGCGACGGTGTTTTGGCGGCGTCCGCGATCAACCGGGCCCTACGGCCCGACCACATGGCGTGGGCGTTGCGCGACGCGGTGCGTGCTGGTTACCACGCCGCACGGGCCGGGAGAATCCCGCCGCGCCTATACGCCGAGGCGTCCTCGCCCCATATTGGGATGCCCGAGCTGTTCGCCTGAAAACTACCCCTTGTGGAACGACAAAGGTGTAACTACACTTTTGTGGCGCACTCGGCGCGAACAGCCTTGGTCGGAAGGACGTTCCCATGCAAGAAGTAGTTACGGAAGGCTTTAGTGGCCCGGCGGTCTGCCGGCTCACCGGCGTCACGTATCGGCAGTTGGACTACTGGGCTCGTACGGAGCTGGTGCTGCCGTCGTTGGTGGCCGCCAACGGTTCCGGATCCAAGCGCCGGTATTCCTACGGGGACGTGGTGGAGGTCAAGGTCATCAAGTCGTTGATCGACGCGGGTGTCTCGCTAGCGCGTACGCGCCAGGCGGTTGAGTGTCTGCGCGACGGTCTGGGCGCGGACCTGGGCTCGGCGAGTTTGATACTCAGCGGCTCGTCGACCGTCATGGCGCACTCCAATGGGGAGATTGTTGATCTGCTGCGCGGTGGCCAAGGCGTCTTTAACATCGTGCCCCTCGCCGGAGTCGTAGCTGAGCTGGACACCCTCCTTCAGACGAGCGCTGACGAGGCCGTGAGCGCGCGGACCGACCTGAGCGCGTAAGTCGACCCCTTCGGCCCGACGGCCGTTTAGGGTAGAGGGCTGATGAGTGATGATCGGCGCCCTTTTCTGTTTGACCAACACGTTGCGTTAGGGGCCAAGATCGTCCCCTTTGGCGGGTGGGCTATGCCCCTGCACTACGCGACCGGGACATTGCAAGAACACCTCGCCTGTCGGCACGACGCCGTGGTCTTTGACGTCTCGCACCTCGGGACCGTTCGCGCGTCGGGTCCCGACGTCTACGACATCCTGCAGTCCACGTTCACGAATGATTTGGCCAAGGTGGCGCCGGGTCGAGCACAGTACACGCACCTGCTGAATGACAACGGTGGGGTTGAGGACGACATCATCGTGTGGTGGGTGAGCGACCAGGAGTTCGACGTCATGCCGAACGCGTCGAACACCTCTCGAGTGCTCTCGGTGCTTCCAGGAACCGACGTGACGTCCGAACGTTGCGTGCTCGCCGTTCAGGGACCTCACGCACGCGCCAAAATCGCGAACGTCGATTCCCGTTTTGCGACGGTTCCACGCTTCGCGGTGCAGAAGTTGGACTTCCGGGGCGTTGAAGTACGAGTGGCCGGGACGGGCTACACGGGCGAGGACGGAATTGAAATTGCCGTGCCGAATGAAGTCGCCGCCGAGCTCTTGGCCGCGATCGTCGACGCCGAGATCACGCCGGCGGGACTCGGCTCCCGCGACACACTTCGGCTCGAAGCGGCGCTGCCACTTCACGGACATGAATTGTCACCCACCATCACACCACTCGAAGCGAAATTGAGTTGGGTAGTCGGGTGGAGCAAGCCCGTCTTTCGAGGTCGTGAGGCCCTCTTCACCCAGCGCGAGGAAGGTGTCACTCGGCATCTGACGGGACTCGTGGCGGAAGGACGTCAACCACTACGAGAAGGGGCCACCGTTCGCCACGAAGGCCGCGACCTCGGTGTGCTCACCTCGGGAAATTTCTCTCCCGTCCTTCAGCGAGGCATTGGGCTCGGTTTGCTCAGCGGCGACACACCCGTTGGGACCTCTGTCATCGTCGAGTTACGCGGTCGAGAAGTCCCCGCCATGATCACGGCTCTGCCCTTTATTCGAAAGGCCAAGTGAGGTGCCCGACTACTTACCGCATACCGACGAAGAACGCGAGAGCATGCTCGCATTTTTGGGTTTGGAGTCCATCGAGGACCTCTTTGATCACGTGCCGAGTGCCGTGCGTCTCGCGGGCGGTCTACATCTCCCCGCCGGCAAGAGTGAGCCCGACGTGGCGGCAGATTTTGATCGATTGGGCAGCGCGAACCGCGGCACGACGGCCAATCTGGTGTGTTTCGCTGGTGCGGGCGCCTACGACCACGAGGTTCCGGCGGTGGTGCGCGCGTTGAGCTCACGATCGGAGTTCGTGACGGCCTACACGCCCTATCAGCCCGAAGTCGCCCAAGGCGTTCTCCAAGCCATCTTTGAATACCAGACAATGATTTCTCGTTTGAGCGGACTACCGATCGCGAACGCGTCGCTCTACGACGGCGCGACCGCACTCGTCGAGGCGGTCAACATGGCCGCCGGTGCCACGAACCGCCAAAAGTTGTTGGTGTCCTCTGGAGTGCACCCCCATTGGCGTGCGGTCGTGCGAACATTCGCGCGGGGCACCGGACACGAGCTCATCGAGGTTCCGCTCGTCGACGGGATCACCCAGTGGAGTGCCGTGGACACACGAGGAGCGGCCGCCGTCGTTGCGGCGTACCCGAACTATCTCGGGGTATTGGAAGACCTCAGCGAGGCGAAGGCCGTAGCCGAAGAGTCCGGAGCACTCTTTATTGTGGGTGCGGATCCCATCGCGGCGAGCGTGCTGCGCACAGCAGGTGACTGGGGTGCGGACGTGGTTGTCGGAGAAGGTCAGCCCCTCGGAACCGCTCTCGCTTTCGGTGGGCCGTATCTCGGACTCTTTGCGTGCACGGAGGCTCAGATTCGACGACTCCCCGGACGACTCGTCGGTGAGACCGTTGACACCGGGGGACGTCGGGCCTTTGTCACCACGTTGCGGGCGAGAGAGCAAGACATTCGTCGCGAAAAGGCCACGTCCAATGTCTGCACGAATCAGACACTGATGGCCGTGACGGCGGCTATTCAATTGGGATGGCTCGGCACGCAGGGCCTTCGTGACGTGGCCACTCGCTGCGCCGTCGGAGCCCACTACGCGCATGATCAACTCCTCGAGATCTCCGGTGTCGAAGACGCCAGCACGCAACCTTTCTTCCGTGAATTCGCCGTCACGACACCCTTGCCGGCGGCGCACGTCCTGTCTCGCTTGACGGACGAAGGAATTCTGGGCGGCATCGCCGTGAGCGCTCTGGCAACGGCGGATGATCCGTCGTTGCCCACCGGCGTTTTGGACCGCACCATTTTGATTGCCGTCACGGAACGACGAACCCGAGAAGAGATTGATCAATTAGTGGCGGCGTTCGCCAAGGCGGTGAAGTAGTCATGACGAAGATGATCTACGCCGGTGGTCGCGCGGCTTCGGCTCCCTTGCTGGGTCACGAAACAGAGCCCACGCTGTTCGAAATCTCCTCACCGGGTCGCAGCGCCTATCAGCTTCGCACCACAGGAATACCGGCGGTACCACTCAGCGATGTGATTCCGGCGGCCCATCTCGCTACTGACGTTGTCGACATCGCTGAAGTCTCCGAACGGGATCTCGTGGGACACTTCACTCGACTGTCGCACCGTCAGTTCTCGGTGGATCTCGGTGCGTATCCGCTTGGTTCGTGCACGATGAAGTACAACCCGAAGTTCTGTGACGCAGTAGCTGCCGACCCGCGATTCAACACGGTGCACCCGGCCGCGCCGGCCGCACTCACGCAAGGTTGGTTGGAACTCATGGTCACCCTGGAGGAGACCTTGTGCGAAGTGACGGGCATGTCGGCGGCGACATTGCAACCGGCCGCTGGAGCTGCGGGTGAGCTGACCGGACTCTTGTTGATGCGGGCGTATCACGAAGCCAATGGTGACGTCCGCCGCCGCGTGATCATTCCGGACTCCGCTCACGGCACCAATCCCGCGTCGGTCACGCTCGGGGGCTATGACGTCACGACTATTCCCTCGGACGAGCGAGGTCTCGTGGACCTGGCGGCCCTCAAGGCGGCCCTCGGCCCCGACGTCGCTGGCATCATGCTGACCAATCCCAACACGGTGGGTTTGTTCGAAGACGAGATCACCGAGATCGCCGCGGCCGTGCACGACGTGGGCGGACTCCTCTACTACGACGGTGCCAACTTGAATGCCATCTTGGGAGTGGTGCGACCGGGCGACATGGGTTTTGACATTGTGCATATGAACCTGCACAAGACCTTCGCGACGCCGCACGGTGGGGGAGGTCCGGGAGCCGGTCCGGTCGCCGTCTCGTCCCGGCTCGTCGAATTTCTCCCTGGGCCCAAGGCAACCCGCCTCGAGGACGGACGTTACGACTGGACGACACCATCGCGTTCGATCGGACGAGTCCACGGCTGGCACGGCAACGCGATGGTTCTCGCGCGTGCGCTGGCGTACATCAACGTGCACGGTGGTGACGGGCTCACCCGAGTTGCGCAACACGCGGTCCTCAACGCCAACTGGCTCAAGAAGCGACTGTCGGCGACTTTGCCCGCCGCATACGACCGACCGTGCATGCACGAATGTGTTCTCACGTCGTCGCAGCTCAAGGCCGATTACGGCGTTCGCGCCCTCGACGTGGCCAAGAGTCTGCTGGAGGAAGGTTTCCACGCCCCCACCGTCTACTTCCCGCTCATTGTCGATGAGGCGCTCATGTTTGAACCCACCGAAACCGAGAGCGTCCAGACGTTGGAGGCTCTCGCGGTGGCTCTCGAGACGATCGCTGAACGGTCTCGCGTCGATCCCGACGCAGTTCGTCACGCTCCTCAGGCGACACCGGTCACGCGCGTGGACGAAGCTCGGGCGGCACGACACCTCATTCCCACCGAAGACGCCGCGCAGCGGGCGTAGAGAACAGAGAGCGGCCGTCTCGTGTCGAAGCCCCTCATTGGCATCACTGGACGCAGGTGGCCACTCAAGCGAGTGAAGGACTACATGCCGAGGGCCACGTGGGAGAGCACGTTCGACCTGCACATGTCCGACTATCCACGTTCGGTGGCCGCCGCGGGCGGAATTCCGGTGCAGCTCACTCGGGACGCCGCCGCCGAGGATGTTTTGGACCACCTTGATGGTTTGATCCTCAGTGGTGGCGCCGATATTGACCCCGATCTCTATGGTGCTGAGCCGCATCCACGGTTGGGCCGACTCGAGAAGGACCGCGACACGTGGGAGATGGCTTTACTCGCAGGAGCCCGCCGCCGCCATTTGCCCATCTTGGCCATTTGCCGAGGCTTCCAATTGGTCAACGTCAGCTGTGGCGGTTCCCTCGTGCAACACGTCGAAGAAGATGAAGGCTCCGGTCATCCTCGTTGGGAGGCTGATGGGCGTACGGCGGTCCATGACGTCCACGTGGTGCCAGGAACGATGACGAGCTCGCTGCTCGCACCGTTGACGGGGGTGAATTCGCTACACCACCAGACAGTCGACCGGGTGGGGGAGGGATTGGTGGTGTCGGCGGTCGCCCCGGACGGGGTGGTGGAAGGTCTCGAGTCCTCAGATGGTGAGATCCTCGCGGTCCAGTGGCACCCGGAGCTACTGGGTGGACCCGACCCTACATTTCGGTGGATCGTCGCCGAGAGCACGAAGTACGCCGAGGCGCGCACAGTGAGGTAACGACGCGGACCGTCTACTGGTAGAAGATGACCGTTCGTTTTCCGACGAGAGCCACCCGGTCTTCGGCAACGAGCTTCACGGCGCGTGAGAGAACCGTTCGCTCAACGTCGCGACCAATCGCGACGAGATCTTCGGGTTGACGGGCGTGTGAGACGCGCACGACGTCTTGGTCGATGATGGGACCCTCGTCGAGGTCTGCGGTGACAAAGTGAGCAGTGGCACCGACTAATTTCACGCCTCGTTCGTAGGCCTGGTGATAGGGACGAGCACCCTTGAAACCCGGGAGGAACGAGTGATGAATATTGATGATGCGTCCGGGGAGGGCGTCACAAAAAGTCGGTGACAGGATCTGCATGTAGCGAGCCAAAACGACAAAGTCGACCGACTCGCGCTCCATGAGACCCAGGATCTCCTCTTCGACCCCTGCCTTGGAGTCCTTTGTGATCTCGCGCTGGAGGAAGGGCACGCCGTACGAGGCGGCCAGCGGTTCGCAGTCGGGATGATTGGCGACAATCGCCGAGATCGTGATCGGTACGTCGCCGTTGCGTTGACGATAGAGCAGGTCGGCGAGGCAGTGGTCGTACTGGGAGGCGAAAATCACCACTCGGCGCTTGTCAGCCTCGTGGCGCAGTTCGATGTTCGGAGAGAACTCCAACAACTGACCTTCGAGAAGCGCTCGAACTTCGATGACTGAATCGCGTTCACATTCGAATCTCGTGCGCATGCAGAAAGTTGACGTCGACGGATCAGTGAATTGGTCGTTTTCGATAATGTTGCCGCCAAAATCCGCGATGGCGTTCGCCACCGCCCGCACGATTCCGGGCCGATCGGCGCATTGCAACGTCAATAAATAGGTAATAGTCACGACTCTCCTTGAGAATGACTGTAGGAGGTTGACAGAATCCGCCGCTACTTCGGGTCTCGTTGGTTAGAATCTTCACCGGTACTGGGAGGGGTTCTCGTGTCCGTAGCGAATGAGTCGATCCGTCATCACGAGCCGCGACGTTCCCCTCGACTCATTCCTTACGTGCTTCTCGCAATCTTGACCATTGTCGCGGGATTCGTAGCGGTGACGGGCAGTAACGCGTCTCGACGAGACGCGTTACTGCGGGAGACGCGCTACGTGACAATTTCCTCTACCCACGGTGCCGCCGCCCTCTCCAGTGCGGTGGCGTGGTCCACGTGGCCAGTCGGTCACACCGATTGCGCGACATTGGCAGACGGGACGCTGTGTGCGACCCCGACGAAGTTGGTCGTGCGCTACTCCCGAGCGCCCACGGGGTTCGCCACCCCGAGTCTCAACACACAGCCATCTTCGGCGAGGGTGATATTCGAAGTAGTGAACACGAGTTCGTATCGAACGATGTTGGACAGTTTCGGGCCGACGAGCGGCCTTGGTTTTGCGTACGGCGCCAACCCCCCCGCGGCGTACGTCTCGAATCTCCGGGTGTCACTATCGCCCGACCACCACGCGAGCGGTTGTGCGACGGCTTCGAAGAGCGGACGCATTGTCATTGGTCCGCACGATTCTGTGAAGGTGTGCGCCACGACGGCCGACATTGGATTTGTCGACAATGAAGGAACACGTCCTCAAGGGCATTTCGACAGCCTCGCACTCGGCGGCATTTTTGAATGGGCCACGGGGGCCACGCAGTCAAAGCTCGAGCAACTCGTAGAGGTCCTGCCCAATACGTTGCCTGGGGGACAAGACTCTTCGTTCGGCGTGTCGATCGGTCAACTGAAACAAATCGCCCACGCGTACGGTCTGCTCTCGTCAGCAACGCGCACGCAGCTGGCGGATCGCGATGGAATGTCACTTGGCTATACCGGGAGGCTTCCTGCCACTGAATCGCAACGACGTGCCTGTCTCGTCGCGGGAGGTACCGACTGGTTGACGTGTGACGGGAGCCTGCGGGCCTCGCCATCGAGCGGGGCGATGGTTCTGGAATTGGGACTCACCAATCCGACGCATCATTCGGTGAGTTTGTCGCCCGCGGAAATGTACGTTGACACGCAATGGTCGTGCACGACAAATGGCTGCAGCTCGGGGCGCTTTCAACGTGTCACTGATCCGAGCTCACAATTGCCGAAGGCGTGCACGGCGGAAGGGCACATGATTCTCTCGCCCGCGGGGCAGCGAGGGTCGAGTGGCACTCTGTGTGTGGTCTTCCCGACGCCGAAGGGCTCCCTCGTCATGGACGGTGAGTTCTCGTTACACGTAGAACCCGTGCCCACGGAGTACCCGAGTTTGCCCGTCGTGTTCTTTAGCCAGGCCCCCTACGGCGTCTACTAACTCACCGCCACGGCGAGAGCGGTTGCGGTGACGCACAGCAGGGGAGTGCCCACGAGGACGACGAGAGAGCGGATTCTTTCGCCGCGTCGCCACTCGAACATCGGCAACGCGAGCGCCGAGGAAAACGTCGTGAATCCTCCACAGAAGCCGGTGATGAAGTACCAGTGCCAGTTCTCGAATGTTCCAATGGGGTACACGTGAATGGAGCGGACGACGAAAACGGCCAGAAAACAACCCAAAGCATTCACGAACATCGTGGCATAGGGACGCCAGGAATAACGACGAACTTCCACGATTTCTTCGATGCCATACCGAAAGAGCGCTCCGACGCCACCGCAAAAGGAAATCAGTAGCAAAGTCACTTTCTCGCCACCTTGATACCGATGATTCCCGCGAGCACTCCGGCACTGACGGCACCCACGAGCACGATCCCAGCACCAACCCAACTAATGGTTCGCATGTACTCCAGCGCGACGAAGAGGCTGGAGTAGGAGGTCAGTCCACCAAGAATGCCGGTGACGGCGAACAACCGAACGGGGTCATCGGGGGCGCGGAGTCGAAGTGGTCCCGCCAGGAGCCACGCCGCCACGAAGACGCCGACCGTGTTGATGATGAGGAGTCGCAGCGGAACTTCGGTCGTCCACGTGGGTGTCAACCGAAGGAGGCCTGTACGAGACGCGTGAACCACGTCATGAAGAATCCACGCTCGCACGAAGGTGCCGACGAAGCCTCCTAGGAATACACCGATGACGGCTCGTGACGGACGAAAGACCTTGAGGTCGTCAGCCGTCGGAGTAGTCACCCCTCTGAAGATAACCGTCGCCCAAGGTGTCAGACGTTAGCCTTGCTCGATGGCAAAAAGAAGTGGATCATCATTCGTTCTCGCCCTCCTCGCCGCTTCGATGTTCCTCATGGCCCTCGACGCGTCGGTGATGAATGTCTCGATCGCGAATGTGGCGCACGACGTGAATACGAATATTCACGGCATCCAGATTGCGCTGACGACATACACGTTGATCATGGCGTCTCTCATGATCGCCGGCGGCAAGGTGGGCAGTCTCATCGGACGCCGTAGGACCATGAGCATTGGTCTTGTTGTCTACGCCTCGGGCAGCGGACTGACCGCATTGTCGCATTCGCTACCGGTGTTGATGTTGGGATGGAGCTTTCTTGAGGGCGTGGGTGCAGCCTTGATCATGCCGAGCATCGTCGCTCTGATCGCCGACAATTTTGAGCCCGCCAAACGAAGCGGTGCCTACGGCATCGTCGCGTCAGCCAGTGCCGTTGCGATCACGATCGGGCCAGTGTTGGGTGGACTCGTGACGTCGTTCTTTTCCTGGCGCTGGGTTTTTGTGGGGGAAGTCGTTATTGCGGCGTTCATCCTCGCAAATATGCGTCGCATGGTCGAAGGTGCCGTGGCGGAAAAAGAACGCTTCGACGTCAGTGGATTCATTGTGTCGACCATCGGCATGGTCACGATCGTCTTCGGCGCCACGCAGGCGGGAGAGTGGGGTTGGTGGCACGCCAAGGCAGGTGCGCCGTCCGTGGGTTCCTTTTCTCTCGCCCCCTTCTTGCTCGTCGGCGGGGTAGTGGTGTGGGGGAGTTTCCTGCTTCTCGAGCGGTCGAGGCAGCGTCGAGGCAAGTCAGTGCTCCTGGATCCCCTCTTGTTCTCGCAAGCACGAATTCGGCGAGGTCTGTCGTCGTTTTTTGTCATGAACGGTGCCATGTCGGGCACCTTCTACGTGCTTCCGCTCTTTCTGGTCGTGTCCTCTGGGCTGAGCCCCTTGGGCTGCGGACTGCGGATGGTCCCACTCTCGATCGCGTTGTTGTTCTTTGCGGGTGTGGGTCCGCGCTTCCTTGGCAACCTGAACGTCCAGGTTGTCGCCCTTATCGGTATGTCGTCACTTCTGGTGGGCACCGTTACGTTCGCGGCGGGACTTTCGCCGTCGGCGAACCCGGGCATCGTGGCGATCCCCATGATCTTCTTTGGCTCGGGCCTTGGTCTCTTGTCGACTCAACTCGGGGCCACGACGGTCTCCGGGGCCCCGGCGAGATTGGCGAGTCAGGTGGGGGGTCTGCAGAATACGTTCGTAAACTTGGGATTGAGTCTCGGGACCGCGATCGCCGGTTCACTCCTGATTGCCTCACTCGGGGCCCATATTGGGGCGGGCCTCAACAGCATTCCGGGGCTCAGTCAGCAGGAACTGTCAAAGGTCTCCGTGTCGGTCACTGAC
The DNA here is from genome assembly GCA_903871335.1 of uncultured Actinomycetes bacterium. Classification (GTDB taxonomy): domain Bacteria; phylum Actinomycetota; class Acidimicrobiia; order Acidimicrobiales; family RAAP-2; genus RAAP-2. The sequence continues at coordinate 17,298 of CAIQGE010000006.1, forward strand.
AATTTGGCGATCGTCAGCGACGCTCAGCTCGAGGCGGCCCTCAATACCACGACCGCAACGCCCGCGCAGAAGGACGCAGCCCTCAGTTTGAACCGCGACGCTCGCGCGGGAGCCCTGCAGTCATCCCTGTGGGGTGTGGCAGCCTTCGAAGCCATCGGCCTCTTCATGGCGTGGCGTCTGCCGCGACAGAAGGTTGGCTCCTTGGAGCCGCCCGTCGAGATCGCTGTGTAACTTTACATAACGTACATTATCGGCGGTAGAAGTTAACTGGCCCAGTTCGCCGGGCCGATCCCGACTTCATACGAGACTGCTCTCTGAGACCGTGTGCTCGGTTACCGAGTCCATTCCTACCTTCAGGACCTGGCGACGCTCGCACTGAGTCGCCGTTGAAGTGCGACGAAGGCCCGGCACTACGGGGCGACCACTCCCCTGACGCCCTCACGTTCAGCAGACGTGTCGTTGGCTGACCGTCGCGAACTCGTGGCTCAGTATCTCGAGCTGCTCCTTGTTGGCCGCCAGGCTCCACGCGGTCGCCGTCGCGGCGGTCTTCGCGGGGGTCACGACGGACGTCGATGAGGCACCCGGTGCGATGGCGTTGATGGAGAGCTGTAGGGCGTGGGTGTACGCCGAGGACACGACGCCGTGGTAACAGGCCAGAGACGAGCGAGCGGACTTCACGTTTTCCAGCACGTAGTGATACACGCCCTTCGCGTATCCAGGTACGGGAGAGAAAATGCCATTGCAGGCGTCGAGCGCCGACACCGGAATGGTGGCGCCACTTTCGTCGATGTTGTCGTAGATCCCATAGCCGTCGAAGGCGAACCCTAGGAGAACGGGCTTCTTAGCCCCAGCGTTGGTGGTGGCGACGGCGGGCGTCGTGGTGCCGGAGAAGTCACTTACCGACGTCACCTGGGCGGTGGCGCCCGTCGTGGAGTACGCGACGAGACACGCGGGCATCCCGTGATAGTGGTACTGCCCACCGGGACCAGGGTGTCCGTCACAGCTGTCGATGAACGAGGCGGTCACCCCCTTGACGGCGACCGAGAAGTTGTCATTCGTGGCGACGGTGGATTTATTGGCTTCGTAGGGGTTGTAGAGCACGCCGCCATTCAGCAGCACGCCGATGGCGCCCATATTCGTCGTCGTGGTCGAGGAATAGACCGGCGTCTCGGGGATGGTGAACTTGTAGTTCTGGTTCTTGAGGACGGTCGTGGTGGCGATCACGCTCGCACCCGACGCACTGACGTTGAAGGCATCTTTCGGGACCGCGTAATGGGATGCGGTAAAGACACTCTTGGGCACACCACTCGACGCGAAGGTCCAGCTTCCCTTGCCGTAGGTGACCTTCACGTTGCTGGTCCACTTGAGTGACTTGATCGCCGGTAGTTCACCTTGTGCGCTGTTGGCGTTGACGTGAGTCGACACGGAGTGAAGTACTGCGGCGCTCGAGGCCGCACCGGTAGCGACAACGGGAACGACAAGCGCGATGGCGGGAGCGATGATTCGTAGACGAGACAGCAGCATTGATCCTCATTCTCTGATGGTCGTTTCACGGCTGCGGCAGCCGTGAAAAATGCAGGCTAACTCGCGATTCATGAAAAGACGTTCGGTGTTTGTTAAATCTTCCATTTACACTGAAGCGTGCCTCGTACCTCGAACATCGATGTCGTGTTGTTTGACCTCGACGGCACACTCGTAGATTCCCGACCAGGCATTGTTCGCTGCGCGAACCTGGCGTTAGCCGATCACGGTCTACCGCCGCTTCGCGATGATCAAGTGCCCGGGTTCATCGGGCCTCCCCTTCGTGACTCCTTTCGTTCGATTGCTCCACCGGAAGAACTTCTTGAGTCGTTGGTCTCGACATATCGACGTCACTACGGCGAAGGAGGGCTGACCGAATTCACCGTGTACGACGGGATCGCCGACACTCTGTCCGCACTCGTGGACGACGGTCACGTTTTGGGAGTGGCGACATCGAAAGCGGCCGACTTCGCCCGCATTGTCCTCGAGCACGGGGCTATCGACGGTCCCTTCCAATTCGTCGCCGGTGCTCACGCTGATGGCACGGGTGCTGACAAGGCCGAGGTCATGCGACGCGCCATGGCGGGACTTAACGTCTCGTCCCCGTCACGCGTCGTCATGGTTGGTGACCGCATTTTTGACCTCGACGGTGCAAAGTCGACACGAACCCACTTCGCAGTGGCTGGTTGGGGGTTCAGTATTCCGGGCGAATTCGATCACGAGCCCGCCATCGCCATCTTGGGCCACCCTCACGAACTCATCACCTGGACACCGACGACACCCCTCGGTCAACCTCATTAGTTCGTAGAACGGTATATCGGATTCCGATATACTTTACCCGTGCCGGCACATCATCGACGCGGGCAGAAGCCGATCACTTACACCCGACGTCGGCTGCTCGTCCTGGGAGCAGCGACGGGTGTCGCCGTGGGCGTGAGCGCCGTCATCCGGCCGTTGGAGTCCGCGGCGCATTTCGCGGACGGTCTGTACAACGAGTGGGCGGGAGACTGCCAGAGTCCCAGTGGAGAACTCGGTTGCACACCACGCGGTACGAACGTGTCGGGTTCCTTCGTCTCAAGGTTTCGTCGTCGACGGGTCAATTACACGGTCGGGTACCCCGAAGGACACGGGCCGGGTTCGCGCCTCCCCGTCGTTTTCATGTTGCACGGCTTCGGAGGGTCGAACGGCTCGGTGGGTGGCTATTCGCCCGCACAAGCGGCGTCGCTGAGTACCGGGTTGAAGGGTGCACGACCATTGGCCATTGTGACCATGGACGGGGGCCAGGGGTACTGGCACCCCCACCCCGCTGACGATCCAATGGGCATGATCGTCCACGAGTTGATTCCGATGCTGCGCCGGTGGGGTCTCGGGCGGGGTCCGGACGCGATTGGCGCGATGGGGATCTCCATGGGCGGATACGGCGCCATTGCTCTAGGCGAGAACTACCCCACAATTTTTCGCGCCGTCGCCGCGATCAGTCCAGCCATCTTTGTGAGTTACGAGCACGTGCACTACGTCAATCCCGGCGCGTACGTGAACGCCGCAGACTTTGCGCGCTACGACGCGGTCACGCACACGGGCAGCCTCGCCGCGACCCCGCTACGAGTTGCGTCAGGGGACCACGACCCGTTCCATCCTTGGGTGGAGGACTTTCAGCGAGCTCTTCCGGCCCACTCCCCCGCCACGTTTCTGTATCCCCCGGGCGGGCACGACGAAGACTTCTTTGGTCCTCAAGTAGCGCCGTCAGTGGCGTTCCTCGCCGAGCGCCTTGAGCCCTAACCAGTGACTAGCGTTCGTGGCGACGCTATGACGACCTTCGACGGCACTAACGGTGGTCCCTTTCTGTGGCGTGTTCTGTGGGGATCAATCGCTCGTCCTGGTTTCACTCAGGAGATCGTCGAGGCGTACGACGTGGACGAAGCACTGCAACTGGCCCACGAGCGTCGCCCCGACCTGTTCCGTCCCCGCGTCGCGTTTCTCGTTGGCGGACTCCCCACACCATTGGCGGACGCGCCTCAGGCCTGAGAAGAACGAGCACATCGTGGCGGGCCAGCGTCTTCTACAGTGGCCTACATGAGTGATCTCTTCAGCGTTCAGGGCAAAGTGGTGTTGGTAACGGGAGGCAGCCGCGGGATTGGCGAGATGATCGCACGCGGATTTGTGGCCGGTGGCGCCAAGGTGTACATCTCGTCACGCAAAGCGGACGTGTGCGAAGCGCTCGCGAAGGAATTGAGCGCCGAAGGTACGTGTATTGCGCTGCCCGCGGACCTGTCCAGTGAGGCGGAGTGCCAGCGGCTCGCGAACGAGATCGCATCTCGTGAAGACCACCTCGACGTGCTCGTGAACAACGCCGGCGCCACGTGGGGTGCCCCCATGGTGGACTACGACGAAATTGCCTTCGAGAGAGTCCTGGCTCTCAACGTCAAGGGCGTCTTCCACCTCACCAAGTTTCTGCGACCGCTCCTCGACGCCGCCGCGACGGCGGACGAGCCGAGCCGAGTCATCAACATAGGTTCCATCGACGGCATCCACGTGCCCGCCTTGGAGACCTACGCCTACTCCGCTTCTAAGGCGGCGGTACACCAACTGACGCGTCACATGGCGAAGGCCATGGCGCCCACCATCACCGTGAACGCGATTGCTCCGGGCCCCTTCGAGTCCAAAATGATGAAGGCCACGCTCGACGCCTTCGGTGATGCCATCGCGCAAGCAGCTCCCCTGAAGCGCATTGGACGCCCCGACGACATGGCGGGTGCGGCGTTGTTCCTCGCGTCGCGCGCGGGTGCCTACGTGACCGGCGTCATCCTGCCGGTCGACGGTGGAATTGCGACTCTCGCGTAGCTCTAAAAGGGAGTCTCGCCGAGAGTGGCGGTCAACGTGAGTTTCTGACCGAAGCGGTTGACCGACATCGTGATCGTGTCGCCGGGCTTTTTGGCGCCGACAATCTTGGTGACTTGAAGTGCCGTCGAAATCGAGTGTCCGTCGATCGACGTGATCACATCCCCTTGCTGCAGCCCAGCGGTCGCGGCCGCCGAACCCGGGAGAACTTCCGCGACGAGAGCGCCGGTCGTGACGCTCAAGTTGTTGGCTTGCGCGTTCTTCGGGGTGACGGTGCTGACTTCGACGCCGAGATAGCCGCGTCCCTTCTGGACATTGCTACCGCCCTTGAGCAGTACGGGAATCATCGTCTTAATCTTGGCCACCGGAATGGCGAAACCGATGTTCTGGGCGTTCGTCCCATCCGGCAGAGTTCCGGCGACCGCCGTATTCATGCCAATAACGCGACCTTCGGCGTCGAGAAGCGGACCACCGGAGTTACCGGGGTTGATCGCGGCGTCGGTTTGGATCATGTTGTAGAGCGTTTCGCTGTTCGTGCCATTACTCGCGGTGACCTCACGTCCGAGTGCGGACACAATGCCGGCGGTGACCGTGGGGGTGGACGACGAGAGACCGAGAGCATTACCAATCGCCACGACCGAGTCGCCGGTCACCAACTTGTGCGAGTTACCGAGGGTGACGGTGGGCAGGCCATTGACACCCTGCGCACGAATGAGGGCGATGTCGTCGGTTGGGTCTGTTCCCACGAGGATCGCGGGTATGGCTTTCGTGGTGCCGTAGCGAGTGACGGTGATCGTGCCACCGTTGAGGGAGTCGGCGATGACGTGGTTGTTGGTCAAAATGAGGCCGTTGGACGTCAGGATCATCCCGGTCCCCTGATCCTCCTGGACCGGGGACTTCACGTCAATGGACACGATCGACGGCGCCACTTTCGTGACCAACGACGGGATCGACACGTTGCCCGTCAGGAGGGCGGCGGTGGGCGCACCATTGGAACTTGAAATGGAATACGAGTTGTTGCCGCGCGAAGCGAAGTGACCAGCTAGCGCTCCAACGAGCGCCGCGACCAAGAGCAGGCTGAGTCGTTGACCCCAATTACTCCGAGGAATCGGGCGAGTTGTCACGTCGTGGGCCAGGGGCGCGCTGGGACGTGGCCAGGTGGGACCGTCGTCGCGATGAGTCGAGGACGCAAAGTCGCCGTCATCGTGCGAGGATGGCGCGACAAAGGCCTCCGGTGCGGTGGCCGCCGTCGACTCACCGCTGGTTGAGGGTTTGTCCGCGACGCGCCCCCACAGGTCAGCGGCAGGACTGGGGTTGTCGTGAGGTTCCGGGTTCACAGGCTGATCCGTCATGGATTCATGCTAGGCACGCGACCTAAGAATTGATTGAGAATCGATTGAAATTTTCCCATGGCGGCCAACGGCTAGATTGTTCGGGCTATGTCCCGACGGATCGATATCGAAATCACCAGCATCAACGGCACCACCGCAACGTGGCGTGCCGCGGGTGCCCGCCAACCTAAGGGCACGCTGGACACCAGCCTGCTCACGGAGGGCTTCGTCGTGGGCAATGTGTACCGCGCCGAGGTCGAGCAGTACATGGAGGGTGTCGACGTTTTGTCCGTCACACCGCCCAAAACTGCGTCTCCGCTCGACCCCCGCAACGAGCGCCTCAGCCTCATTGCGCCGGAACCGAAGGGTCCCGACGTACAAGTCATTTACGCCTCCAAAGGCCGCGGTGCTCGTCGTGACGACGACCGTCGCGGCGGCGACCGCCCGCGCAGCGACCGCCCCCGTGGCGACCGCCCCGATCGCGGTGGCGAACGCAGCGAGCGCAGTTCCAGTGACCGCAAGCCACGCGAAGGTGGCGGCGACCGATCCGGCCGCGGACCGCGTCCGAGCGGTGACCGCCGAGGTGCTCGTCCGACGGGACCTGCGCAGGCACCGGTCGCGACCGTCCACCGCAACGCCCTTCTCGCCACTCTGTCCCCGGAACAACTTCCCGTAGCCGAGCAATTGCTCCGCGGTGGTATGCCGGCTGTGCGCACGGCAGTCGCCGAACAGAACAAGAACGCCACACAACAGGGACGTCCGACCATTAACGCCGAAGCGATCGATCGCATCGCTGAGGAATTGTTGCCCAAGACGAACCTCGCCTTCTGGAAGGACCGCGCCGCGGGCGCCCTTGGAGCGGGCAAAGAACTCCGCTTGCGCGACCTGCGCGCGGTGGTGACGTCTGCCAAAACCGTCAATGTTGACGACGAAGCTCGCGCGCAGTTGAAGGAACTCCAGGCGCAACTCACTACTCGTGTCGACGCGTTGCGCACGGAGTGGACGAACAAATTGGACAAGGCGCTTGCCAACAACGATGTCCTCGAGTCTTTGCGTCTCGCGTCACGCACGCCGGACCCGTCGACGCGCGTGAGCTCAGAGAATGCCACCAAGATCGCTCACATGGTGTCAGAAGCCTTGTCCGTCGACACAGCGCCGGCCGTCTGGATCGAGATTGTCAACACCGCCGTGGAGTCCCCGATTCGACGTCTGGTGAAGCCGGCCGGTATCCCCGCTGACGAGGCGTGTAACGCCCTCGCCGTCAAGAGTGCGGGTTCCATTCCCGAATTCGCGAAGATGCTGGGCATGAAGGTTCCCCCACCGCCACCGCCCGTTCGCTCTACTCGGCGTCCGAGTCCCTCGCGTCACTCATAGTAAGTAGACGGGCCTTCCAGCCCGCCTTCTCGTAGATCGACTTCATTCCCCTATCGCCGGGAAGCGCCCACGCATCGACCGGGGGGCGGTCGCTTTCCAGGAGTGCCTTCAATAGGGTCGCGCCCCAGCCCTGGCGACGGTCCTCGGGTCGTACGAAAAGGCCCTGAATGGTCACGGGTGGGCCTGAACTAACGACCGCGAACCCGCGCAGGTCACCGTCGTCGTACGCCGCTGTGAGGCATCCTCGGGCGACCAGATCTACGAGGGCGGCCTCGTGGTCGCCACTGGTCATCGTGAGTAACTCACGAACAATGGCATTTCCCCCACGATGCGCACGCAGGTCAGCGAGACCGCTGTTAAAGAGAGTCAACAACTGCGAGTCAACGGTCATCACGACCGCGACGTGTCGCGTCATTCCGCCGGGGTCCGCAGTGCGGCCAGGATCGTTTTGCGACCGCGTGTGGCCGATTCGTAGGCGGCAATCTCGTCGCGCTCCATCGACGTCAGGCCGTCGAGCAGGGGGATAATTTGTGACGCCGACAAGTTCTTGTAGTCCGGAATCGCGGTGGGCGTGGGCGGCACGACGACGTTGCTCGTTTCCTCACTCACGTCCGAAGCCACGTGCGTCGGCGTGGGTGAGGAAAACTGTTGCTTCAACTTTGCTGTCGCTGTCAACACCGTGAATTGACCCACAGCACGTGCCTGGCGTAACTCGCGCGCGACGCGCTCGGAGGTGGGGCCGGCGGCCTGGAGTGACTCCCCGATGACCTTCTCGCCCAAGTGGACGAGCGAGCCCACCATTTTCTCCGCCGACGTTACGAGGGCACGAAAGTCGGGTGACTCAGACACAATCGCGGCACAGCGTGCGGTCCTTGTCAGCCAACTGACTGACCTTCTTCAAGAGGCGACACGATTTGCAACGGAATTCATCGTCTTGCTTGGGCAGTACCGACTCAACCGGTTCGCCCTTTTCGTCCGTGTCGGGGACGGCGTCTTCGTCATCGTCTACTTCGGTGGTAAGGCGCATCGTCTCAGCGAGCACTTCGTCGAGAGCCAGTTCAACGTCCTCGTCGAGTGCGAGATCGTCCTCATCGTCGACGACCGCGGGTTCAACGACGACATCGGCAACGACGTCATCGTCTCCTTCATCGTCAGCGTCCACCACCGCTGTGGTGTCGTCATCGAGCGCATCGGGATCGATGAATTCGTCTGTTTCGGCGTCGTCGCCGTCGAAGCCTTCGGCGAGATCCTCTTCGTCGAAAACCTCATCCTGATCTAAATTATCTGCCATTTCAGTCCTTCGTTAGGCGGTGGCAGCATAGACCGAGATGGAGTCCTTCACGCCGCTTTAGGGCACAAATGACGACAGACTTATGAAAAATTAAAGTCCGGCTCGTTGGCGAGCCCGTTCCGCGGCACGTTCTGACGCCAAACGTTCAAGATCCGTCGATGAATAGTCCACGTAGGTCATGGCGTCAGCGATGTGCTGGTGGCCCGCTTGGTTCTTGATCAGTCGGTGCATTTCTTGGGCCACCCGGCGATAGCTGGGGTGTCCCTGGGGTCCCGAACGAAGTTCGATCAGGTGCATGGCTTCTCGAGCGTTCATTTGCATGACGTACCGAATCCGGAAGGCCAACGCTACTGCGTACTGCGCCTGCTCCGGCAACTCCTCGCGGAGGGATTCGTAGAGGTCCCGTGAACGTTCCAGTGACGCCACGTACGTATCGGTGAGTCCCGCTTCCGTGACGACCTCGGGTACGTCGTAACCGAGAGACGTGGACAGGTTCTGCCACTCGATCGTCAGCAGTCGGTGTCGCTGGAGATCGCGGAAGGCTCCGTAGTCCGTGACGAGCTCGAATCGGTAATCCGTCCGCTCGAATGCTCGTCCCGGCCGGTGTCGTCGATTGCTGCGATCCCCGACGTAGGCGTTGAACAGTTGGGTTCGTTCGAGCGGCGACATCGCGGCGACTTTTCGCGCGGCTTCGTCGTGGCTCATCGTGGAGTTGCCAAAAATGATGGCCTCGAGGACTCGGCTCTCCCCTTCCGGGTCGTAGTCCACGAGCCGTACGAACTCACCCTCGTCGGCATCACTCTCACCGAGGGTGGCAATGATTTGCGCGGTAGCGGACTTCGTGTCGGCGAAGTACTCACTCCACCGCACACCTCGGTCAGCAACTTCGACGCGACGGAGGAATGACGGGATGACCTTTGACAATTCGGTCAACATCATCTGTGAGTACTCGCGCACCTCGTCCAATGGGTGCGCCCTCATGCGCAGCAACAGGGCTTCGTACGCTTGACCCGAGCCGTAGATGCCCACGTTGGACAAGGCACTCGCAGGTAACAATCCGCGCACCGCGTCCAGCGCTTTGGCTCGTATCGCCTGGCGATAGGCGAAGTCGGTGTCGTCGGGAGTTTTTGGATAGCGGCGCGTCAACCATTCGGTCAGTTGCGGCAACAACTCACCATACGTATCGAACATCCGATCCATTTCGCCGACGTATCGGGCCCCGAATCGCGACTCCAAAATGCCAGTGTCGCGGTAGAAGCGGTAGTGCCCGTTCTCGAGTCGCTTGTCGTATCCCATATAACGAGTCGACTGCTCGAGGTAGCTCATGATGCGGCCCCACTCGAGCACCTTGGTGAGGACGTTGCTGGACTGCTCGCAGGCGAGGTGGACGCCACCCAGCTGGGCGACCGAGTCATCGCCGTATTCGAAAAAGACCTTCTGGTACAGCTCGTCGGCTCGATCGAGTCCGACGGTGGCGTCGATCGAAGCGTCGCCCGTCAGGTCGAGATCGCCCACGAATTCATCGAGGAAGAGACGTCGGAGACTCTTCGACGAGCGCGAGTATCGGGCAAAGAGGGCACCTTTGACCACTTCGGGCAAATTCACGAGAGCGAAGACTGGGCCGTCCAAGTTGGTGAAGTAGCGACGCAAAATGGCCACTTCAGCCTCGTTGAATTCCTCCGAAACGTACTGGTGCATGGAACTCCGAGATTAGAACCCCGTGTCCTTCCGTGGGTGGACCGTACTCGCGCCGGCCACCACGCTGCGCAGAACCCCGTCTCGGGCCTCATTTGCGGCGGCGGTGAGGGAACCCGACGACAGTCGTGAGACTTGCTCGCAGAGGTCGGCCACCTGTTTCGCGTTGCGAACGAAGTCGCCGGCGGAAAACTGCCCTGTGTCGGCTTCGGCAATTTCGAGGACTGTGGACAGAGGTGCCCCGCGAACCCACGCCGCGATCGTCGACGCGAAGCCGCCGTCGAGCTCCTTGGCGTGTCGGACGTGGTGATTGTCCTCCACTTGTTGGATGTAGGCGGCAATTCCCATAATGGCACCGATACGTCCATTGATGTCACTGCGACGCTGGTCACCCAGTCGGTCGTTGCGGACTCTCTTCTTGGCCGTCGGCGTGTGGCGATGCGGTCCGGTCTTCTTGGCCTTCTTGGGCTCAAACACAAAGGCCGACAAAGCCGCGGCGATGGTGGCGGGTTCGGCATCCTCGAGCACGCCTTCGGCCAGAGTCTCCGCGATGAGGAGGTCACATTCGTGATAGATGGACCGCAAACACTCCCCCGACGGCGTGAGGCTCCAACCGTCCGCGTAACCGAGGTCGAGCAGGACGTGATGGCGCGCGGTCATTTGCTCCACCAAGGGCCGACGGGCGGACGTGGCGCGGCGGTCGGCTTCGAACTGGGCGTAGGACTGGTTCAGGATGGAGATGGCCGTGTCGCGATCGAAATGATGCAACAAGTTCGCCGTGAAGTTATAGGTCGGTCGAAATGAGCTGTGCAGATCCGGCGGCGGAGCCAGAGCGACTCTCGCGACATCGAAGAGAGCCGTCTCGGTGGCGAAGCAGACAACGGCGTGTCCCTCATCGTCGAGTCCTCGGCGACCCGCTCGACCCGTGAGCTGCGCGTAATCCCCGGACGTCAAGACATTGCGACCAGCGTCGGAGTATTTGGTGAAGCGTTCCAAGACGACCGAGCGCGCGGGCATGTTGATGCCGAGGGCGAGCGTCTCGGTGGCGAAGACGACGCCGAGCAAATTGGCGGTGAAGCAGGCCTCCACAATCTCCCGAAACGCCGGCACCATGCCGGCGTGGTGGGCCGCGATTCCCCTCTCGAGAGCGTCGATGAACTCGGCGTAGTCGAGCGCCTGAAGATCGTCGTCGCTGAAGTCGACGAGTCGTCGAGCGGCAAGTTCGTGAATCTCCGCACGTTGCTCAACGTTGGTGAAGAGGAGGCCGTCACGGCGGCATTGACGCACGGCATCGTCGCAGGCCGCTCGTGAGAAAATGAACACAATCGCCGGCAGAAGGTCGGTCGCGTCCATGACACGTAAGAGGTCGCTGCGTCGTGGTGCGCGCACCGGTGGTGGTGGCGCGCTCTGTCGGTTGCCGTGCCATTGGGGACCGGGTCGAAAACGCCTCGTGGATTTCATCTGATTGTCGACGCGGCGAGCTTCGTCAGACAGGGCATTCCCCTTCAAAAGATCGATGAGTTCGGGGAGCTCCTGGGCGCGTCGCGCGATCGCAACGTGGTTGTGGAGTGCGATCGGACGCGTCTGTTCAACGACCACCGTTGTCGGACCACGAACCTCGCTCAACCATTCCGCCACGACGCGGGCATTGGCAATCGTGGCGGACAGGGCGACGAATTGCACGATCGTCGGGGTGAGGATGATGACTTCCTCCCATACTCCCCCGCGATACGGGTCCTGTAGGTAATGGACCTCGTCGAGGATGACGACGTTGAGTCGTTGAATCTGGGACGACTCAGTGAGCAGCATGTTCCGCAGCACCTCAGTCGTCATAACGACGACGTCCGCGTCAGGGTTGACGGAATTGTCGCCGGTGAGCAGACCCACCTTGTGCGCACCGTACCGCTCAACGAGTTCATTGAACTTTTGGTTCGACAGTGCCTTGAGGGGGGTTGTATAAAAGGCACGTCCACCATTGCTCAGCACCCGTTCGATGGCGTAGGTCGCCACCAGTGTCTTGCCCGAACCCGTCGGGGCCGAGACCAGTACGTTCTCGCCCTCGTCAACAGCGGCGAACGCCTCTAGTTGGAAGTCGTCGACGCTAAAGCCGAGACCCGCGACGAATCGCTCGCGGCGCGACAGGTCGGTCACTTGCGAGCGAGCTTGCCGACGCCGATGGAAGCGAAATAGAAGCCCACCAGCGGAACGGCGAGAGCCAGCATGGAGAAGGGATCCCCACTCGGTGTGATGACCGCGGAAATCACCACGATCCCGATGATGGCCCAGCGCCACGCCCGTAACAATTGATGGGGTGTGACGATATTGGCGAGTTCCAAACTGACCAAAATGACGGGAAACTCAAAGGTCAGCCCAAAGATGAACATCATCAAGAGGATGAGCGTGAGGTAGCTATTGGGCTGGTAGTCGGCGTGAATCTGGGATCCTCCCACGGCCTGGAGGAACTTGAGTGCGTGTTCAAAGCTGTAATAGGCGAGCAAGGCTCCGCCCGCAAAGAAAACGAGTGAAGCGGTCACGAAGGGGATGATGTACTTCTTCTCCTTCGCCTTGAGACCGGGCGTGATGAATCGCCATATCTCGTAGAACACGATGGGTGACGCGAGGAAGAGTCCGCCGAAGAGGGCAATCTTGATGCGCAGGGTGAGTCCGTCCAAGGGTCCCGTGGCGAGGAAGGTGCAATGGTGGGGCGAAATCGAGCAATACGGCTGCTGCAGAAGTTTCAGCATGTCGTTGTAGCCAACGAACCCCACGATCGCCATGAACACCAAGACGGCACCAACGCTGATCATCAATCGAGTTCGTAACTCAATGAGGTGCTCGCCGAGGGTCATCCCCGTAGCGGCCTTCTTGCCGGATTTCGAAATAGGTGACATGGGCTTAATTCAGCGACGCGTCCGGTGGGGCCGTAGCGACATCAGTCGTGGCGCGGCGTGGAGGAATCACTTGTGATGCGCGTGGAGGTAGGTCGACAATCGAATCTGGTTCCACAAGAATCTCCGGTTGAGGTTCGCTCTCACCCTCCGGCGACCCAGCTCCGACGGGTGCCTCGTGGGCCGCTGCCGCGGCCGCATTGGTCGCCTCCTCATCGGCCGCAGTAGCGCGGTCGGCCAAGGAGTTCAAGAGACCAACGGGATTACGAGCCATGCGCGCGATATCGGACGTCGACGGCAGGTCGGGTACCGCGTCGCGAACCTCAGATTCGATCTTGGACTGCAAATTCTTCAGCGAGTGCCACGCCTGACCGGCTTGGCGAGCGACTTCGGGCAGTTTGTCGGGTCCGAGGACCACCAAGATGACCACCACAATGATCAAGATCTTGATGGGGCTCAGGTCAAACACAGGGTCATTGTAGGACTCTCGCTCGATCGGGCGTGTTACAGGGCGCCGAATCTGTTGAGCGGCAGGATGATCATGACCACCTTGCCAATCACGTACTTTCGGTCCAGGGTGCCCCAATAGCGACTGTCGCACGAGTCGCTGTGGTTGTCGCCCATCATGAAGTACGAATTTGCGGGCACGGTCGTAGCAATCAGGGGCGATCCCAACGGCTCGGTGTGGGGCCAGTTTTCTTGGAGTGGCTTGCCGTTGACGTAGATCGTGTTGCCGACGGAAATCAATTTGTCCCCCGGCAGGCCGATGACTCTCTTCACGAGATCGTCGTAGGCCGGACCGCCACAATTTTCGGCGGGCGGACGATGAAACACCAACACGTCGCCGATATTGATCGTTCCGAAGCGTACGCCCAATTTGGACACAATGATCCGGTCACCGGGGTGCAGGGTTGGCTCCATCGAGGCCGAGGGAATGGAAAAGGTTTCAAAGGCGTAGGTACGTAGACCCCCAGCCACCAACAAGGCCACCGCGATGATGAGAGTCCACTCGAGAACCCAGCGACCCAGCGAGCGACGTCGATGCCGACGTGGCGGGCCCTCTGGGGCGAGTGTCTCAATCGGCACCTCGCCGACCTCGTCGGTCATTACGACAGGCTACTCAGGCTGGAGGAGCCATTTAGAGCGAGTGCAGGAGTCGATCGAATCGATCGTCGTGGCTCTTGAAGGGGTCCTTCAGCATGAGCGTTCGCTGCAGCTGATCGTTCAGTTTGAGATGCACCCAATCCACGGTGAAGTCCCGATTTCGTTCATTGGCTCGCTTCACGAACGCTCCGCGCATTCGCGCTCTCGTCGTTTGCGGGGGCGTAATCGTGGCCTCGTTGATGATGTCGTCGGTGACCATGCGTTCGGCTTGTCCGCGCGCTTGCAGACGGTAGAACAGGCCCCGTAGATGAGAGGTGTCGTGGTACAACAAGTCGATCATGGCGACTTTCGGATTGGTCAAGGAGATCTGCTCGCGTTCGCGCAGCTGCTCGATCAAACGGTATTTCGCGACCCAATCGATCTCGCGATACAACTCGAGGGGATCTTTGCGCAACTGCGTCAGGGTCTGGCGCCACATGCGAACGGCTTCTTGCTGGTCGTCGGGCAGTTGACGAGACTGCGCGAAGAGTTCGGCACGGTCGCAGAGGTCTTCTTGGAGCTCGAGGGCGGTGATTTCACGTCCGTTGTGAAGTCGAATTGTGTTTTCGCTGAAAAGGTCGGTGGACACGTCACGCAGGGCGTTCATGGGCTGGGCCAAGGTGTAGTCGCGCAAGATGGTCGTCTTGTCCTCCACCATGGCGAGCACCACGGACATCGTCCCCGTCTTGAGGAACGTTGCGTATTCACTCATGTTCGAGTCGCCGATGATCACGTGGAGCCGCCGGTATTTTTCGGGATCGGCGTGAGGTTCGTCGCGCGTATTGATCACGGGCCGCGACCGTGTCGTGGCGGACGAGATGGTCTCCCATATGACTTCCGCACGCTGCGAGAGGGCGTAGTGAGTTCCCCGGTTCGTCGTCACGACCCGTCCAGCCCCCGCGAAGATTTGACGGGTAATCAAGAAGGGAATGGTGAGTTGCTCGTGTCGTGAGAGGTCTTCGTCACGCTCGGTGCAGTAGTTCTCGTGGCAACCATAGGAATTGCCCGCCGAGTCGGAATTGTTCTTGAAGAGATAGATCTCCCCTTTCACACCCTCCGCTTCGAGCTGGGCCTGCGCGTGCTGCACGAGACCTTGGAGGATCGCCTCACCGGCTTTGTCCTGCGCTACGAGGTCATACAAATTGTCGCACTCGGCGGTGGCGTACTCGGGGTGGGAACCAACATCGAGATAGAGCCGACTTCCGTTTTCGAGAAAGACGTTGGAACTTCTTCCCCAGGCGACCACCTTGCGGAACAAGAAGCGCGAGACTTCGTCGGGGCTCAGGCGACGTTGTCCTCGGAAGGCAAACGTGACGCCATATTCCGTCTCAATTCCGAAAATGCGGCGTTCCATGGAGGTGACGCTAGTGGGTCAGCAGTTCTGCGACGTCTGCGTCACTCACGCGGGTGAAGGTGCGGCGAGCACCGCGATCCTCCAAAATGGCTACTTCAAGATCGGCGGCCGGAATGACACGATCAGGTCCCGAGAGTGCCGACACCGCGTGGTGCAGTGCACCAGCGAGATCGGACGTTCCTTGATCGGCATCGACGAATCGCTGCTTGATCGTGTCCGCGTCGCCGCCCAGGACGGCAAAGCGCTCTTCGTCAGTGATGGTGCCCTCGTAGGCGAGGTGATAGAGCTTCGTGGGGCGGAGCTCGTTACCGAGTTGCGCAATCAAGATCTCGATTTCGAGGGGCTTGGGTCCTTCGGCGAACATCGAACCGAGATATTGGGCGTAATAGTTCGCCAGCGCACGCGCGTCCACGTCCTCGCGCGAGTACGTGTATCCCGTTCCATCGGCCCAACGAATCCCTGCTTCGCGCAGACGATCAAATTCGTTGTACTTGCCGACACCGGCGAACGCGATGCGGTCGTAAATCTCCGAGATCTTGTTGAGTGACGCCGAAGGATTCTCGGCGACGAGCAAGACGCCCTTGTCGTAGGTGGTGGCGACCATGGACCGCCCGCGGGCAATACCCTTTTGCGCGAACTCGGCACGATCCTTGGTGAGCTGTTCGGGCGATACGTAAAACGGCATACTCATCGCAGGGCTCCCCCGGGTCGACCACCTGACGCCGTGCGTCGCTCGTGAATGGCGCGGAAACGCTCAGCGGTTTCGTCGTGCGACAGCTCTTCGAAGCCCGCATCGGTCACCGTCACGATCATCGGGAAGATGTTGCGAACAAAATCGGGTCCCCCAGTCGCGGGATCGTTATCGCCAGCTTCGTAGACCGCCAGGGCCGCGAGCTCAACGGTCTCGTCGATGGTCATGTCGTCACGAAAACCGAGTCGCAGCGCGCTCTCGGCGAAGGGCGTACCCGAGCCGATCGTGACGAAATCGCTTCGTTCGTAACAGCCACCGGCGCCGTCGTATTCGAAGACGCGACCGCGTCGACGATTGACGTCGTAGCCCGCCAACAGGGGAAGCACGAGGAACGGTGTCGTCAGATTGTTGCGTTGGATCAGCGGCGAGAGGTAATTTGCCTTACCTTCCAGGCTGAGGACCGCGTCGGTCATCTTCTCGTAGTGCTCAAAAGAGAGCTGCGCCATACGAATGAATTCCATGCCCATTGCCGCGGAACCAGAAATAGCAATGGCGGTAAATCGGTCAGCCGCCTCAATCTTGCGCACGTCACGACTAGCGATATAGGCACCCGTGGCCTGACGATCGCCGACGAGCACCACGCCTTCTGCGGCGCGCACGGCCACCACCGTGGTGGCGTGAGGTGAATCCACACCCATGGGGAGTGAGCGCGTCACTCCTTGAGCGTCGAGGTACTGAAGAAACGAGGGTCCCGGATCCTCGCCCACGGAGAACAGCGGCAGACCCATGTACTACTCGCCACCCTTTTGGACGTAGTTGCGGACGAACTCCTCCGCGTTGTCCTCGAGCACTTCGTCGATCTCGTCCAATAGGTCGTCGAGGTCGGCCTTGATCTGGTCGCCGCGCGTGGCGTCGACTTCGGGCGCGGTGGATTCGTCGGTGCGCCTCTCGGGGCGCTGCTTGCGTACTTGCTCTTGTTCACTCATGGTCGTCACTCTCCGGTCAGGAGCCGAGTTCGTCCAATAACTGTCGCGCCGTGGTGCAGCGGTCCAACAATTCCTCGGTCAACTCAGCAGTTCCCCTTAGTGGGTCCATCATAGGAACTCGCTGTAGCGGATCGGCACCGAGGTCAAAGACCACGGAATCCCAATTGGCGGCCGCAATGGATTCAGGGTACTGGGCAATACAGCGCCCGCGAAAATAGGCGCGGGTGCTGCGGGGCGGCTCGGCGAGCGAACGCTGAATGTCATTCGGTGCGATCAATTCTCGTAGCCCGCAACGTGCGGCCAGAGATCGTTCGGGTCGCACGTCGTGGTACTGCAGGTCAATGGCTCGCAGCCGCATGTCGTCACTTCGAAGTCCGTGACGTTCTTGATAGCCCTCAATGAGTCGCAGTTTGGCTACCCAGTCAATGCGGTCAGCTACGAGATCGCGGTCATCGCGTACCCCGTCCAACAATTCACGCCAGGTCGACAGGATGAAGGCAACTTCGCTCTCTCCGGCGACGGCGGATCCTCCTGTCTCCCCCACGTACTGATCCGCGAGGTGCCACAGGGCATCTTGGTAGTCCCACGCCGACAGCGACCGTCCCTCTTCGTCTTCCACCGACGCTCGAAGGGATACGTCAGATCCATAGAGACGCACCGCGCGCACGGGCTGGCGTGGAGGGAGCGGGAACGCTGACGTTCCGAAATCTTCGAGTGTCGCGAGTAAGAGTGAGGTCGATCCCAGCTTGACGAACGTCGCCACTTGGGACATGTTGGCGTCGCCGATAATCACGTGCAGACGACGAAAGCGCTCAGGATCGCCGTGGGGTTCGTCCCGAGTATTAACGATCGGACGCTTGAGCGTCGTTTCGAGACCGACGATCTCCTCAAAGAATTCGCTGCGCTGTGCGATTTGATAGGTCGGTCCGAGAGCGAATCCGGCCTCGGTTTCTGCTCCCACCTTTCCCGCCCCGCAAATGATCTGCCGAGAGATGAGGTGCGGCACCATCGCGCGAACGATGTCGGCGAACTCAATTGATCGCTCGACGAGGTAATTCTCGTGAGTACCGTACGAGTTTCCTTTGCCGTCCGAGTTGTTCTTGTACACGACGATGGGCTGCGGGTAGTGGCCCAACTCGTTGGCCGCTCGGGCCGCGCGTCGGAGCACTTCTTCTCCCGCGGCGTCATAGCGCACTCCTTCCAAGGGCGTTCGAACTTCGGGGGATGAATATTCCGGGTGAGCGTGATCGACGTAGAAACGAGCACCATTCGGGAGCACGGTGTTGGCGAGGTGGGTTTCGATCAGCGGAGCAACGGAGGTGAAGGCGGGAAAGCCTCGAGCGTCGTGTCCGGGCATTTCGTCCTCGAAATCCCAGTTCACGTGACTCATGCCAGGTTGGGCGAAGGCGTTCACGACCAAGCTCGAGGCCGTGATGGGGTCGTGGTCTGGTCCCCCAACGATCCCGTATTCGGTCTCGATACCGAGAACCTTTTCAATGGCCATGACTAGAGGTACTGACCGGTGCCCACGTGGTCGATCGAGCGTCCACCGCGAGGTTCCTCGGACGGCTGGTTGACGAGCGTCCGGATGAACACAATGCGCTCACCCTTCTTGCCCGAAATGCGTGCCCAGTCGTCCGGATTCGTCGTGTTCGGAAGATCCTCATTTTCTCGGTATTCCTGACGGATTGACTCCATGAGGTCACTCTGTCGCAGTCCGCGGCCGGTGTCAGCAATCTCGCGCTTCACCGCCAACTTCTTGGCGCGACGCACAATGTTCTCGATCATGGCGCCAGAGGCGAAGTCCTTGTAGTAGAGAATTTCCTTGTCGCCACCCTGGTAGGTCACTTCAAGGAAACGGTTCTCGTCATCTACGCGGTACATCTCGGAGACGGTGCGCTCAATCATGACGCGAACGGCCTTTTCGACATCACCGCCACCCAATTCACGAACTTGCCCTTCGTCCATTGGTAGGGAGTGGTGGAGGTAGCGGCTGAAGATCTGTACGGCGGCGTCCTCGTTCGGGCGCTCGATCTTGATCTTCACGTCGAGGCGACCGGGGCGCAAGATGGCGGGGTCGATCAAATCCTCTCGGTTGGTGGCGCCGATGACAATGACGTCGCGAAGCGACTCGACGCCGTCAATTTCGGCGAGCAACTGAGGAACGATGGTGGACTCCATGTCCGAGCTGATGCCGGAGCCTCTGGTGCGAAACAGGGAGTCCATCTCGTCGAAGAAGACAATCACCGGGACACCCTCTTCGGCCTTTTCCCGGGCTCGTTGGAAGACGAGTCGAATCTGACGCTCGGTTTCCCCCACGTACTTGTTCAGAAGTTCCGGGCCCTTAATGTTCAAGAAGTAGGAACGGACATTGGTGTTGCCCGTGATTTCCGCCACCTTGGCCGCGAGCGAGTTCGCCACGGCCTTGGCGATGAGCGTCTTTCCGCACCCGGGCGGGCCGTAGAGCAAGATCCCCTTCGGTGCCGGCAACTCGTACTCCGAAAACAATCGACGGTGAAGATACGGCAGTTCCACCGCGTCGGTGATGAGTTCAATTTGGGAATCGAGACCGCCCACGTCGGCGTAACTAATGTCCGGCACCTCTTCGAGAACAAGGTCTTCGACTTCCTGACGTGCGAGCTTCTCGATCAACAGATTTGATCGCGCGTCGAACAACAGAGCGTCGCCGGCGCGCAATTTCAGATGAGCAAGGGCCTCAGAGCGTTCCACAACTCGTTCGTCGTCACCGCGTGCGGCGATCAGAACACGCCGTTCGTCGAGGACCTCTTTGACCGTCACGACTTCACCCTGGCCGTCGGGATCCCGAACCGCGATCACGGTGAAGGACTCGTTCAGAACGACTTCGTTGCCGCGATTCACCTGGCCCGGATCGATTCCTGGGTGCAGCGCGACGCGCATCTTGCGGCCCGACGCGAAGATGTCGACACTCCCATCAGCGTTGAATTCAAGAAAGGTCCCGTAGACCGACGGGGGCTGCGTGAGCTTTTCTACCTCTTCGCGTAGCGCCGCCACTTGCTCGCGCGCCTGTTGGATGGTGATGGTCAACTTCTCGTTGTTGGAGCGTGCTTGCGTGAGTTGCCCGCGCGTCTCGAGTAATTGTTCCTCCAAGCTTTCGACGCGCGACGGATACTCCTCGCCACGACGACGCAGTGCGTCGAGTTCCTCGAGCGCGTGGCGCAGATCGCTCTGAACTTGTTGAAACTCTTCTGCCGTTGGCGACTCGTGAGCGTCCATGCCACCTACCCTAGTGAGTGACATTTGCCGACGAGAGAGAGTTCGAAGTGCCTCACACAACGGCTAAAGTCATGGTCCGAGCGTTCTCCACGGAGGAGTTGACATGAAGGTGTGGATCGACCAGGACCTGTGCACTGGTGACGGGCTATGTGAGGAAATTGCTCCGGCCGTTTTCACGCTGCTGGACGACGGCCTGGCCTACGTCAAAGAGGGCGCGGAGATCAAGAGCAACCCCGGTGGTTCTGACGGCATGGCCAATGTGCCGGCCGAACTGGAGGATGCGGTGACTGAGGCCTCGGAAGAGTGCCCCGGTGAGTGCATTTTCATCGAAAAGGACTAGTCGACGTCTTCGTCATCACTCGCGTCGTCCGTCTCGACGTCGCTCGATACGGGAGTGCTGGCATGCATGTTCTTGACGAGACGTCGCGCGGTCGTGAGAAATCCGGTGTGCGCCACCATTCGATGATCCGGACGTACTGATCGATTCTCGATGTGCCACGTGCGTCGCAAGACTTCCACCGTGTCGGCGAGACCGAAGGCGTAGTGATGGAGAGTCTCGCGCAGCAACTGGGTTTGATTGATCGTCGGTAAGTAGGCGAGGAAAATGCCCCCCGGTCGGAGCGCTTTTTCGGCGTGTTCGACGACCTTCCACGGTTCGGGCATGTCCAAGAGGACCCGGTCGAGGTCTCGCTCTTCGATGCCGAGGGTCACGTCACGAATTTCGACGTCGTAGGGAACGTCGGGGCCGAGCATCGCGTACACGTTCTCTTTGGCCCGTTCCGCGAAATCCTCACGGATCTCATAACCCTTCACGAGGGCTCCCGCGCGAAGGATGGTCATAGATAGTGCCCCCGAGCCAACGCCAGCTTCGAGGATTCTCATTCCCGGACCAATGTCGGCGGACATCAAAATGGCGCCGAGGTCCTTCGGGTAGATGACCTGGGCGCCTCGCGGCATCTTGAGGACGACGTCGCTGAGAGTCGGACGCAGAACAAGAAAGTAGCGACCCGTGGAGCCGGCGATCTGGTCACCTTCGGTGGCGCCGATGAGTTGATCGTGCGCGACAATGCCGGCGTGCGTATGGAACGACGCCCCTTCTCGAAGGGAAATCAGGTAGCGACGATCTTTGCCGTCGATCAACATCACGCGCTCACCGGCGCGCAGCGTGGACGGATTCACGCGCTCACTCGAGACGCGACGTCGAGATCGAGGTGTTGTCCCTCGCGAATGCGGTAGCGCCGTGTGCGCGGTGGCCGGCCGTCGACGGCTCGCACCAGGAACGCCACAGCAGCGACGGCCCACCACAGGCGACTCCCGTAGCGTTGGGCCTGGCGTATCGCGATCGCCAGCGCCAAGGTTAAAAGACGGGTGCTCATCGGCGACGCTGCACCCGCACGGATGCGGAACGTCGGCGACCGCGTCGACGTCCGTAGGCGAAAGCGAGCAGGGCCGCGAGAAGCCCGACGGCCGGTGCGGCACTCTTCGCGGAGCCTTTGGCGTCCTTGCTCAAAGACGTGGTGTCTCCGACCAAGCGGCGAATGGCGGCCTCGAGTTCTTGGCGGGTCTGCGAGTGTTCGCTCATGATTCCTTCTTCGGAGCGGGAAGTCGCCGCTTCGACGGACCCGACACGATGCGCCACACAATGAGTCCCATCACACCCACACCCACCAGAGCGACAATGAGATAGGGAATCCAGGAAAGATTGCCGTGGAAGACAGCGGTCTCGTCCTGCAGAATGCGCAGCAGTGCCACCAACGTCAGCAGGGAGCCCAGTCCGATGAAGAGCGAGCCCGCACATCCCCACGAGGCGTAGCGACCGAGTTGTTTAACCGGATCGATGCTCTCTTGTTTGACGTACTTTGTTGCGAGTTCTTTGATGTCATCAACGTCGCGACGCACGGAGCTGCCGTCGATGTACTGCCGCCACTTAGAAGTCACTCTCGCAGCCTACTGAGATCGTTCTTTGGCGATGTACGTCGAGCTCGCCTTGGCGATCACCCGTTGCTCGTCGTCGGTAATGGTGCCTTCGACGAATATGACGGTGGAACCGCTCTCGATGGCAACTGCTTCACAGGTCAGCAGCGAGCCCACCTTCGCCGAGCGATAGAAGGAGACCTTCATCTCAGCGTTCGCGACGCGAGCACGGCGACCGTTCAATGAGGTGACCGCGCTCGCCCCCATGGAGGAGTCCAGCATGGCACTGAGAAATCCACCCTGAATGACGCCACCGGGATTGGCGAAACGTTCGTCCGCGCGCATCTCCCAGATTGTTCGGCCCGGCTCGGTCTTCTCGACACAGCGCAGTCCGAGGGTCAGATCGCAGTTCGGGGGCACTTGCAGACGCACACCGTCAGGCTACCCAGAGGGAGTTGCACCGCGAGACACCGTGGGTTCACTACTCTTCTGGCGATGGCGAACGTTACTTTTGTAGGTGCAACCCCCCACGAGGACCACGCAATACGGCAGATCGTGGCGCTCGCCATGGATGCTCCGGCACGCGCTAATTCAGGTCACACGGGCACGGCGATGGCCCTGGCGCCCTTGGGAGTGACGCTCTTCTCTCGCATTCTTCGCCACGATCCACTTCAACCCGAGTGGTTGGATCGGGACCGCTTCATTCTTTCGGCGGGCCACGCGTCAATTCTGCAATACGGGTTGGCGCACACCTTTGGCTACAACCTGGCCGTCGAGGATCTGGAGGCATTTCGCCAACCCCACTCGCGCACGCCCGGTCACCCCGAAGCGGGAGTGACGCCCACCGTTGAAGTCACCACGGGCCCACTCGGACAAGGTCTGGCGAACGGCGTCGGCATGGCGATTGCGGAACGACAACTGCGCTCTCAGCACGGTAGTGATCTGGTGGACCATCGGGTTTGGGTGATCGCGGGCGACGGCTGCCTGGAGGAAGGCATCAGTCACGAGGCGGCATCACTGGCCGGGTCCTTGGGACTGGACCGACTGACGGTGTTCTACGACGACAATCACATCACGATCGACGGTGGCACGGAGCTCGCGCTACGCGACGACACGGCGGGGCGCTTTCGAGCCTACGGGTGGCACGTGATTGACCTTGGGGAACAAGCCACCAATGTCACGGCCATTGAAGAAGCCTGCCGCGACGCCATCGCGGAAGTGAAGCGTCCGACCCTCGTGATCCTGCGCTCGCACATTGGATTCCCCTCCCCCACCATGGTCGACCGCAAGGAAGCGCACGGCACCATTTTTTCAACTGCGGCGATCGCGGAAACCAAGGAAATCTTGGGTGTCGAGCAGACTCCCTTCACGCTCGACAGCGAACTTCCGCGTCACTTCGTCGCCGCCCTGCAAGAGCGTGAATTGGTGAAGCAGTGGGAAGCACGCATGTCTGCCGCCGGACCGCTCGGTGAGGCACTGCGTTCGCAGTTCGTGCACCACGGCGTTGATCCACACGCCCCGGAAGCTCCTCGTTACGAACCCGGAACAAAGGTAGCTACCCGCAAGGCATTGCAACGAGCGCTCGATGCCGTCGCGTCCAACGCGTCGGGCATCATTGCGGGCTCGGCGGACCTGACTGACAACACGGGTGTGGTCCTACCCGGCACTCGCCAGCAGACGCATCCCACGCCCGACGGTCGCCAGATCTACTACGGCATTCGAGAATTTGCGATGGGCGCCATCATGGTGGGAATGTCACTCCACGGCGGCGTGCGTCCCCTGGGTTCCACGTTCTTCGTCTTCAGCGATTACGTCCGGCCCGCCATTCGCCTCGCCGCTTTGTCGCACGCGTCGACGTTGTTCGTCTTTACGCACGACTCGATCGGCGTGGGCGAAGACGGTCCGACCCACCAACCCGTCGAGCAGTTGATGTCGCTCCGGGCGATGCCACATCTTCACGTGGTACGACCGTCGGACGGGAATGAGACCTTGGATCTCGTCCACGAACTGCTGACCGACGCGGACATGGCCCCCACCGCACTCGTCTTGAGTCGTCAGGACCTACCAGTGCTCGAGGGAGAGGCCGCGGCCGCGTCACACGAGAATGCGCACCGTGGCGCGTTCGTCGCTCGCGAAAATGATGGTGCGCGCTGCACCTTGATCGGCACGGGCTCGGAAGTTTCCGTGTGTCTCGCCGCCGCCGATCAGCTCGCCGAGATGGGTATCGCCGTGCGAGTGGTGGCGATGCCGTGCTGGACCTGCTTTGAAGATCAAAGCGTTGAGTACCGCACGTCGGTGCTGCCGCGCTCGCACCCGACGGTTGCCGTCGAAGCGGGAGCGACCCTCGGGTGGTACCGCTACGCCGACGAGGCCATTGGCATTGACACCTTTGGACTGTCCGCCCCTGGTGCGTACGTCTTTGAATACTTCAACATCACGGCGGATGCCGTGGCCGCGCATATTGCGCGCAAACTGGAGGATGAGCAGTGACCAAACTGGATTCGCTCTACCTTGAGCACGGGCAGAGCCCGTGGATCGACAACATTCGACGTGATTGGCTCGAAGACGGCACCCTCGCGGCGTTGGTCGATCGGGGTGTTCGTGGCGTGACGTCCAACCCCGCGATTTTCGCGAAGGCGCTCGCCACCTCGAGTGCGTACGACACGGCCATCGCGTCGTCGTCCGCATCGCTGCCCGAAGAATTATTTGAAGAACTCGCGATCGCCGACGTGCAGTCCGCCTGCGACGTGCTGGCCAACGTGCATGCTGCGTCGGTGCGGGAGTTTGCGAGCGGCGCGCGCCGCTACACGGACGGCTACGTGTCCCTTGAAGTGTCACCGCGACTCGCCTACGACACCACCGCGACCGTCGCTGCGGCCACACGTTTGGCCCAAAGGGTCGAGCGTGACAATCTGATGATCAAGATTCCGGCCACGGTGGCGGGTCTCGGGGCCATTCGTGAGACCTTGGCGCGCGGCATCAGTGTCAACGTCACGCTGATCTTCTCCCTGGAGCGGTACGCGCAGGTGATGGACGAGTTCGTTCTGGGCGTTCGCGAGGCCATCGTTCGAGGCCACGATCCTCGTCGCATCGCCTCGGTGGCGTCCTTCTTTGTCTCGCGTGTCGACTCGGCCGCGGACCCCCTGCTGGATGCTCATCCGGCCCTCAAAGGACACGGCGCCAATGCACAGGTGGCCTCGGCGTACCAGCTCTACCTCGACCGCTTCGAACGCACCGACGCCGCAGAAATCCTTTCCTCGGGCGGTCAAGTGCAGCGTCCGCTATGGGCTTCGACCTCGACCAAAAATCCGGATTACGACCCGCTACTGTACGTCGTGCCTCTGATCGCTAACGAGACCGTGAACACCATGCCCGAAGCAACTTTAGAAATGTTCTCTAGTGCGGGGACCTTCGATCCCGCAGCGATCAGTGACGACGCGACGAGGCAAAGCATGCTCGCGCAATTTGACCAGTTGAGTTCTCTCATTGATGTTCACGCCCTCACGGCGCAACTCGAACACGACGGCGTGAAGGCCTTCGAAGATTCGTACCGTGATTTGTTGGACACGGTGGGAGCGAAGTTACACCGGAGCTAATGCACATGGACGCCGAGATCGCCGGACTTCGTTTCTGGGACGCTGACGCCACGTTGTTCGAAGGTTCCACCGCGGCGACGTCACTGGGATGGCTGCAACACGCGGCGCAATGGCCCGGACGAGTGAGCGAGCTCGACCAAAGGTGGCACCGTGCACGTCCCGCGCGTCACGAACGGACGGTGTTACTCGGGATGGGCGGATCCGCATCGCCCGCCGGAATGTTCGCCACGTTGATCGGTTCGTCCACGTTGGACATCCTGGACACGTCGAATCCCGATTCGATTTTGGCCACCGATTTCCGAAACGTCAACGTGATTGCCGCCTCGAAGTCCGGTGGCACCATTGAAACGATCACCACGTTGGCGTGGGCGTTGTCGCACGGTCTCGACCCTCGGGATCTCTCCATCATCACGGACCCACGAACCGGACTCGCGGAGCTCGCCGGCTCGCTCGGTGCCGAACTCTTCTACGGTGACCCCCATACGGGAGGCCGTTTTGGCGCCTTGTCCGCCATGGGCATCGTCCCGGCGTTGGCCGCGGGTTGGACGGCCGAGGAACTCATCGAGACCGGATTTGCCCAGACGATTGAAAAGGGTGAATTCCTGCAATGGTTCGCCGACGGTGTGGCCAAGGTGCAACCCGAGAGCGCGCTGCACTGGTATCCGCTGGCCTGCGCGCCGAGTGCCGGCAGCGGCGAGTTGTGGCTGGAGCAATTGGTGGCCGAGTCGACCGGCAAAGACGGACGGGGAGTGGTGCCGATCGTTGGACCACACGCCATGGCTGCTCCGCAGCGCAGGTCGGTTGCTCGCGATGTCTACCGCTTTCACGTCGAAACTGCGGCCATGGCTTGGGCGATGAATGTGGACCCCTTTAATCAACCCGACGTCGAGGGTGCCAAGCGGAATGTCTTCGCTCGACTGAACGAGAGCCACGAGTGGACGCCCGAACGACACGTCCCTTTGGCGGACCTTGATCGGGCAGATGAATCCGCCTACGTGGCACTGCAAGTCTTTGGTCCCCTCGATCTCGACCAGGAGGTCGTCTCACTGCGCGAGACACTCTCGAAGCGATTCCCCAGGATCACCGCGGCGATCGGGCCTCGCTTCCTCCATTCGACCGGCCAACTCCACAAGGGTGGACCAGCTTCGATGGTGGCAATCCAGGTGTCCGTGAAGCCCCGCAGCGCGCCGGAGAGAATCTCCGGACGACGTTTTTCGTTCCACGATCTCCACGCCGCCCAAGCTCACGCCGACGCTATTGCTCTACGCAGCGCGGACCGCACGGTCATCGAACTTCGCGTCGACAATCTTGACGAGGTTGCTCCCCTTTTCGGACTTTAAGCCTACGATGAGGTGATGCCGACCACCTCCGTCTCCACCGGTCCTCTGCGCTACTTGGACGCGACCGCCAGCGACTTGGCCCCGATCGCGTACGAGAAGGCCCGTTCGAGCTTCGGCAACGTGGTCACCTATTCGCCCAAGGTCTTTATTCCCCTCACGAAACTGTGCCGTGATCGGTGTGGGTACTGCACTTTCGCGCAGGCGCCCGCCCATCTGCCAGCACCCTTTCTCACCATGGACGAAGTGCTCGCCATCGCCCAGGCGGGGGCGGACGCACATTGTTCCGAGGCGCTTTTTACTCTCGGCGAGCGGCCCGAGTTGCGGTACGACGACGCGGCGCGGTGGCTAGCCGGGCACGGATTTCGCTCGACGATCGATTACCTCGCCGAGGCCGCTCGCGCTGTCGTGCACACCACGGGTCTTCTGCCGCACGCCAACGCGGGGGCGCTGTACGCCCATGAACTCGCGCAACTTCGCACCGTGACCGCGTCTCAGGGCATGATGCTCGAAACACTCGCTGACGTGGAGGCACATCGTCTGGCCCCCGACAAGGTGCCGTCACGAAGATTGGCAACCCTGCAAGCGGCGGGTGCTCAAAAGATTCCGTTCACGACCGGGTTGTTGGTCGGGATTGGCGAGACGCGCCGTGATCGCCTCGAAACTCTAGAAGCCATTGCGGCCGCCCACCTCGAGCACGGACACATCCAGGAAGTCATCGTTCAAAACTTCCTACCGAAGCCGAGAACCGCCATGAAGGATTGGCCGGCGGCTGACGAGGAGGAATTTCTCTGGACGATCGCTTTGGCGCGTATCGTTCTGCCGGCGGATATCCACGTGCAAGCGCCACCGAATCTCAGTGAAAATCCGGCAAAACTTCTGGCGTACGGCATTGATGACTTCGGCGGCATCAGCCCGGTCACCATGGATCACGTCAACCCTGAGCGTGCGTGGCCGGCGGTGGAGACCTTAGGGAATGAAGTGGACCAACACGGGTTGGTACTTGTACCCCGTCTGACGATCTACCCGGAATTTGCTCGACGAGCCGCGGAGTTCCTCGACGAATCAGTGCGACCCGCCGTGCTGGCTCTGAGTGACGGATCACAGCACGGGCGAGACGATCAGTGGTTGTCCGGTGGTGAGACGACGCCCCCGGCGCCGCGAGGTTTGACGGCCGAGACGAACGACGTTCGTTCACTCCTCGAGCGTTACGAGCCGGGTTACGACTTTTCCGAATCGGAGCTCGTGACGTTGTTCAACGCTCGGGGTGCCGACGTGGACGCCATCGCCGAGCGAGCTGATGCCGTACGCGCGGAACGAAGTGGCGAGGACGTGACCTTCGTCATCAATCGGAACATCAACTACACGAACGTGTGCACATTCAAGTGTCGATTCTGTGCTTTTTCCAAAGGACCGCTCTCTCTCAACCTGCGAGGCGACCCCTACCTGTTGACTCTTGACGAAATCAGTGAGCGCGTCCGCGAGGCTGAGGATAAGGGTGCCACGGAAGTCTGTTTGCAAGGCGGCATTCATCCCAAGTTTGACGGTGACTATTACATTGATGTCGTTGCCGCCGTTCGTGCCGGCTCCCCCACGATTCACATTCACGCGTTCAGCGCTCTCGAGGTTTTCGAAGGTGCAAGACGGTTGGACGTGGACCTCGAAACTTATTTGGCGCGACTGCGGGATGCGGGTCTGAAGACCTTGCCGGGCACCGCCGCCGAGATTCTCGACGACGATGTTCGTGCGGAACTCTGTCCGGACAAGATCAATACCGAGCAGTGGTTGAGCGTTCATCGTGCCGCCCACAACGTGGGACTTCGATCGAACATCACGATCATGTTCGGCGCGGTGGAGGGTTATGACGCGTGGGCTCGTCACCTGATCCGTACCCGTGACCTGCAGAAGGAAACGGGCGGATTCACTGAGTTCGTGCCCCTGGCGTTTGTCCACATGGCCACCCCCATTTTCTTGCGTGGACGCGCTCGCAAGGGTCCGACGTTCCGTGAGAACTTGCTGATGCACGCCGTGGGACGACTGCACTACGCCACGTTGATCGACAACATCCAAACGAGCTGGGTCAAGACCGGTGTCGAAGGCGCTCGTCGCATCCTGACAGCTGGCGCCAACGACCTTGGCGGAACGCTGATGGAAGAGAACATCTCGCGCGCGGCGGGGGCGTCTCACGGCCAGGAGATGGACGTGGCGCAACTAGAGGCCTTGGTCAAGCCTCTGGGGCGTCCGCTCCGACAGCGAACGACTCTCTACGCCACCGCATGAGTTCTACTGCCGCAGCGGTCGAAGCGCTCCTTGCCGCCATTTTGGAGGAGCATCCTGAACAGAGTCGCCAGCGACGTGACTTGATGCGCAGCCTGGTTGACAACGTCGTGATTCTCGCGGCGCAGGATCCCGACACGCTCGATTTGAAGATTGCCGAGACGGCACTCGGCGAGCTTGTCGAAGCCTTTGAGGTCTTCGCTCCGTATCGCGACGAGAAGAAAGTCACCATCTTTGGTTCAGCCCGAACCAAGCCGACGTCACCGCTCTATCAACTCGCCCACGATTTCGCGGCGCGGATAGCTCACGAGGGCTGGATGGTGGTCACTGGTGCGGGGCCGGGCATCATGGCGGCGGGCATTCAGGGTGCCGGCCGCGAGCGATCCTTTGGTGTCAATATCCGACTCCCCTTCGAGCAGGGTGCGAACGAATTCATCATCGACGACGACAAGTTGATCGAGATGCGGTACTTCTTCACACGCAAAGTCATGCTCACCAAGGAATCGAGCGCCTTTGCGGTGTTCCCGGGCGGATTCGGAACCCTGGACGAGGTCTTCGAGCTGTTAACCCTATTGCAGACGGGTAAGGCATCTCCCGCGCCGGTCGTGCTCGTCGATACGCCCGACGGATCATACTGGCGAGACTGGCTGGCTTTCGTTCAGGAGCGCGTCGTCAGTGATGGCTACGTCAGTTCCACCGACGACGGTTTCTTCACCATCGTCACCTCGGCGAGCGCGGCCATTGAGGAGATCACTCATTTTTATCGCAATTACCACTCGCTACGTCACGTCGGGGACCGCACCGTGATTCGTTTGCGTCAAGCGCCAACTGCCGCGCAGTTCGAAACGTTGCGGGAACAATTCTCTGGCTTGCTCGCGTCCGGTGATTTTGAGATCACGAGTGCACTCGACATCGAGAAGAAGTCGAACGATGTCCCTGACCTACCGCGGCTGGTTTTTACTTTCGATCGTCAGAGTTACGGACTTCTACGTCGCCTGATCACCGCCATCAACGACTGGACCGTCTAGTCGTTGTCTGAGGTTTCGACTCCGCGTAACGTCGATTCTGCCTTGGTGAGCGCTCGACGAACTTTGGCGAGTTGACGTTCGAGTTCTTTGGCACCCGGTGCATCTTGACTTCGCGTTTGTGATCGAAGCGCCTCGTACATCAAGTCGCTGACGCGCTCGTTGATGGCGTCAATCGCCGCGGCGAGTTCTTCCAGTTCCTGATTCACGAGAGAGTGGTGACGTCTAACTCGTTGGCGGCGTACTGCGCTCGCAGAACCTTCTTGTCGAACTTGCCGACCGACGTCTTAGGAATGGTGGCGATGAAGCTCCATCGCTCTGGAATCCACCATTTCGCCACGCGAGAGGCGAGAAAGTCTCGTAGAGCTTCGGCGGTCACTTCGGCGCCGGGACTGAGCACGACACAGCACAGTGGGCGCTCCTGCCACTTCTCGTCGGGCACAGCCACCACGGCGGCTTCGAAGACGTCCGGGTACGCCATCACTTCGTTTTCGAGCTCCACAGAACTAATCCACTCCCCGCCCGACTTGATGACGTCTTTCGTGCGGTCGGAGATGACCATGAAACCTTCGGCATCCAGCGTGCCCACGTCACCCGTCCGCAACCACCCGTCGCGGAACTTCTCGGGATCGTCCACGCCAAAGTACGCACCCGTGATCCACGGTCCGCGAATTTCGAATTCGCCGACTGATTCGCCGTCGTGCGGCAGAATGGTCCCGTCTTCGGCCGTTGTTCGGACCTCGACACCCGCCACAATGCGACCAGCTTTGACCTGATAGTCAATTTCGCGATTTACCGGTGTTCCGTGCGGGGGGATCGATACGGCCGCGAGCGGTGACGTCTCGGTCATTCCCCAACCCTGGATCAGCTTCAAGTTGTGGTGTTCGCGGAACGCCTCGATCATCACGCGCGGTACGGCGGAACCGCCAGCAACGATGGTTCGCAAACTCGATAGGTCGGCCGTCGGATCCTCGGCGGCCACGCGCAAGACGTCGTTCCACACGGTCGGTACACCCAAGGACAGGGTGGGCTTCAGTTCTCGAATGATCCTCACGAGGGGTTCGCCCTGGAGGTACATCTGCGGCATGATCAATTCGGCACCGGCGAAAAAGGCCGTGTACGCGGCGCCCCATGCGTTGACGTGGAACATCGGCACGATGAGAAGGCAACGGTCCGCTTCGGAGAAACCAATGGAATTCGCGGTCATCGACGCCATTGAGTGCAACCACATGGAACGATGGGAATAGACAACGCCCTTTGGGTTTCCGGTAGTGCCGGACGTGTAACACATGGCGGCGGCACTACGTTCGTCAAGATCCTCGGGCCAGACGAAGCCCGGCTCTTCGGCGTCAAGAAGCTCGTCGTAGTCGAGAGTGTCGCCGAGAAGTGATCGGTCACCTGCACCCTTGACGATGAAGTGCTGCACGTTGGTGAGCTGATCTCGTACCTTGGCCAGGAGCGGAATGAGTGATCCGTCCACGATGATGACTTTGTCGTCGGCGTGATTCACGATGAATGACAGTTGTTCCGGAAACAGCCGAATGTTCAAGGTGTGCAGGACAGCGCCCATCGAAGGAACGGCGAGGTACGCCTCCATGTGCGTCTGGTTGTTCCACTGGAAGGTTGCCACGCGGTCTCCACGGTCGACACCCAGCCGGGTGAGGGCCGCGGCGAGACGCTCGGCTCGCTTCGAGATTTCGTAAAAAGTCGCTTCTTCAGTGCCGTCGGGTGTGATCGTAAAGACCTTCTTGTTGGCGTACAACCACTCGCCGTGTCGGACGATACTGCTGATGAGTAACGGCACGTCCTGCATAGTGCTTTCCACGGTGACCCCCTCCATTGACGTGATGTTGATGCTACAAAATGCCCGTTAGCGAACTGGTGAATCCCAGGGCGTGGCGTAGGGCGCGAGTGGCTCCGGTAAGCGCGCGACGCCCCCGCGCAGGTATCGGTCCACGCCGCCCGCCGCTGAGCGACCTTCCGCCAGAGCCCACACGATCAGACTCTGTCCGCGCACAGCGTCGCCACAGGCGAACAGTGGACCGATGTCATCTCGTCCCGCGTCGACGAGCCAGTGGGAGTTCACCTGCAGAGATTCTCGCGCCGTCGTGGGAAGAGGCTGACTGCTCAACGAATCGAGCTCGGGACCAACAAACCCCGCCGCAATCAACACGAGATCGGCCAGAATCTCTCTGGCCTCTCCCCCGCTCGCGGGCTGGACCTCGAGAGCGCGCACGCGTCCATCAGATGTTCCGAGGAATCTCTGCGTGGCGACGTTGTAGTCCCGCACACCACCTTCCTCGTGGGCGGACGTGACTTTGTAGAGCAGGGGCATCGTCGGCCACGGTTGACCCTCGGGGCGACTCTCGGGAGGCTGCGGCATGATCTCGAGTTGCGTCACGGAACGAGCTCCTTGGCGCAGGGCCGTGCCGAGGCAGTCTGCGCCGGTGTCACCACCGCCGAGAATGACCACGTGCCGATCTCGTGCGCTGTAGAACTCTTGAGCCTCAACGCCCTCGAGGACCCGATTAGCGGGCTTGAGATACTCCATGGCGGGCATGATTCCTTCGAATTCTCGCCCGGGCAATGGCAGTTCTCGAGGCCGTGTTGAGCCAATCGCCAAGATGACCGCGTCGAAGTCCGAACGCAACTGCTCCAACGAGATATCACCGCTGGCCCCGACCGACACACCCGTACGAAAAGTAATGCCCTCATCGAGCATCTGCGTCAATCGTCGGTCAATGACCGACTTTTCCATCTTGAACTCCGGAATCCCGTAACGAAGAAGCCCACCCAATTTCTCTTGTCGCTCAAAAACGGTGACCAGGTATCCCGCCCTTTGTAACTGCTGTGCGGCGGCGAGACCCGCTGGACCGCTGCCCACGACAGCTACGCGAGTGCCGTGGGGTGACTCAGCGCGACGTGGAGTTACCCACCCCCGCGCGAAGCCTCGTTCGGCAATTTCGTATTCGGTTCGTTCAATAGAGACCGGCAAGTCCGCAATACCGAGCACGCACGCGGACTCACACGGTGCCGGACACAGCCGACCCGTGAACTCCGGAAAATTATTCGTCGCGTGCAAGCGTTCGAGCGCCGCGGCAAAATCCTCTTGGTACACGAGGTCGTTCCATTCGGGAATGAGGTTCCCCAAGGGACATCCGTTGTGACAGAACGGGATACCGCAATCCATACACCGCGCAGCTTGTTCGACGACTTCCGTGGTGTCCTGCGGCAGGTACACCTCGCTCCAATCGCGAAGACGAAGCTCCACCGGACGCCGACGGGGACCCTGACGTGAGAACTCGAGGAAACCAGTCGGCTTAGCCACGTGCTGCCTCCATGACTCGTCGGTACTCCGCGCTCTGGATCCGCATGAAATCCATACGCGCCTGTGACCAGTTCGCTATGAGCTGCTGCGCGAGCGGTGAATTGGTGGACGCTTGGTACCTACGAAGTAGTTCGTTGAGGAAGCGGTCCTCATCAAACTCCAAGAGATCCACGTCAAAATCTCCCGCACTCAGACGGGACGTCAGCTGCTGTCGCGGGTCGTACAAGTAGGCCGTTCCGCCCGACATTCCAGCGGCGAAGTTGCGACCCACGTCACCGAGAATCACGACGGTGCCGCCGGTCATGTATTCACACGCGTGATCGCCGGCACCTTCGGCGACGATGGTCGCACCCGAATTTCGCACCGCGAGACGTTCTCCGACGACCCCATTGAGGAAGATTTCACCACTGGTCGCTCCGTAGGCGATGACGTTGCCCGCAATGACGTTCTGGGCGGGATCAAAGGGAGAATCCTCGGGTGCCGAAATCACGATGCGACCTCCGGAGAGACCTTTACCCACGTAGTCGTTCGCGTCTCCGCGAAGGTCAATGGTGATGCCTCGCGGCAGGAACGCACCGAGGGACTGGCCAGCGGACCCGGTGAATCGAAGTACCACTTGATCGTCCCGCAGGGCAGATGAACCCAACTCTCGCACGATGGCTGATCCCGTCAAGGTTCCCGTGGTTCGGTCCGTGTTGTGAATGAAACCTTCGTACAGGAACGGACGTCCTTCGCGGGCGGCGGTGAGCGCGTCATCTTGAAAATGGCGATCGTGGACGTTCGCAATGCCGTGGTCTTGATTGACACGGTGCGAACGCTGTAGTTCATGTGGAGGGTGCAGAAGACGTGAGAGGTGGAAAGTGGATCCCTCCGGCAGTCGATCTTCGTCAATGCCGAGGAGATCGGTGCGACCAATGGCTTCCTCGAGCGAGCGCAAGCCCAGAAGGGATAGATACTCACGTACCTCGTTGGCAATGAACATGAAGAAGTTCTCGACGAATTCCGGTTGTCCGGTAAAGCGCTGTCGCAATTCGGGGTTTTGCGTGGCAATGCCAACCGGACAGGTGTCCAATTGACACACGCGCATCATCACGCAGCCAGAGACCACCAACGGCGCGGTCGCGAAACCAAATTCTTCGGCCCCGAGCAGCGCGGCGATGACGACGTCGCGACCCGTTTTGAGTTGGCCGTCGACTTGCACGACGACGCGGTCGCGAAGCCCATTCGCCGCGAGGGTCTGTTGGACTTCGGCGAGGCCAATCTCCCACGGCGTCCCCGCATGCTTGAGAGACGTCAGCGGAGCGGCACCAGTGCCGCCGTCGTGACCGGAAATCAAAATCACGTCCGCGTGGGCCTTGGCGACGCCCGCGGCGACGGTGCCCACCCCACTTTCGGACACGAGCTTCACGTGGACGCGAGCAAATTCATTGGCGTTCTTGAGGTCAAAGATGAGTTGCGCCAGATCTTCGATCGAGTAGATGTCGTGGTGCGGAGGAGGCGAAATGAGGCCCACGCCGGGTGTGGAGTGACGCGTCTTCGCGATCCAGTCGTACACCTTGGTACCCGGCAGCTGACCACCCTCTCCGGGTTTGGCCCCCTGGGCCACCTTGATTTGAAGGTCATCGGCGTTGACCAGGTATTCGGATGTCACGCCGAAACGACCCGACGCCACCTGCTTGATCGCGGACCGACGGTTGAAACGGGGGTCGGACGTATCGAATCGTTCGGCGTCTTCTCCACCTTCGCCAGTATTGGACTTTCCACCCAATCGGTTCATCGCAATGGCCAGGGTCTCGTGCGCTTCGGCCGAGATAGAGCCGTAGCTCATGGCCCCCGTTGAGAAGCGTCGGAAGAGGTGTTCGACACCCTCAACTTCGTCAAGCGGGGTCGGCTCAGCGGCGGTGCGCAAGTGGAGCAGGCTACGCAGCGTCACCAATCCTTCGGCCTGGTCGTCCACCATCTTCGTGTACTCACGAAAGATATCCTCACGCTTGGCGCGCGTCGCGTGCTGCAACTTAAAGACAGTCTTCGGGTTGAACAAGTGCACTTCGCCGTCGCGACGCCACTGGTATTCGCCCTTCGCCGGCAGCAGGCCGTGCTCGTCCGCCACGTCGTAGGCGATGGCGTGGCGGCGCAACACCGCACGGGCAAAACCGTCAAAAGTGGTTCCCCCGACACGGGCGCTCAGGTCAGGAAAGCATCGTTCAAGCACGTCGTCGGCGACACCGACCGCTTCAAACAACTGGGAGCCCACGTAACTCGCCACCGTGGAGACACCCATTTTGGACATTACCTTCAAGATGCCCTTGGTCAATGCTTTGGCGTAGCGGTACCTCGCCTGCTCAGAGGAAAGTGCGCCCAGCTCACCGCGTGTGGCGAGGTCATTGATGGTGTCGTAGGCCAAGTAGGGCGATACGGCTGATGCGCCAAAGCCCAAGAGGAGGGCCATGTGGTGCACTTCTCGAGCGTCCGCCGCCTCGATGACCAGGGCCACCTTGGCACGAAGGCGTTCGTGAACCAATCGATTGTGTACTGCGGCGGTGACCAACAAGCTCGGTATCGGCGCGCGCTCACGTGAGGCGTTACGGTCCGAGAGGATGACGATGTTGGTGCCGCTGGTCACCACGTCAATGACTCGTTGTTCGATGTCGGCTAGTCCCGCGAGCAGAGATGCTTGCGGGTCGGCGGAGCGCGCGTCAAAGAGCCCATCGATCGCGACCGAGTGGAAACCCTCCGCGCCACCCTCTTCGTGGATGTACCTCAGTTTGGCTAATTCTTCGAGCGATAGCACGGGCGAGGAGAGGACGATCTGTCGGCAATGCTCCGCTGAGGCGTGGAGCAGATCATGTTGCGGCCCGATGGCTACGCGCACCGCGGTTACGAGTTCCTCACGGATGGCGTCGAGCGGTGGGTTGGTGACCTGAGCAAATTGTTGACTAAAGAAATCAAAAAGAGTGTGATCCTCGTGAGAGAGTGCGGGCAACGCCGCGTCCGACCCCATGGAACCAATGGGTTCTTCACCGGCACGAGCCATCGGTTCGAGGATCAGTCGGATGTCTTCTTCGGAGTAACCGAAGAGTCGTTGGTGCTGGAGAACGCTGCGATGTTCAGGCACGAGCATGGAGCGATTGGGCAGCTCGTCCAGCGTCCGTTGACCGGCGTCTAACCACTCACCGTAAGGTGCGGCGGCCGCGAGATCCGCCTTGATCTCGTGATCTTCGACAATGCGCCCCTTGTGCGTATCGACCAAGAACATGCGACCCGGCTGGAGTCGTCCCTTGCGAACGATCTCGGAGGACGGAACGGGAAGGACACCGACTTCCGACGCGAAGATGACCCTTTCGTCGGATGTCTCCCAAAATCGTGCCGGGCGCAACCCGTTTCGGTCGAGCACCGCCCCCACCAGTGTTCCGTCGCAGAATGTCACCGACGCCGGACCGTCCCACGGCTCCATGAGCGCGGAGTGGTATCGATAGAAATCACGTCGCGCGGCTTCCATGTCCGTGGACCTCTCCCACGCCTCGGGAATCATCATCAAGATGGCGTGCGGCAGCGACCGCCCACTGAGGTGTAGCAACTCCGCCACTTCATCAAAACTCCCGGAGTCACTCATGGTCGGCGTGATGATGGGCGCAAGCGTGTCCGCGTCGCAACCAAAAACTGAAGTATCCAGGAGGGCCTCGCGGGCGGTCATCCAATTTCGATTCGACCGAACGGTGTTGATCTCTCCGTTGTGCGCAATCAGACGAAAAGGTTGCGCGAGGGGCCACGAGGGGAACGTGTTAGTCGAAAACCGGCTGTGTACAAGCGCAATAGACGAGCTGAGCCGTTC
This sequence comes from uncultured Actinomycetes bacterium, assembly GCA_903871335.1. Taxonomy (GTDB): domain Bacteria; phylum Actinomycetota; class Acidimicrobiia; order Acidimicrobiales; family RAAP-2; genus RAAP-2. The sequence goes on from CAIQGE010000006.1 coordinate 54,974, forward strand.
ATCTTGTAGGTCGGAGAAGTAGCGACGCAACTGCGTGGACGTCAGCATTCCTTTATAGATCAAGGTTCGGCTGGATGATGAGGACGCGTAGAGACCCGTCTCTCGTGACGTCCACCGGCGAGCGCGAAACAGCAGCCGCTCGAGATGGAGGTCAGATTCACCGTGAGTACCGGCCGTGAACTGCATCCACTGTGCTGGCTCGCTCGCTCGGGCCGCGGCTCCTAAGAGTGTGCTGTCGACGGGAATTTCTCGCCAACCGAGCGTGGTGAGACCTCCTCGTTCCGCAATCGAACTGACGCGGGAACGTGACTCATCGACCTCGTCGTGCGGTAGGAACCACACCGAGACTCCATAGGAGCCGAGCGGCGGAAGATCGATGCTGATGTCGGCGCACACCTCGCGCAGGTAGCTATCGGGCATGCGCAACAACAGCCCCGCACCGTCGCCGCTGTTTTCGTCCGACCCGGTAGCGCCACGGTGTTCGAGGTTCTCGAGGATGGTGAGCGCATCAGAAACAGTCCGGTGGGATTCCCTCTGGCGTAGGTCCGCCACCATGCCCACACCGCAGGCGTCGTGTTCGAATTGGGAATTGTAAAGGCTCTGTGTCATCGTCATCTCTTCTGGGACGACGTTGGCCCTTGAACGATCCTATCGCAGCAGCCGAATTCGAACATCCGCTCAGTCCTACGATGGTGGCATGAACTCACCCGTACGCCGAACGGTCATCGTGGGCGGTGGAGTGATTGGTTTGCTGAGCGCATTGGAGATTGCTCGAGCGGGACACCTCGTGACGGTTGTTGACCCTCAGCCGGCCCTGGGAGCCACCTTCGCGGCGGCGGGGATGATTGCTCCGAGCGCCGAAGCCAGCGTCGAGCACCCCGAAATGGCCGAGCGGGCAATGGCCTCTCGGCGGGCGTGGCCCGAACTACTGGCGAGTTTGAAGCCCTTTTCGGAAACTTCACTGGATCTTTTCGAAGTGGGGACGGTCTTCACCGCATTCGATTCGTCCGATCGACGCGAGATCCAGCAATATTTGGACATTGCTCGGTCGCAGGGCCACGTGTTCTCCTCGGACATTCCTGCAGGCGACGATCTCTTACGCGAACTGTTGTCGCCACGCATCACGACGAGTGACTTCGCGAGTGCTGACGCGTTCGTTGATCCCGACGGGGTGGTGCACGCCATCATGAAGGCGCTGGCCTTTTTAAACGTGGAGATCCGCCGACAACGAGTCGTCGCCACCTCACACGACGACCAGGGCGTTTCCGTCGTGTGTGAAAGTGGTGAGGTCGTTGCTGGGGACCGTGGGATCGTGGCGACGGGATATGACGGATCACCTCTGCCCCTCACGAGCCGCTCGTCTCACGTCGTGCGGCCGATCCGTGGCATTACCGTCCGACTCTTCGATCCCGAGAGTTCAGTCGGACCTATGGTGCGCGGCATTGTGCGGGGACGCTGGGTCTACATCGTGCGCCGTCCGGGTGGGTCGATCTTGATTGGGGCGTCGAGCGACGAATCCGAAGATCGAGTGGTTGAAGTGGGCGCCTTGCGACGGCTACTCGAGGACGCCGCCACGATGATGCCGTCACTGGAATGGGCTCGATTCGAGGAAGTCCGCGTCGGACTTCGGCCCGCCACCCCGGATCACTCCCCCTTCTTCAACGTCCTCGTCTCGCAACGTTGGGCGTGGTCCAGCGGACATTTTCGCCACGGCTTCCTCATGGCTCCCAACGCTGCCCGAGACGCCGTCGCATTCGTGGAGTCCTGACGTGCGACTGAACGGCGTCGAAATCAACGGAGGTGCTGAGTCGCTGCTCGAACTGCTGGAGCGTCAGATCCCCATTCGTCACGGCATCGCCGTTGCCGTTAATGGCGACGTCATTCCACGTTCCGAATGGGCCCAGTGCCGCGTAGAGCCGTCCGATGTGATCGAGGTCGTCACCGCCGCCGCCGGTGGGTGATGCGTAGGCTGAACCAGAGCACAGGAGGAACCGTGGCCACTCAAGAAGAACTGTTAGCCGCCCTCGACGAGAGGATTTTGGATGCACTGCGGGCCAAAGCAACCGGCGAGTCGCTCGCCTATCTCTTCGAAGCGCGAGCGTGGTTGACGCACCCGGATCAAGCCCACGGCGGCAACCGTTCGAGCCAGTGACGACCGAGTAGGCTGGCATCTTTGCGGGCTGTGGCGCAGCTTGGTTAGCGCGCTTGACTGGGGGTCAAGAGGTCCCGGGTTCAAATCCCGGCAGCCCGACCAAAGAAACACCTTTCAGGGACTGGTCTCCGGGAGGTTTCATGACGCAGGCATTTCGGGTTAATAGCGCAACGGGTGCTCATGGGGGTACTCGTGTGAGATTTGTTACACATTTTTCGGACGAGCCGGAAATTCTGTTGAAACAAGTTTTCGAGAGAAATCTGCGGTTTGGGGGCTGTTGGCTTCGGCGGGTGACAAAGCAGCGGCTACGATTTTTTCTGCCGAGGAGAGTCGGTTACGTAAGGCAAGTAACTGATGTGGAAAGGCTCTTCTGATGGCAGTGTATGTACAGACCGAGGCACCACCTCGTCTTGCCTATCCGGTGAAGGACGTTGCGACACTTCTTTCGGTATCCCCCGGGTTGATCTATAAAGAGATCAAGGCGGGACGGCTCAAAACGAGCAGAGTCGGCAGCATAATTCGCGTGCCGTTGTCCGCCATTAAGGACTACCTCAACGAGCAAGAGCGAATTGACACGGCAGTTCGCTCAGGCCGCATCGGGGGTCGGCGGTGAGTCGGGCAAAGGGCGATGGATGCGTCTACTACGACCGTCAGAAAGAAGTTTGGGTTGCCCGTTGGAAGATTGGCAACAAACCGAATGGTGGACCGCGCTTCAAGACCAGGAGTGCCAAGACCAAGTCACAAGCGAATGTGGCCTTGCGAGAATTGCAAGCGACTCATGCTCCCGGGCAATGTTCGCGCTGCCGTCATCTGTCTGTGGCCGACCTTGGTGTTGCCTGCTTCGGCGTTCCCCCAGGACCAACTCTTGGCCTTGTTCAAATACCTTTGGTACTGCACCGACGGCCCCGAGCGACCAACCGAGCTGATGACGATCTACGTGGGCCAGCCGACTGACGTTGGTCAGCCCCTTGGATTGTCGTGGAAGACCGATGAGGCGGTGGCCTTGCAGCACGCCCTGGACTACTCGTTCACTTCGGACGCGGAGTGCCTCGCAGCCGTTACTTCCCGCCGTGCCGTCCTTGCCCGTTTCGTCGCCGAGGATGAGGTCGTTGTTGACCCTGCGCTGTTGACCGACGTCCGCCTCAACGCCCCGTTCATGCACATCGGTAGTGCTTCCGGCTCGTCTCCCATCCCCTTCACGGCCTTCTCAGGACGTCAGTCCCTGACACTGCTCCTGGACGAGTAGCACTCGTTGGTCATTCCGCCCTGACCACGAGACGCGACGCTTCAGGCTGCTACGGGAATCTCACCCTTGACACCCTTCAACGGTCTTGCCGACAAGAGGGCGCAACTACCAATGGCACCTATGGAGAGCAGACCGAAAATCAGACCGAAGAGTGAGAATGCCGTGACGCATGCCGCAACCACCGTTGTCACTGGACCTTGGTTGGAGCGACCCTTCTTCACCCTCCAAGCCAATTCGGTCGTCGCGATCGCGAGCACAAAGAGCATCAGCGCGCCACCGAGGACAATGATCGCGTGGTCCTTCTGAAAGAGCGTCAGGCTCGCTTGTGGCAAATCGTTGCCAGCAGCGTCCTGATACGTGATGTTGCTATGCGTCACAGGTACCGCGAAACCTACGACACCGCAAACAAGCATCCACACGTAGCCAGCAACAAGCCAGCGAGTATTACGAAGGCTCCAGTTCACTGATTGCCCAACAGTGCTGCCATAAGAATCATACTAACGCCCGACACGTTCGTGGGTCTGGACTTCAGATGGCAACGGTTACTTCAACTGCGACTCTCTCGCGGTTGTCCTGTCAGCATCGCGGTATGAAAGAGTCCTAGGCTCACGCATAGCGAAGTGGAGTGCCCATGACCAAACCCGAGGTTCCAACGGTTGTGCCCAAGGCGAAGGGTGGTCGCGTTCTCATCGGCGCTCTGGTCGTCGGTGCACTCTTGGTTGGAGTGCTGGTCGGTTGGTTTCTTCCGCACGCCGAGAAAGTGGCCGTGCAAAATGTGGTGAACCTTTCGCAGTCCAATGCTCAGTTAGTCATATCGGCCGAGGGCCTGAAAACATCAGTTGTCAACCTCAACCACAGTTCGGCACACCCACCCGCCCCGCGTACCGTGTTGGCCCAGTTCCCCGCCGCGGGTACCTTGGTGGCCAAGGGTTCAAGAGTGCAACTCAACGTTTATCTGTCCACCGTCGCAGTGCCTTGGGTTGTTGGGCAGTCGGCAAGTGCTGCCATCTCAAGCCTGCAAAGGGCCGGCTTGCGTGCGAGGTACCTCAGCGACCACACCTTCAACTCGGCGGCCCCCGGCATCATTTTCGCTCAGAATCATGGTGCTGGGGAAGTCGTCGCGGGTGGGACTCTCGTGATCATCTACGCCAACTCGTAATCTCAAGCAATAGCTACTCGGACTGCGCTTCGTTGCACTCCGACATGCAGTGCGAGTCGCCAGCACGAGCATGAGTACGAGCAACCGGTCGTCCACATTCCGAGGTTCTGCACGGGCCTCAACTAAAGCACGGTTGGAATTTGCCTTCTGGGACTCTGACACCTCGTGGCCCGCTGCCGCTCTCACAGGGTGGGGAATTTCGATGATCGCCTCTGGGGAATTTCCATGATTCTCGTCAGGAGAGCCCGGGCAGGAGAATGACCTCGCGAGAGAGCGATGACAGAGGGCTTGTGATGGACTCTTCTTTACGTGATCAAGCAACTGCGCTCAGCGTTCTTACACGTGGCCGCACGAGTGGTTCACAGTGGACGGCGAATCACGCTGCGCATCCAGAAGGACTGGCCCTGGGAGCAACAACTCGTTGACAGGTTCACCCAGTTGCGCAAAGTCGCACTCTGTTGAGCGCCGTTTCAACCTCCTCGCTTCACTGAGAAGCGATTCGTCACGTCCGCACACGAAACTCGAACGAACTATCGCGACAAAAGGCCCGCACGATCAACGCGAAACACGATGCTGCGCAATTCAGCGACGGGCTCACGAACCAGATTGACGACGCAGTCTCGAAATCACGAATTCTGGAGGCTTATTGCACGATCCGGGTTAGCGATTCATCTGACTTACGACTCGCGTTGGACTTCGCCAAGTCAAGAAAGAGCCCGAGCGCGATTCCGAGCGGGGCTACCACGGCCAATATCAGCAGAACAAATGCGACAGCCGGTGACGATGAGCCGAATTGGGCTGCGGAGCAGGTCTGCGCAACCAAATCAGCGCCGCGAACACACTCGTTAATGGAACTTCTCGAACCAACCGAAAGCATCAAGAAGTAACCGGCAATCGCACCCCCTGGCACTATTGCGATACCAAGTACCTTCTTGCCCATTGACCAAGCATCGGAAGTCACGAATAGCCATAGTCCGATTAGATAGCCAACTCCAAACAGGAGACCTGCTTCGAGAAGTATCACTGTGATCACGTTCACGGCACGGGAACGTGATCGAGTCGTCATGGGACTTTGAGCCTCCTTAGATGCTGTCACAGGAAATCGTCATGTTCCAAGTGGCATTTGACTTCGGAAAGACATCGAGCCGAGTTTGCGACTGATGCGAGACATTCACACTCTCCTTATGGATGATCAAGCATGTCTAGTTCGAGCTTCGATCGATGTCAAAATCAAGGCGAAGGAATCGGAGTTATGCGGGAATCTTGTGTCCGGCGTCGTGATCTCTTGATGTCGTTTGCCAGTGACATGGGACCACTGACCGGGTGGTTTTGCCAGTGACATGGGACCACCCCCGTTGCCAGTTATGGGACCACCCTGAGGGTCCACCGTTGCCAGCCGAAAAGACATTCGGCTGGGTCTCCACAGCG
>CAIQGE010000007.1 GCA_903871335.1 uncultured Actinomycetes bacterium
GCGAAGCTCAGAACCTAAGCCCCAGTAAACGGCGGCCGTAACTATAACGGTCCTAAGGTAGCGAAATTCCTTGTCGGGTAAGTTCCGACCTGCACGAATGGCGTAACGACTTCCCAACTGTCTCAACCACAGACCCGGCGAAATTGAAGTACGAGTAAAGATGCTCGTTAGCTGCATCAGGACGGAAAGACCCCGTGCACCTTTACTACAACTTGATGTTGGGTTTTGGTTCAGTTTGTGTAGGATAGGTGGGAGGCTTTGAAGGGACGGCGCTAGCTGTCCTGGAGCCATTGGTGAAATACCACCCTTTCTGCGCCGGAACCCTAACCTTGGTCCGTAATCCGGATTAGGAACAGCGTCAGGCGGGTAGTTTGACTGGGGCGGTCGCCTCCTAAAATGTAACGGAGGCGCCCAAAGGTTCCCTCAATCTGGTTGGCAATCAGATGTTGAGTGCAATGACACAAGGGAGCTTGACTGCGAGACTTACAAGTCAAGCAGGTACGAAAGTAGGGCATAGTGATCCGGCGGTTGCTTGTGGAAGCGCCGTCGCTCAACGGATAAAAGGTACGCCGGGGATAACAGGCTTATTTCCCCCAAGAGTCCATATCGACGGGGAAGTTTGGCACCTCGATGTCGGCTCGTCGCATCCTGGGGCTGAAGCCGGTCCCAAGGGTTGGGCTGTTCGCCCATTAAAGCGGTACGCGAGCTGGGTTCAGAACGTCGTGAGACAGTTCGGTCCCTATCCGATGCAGCCGTAAGTGAATTGAGAAAGGTTGTCCCTAGTACGAGAGGACCGGGACGAACGTAGCTCTCGTGTGTCAGTTGTCCTGCCAAGGGCATGGCTGATTTGCGACCTACGGGTGGGATAAGCGCTGAAAGCATCTAAGTGCGAAGCCCGTTTCAAGATTAATTCACTCACTGGATAACCAGGTAAGGCCCGTGGCCAGACGACCACGTTGATAGGCCGGAAGTGTAAGTGCGGTAACGCATTCAGCTGACCGGTACTAATCGGCCGAGGGCTTGGAGTTTGATGCTCGTGCTCGTTCTAGATCGCTCAAGGAGCCCACGTCGGTGGGTTTCTGGTTCCCACGAGGGGACCGAGCGCACAGTTTCCGGTGGTTTTGGCGGTGGGGTCACACCCGTTCCCATGTCGAACACGGCAGTTAAGCCCACCAGCGCCGATGGTACTTGGGGGTCCCCCCCTGGGAGAGTAGGTCGCCGCCGGATTTCTTGAAAACCCCCCGCCCACCGGCGGGGGGTTTTCGCATGTAGGCACTGAAAATACCCAACATCGTGTCGAGCATCGTGTACTGTCGCACTGTCCACTCCGCTCACTGATGAGGTGAGTGCAGCAGTGGTGTACCGAGGAAGAAGAAAAGGAAGACGATGAAATTTCTGAATGCTCGACGAGACGGTTCGAGGTCCTTGCGTGCGTTGTGTGGTGTGGGCGTGACGACGGTCGCGCTGGTTGTTGCGGCGACGGGCGTCGCGGACGGCGCACAGCCCACGCCGACGATCGCGTCGAAGGTTCTTTCCAGCGATCCTCACCTTTCGGGACAAGGCCAGGTGGCCTTTGACGGCAAGAATTATTGGGTCGCTAATTACGAAGACGACAACATCGTTGCGGTGAGCCCAACGACCGGCGCGGTGGTGCGCACCATTGAGGACAACCTCAATTTTGATTACCCGTGGGGCATTGCGTATGCGAGCGGGAAGTTGTACGTCTGCAATTTCGAAAATGACGTCCTCGATGTGATCAGCGTTCAAACGGGTCTTTCGCTGCACACCGTGAACATCGGCTCAAACTGTTACTCGGTCTTGTATGCGGATGGATACGTGTGGACGGCGAACGAGTATTCGAGCACGGTGACTCGCATCAATCCCACGACGTATGACACGGCGACAATTACCATGCCGGAGACGCACCCTTTCAGCTTGGCGTACGGTGGCGGATTGATTTGGGTGGCGACAAGCACGACGTCGCTCGTGTCGATCAACCCGGCGACGGGCACGGTGGTGCGCACCGTGCCGATTGCACTGAACAACTACGGGGTCGCCTTCGCGGGAGGGAAAGTCTGGGTGGCGGGAACGAAGCCGACCGCCCCGAGTGTGCGCCCGCGTTTGCGTACGCGCGTCAACACGGCCGCGGGTGAGGTGGCTTCCTTTAGCCCAACGACGTACGTTGCCGGAACGTCCGTGAGCCTCGGGGTTGAACCGTACGCGATCACCTTTGACGGTTCCGACTTGTGGGTGAGTGACTACTACGCGCCGCGTACATACGCTCTGTCGCCCACGACGGGTGCCGTTCTCGGAAACGCGGTGACGGGAAGTGAGCCCAACTTTTCTTCGGTGGGACTTCAGCAACTCATCGTGTCGAACTACGGTGACAGCACCTTGTCCGAGATTGCTCTGACGTCACCGACCTCGAGCGTCTTGTTCGCCGATGGTGTGTCGCAGATTAAAGCCGGCTCAGGTGCGGCCAAGCAGATCACTGCGCTCGCTCACTCCCTGTCGACGGGTGGTTACACCGCGATTACGGTGACCGGTTACTGTTACTCCACCAAGCAGGGTACGACCGCGCAGAACATCACACTCGCGAATCAACGCGCGACTGCGGTGGCGGATGACTTGAAGGCGGCGTTCAAAGCGGCACACGTGACCGGCATCAGTGTTTCGGCCAAGGGGGGCGGTGTTCTGACGAAGTACAGGAACCCGGCGCTCGACCGTCGCGCTGACATTGTGGGCATTCGCTGAAAGCCTCTCGACGACACAAGCCCCGGCGCCGAAGGTGCCGGGGCTTGTGTCGTTAGTGACGACGTTCTAATACGAGCGAAAGTGCCAGATGCGAACTTGACCGTGATCGTAGGAGACACCCGGCCCGTACGCCGCCTCGAGATATTGCAACGCGAGTGCGGGGTGATACCCCCACCAGCGCCAAAAGACCGTCCCCACGTGATTGCGGGCGACGAACAGACGAAAGGCCCGCTGGGTGGTGGCGTCGTTGGGGACCATTGGTCCCACCGTGAATTTCAGTCCGCTAACGGGCGCGTTCAGTCGTGGTTGCGAGCAGCGATACAGCACGTCGAAGACGACGGTCGGTGCCAAGGGTTGAATACCGACATTGCTGCCGTCCGCATTGGGAGCAATCGCCTGGCCGCCAATGAGGTCGTACCAGAGGTTGCTCGAGGCTTGGTCCAGCATGGGTGTGTTGAACAAGGTGGTGGCGTACGGGTAGGTGAGCGTTCTCTCCCCGGACGGTAGGGCACCGCGAGCCGTGGGCGTGGTGAGCCACGACGTGGAAGCATCCGACGACGCGGGGATTGATTCGCGCGGAATCAAAGTGATCAGTGTCCCAACGAGGAGTATGAAGGCGAGTACGCCCATCGCGTTCTTGCGGGACCGCCCCTGTCGGTGACGGTATGCACCCTCGAAGCATTGTGCCCCCAGCCAGGCGAGAAGCAACAGAACGACATTGAGGTAACGAAACGGCAGGATGTCGTGAATGAGAGGGAGCGAACTGACTATTCGCGCCGGCGAGGGAATGCTGAATGAGCCCAGTTGCAGAGTCGGCCCCAGGCTCAAGACGCCAAAGATGACGGCGGTTGTCGCGGCGGCGCGTACCAGAGGTCGGGCGCGAAAGCGCCACACCCCGAGTGCCGCGAGGAGCATGAGAGGCAGGCCGAGATATGCGGCGTTGACGAAATCTCCCTGCAGGAAACGGAGGTTGGAGGTCGACGTTCCCCAGGGTGACCACCAGAGATAGGGACCGGGGCGCACGAGGGACGAGAAGGATGCGTTGGACCACGGGATATTCGTGTGCGGTGCGCCCGAGATCGATTGTGGTCCCGAAAAGAAGTACCACAGAGGAATGGCCGTGAGGGCGAGGACAATGATGCTCGCAACGACGAATCCTCGTGTCAAGGCCGCCGGCCGCGTCGGGATTTTGCGGGCAATCACGCAGACCAGATACGCGACCAGTAGTACCAACGCTTCAATCGCGGCGCGTTCGGTGGAAATGAGCACCTCGAGCGCCAAGAGAAGCCCCACCACGACACCGAAACGGCGAGGAGACCAATCGCCTCGCGCCAAGAGAATCACGGCGACAAGAATCCACGGGAGCAGCACGTTAAAGGCCACAAAGACGTGGACGGAACCATCGACGACGTGAGGGGCGCCAAATCCGAACACCACACCCACGAACCACGACGCCCACCAGTTGGATCCGAGTCGGTGAGTAGCAATTGCGGCGCTGAAAGCGCTGAGCGCGAATCCGAGTTGCAGCAGGAGGGCATAACTCCCGAGCGGAGAGAGCAACCAGGTCAGCGGGGCGCCGAGAACACTGAGCAGCGGCATGGCCGTGTTGGTCATCAGGTTGACGCCGTGCGGAGAATTGAGCGCCGTGGTGAAGAGGGGATTGCTCAAGGACCGAACGGCGTGCGCCCCCCACGCGAGAAACCACACCTGCTGGACCTGATCGCCGGTGGGTGAAAAGGGAATTTGGTGGCGCGCCACCAGTGAAAGGTGGACGAAGAGAAGCCGCGCGGCGACGAGGTACGACGCGAGAATGACCACCGGGGCGAGCCACTGCGGGCCCGGTCGCGTCGCGGTTGATGGCGACGAGGTGGTGCGGTGGCTTTCCATGGTGAACTCCGTCTCGCCGGTGACTCCAGCGAAATCTACTGACTCTCGGTCCCCGTCGTGATGTGCGACGGGCGAGCGGAGGGAATCTAGACTGGGTTGATCGCAGAACATGATCACTCCGGCGACTGGAATCCCGAACAATATCGGCGTTTTTCTGACGAACGCTCGCAACCTTTTTTCGATCTTCTCGACTTGATCAACGAGAGTCGGGTCGTAACGGCCGTTGATCTCGGGTGTGGTCCTGGAGAGCTGACCTCGTTGGCGGCACGACAGCTCGCTGTAGGCCACATCGAGGGAATTGATAACGCGCCGTCGATGCTGACCGCGGCCCGCGCGTACGAATCGTCGAACGTCACGTTTCGCGACGGTGATTTATCGACGTGGCGCGCGACGACGCCAGTCGATCTCGTCCTCGCGGCAGCCAGTTTGCAGTGGGTGCCCGATCACGCCGCAGTGCTGGCGTCGTGGAAGGAATCTCTGGCACCCGGCGGACAACTCGCTGTGCAAGTTCCGGCGAACGCACACGCCCCGACTCACGTGATTGCCACTGAACTTGCGAACGAGGAGCCCTACCTCTCCGCCTTTGGCGCTGTTGGCCCGCCTCATGATCCGGTGCACGAGAATGTTCTGCGTCCCGACGAATACGCACGCATTCTGCGAGACCTCGGCTGTAGCGATCAGCGCGTCTTCTTGCGCGTGTATCCGCACGAATTGGAAAATGTCGACGCGGTCGTGTCCTGGGTGCGCGGGACGACGTTGACCCGATTCGCGCGCGCTTTGCCACCCGAGGCGTTCGAGGAATTCGTTCGTGACTACACGCTCCGTTTGCGCCGTCACTACCGTGACGTCGCTCCCGTTTTCTTTCCGTTTTCGCGAATCTTGTTCTGGGGCCAACTGCCCGACTAGAGGCCGTAATGGGGGTGCGTGAGCGCGAATGATTTCAGGCTCGTCGAACAGATTGTGGCGAGATTCCCCGGCAAGGTGCAGCTCACGACGTAACTCCCGATAATCGTGGTGCCGTGTCTCGCGAAGTACGCCTTCGATGACGCGACGTAGGGACCCCCCGAGGGAGTTCCGTGCCCAACAACGCCCGGCGGATCGAGGAATCCCACGAGGCCAGGTGACCTCGAAGCAATGACTTCACCACTAGAGAGGTGACAGCCGGTCGTCGAGCCACCAACGTCATGCAAGAGCGTGATGGCCGCGACGAAGAAGGGACAGACTTGAGCGAGGCTGCACTCGGCGCACGTGGGAATCCCGTTGAACTGCACACGGGCACTGTTGGACCGGTTGCTGGACGGCTCGGGAAAAAAACCGACCGCGTCGGTCTCGTCGGGCGCAATGGACATGATGACGTTGCCGTCGAAGTAGATGCTCGCTTGGCACAACCATCCCGACGGAGCCAGGATGCGTACGCCTCCGCCTTGGTAAAGAGCGATCTTTCCCACCAGGGTGCTGGGGATAGCGAGCGGCTGGGACGCACCCGGGGCCGGCGCGGGAGCCAGGTGGAGGCCCTGGCTGCGAGAAGGACAAGCACGCACCGGGACGGGGGACACCACAGTGTGGGCCGGTTGAAGCGTCGTCGTGGTGCTCGACGACGTCGGGGAATGCTGAGAGGATCGGGGAATGGTGGCACCAATGACCACCAAGAGGACGCCGACGAGGACAGTCAGCCCAAAGACACGTCGCATGGCACGAGACTAATGACGTCCGTGGGGCTCTCTCCTCGTTCTGTCGGTAGAATCGAACAATGCCTTCTTCGAACCCCTCACCCCGACGCGCCCCGTCTAATGGACGTTCCGGTCGCCCCGGAGGTTCTGGCGGCAAGGGTGAAGGGTCCCGTTCACCTCGTCCTCCAGCGCCGCGCGGATCTGGGGAAGGCCGTTCCGACAGTCGCCCGCCCTATCAGCGCGACGACCGCCGACCTTCCGGTCCGCGCGAGGACCGACCCTACGGTGACCGACGTCCCTCGGGTTCGCGAGACGGACGCCCGCCCTATCAGCGCGACGACCGCCGACCTTCCGGTCCGCGCGAGGACCGACCCTACGGTGACCGACGTCCCTCGGGTTCACGTGACAGCCGCGCTCCCTATCAGCGCGACGACCGCCGACCTTCCGGTCCGCGCGAGGAACGACCGTACGGTGACCGACGTCCCTCGGGTTCACGTGACAGCCGCGCTCCCTATCAGCGCGACGACCGCCGACCTTCCGGTCCGCGCGAGGATCGACCTCGCCGCGACGAAGGTGAACGACGCACGTGGAATTCGGATGACCGAAAGTCGAGTGGTCGTTCAACGCGCAGTAACGACAACACACGTGGTTCGCGTCCCTCTGACGGTACGCGCCGGAATGCTCCCCGTGGACGTTTCGAACGAGAGTTAACTGCAGAAGAGCGTCAGCGACGCGACGATTCGGCCAAGGCCAGCGCCCAAGGGTGGGGTGGAGTAGCACGCAAGGGTGCTGTGATGATGCGCAGCGAAGGCGCAAAAATGGATACGGATAAGTCCAAGTCCGCCGCTCCCGTGCCATTGGCGGCGTGGGTACCTGATGAGCGCCCCAAGGCCCCGAGTACGAAGAGCGCGGCGGTTCAGCGAGGCGAGCGATACGCATTGCCGGGTGACGTCCAGGCCGAAGTACGCAAGGCCTTCGAGGGCACGACCTACCAGCGCGAGAAAATGGTGACGTTTCTGACACGCGCGGCCGAAGCGTACGATCGCCACCGTTACGAGGAAGCCTTGCGTCTCGCGAAGACCGTGGCGGACGCGACGCCCGGAGTGGCCCCGGTAAGGGAGCTCGCGGGTCTGGCCGCGTACCGTGCTGAGCGTTTCGCAATGGCTCGCGGTCACCTGAGGGCGTATTTCGAGCTCACCGGAGATGCGGTGCACCTGCCGATCGTGATGGACTCTGAACGCGCCGGACGCAAGTTCCGTGCGGTCGAAAAGACATTTGAAGAAGTAGTGGGAAGCGAACCCACCGCTGACGTCCTCGCGGAAGCGCGCATTGTTCTCGCGAGTGCGCGCGCGGATCAAGGTAAGTACACCGAGGCCATCGATGAACTCACCAAGGGTGGCGCGACGAAGGTCCTTCGAAATCCCGCGTATCGACACGTTCGTATGTGGTACGCGCTCGCCGATGTATACGACCGATCGGGTGATGCAGCGATGGCCCGTGAATTCTTTGGCCGAGTCGTGGTGGCGGACCCTGATGCCTATGACGCGGCACGGCGTCTCGAGGACTTAGGGGCGGTCAATATTCGCAAGAATCGCAAACGCAAGACGACTTCGGTGTCGAAGAAGAAGTTTGTCGATTAGTCCGAGGATGTCAGCTCGCCAGGCGTTACGCTCAGCACGTGTGCGACACCCTGGTGAACGTAACAAACGACGGTGTCTTGTTCGCCAAGAACTCCGACCGGGACGCTAACGAAGCCCAATCTCTCGAGTGGCACGCCGCCGCTGACCACACCCCAGGTGAGGTGGCGTGTACGTACATCGCGATTCCGCAGGTGGAGCACACGTTCGCGACCGTGCTGTCACGTCCGTGGTGGATGTTCGGTGCCGAAATGGGCGCGAATGAGCACGGCGTGGTCATAGGGAATGAGGCGGTGTTCACGAAAGAACCCGACGGACCCGATGCCTTGCTCGGCATGGATCTCCTACGGCTGGCCCTCGAGCGCGCCGCCAGCGCCCACGAGGCCGTTGGGGTGATGGTCGCACTCCTCGAGCGGTACGGTCAGGGTGGCGCGTGCAGTGTCGAACGGGAAGGCTTCACGTATCACAACAGCTTCTTGATCGCTGATCGGAAAGGTGCCTGGGTACTCGAAACCGCAGGATCACACTGGGCTTCCGAAGAAGTGTCGTCGGGTGCCCGTTCTATCTCCAACGGTCTCACGATTCCCAGCATGATGCGTTACTCGCGACCAGTGAAGAGTCGTGTGGTGGCGTGCGCCATTCGACGTCAGCGCACGGAGGCCTCGGCATCGCGAGCAAACTCGGTGCAGGACATGTTTGCCGCGCTGAGGGACCATGGCGACACGCACGGTCCTCGGTGGTCCTACGTGAATGGTTCATTATCCGCGCCGTGCGTACACGCCGGCGGGAGGTTCGCTTCCAGTCAAACCACTGCGTCTCTCGTCGCGGACCTCCGAGGAACCCCATTGTTGTGGGCGACCGCAACATCGTCGCCCTGTACGTCACTGTTCAAACCCGTTCGTGTTCTCGAACCCGGACCCGTGGGGCCGTCTATGACGAATCGTGACGACGGAGTGTCGCGCTGGTGGCGTCACGAGAAGCTTCATCGGGCAGTGATGCGCGACTATGTCGCCCGCCTCGAGAGTTATCGAGACTTTCGTGATGAGTGCGAAGCACGGTGGGTGGAGACTCCGCCGACGACGGTCGATGCGTTTGCAGAAGCGGACCGACTCGAAGACGAGTGGCGAGAACGACTACCTATCGCCGTCGGAGACCGACGGCCCGGCTTCGTGCGACGAAAGTGGCACGACATCGATGTCGCTGCTGGATTCAGCGATCAGAGTTTCTGAGCGAGCGGGTCGGGCTGGTCGACGCTTGGGGCCGGCCGCCGCGGCACGGGCCGCGGCGGCGGCTTGTATTCGAGGCACACCGAGTCGCACATAGAGGACCGAGATCGTCGCGAGGATGATGATCACGGTAAAGGGCGCGATGGAGAAGTGCTTGGAATTCTTAGGGTCCGCGAATCCCGTGGCCAGAAACAGGATGGTGAACACGACGACGCCAACGACGGCGAGGGGACGACCGGCCACCAGCCTGAAGGGCCTCTCTCGCGTCTCACGTCGGCGAAGGATGAGAAGGCACAGCGAACCAATGGCGTAAATTCCCGCCTCGATGGTGGCTCCAACCGCCACGAGCAATAGCCATTGACCCGTGGCGAAGACGACCGCAGCGACGATGGCGGAGACGACAGCGAGACTCGTTACGGCAACCCAGGGCACGGCCCGAAGATTGAGCTTCGCAAAGGCCCGAGGAAGGGTGTTCTCGCGAGCGGCGGCGTAGATGAATCGAGACGCGACGAGGAAACCACCGTTGAACGTGTTGAGTGCGGTCAGCACCGTGAGGGCGAGCATCCACATCTCTCCGACCGTGCCCAGAGCAGCGTGACCAAGCAAAAGCTGCGGGTACGCGCTGCCGTGCAGGTGCGGGAACGCGACGAGGTGGGAGAGGCCGAGCACGAAGAGAGTGGCGACGATCCAAATCAGAAATGGAGCGATAAAGAGCGCCCGCGTGATGACCCGCGGTTGACGTGCTTCTTCGGCGGTGGTCGTGACCCACTCGAAGGCTGCGAAGAGAAAGAGCGCGAAGGCCACGGCCTGAATACCCGAAAATGATCCCTTGCCAAACAGGTCGAAGGGGTGAGAAAAGGCGCCACCGACGTGAAAGATTGCGATAATCGAAAGAACACTGGTGCCCAATAAGACGGTGTAGGTCACGGAGGTTTGCACCCAGCCGGCCAAACGAACACCTAACAAATTGGCCGCGAGAGCGATACCCAAGAGCACCGCGATCCATACGTACGCCAGTGCCGCCGGTTCGTGGAGCACGTACCGTACGGCGGCGCCAATCAAGAATGCGTCGGCGGCGATAACGAGAACCACGGTGGTCATGTACGTAAAGGTCACTGACATCGCAGTGCGGTGACCTACGGCGCGTCCGAGGTAGAGGCGAATACCCGCGGCGCTGGGGTAGAGGCCATTGAGTTCGGAGAACACGCCCGATACGAGTAGTACGAGAAGTCCGCCGACGAAGATCGCGAATGAGGCAGTGGCACCGGGGGCGTACGCGAGGATCGAGACAACTCCCAGATAGTCAATAGCGGCAAAAGCGAGTCCCGCCGACGTTGCGGTGGCCGTCGCGGTACCGACCGTGCGTCGCAGATGTGCGACGGCGCCGCGATCAGATGCACTCATCAAAACTCGGGCCAGATGACGTAACTGATGGCGTCGAGTCGCATCACGTCTTCTTGGGATCCTTTCACCGTGATCTCGCCACGTAAATACTTCTGGACCGGGTTGAGATCACCCCAAAACATGTCACAAAAGGTCTCGGAGGTCGTTGTCACGATGATGTCGGGCAGACCGTCGTGTCCTCGCTGCGTACTCGTAATCTCTCCGCGTTCCACCACCATGGTGAAGGTGTCCGTGGAGTCCGAGCACGCAAAGTGGAGTCGCCGTGTCCAGTCGCGCTGCATTTTGCGCAAGCGTTCATTGGCATTGCACGTTGAGGTGTACTCCTCAAGGGCGTCCGATAGTTCATCCCAGTCAGCCATGTGTCACTCCTTCGGGCGGTGCAGTGCGAGCGGGTCGTCGACGGGGCCGTGTGGGTGTCTGCGCACTCGGTCCACGACCCTCGAGCAGATCGTTGATGGCGAGTTCGAGCGCGACGAGAAGAAAATCGATCTCTTCTTCTTCAACGATCAGCGAGGGCATCAGGCGCATGACGGACGGCTGATTGCCGCTGTAGATAGCGAGCACGCCGTGTTGGGCCAAGTGATAGGACATGCGGGGCCCGAAGGAATCCTCTGCATACTGCACTCCCGCCATGAGACCTAGTCCACGAACGTCAACGATGACGTCGGGGTGCTCGGCGGCGAGCCGATGCAGCCCAGCGAAGAGCCGGTGTCCCATGACGTCGGCGTGTTGGACCAGATTGGTTTCTTCAATGATGTCGAGTACCTCGAGGGCGACGGCACATGCGAGGTCGGAGCCGCCGAAGGTGGAGAGGTGAATAAAGGGGTTCGGAATCAGAAATTCGCGAAGCTCTTCGGTGAACAGGGTCGCAGAAATGGGAACCAATGAACCACCCAGTGACTTGGCGGTGGTCATGATGTCCGGGGTGACTTTGAAGTGTTCGCTGGCCCACCAACGACCCGTGCGACCCAGCCCCGTTTGTATCTCATCGAGGATGAGAAGAGTTCCGTGCTCGTCGCACAGCGCACGCACGCGTTCGAGGTAGTCAGGCGGTGGGACGATGATGCCTCCTTCACCCTGGATGGGCTCGAGGAGGACGGCCGCTGTTGATTCGTCGATGACCTTGGCCAGGGCGTCTCCGTCACCGAAGGGAACGGTGGTGAATGACGGCATGAGCGGCTCGAACGGTGATCGGAAGGCGTTTCGTCCGGCCGCCGACA
Source organism: uncultured Actinomycetes bacterium (assembly GCA_903871335.1). Taxonomy (GTDB): domain Bacteria; phylum Actinomycetota; class Acidimicrobiia; order Acidimicrobiales; family RAAP-2; genus RAAP-2. The sequence continues at coordinate 11,799 of CAIQGE010000007.1, forward strand.
GTGCAAAACCGGTGTGTCCGTGGTAGCCGTTGACGGTGGAAATAATGGTGGGTCGCCGTGTGGCGCCTCGCGCCAACTTGATAGCGAAATCAACCGCCTCGCCGCCACCAGTGCCGAACATTGTGCAACGCAAGTCTCCTGGTGCAACCGCGGCGAGTCGCTCCGCGAGTGCGGCCTTTTCTTTCGAACACAACAGAAAGTTTCCGTGATCGAGTCGGTCGACGGCGGCGTGAGCGGCAGCAACGACGCGAGGGTGGCGGCGGCCGACATTGAAAGAGCCGGCCGAGGTGAAGCAATCGAGGAATCGCTGACCCGCGAGATCAAAGACCCACGGTCCGCTCCGCTGCGCCTCGATCAGGTCGAGTCCGGCGCTGCGCATGACACGGACCTTTTGAGGATTGAGGTAGGTCGCGAAGTCTGCGAGCGCTCGCTCCTTGGCGACGGGATCGGGGGTGAATTGTCGTTCCGTGTTCCAAGTCATCATGGTCTCCCCACTCGACATGTCACGACGATATCCCTGCACCCGAGATCGACGGAAGTTTTGTCCGAACGAGCGTCAACATAAACGCGGTAGTTTTCTTCTTCAAGCACGCGCCGTCGCGTCCAACGGGAGGGTTCATGAAGCATCTCGTGCTGCGTCTTGCCGCTGTGGCCGCTGTCGTTGCTTCGGGTTTGGTCACTGTGCCACCTCCGCCGGCGACGGCGGCGTTGTCCCCCCAGCCAGTCCTGCGAGCGGTCGGCTCCTCTCTGGAGATTGCGGGTCGTCCCGTCAAGATGACGGGATTTGCCGCGTACTCGCTGGCGACCGAATGGGGTGTGAATCATGGGTGTGGTGGCGAGTTCTCCGACGCCCAGCTCTCAACATTTTTCACTTCACTACCCCCACATTCGCTCGTCACCTTCGACGCGTTCCAATCAACCATTGGCCTCAACGCGCAAACGGGAAAGGTGGACTGGTCTCCGCTTGATCGCGTCTTTGCCGCCGCCGCTGCGGCGCACGTGTATGTCGTGCCCGTCCTCGCGAATGAATGGGGCGGATGCGACGCGAATCAGTACAAAGACTTGACGTGGTTCCAAAATCGATTCCGTAATAAGGCCCCCGCCGCCCTGGCGCACGCCGCGGGAATCCCCGTGGAGACCATGAGCTACCTGAATTGGGTACGAGCAATCGTGGGTCGCTACCGACACAGTCCCGCGGTGGGCATGTGGCAGCCCGTGGGTGAACCTTCGGCGAGTTCGTGCGGTGGTGAACCAGTAGCGACCGAAGGTGCGTGCAATAAGGGCGCGGGACCGACCTGCAGCGAGTCGACGGCGCTTCGCGCGATGGTGAGCTTTGCGACCAGTGTGGGACAGGTCATTCGAACTCTCGATCGAATTCACCTTATTGATGGTGGAACCCTCGGGGGCTCGCAATGTGGTGAAAATGGCTACGACTGGATGACGTTGGGTGCGTCGCGGTACATCAATGTCCTGTGTTTCCACGACTATTACAACGAAAACGGCACCCTTGCGGCGACGGTGCCGGGGGGTGACGCATCGACTGGCGTCATCGCCCGGATGCGCCAAGCGGGCTGGCTACACAAGCCGTTGATGGACGGTGAGTTTGGCGTTCGATCGGGTGCGCCGTGCGCGAGCGGACTCCAACGAAGTGCGCTCATTGCGAACACCGGCCAGATGCAATTGCACCCGCCACGATCGTGGTTCGTGCCCGACGTCATTGACGTCTTTTTGGTGTGGGACTATGAAGTAGCGCCCGCGTCCGCATCACCGGCGTGGTATTCGTGTCGCTTCTCCGTCTTCGCTGGCGATCCGGCTGTAGCGAAACTCGCCAAGCTCGTGAAATAGCCCCTTCATCGAAGCGGTTCTCGTCATCGGTACGATGCACATCATGGTTCGTGCTTCTCGTTTGCTTGATCGATTCGACGTCCTCGCGGGCATCCTCGTGGTTGATTACGCAATCTTGGTGACCAATTTGGCAACGCGCTATACCGCAATTGCGGTCGTGTTGCCCATCTTTCTGACGGTGAGGATTGCCCAATTGGCGTCGGGTCTCCGGGGAATCTGGCTCCAAATTGGCCAAGTTGCCGCCGCGTTGGGTCTGATCGCCGCCGTCGCTGACGGGTTGTGGCCGGGGAGGGTGACCGGCGGGGTGGTCAACGCGCTCTTCGCCGTGGCGATGTTCGCATCGTTCATTCTCGTGGCGAGCCACGTCCTTCGCACCGAGGACGTAACGGCGCGAACGATGCTCGCGTCGCTGTGCGTGTACCTGCTTCTCGGGCTCTGTTTCGCGCTGATTGACGCGTCCGTGGGTGAAGTCAGTCGGCATTTCTTCCTGCAGCACGGCACCCACGACTACAACGACTATTCGTATTTCAGTTTCATCACCTTGACGACGGTGGGATACGGCGATCTCACGCCATTTGGTTCAGTGCCACGGGCGTGCGCGGTGCTTGAGTCCATTAGTGGCCAAATTGTCCTGGTGACCTTGGTAGCCCGCACCGTTTCGTCAGCCACGTCGATGAGACACCGCCGCGAGCGCTAGTTACCAATTCGAGTTGGGGAGATTGGTAGCCTTCGTCCATGGACATAGCTGCTCTCTTAGGTGACGAAGCACCGTCACTGCTCAATCACGTTGCCACTGCTTTTCCGAAAGAATTGCTGACCGCGCCGGGACCAAATTTCATTGATGAGGTCTTTGCCTACTCCGATCGGTCGCCTTCGGTTCTGCGGAGTTTGGGTGCCATGTACGGTCACGGTCGACTCGGTGGCACGGGTTACTTGTCGATCCTGCCCGTGGACCAGGGAATCGAACATTCGGGTGCGGCGAGCTTTGCGAAGAATCCGACCTATTTCGATCCCGCGCGACTGTGCGACCTCGCCATCGCCGCCGATTGCAGCGCGATTGCCACGACGCTGGGCACGTTGGGCGCCGTCTCGCGCCGCTACGTGCACAAGATCCCCTTCATTGTGAAGATCAATCACAACGACTTTCTCCACTACCCGAACACCTATGACCAGATCATGTTCTCCTCGGTGCGCCAGGCGGCTGACCTTGGTGCGGTGGGCGTGGGTGCGACCATCTACTTCGGATCGCCCGAGTCGGACCGCCAGCTGCAGGAAGTGGGTGCGGCGTTCGCTGAAGCCCACCGCCTGGGACTCTTTACCGTCCTGTGGACGTATTTGCGCAACCCCGCCTTTAAGACCTCGGAGGCCGACTACCACCTGTCAGCCGACCTCACCGGACAGGCCAACCACCTGGGCGTCACCATCGAGGCTGACATCATCAAGCAAAAGCAGGCCGAAAACAACGGCGGCTACAACGCGGTGAACTTCGGCAAGACCGATAGTCGCGTCTACAGCGACCTGACGACCGACCACCCCATTGATCTGACCCGTTGGCAGGTGGCCAATTGCTACGCCGGACGAATTGGTCTCATTAATTCGGGGGGCGAATCTAAGGGAGACAGCGACATGGCCCAAGCCGTGCGTACCGCCGTGATCAACAAGCGCGCCGGGGGGCAGGGGCTCATTGTTGGACGCAAGGCGTTTCAGCGCCCGATTGACGAAGGCGCGGCGCTGGTGCACGCCATCCAAGACGTGTTCCTCGATTCGGCCATCACGATCGCCTAGCACCGATGAGACAAAAGTGAATCTTTTGTCTCACGCGACTAGGTACAGTGGAATGAGCAAAGTGATGGGGGACTGATGAAGCAACAAGACCTATCCACTCTCGACAGCGTGGTGTTGCGTTTCGCCGGAGACTCAGGCGACGGAATGCAGCTCACCGGCGAGCGATTCACCTCGGTGTCGGCATTGTTTGGCAACGACCTCGCGACGCTGCCTGATTATCCGGCAGAGATTCGTGCCCCCGCAGGAACGCTGGCGGGTGTGTCCTCATTCCAGGTGCAGATTTCGAATCACGACATCTCAACGGCGGGTGACACACCGAACGTGCTCGTGGCCATGAACCCCGCGGGCTTGCGAGCGAACATCGGATTGCTCGAGCGTGGTGCCACGATCATTGTGAATATCGACGCCTTCGACGAGCGCTCTCTCGCCAAGGCCGGTTACGACGAAAATCCCCTCAGTGACGGCACTCTCGGACAGTTCACGGTCTACGAAGTCCCGATGACCTCGCTGACGACGGAGGTCTGCAAAGAGGCCGGCGTCAAGCCGCGCGACGCGGAGCGCTCGAAGAATTTCTTTGCTCTCGGGCTGGTGTCGTGGTTGTATTCACGTCCCATTGAGTCGACCAACGCGTGGATCGAGAAGCGATTCGCGAAGGTCCCGATGGTTCTCGAAGCCAACCGCCGTGCCTTTCGGGCCGGGTACGACTTCGGCGAAACCGCCGAACTCTTCGATGCCCGATATGAAGTCACCGCTGCTCCGTTCCCGTCGGGCGAGTACGCCAACATCACGGGTAATACGGCGCTCGCCTGGGGTCTCATCGCCGCGGCACAAAAGGCTTCGTTGCCATTGTTCCTCGGTTCGTATCCGATCACGCCGGCGTCGGACATCCTGCACGAACTGGCCAAGCACAAGGAATTTGGTGTTCGCACCTTTCAGGCCGAGGACGAAATCGCCGGAATCGCGTCGGCGATTGGTGCCAGTTACGGCGGCGCGCTCGGTGTGACCACGACCAGCGGCCCGGGGCTCGACCTAAAGAGCGAAGCCATTGGTCTCGCGATTTCCTTGGAGATTCCCCTCGTCATTGTCGATGTCCAGCGAGGCGGTCCGTCGACCGGGCTGCCGACGAAGGTGGAACAAGCCGATCTCCTGCACGCCATGTACGGACGTCACGGCGAAGCACCGGTGCCTATCGTCTCGGCGATCACACCAGGTGATTGCTTCAACGCGGCCTTCGAGGCCGTACGTATCGCGGTGACGTACCGCACACCGGTGTTGTTACTCACCGACGCGTACCTCGCTAACGGGACTGAGCCGTGGTTGATTCCTCATCCCGACGATCTGCCGGTGGTTGATCCCCACTTCGCGTCGGCCCCGAACCACGTTGACGACGATGGTACCGAGCATTTCTGGCCTTTCCAGCGCGATCCGGAAACCTTGGCGCGCCCCTGGGCACCACCGGGTGTTCCGGGACTCGAACACCGTCTCGGAGGTCTCGAGAAGGCGGACGGAGCGGGCACTGTCTCGTACGACGGCCGCAACCACGAGAAAATGTCGCACTTGCGCGCCGACAAGGTGGCCGGCATCGTCGCCACGATCCCCGATGTTGAGGTCGATGATCCCTCGGGCGACGCGGACCTCATTGTCGTCGGTTGGGGAGGCACCTACGGCGCCGTCGCCACTGGAGTGGCTCGTGCTCGGGCCAACGGCAAGAAAGTCGCGCACGTGCAACTGCGGCACCTCCACCCGTTTCCGGGCAACTTGGGCGATGTGCTCTCGCGATACGCACACGTACTCGTACCTGAATTGAACTTGGGCCAATTGTCCAAGTTGTTGCGAGCTGAGTACTTAGTGAACGCAACGTCGCTCAGCAAGATGCAGGGCGTTCCTTTCCGAGCTGCCGAAATTGCGGCGGCCATTGATGATGTTCTGGGAGGCCAGTGATGACGACGACAGCCGTTCCCGTGACGACGCGCAAAGATTGGAGTAGCGACCAGGAAGTGCGCTGGTGTCCCGGATGTGGGGACTACTCGATTCTCGCGGCCGTCCAGATGCTGATGCCCGATCTCGGGGTTCGACGCGAATCGACCGTTTTCGTGTCGGGCATTGGATGCGCCGCGCGCTTTCCTTATTACATGAACACCTACGGGGTGCACACAATTCACGGTCGTGCCCCCGCGATTGCGACGGGCCTCGCCATGGCGCGCCCCGATCTCGACGTCTTCGTCATTAGTGGCGACGGTGACGCGCTGTCCATTGGTGGGAATCACTTGATTCACGCGCTGCGTCGCAACATCAATATCACCATCTTGCTGTTCAATAACCGTATTTACGGGCTGACCAAGGGTCAGTACTCGCCGACTTCAGAACGCGGCAAGGTCACCAAGTCCACGCCGGTTGGTTCGCTGGATCGCCCGTTTGATCCGGTGTCGTTGGCGGTGGGTGCCGAGGCCACATTCGTGGCCCGAACTCACGACATGGACCGCGCACACATGCAAGAAATGATCCGTCGAGCGCACGCGCACCGCGGCGCGTCTCTCGTTGAGGTGTACCAGAACTGCAACGTCTTCAACGACGCCGCATTCGAAGGCATTACGAGCAAAGAGAATCGCGGCGCCATGTTGATTCAGCTCCGTCACGGCGAAGCAATTCGCTTTGGAGCCGAGAACGAATTTGGCGTGTTCCGACTGCCCGACGGTGGTGTGGTCACCGACCGAGTGACAAGCGACAACGAAGCACACGTGCTGGTCCACAACGAGCACGTGGAAGATCCGAGTTTGGCGTTTTCGCTCTCGCGCTTGACCATCAGCGATCACGAACCGACTCCCATGGGGGTCTTCCGAGACGTTTCGTCGGTGGAATACGGTGAGAGTGCGAGCGCTCAAATTGTTCAACAACAAAGCGAGAAGGGTCTGGGCGACCTGGCGTCACTGTTCCGCTCCAATGGTTCATGGACGGTCAAGTAGGGACCGAGCGAGGGTGGGCCACGTGGCCCAACGCCGTGACGGCAGTCCGGCTAGCCCTCCTGCCCGTCTACGTTTATCTGGTGCTGGCCACTGATCATTGGGCGGTAGCGGCGTGGCTACTCGCGACACTCGGTGCTACGGACTGGGTGGACGGTTTCCTCGCGCGTCGATGGCACCAGGTGTCCAGCGTGGGCAAGATTCTCGATCCCGTGGCGGACCGGCTTCTCGTGATGACCGGCGTTCTTACCATCGCCCTCGTCGGCGCCGTGCCGTGGTGGTTCGCGGGACTCACGTTGGCTCGGGAAATTGTTGTCTCACTCGTGACGTTGCTGCTGGCATCACTCGGGGCGGCTCGCATTGACGTGCTGTGGTGGGGGAAGGTGTCGACTTTCGCGCTCATGATGGCCTATCCGTTATTCCTGCTCACCACGAATCCTCACGACGTGGCGCGATCGGCTTGGCAGGTGGCCATTCGTGATCTCACGTGGGCGATCGGCGGGTTCGGACTCGTGCTCGCGTGGATCGTTCTCGCCGGTTACGTCAGTCCCGCCCTGGAAGCCCTGCGCTCGGGGCGAGCAGCTCGGCGGGTCCACTAGATTGGACGATTATGCAGATTCCCCTGGAACTCAAATTTTCGAAAGATCATGAGTGGGCGGAACGAGCCGCAGATCACATTCGCATCGGCATTACCGACTACGCGCAGGACGCTTTGGGCGACGTTGTCTTCGTAGATCTCCCCACCGTGGGCACCAGCGTGAGCGCGGGTGCGACGATTGGTGAAGTGGAGTCCACGAAGTCCGTGTCCGAGATCTACGCCCCCGTAGCGGGGACGGTCATCGAGGTGAATGCGGCATTGTCATCGTCGCCCGAACTCGTCAATGAGGACCCTTACGGCGCCGGCTGGATCTGCGTGATTCAGCTCGACGACGAAGGCACGTACGACGTCCTACTCGACGCGGCCGCCTACGGCGACCTGACCAATCAGTAGCCCGCGCTCCGTCGGATGATCTTGGGTACTGTGACGGCCGTGACCTGTCGACGCTGCGGAGAGATTCTCAACGCGAACGCGAACTTCTGTTGGTCGTGTGGAGCACCCCAGCACGACTCCACGTCGCCGGAAACAATTGCGGTACCGGTTGTCTCCGCCGACGAGGGGCTTGATCCCGACGCGACCATCGAACCCACCACGCGCATCGTGGACGCGTTGATCATCGCTGCGGGACCGCTCGCGGGTCAGCGATTTGAACTGCGGACCGATGTGGTGACCGTGGGTCGTCACGAGGCGAGCGACGTCTTTCTCGATGACGTGTCGGTCTCTCGCCATCACGGTCTTTTCACGAAAACGGCGAGTGGTCGGTACACCGTGCGTGATCTCAATTCGCTCAATGGCACCTACGTCAACGGATCACGCGTTGAAGAAACGTCGCTACGTTCGGGCGACGAGGTTCAGATTGGCAAGTTCAAGTTGCTCTTCTGGGGCACGGACGAATGAACGCGACCCCGCGGATGCGCATCGGCGAGGTGCACACCCTCCTGCGGCAGGAATTTCCGTCCATCGAGCTATCCAAGATTCGTTACTACGAGGACAAGGGTCTGGTGTGTCCGAGCAGGTCGCGCAAGGGGTACCGCCTCTACAGCGACCGTGACATCGAATGCCTACGGGAGGCCTTTCGTCTCGCGCAGCAAGAGTTCGTACCGCTGAGGGTTATTCGTCAGCGCCTCATTGAGCAGGGTCTCTTGCCCGACCGACCCGTCGAGCCCACCACGAAGCGAGCGGCCAAAGAGGTGGCGGCGACCGCCGCGATTTCGCTCGCGGTGCCGACCAGCGCGGACGAGACGAACACCGCTGGACGTCACGTATCGACGATGAGACTCGTGCGCGACGACGAGGTCGACTCGACGTCTATTGCGACCGACGCGGCCGATGGCGCTGTGCGCCAAGGAAGTTCGTTGGCCCACGCGAACTTCAATGAGAGTGCGACTGCGTCGCAGGTTGGTCTCGTGAGCCGTCGTGATTTTCTCGAACAATCCGGCTTGTCGGAGACCGAGATGATTGACCTCATCGGCTACGGCTTCGTCCAGCCCTTCCTCGAAGGAGGCTTTGAGCACTTTTCGCGCGACGACATCGCGGTGGCTCGTGACTTCGCCACCCTTACGGCCCTCGGGGTGGAAGCTCGACATCTCCAAATCATTCGTCGGACGGTCGAACGCGAAGTTGAACTGTTGGCGCAGCTCACACAGCCGATTGTTCACACGCGACGCACGCGTGACAAGCCCGTAGTGGAGCGCGAGGTCGAAGGGATTAGCGAGAGTCTGCAGGCGTTTCGTCGCATTCTCTATAACGCCAGCCTGCGGGAACATCTGCGAACTATTTGAATTCGTTGCTGTCTAGGCTGACGATGTGATCGAAGTGGTTCTGCGGGCAGTGCGAGTGGACATTGGCTCCGCGACGCCCCTCCTTCTGTTGGAGGAGCGAGACGGACCTCGAGTTCTCTCGATCTACATCGGTGCCCCGGAAGCGGCCGCGATCAGTTACGCCCTGCAGGGCATCGAGACGGAGCGACCAATGACCCACGATCTGGTGGTGTCAGTGCTCGAAGCACTGGGCGGCCACCTCACCGGTGTCGTGGTCGTGGACTTGGTGGACGGGACGTATTACGCCGAGTTGATGGTGCAACGTGATGCTGCAACGCTACGGGTATCGTCGCGGCCCAGTGACGCCATCGCCGTCGCCTTGCGCCGTGGCGTGCCCATTTTTGTAGCCGACGATGTCATGTCGGCGCACGGTCGCATCATGGTCTTGGACGACGTCGATGCCGATGACGACGATGACGAGATCACGGTGGACGAGGTTGATGACGCCATTCTTCTCGACGAAATGCGAGCGTTTCTTGATGACGTCAATCCAGAAGATTTCCTGCCGTGAAAAGAGCGGTGGTGGGGCTCGCCGCTCTGTGCGTGGTACTTGCCGCGGCGGTGGTGTTCTTGGTCACGACTCGCTCTCACGGCGCGAACACCACGACGTCGACGACGACGAGTACGTCAACCACCACGACGGTGGCCGCGGCCTGCGACGCATCGAACTTCACGGCGACCTACGCATCACTCGGCGCCGCGGCCGGCACGAGCTACGGCTCGGTGTCGCTGACCAATGAGGGTGCAGCCTGTTCGTACAGTGGAAGCCCTCATGTGACATTCCCGGGCGCAACGCCGGCACTGAACGTAACCGTGTCGAACGCCCCGTTTGAATCGGTATCCGTACCGGCGCCACCCAGCCCCACGCCTGGCGTCGTCGCGAATGGCGGCGCGATCGTTTTTGACCTGAGCTATCCCAATTTTGGTAGTGGCGCGGCGAGCTGCAGTTCCCTGCAATCAATGACCATTGGATTCAGCAGCGGGGGCACGACGTCCGTCTCATTGTTCGGGAAGAACGTGCAGCCGTGTTCGTCAATGATCATCAGCTCACTCTTCGCCACCCCGTAAGGCGGGCTGATGTTCGTTACGCCTGGGTCGCGACGACGCCACTGATCGAGTGTGCACCGGTCAGTCCTCCGGTGGATCCCGAAAATCCGAGTCGGGCGGTCGCGCTAATGGGAGTGGTGGCTTTGAGAACGCGTGCACCATTGACATACACCGAGACGGAGGTGGCCGTCGTGGTGACCGTCACGGGTCCATGGAGGGACTTGAGGGGTACGGGCAACAGCGCGGTAGCGATCCAGCGCAATTTCGCTCCCACGGCACCATTGGATACGCCGACAAAATTCGGTCCCGGTGCTCCCGGCTCTGTGTACTCGGAGAAGACCACGGCGGTAATGCCCGTTGTATTAGGTGCAAATCCGAGGTCGTAGCCGTACCCGCCCACGAAGGTGCTCTGTGTCTTCGCCGTGCCGTACAGCACGGCGAGTCCGTCGGCGTTACTCGTCGCACTGACCGATGGTCGGAACGTCACCGAGGTAGTAGCACTGTGCAGAAGCGTCGTATCCCAGGCCGTACCCGCCTGCTGCAGCTTGTTGTTCGTGAGCTGCAATGTTGAGCCCGACAACGTCGCTGATCCATTTCGATGCCACGAGAGATACGAAGGAATCGCCGAAGCGACGCCCGTCGCGGTTCCTTTGATCGGGATGCTTTGCGAATTGGCCCCCAGTAGACCAAGCACGAGCGCTCCCGAGAATGCTCCGGGTGTGGCTGGCTGCACGCCGACGATGCATTGGACGTAGTTGCCTGGCTCAAGGGTGAGGGGGAGTGAGGGAACGGCAAAGGAGGTTCCGCTCAGGCCATTCGAGGTGGTGATGAATGACAGCGCCGCGCCCGACGTTGTGGCACTGGCGATGGTCGCGGGCAGCGAACTGGTGTTGGTGAGGGTGACGACGTCGGACGCGTACCCGCCAACGGGGATGGAGCCGACATTCGCGCTGTACGAGGGTGTGAGGTTGATCGTGGGCAGCGGACCAGCGACAGTGGCCCATACGTTGCTGATGTCGTGCTGATTATCAGCACCTCCCGTGGCCCCGGCAAAGCCCATCAGCACTGAGGATCCCAAAGAGTTCGTCACATCCGCGGTGAGGGGCAAATATGAGCCATCGCCCTGTAGTACCAATCCCTGTCCATTGACGATCACCGAAACGGTGATGACGCCGGTAGAGGAGCTGGTCGACACGGTCAGGGTGACGTTGAGCGGGTTGTCCTGAACGCCGCCATCATTTAGGCCGTACGGATCCGCCGGCAAGGGGGCTGTCGCGAGCCAATTCATACCGTCCTGGGCCTTGTCGAGTCCGTCGGTGATGCCCACGAATCCACCGGCGGCGTAGGTGCCCGTCGGCGATCCGTTCTCTGTGTATTCGGATACGACCACACTGATGCCGTCGATGCCATTGATACCCAGATCCAACCCGGGCGCTCCGAGCGCAGAGGGCGATGTATCGGCGGCGTTGGCGAGTACCAGCGCCGTTGAGTCTGCGCCCGTACCTCCCGACGCCAGCGTTGTGTAGGAAACGGTCAAGTTCTTAGTTGATTGTGCGGTAGGCCAGAATGACGACCCGGCCTGCGACGGTGTCACGGAGGTCAATTGGATATTTCCGTTGGAGAGGATGGCTGAACCATTGGACGTCCATCCGCTCGTCGGGGATGGAGGTGACAGGGCGTATCCCGCACCGGCAGCGCCGACCCCCGTAAACGTGATGGTGAAACTCACGTATCCCGTGCCCGTTGGCTTCTTTTCATCGGTCACGAACGTCCATACGTCGGTGAAGATCCCGGGCTTCGAAGGTTGGAAAACAATGGGGAAGTACGAGCTGAATTGCGGTGGTAATTCTTCTCCAGCAGCAAGGGTGCCTTGAATGGCGAGATCTCCGTGTCGAGTGTCACCAACAACGGGGTCGAGGATGTGGCTCGCTTGAAAGCTCGTGATCGTGGCGGTTGAACCGTTATTCAAACTTGCGTCGTTGGACAAAGTGAAACCTGAGGTCACCGACGAGCCAATAGGTACCGTACCGAGGCTGATGGTGGACTTGCCCGACGGTGTCGTTACGTTGACCTGTGCGGGAGCGGCGCCGGAGCCGGTGAGGAGGAGGTTCGCTGTTTGGGTGGAGCCTCCCCCGGTAGGGGTGGCAGTAAAGGTGATGTCATCGCCATAGGTTTGCGTGAGTGTCGGCGAGAACGTGGCGGAGATCGTGATGGACGTATTTGGCGTTAGAACGAATCCGTTTTTGGGCAAACCCGTCACGGTGAAGCCTGTCGGATTGTCCTGCGTGGTCGCCGCGAAGGTGAGATTGGTGCCGCCGTAATTGGCGATTTTCATCGTCAATGCAGAAGAAGTGAGACCGATCGTGAGTCCGCTGAAGTCCAAGTTCTTAGACGACGCGTAGATCTGGCCAAATTGCGACTGTGCCGAACCACTGACGGGAAGGTCAAAGACGCCGTAATTGTGCGTTAGTTCCACCACACCCAATTGAGCCCCAAGCTTGCCATTGACGGGTGGCGAAAATGTGACCGCGAGCTGAAGATTCTGACCCGCCTTCAGCGTGACACCGCCGGCGGGGAGTGGTCCCGCGACGCCGCCGATAATGACCTTCGCCGTAAATGATGACGGCGAAGCCGACAAGCCCGTGATCGTGATGCCACTGGCCGGCGCGCGCACGGTTGTGACGGAAGTGTTCATCGTGTGGGACTGTCCCAGCAGAGTCACGGGGAGGTTGACCGCCGTAGCGCTCGCCAAAGTCGGGGCTGTCAGAGCACCGAAGGCGGTAATAGCTCCGGTCAAGGACGGCACGAAAATGGTGTTATTCCACACACCTGGTGAGGTGAATTTATTGGCCTTACCTATGGACCACTGCCCGAGCAACGTGAGCCACTTTCCGTTTGGAATGGCGTTGTAGGCCTGAAGGGTACCCCCGTCTCCTTGGCCATCCAAAGAACGCACGACCCACACAACGCCGGTTCCCGGCGTCATTTGGTTGGACGTGACGACGGGGCTCGAAGATCCAAAGCCAAACTGGATGGATGTGGGGGCGCCGCCAATGCCGGCAACCGGGCCCGCGGTCGCGACCTGCGTCATGGTTGGAAAGTTGTACTTGGATCCCGTCGCGTCGACTTGATACGCGTAGAAATTACCTTGACCAGCATTTCCCAACGATCCTGAACCACCTGTCGCGGTGGGCAGGTACACGTATCCTCCCGTTGCGGTGGGTAAGACCGCAGGAGTGGACCAAGCGCCACCGGCGTTGCATAACTTGTCACCGATGCCGCCATTGAAAGTAGAACCAGCGCCGATGACCGCATCGCCGCCTCCGGTTCCTTGGCCGTAACCACCCAGGGTGTTCGGATTGGCGTCGGTGGGACCATTTAATAGATAGAGACATCCCGCTTTACTGTCCTGCAAGATGACATTCGGATACTGAGTCGTACCAAAACTCGACGGCATGACGACGGGAGAGCCAGAACCAAAGTCCAAGTCGGCGGCCGAGAGATCAACCTCGTTGTACGGCATGAAGAAGTCCTGGACTTGTAAGTCGGGATGCGAGAGTGAAGAAGCCGACAACTCGACGACCGCGGAAGGAACGGACCCGTTCCACTGGTTCGCGGGTGTGGGGCTGTCGGGTTGATTCAACGTATTCCCATTACCCGTCGTAAGAAGAATGTTGTTGCCGTACTGCGTAATTCCTCCACCCGACTGCCAGATCCCCGCGTCGCCCGTGACGTCGCCACTGGTAATGGCATCCCAGATCGTGTCAATACCGGTGCCCGAATCAGCAGCGGTACCCGAAGTGGAAACACCGACCAACATCCCGTTCCAATTACCTACGTCGCAGTGGGAGCCGAATCCGACGTAGACCGTGTTGCCGAGAAGAAGCAGCCCGGGGCGTTGGAAGACGTTGTTGGCGTCAAAGTAGCCCGCAAGAGTCGGGTTGTTACTCGATTGTCCTTGGATCTCGACCGGGAAGTTGGGCTCCTCGGCGCCCGACTGCGGATCGAGTGCGTGCATCCAATAGCTGGGCTGTCCGTTGACGTCCATTTGCAGCGAGACGAAATAAACCGCGTTCGCACTCGGGTCGTACGTCGGAGTTGAGGTAATACCGACGTAGGGAGAAATATCAGAACAATTCCAAGAGTTCTGTTCTGTCAATGGCGTGCCGAAGTTGGTTGACCACTCAACCGCACCTGTCGTGGGATTGAGGCCGTAGACGTTATTTCTTTCAGTTGCAACAATAAGGACACCGTTCGCCACGATGGGCTGCGCGTATACGTTGCCGACGATGGCAGTTTGCTTCCAAATCTGGCCGAATCCCTGTGAATTACCGACTAGCGAAGGGGTCAGCTGGGTCTGATCGCCGTACCAACCTGCTCGAGAGTTTGAGCCTCGATTGGTGGCCTGGCTCACGAATCCCGAAGAAGTTGCAACGTGCGCGCTCGCTCTTCCCGCTGTGACCGCCGATGATGCGGCAAAGGGGACCAGTGACACGCCCAGAATCGTGGAAAATGTCAAAACTACTGACAAAACAGCTCGACGCCGACACATTCGCATTGCTGTGCACCCCAGTTCCCTCGTTAAATTCCAGAGTAGTGGCGGTACTGATCCGAGAGTGGTGAAATAAGTTTGGTCTTATCCTCTAAATATCTAGAAAAATTACCGATATTGGGACTCCGGGTCTGCCACATCGGTACGGTTCGAGTGCTCCGGGCCTGACAATCCGTCGGGATGACAGCGCGCCAGAATTATTAAAGGAAATTTTTACAAAACTAATGCTGACAAGGTGTCTGGTTGTTTCTCGAAACTAGCTATACTTTTATTCCATGAATTCGAAGTTCACCCGAATAACGCGTCGCGCCTTCGGCGCGTCGATCGCGGTAGTGACGCTCGCGTCGTCACTCACGCTGGTCGGCATCGCAACGGAAACTGCCGTGGCATCAGCTACCGGTAGTCCCTCCGGCTGCACCCTCTACTGGACGGGCGCGTCGAGTTCGGCGTGGTCGACGAGTGGTAACTGGTCGCTCACCAACGGTGGCGCTTCGGCGGGCCGCACTCCGACGACGACTGACACCTTGTGCTTCTCGACTGCTCCGAC
>CAIQGE010000008.1 GCA_903871335.1 uncultured Actinomycetes bacterium
GAGGGCTACATTCACTTCTACAACCACGATCGTCGCTACTCAACGATCGGCAACGTCAGTCCCGTCGCTTACGAATTATCAATGTCTCAAATCGCTTTGGCCGCATAAACCGTGTCCACTATTTCTGGGCAGCCTCAAACCGACCCTCGGGTTCGACACCACAGTGGGTTAATAGGACAGTGTTCTCGGATCCCCTTGAGAACTATCAAGGATCCACGATTGAACTCAAGACTTTCAAGTTCGGCACGGTCATCGATATGTACATGGGTCAGCCAATCGTGTTTGACCGGTCACCAGCCGACATCCTCGCCATTACTCCGTACCCATCGCAGAAGGGTCTTGTGAGTCTCACTCCGGCCATCGCGCACTTGTGCGAAAACGGCACCGGATGGGTCAATTCACTCGGCGGCTCCGAGAACCCTCGGCTGGGTGTGCACACGTTTTTTTCAATGCGACGTTGGTGACCAAGCCATTGCTGGTTGCGACAAGTTCGCAAATCGACCACAGTTGGAATCCCAAAAAGTGTCAATATTCCGTTCCTTTCGGCTGGATTGCGCGGGTCACGTCCTATACCAACGGCACCTACCGATTCAAGTTGGCGGTCACCTACAAACTGCGTGGTCATATCTATCGTGGGCTGTACCCGCATGCAATTACCTGGATCATCCCGTTCAATCGCCATTTTCAGGCTGACGGGGAGTACTGTCCCGGTCCACGTTGCGGGTATCTCACGCCGTAGTGATCTCCGTTCAATTGAACGTGAAGACGCTGCTGTCCATCTCGGCGTGACCTGACATATGGGCGCAGGCGTGGCGTTGATCTGTGGAATCCGCCAGGTTGTGTGGACGCCGTGATCTGAACTCCGCCGTGGCTGATTGGTAGCGTGAGGGGCGTGTCATTACGGCGTCAGCACCTGCCGGGGCTAGACGGCGTACGTGCGCTCGCGGTTCTGTCGGTCCTTGTGTACCACCTCGGCTACGGCTGGGCGCAGGGTGGCTTTTTGGGCGTGGACTTGTTCTTCGTCCTGTCCGGCTTTCTCATCACCACGTTGTTACTCGAAGAAAAGATTGAGGACGGACGCGTCTCGTTGACCGCCTTCTGGGGTCGTCGTGCCCGACGGCTGCTGCCGGCGCTCTTCGTCATGATTGCCGCCGTCGTCAGTTTTCCGGCGATCATCACGCATCTCGGACACCCCGGAGCCATCGCCGGTATCGATCTCACGGAACTTCGCGGCTTCGCGGTTTCGAGCTTCTTCTACGTCGCGAACTGGTACGCGATCATCTCGTCGCATTCGTACTTCGCCCAGTTCGCGGCACCCTCGCCGCTGGCGCACACGTGGTCGCTCGCGATCGAGGAGCAGTTCTATCTCGTCTGGCCCCTCGTCATTGTCGCGATCACCTCGTTCGCGAAGGGATCCCTGCGACGTCGCGGTGTGGCGGTCTGCGTGGCCCTCGCGGTGCTCTCGTCGGGCACGATGGCCGTGCTGTACCACGGGAACGCACCCGACATCACCAATTACGTCTACAACGCCACTTTCACCCGACTCTTCGATCTTGCTGTCGGGGCCGCTCTCGCTTTTCTCGTCGTACGGCGCGACGTGAGCGCTCTGTGGTCCAAGTGGTCGACACTGGTGGGTGCCGCCGCTCTCGTCGCGCTACTGGCCGCGATGTCGCTCGCGGGCGAGTCCGGTGGACTGCCCCGACGTTCGATGTACTACGGGGGCTTTCTCGTGTGCGCGACCTTGGGAGCCGTCGTTATCGCGGCGGTGCGCGTCGAGGGTTCGTTGTTCGCCAAGGCCTTCTCGTGGCGACCACTGCGCGCGATTGGTCAGGTGAGCTACGGCATTTATCTTTGGCACTACCCGGTGATTGTCTACGTGACACCCCGACTCGTGCACGTCAGCGGTGCCGGGCTCTTAGTGATTCGGTTGTCGGCGATTGCGGGACTCACCGTGGCGAGCTACTTCCTCATCGAACAGCCAATTCGCCTTCGTCGTTGGCCGTTGCGCGTGCGTCGCATCGTCTTCCCGGCCGCTGGCGTCGCCACTCTGTCGCTCGCCTTCGTCATGACGTCATCGTCCCTGTTTCCTCTTCCGGTGATCACCCAAGCCCTCGAGCGGTACGCACCATCGTCGCCACCTCAGGGCAGCGGTGGGGTGGTCGGAACGGTGCCAACGACGTACCTGGATGTCCACCACTTCTCGGCGCAACATCGACTGCGCGTCTTGGTACTCGGCGATTCCTTGGCGTATTACTCAAGCCCGGGACTGAACGCGATGTTGAAGGCCATGCCGGAGGTGGTCGGTCACGTGCAGGCTGGCGTGGGTCTCGGATTGCGAGATCGGTCCAAGTGGTCGTTTTATCTCGACGCGGTCTCCGCGTTTCATCCTCAGGCGGCCATTTTCATGGCCCAATACGACAAGACGGTTGTGCAAACGAACGTCGCGGAATACGAACGGGAGTTCACGGGATTTCTTCACGCATTGCGTGCTCGGAACGTCGACTACCTCATTCTCGCCTCCACTCCCAACATCGGACCTCCGGTAGCCCGCTTGTTGTCGCCCGCTGGCCAGCGCGCGTACGCGGCGTGGGGCAAGAAAATTACCGACGCCTGGAACACGGCCGCTCAAGCGGTCCAGTCTGCCAACCCGGATCACGTGTTGTACGCCCCGCTCGGTGAGAGTGTCGAGTATCACGGTCAGTACGCCTCGTGGTTACCGCCACCGCGCGACCTCGCGGCTGCTCGCCCCACGTGGGACCGGTTGCGGATGAATGACGGCACGCACCTGTGCTCGCTCGGTACTGAGACCTATGGCGCCGCACTCGGGGCGGACATCGCCACTATCTTCCACGTCCGAGGACCACAAGGTGCGTGGTGGCTCGGGAAGTGGCCCTACGTCACGCTGCCAGCGTTCGCTCCGAACCCCAGTTGGTGTCCGATCGACCACCCGAGCGGAACCTCACTGTACGGGTAGCCCCCACAGCGCCATCCACCGTGATAAGTCGGGTTCCATGGGTAGGTCGTCGCCGACGAAGGACCGCAGACGCAACTCCAACTCGTTGTCGCGCTTTTGTCCGTCGCGTGGAGCAAAGGGGTAGAAGGTTCCCTGTTTGGTGAGATACACCAACCGCACGTCTCCGCAGCCGGGCTTGGTGGCCGGCGTGAAGCCAAAGACGGCGCACAAGAGTCGAGGACCGAGCCCGTGTTCGATCAATGTGGTGTGCGCTCCGTGGATGCGCGTCACCAACGTGCCGATGTCGTCATCGTTGATGACGAACCAGGTGAAGCCGAGATCGTCGGTCGTGAACGAGACTTCGCCGTCAGCTTCGTCGAGGGTGAGCAGTTCGCGTACGTCCTGATCACCGGTCAACGTGCTCTCACCACTGCCAGCCTTGAAGCACAAGCCCGCGTGGCCCGACGGTATGAGGTCGAGTTGGGTTTGCAGGGTCAACGCGGCCGTGGGGAGCGCGAAAAGAGCATCGAGCTTCGGTGGTACTTGTTTCGTGCGCCCGAGGACGGCGTCAAAGAAGCCCATCTAGCCGTTGAGGTCGCGCTCGAGCTGCGCGAGTTGGTCAAGACGGCGTTGCAGGGTGGGGTGTGTTGACAACAGCGCTGCCGCGGAGCCCTTGGTGAACGCGGGAGCGAAGAAGAAGGCGTTCATGCCTTCACTCTTGCGCAGGTCCTGGGTTGGAATGCGACTCATGTCCCCGGTAATGCGGACCAACGCGCTCGCGAGAACGCTCGGCTTGCCGATCAGTATCGCGCCGGACCGGTCCGCGGAGAGTTCTCGGTAGCGCGACAGCGACAGGGTCAGGAGATACGACACGAAGTAGATCGCGATGGAGACGAGCCACGTGGCGATTTCCACCAGGAAGAAGTTCTCCTCGTCGTTATTGCGCCCTCCGCCGCTGAACATGGCTCCCCACAGCGCCATGCGGCCGACGAGTCCGGCGACCATACCAATGGACGACGCAATCGTCATGACGGCCACGTCGCGGTGTGCCACGTGGCTGAGTTCGTGCGCGAGCACGGCTTCGAGTTCTTCGTCGGGCAGGCGACGCTGAATACCTCGCGTGACCACGACCACGGCCGCCTTCGGGCTGCGTCCGGTGGCGAACGCGTTCGGCACGTCGGTTTCCGCGATTCCCACTTGGGGCTTGGGCATACCCGCCAACGCACACAGGCGGTCCACCATCGCGTGTAGTTGAGGCTCCTGTTCCGGCGTGACGATCTCGGCATTCATCGAGAACAAGGCGACCTTGTCGGAGAACCAATACTGGCCCACGATGGCCGCCACCATGATGAGAACGATGTAGATCGTCTTCAGGCCCACGGCGAAGAGGATGAAACTGACGGCCACCCACAAAGTGACGAGCAGGAGGCCCGTCACGAACATCCGAGAGGTCAGGCCACGATCGGTCTCAATGTGCTTGGCGCTCATGGTGCTACTGCGACTCCTCGCCGCTCTTCTCCGGAATTTCCGCGGTCGCCTCGCTACCGAGTTCGTTCTTCATAGCGGCGATTTGCGCGTCGATGGCGGACTGTGCCCCCACCTTGTTGAGTTGGGCTTGGATGTCGTCGGTCGAACCCGTGAGATCCGTCAGGGCGCCCGAGCTGATGAGTTCATCGAGCGCACCACTGCGGGCCTGCATCTCGGCGACCTTGTCCTGGGCGCGCTGCAGAGCCGCCCCGGCGTCGCTCATGGAGCCCGAGATGCCGGTGACGGCTTCGGAGATATTGGCCTGCGCCTGGGCGGCCGTATAGGAGGCCTTCATGGACTCCTTCTTGGTGCGGAAGGCTTCGACTTGGGACTGCAGGCTCTGGGCGGTGGCGGTGAGCTTTTCTTCCTGCTCGGCGATGCCCTGGTGTTGCGTCTCGAGGTCTTTCAGCTGAGAAGCGATGTTCTCGCGTCGGGCCAGTGCCTCGCGCGCCAACGGTTCGTTGCCCTGCTGGAGGGCGGCCTTGGCTTGATCGGACAACTTGTCCGCCTGCGCCTTGAGCTGATCGGCCTGCAGTTCAATGCGCTTGCGCGCGGTGGCGACGTCGGCCACGGCGCGACGAACCTTGGTGAGATTCTCGAGCTGCTGCTCGTAGGAGAGGTCGAGAGTTTGACGCGGGTCTTCCACCTTGTCGAGGGCACTGTTGGACTTGGCCTTCACAATGGTCGTAAAACGTTGCCACACACCCATGGATATCCTCCTGCTGAACTTGCGCCCAGCCTAGGGGCACCGTCGCGCCGCACGTGGCGGATTTAGGCAGGTCTTAGGTCGTCCCAGCAGATCCACGCCACGTCGGCCTCGTGTGCGGCCTCGCGCATTCGTGTGGTGCTGAGAGCGTGAAACGTGGTGACGCGACGGGCCGCGTCGCCGATGACGGCGTCGAGTTCCATGCCGGCGACGGCGGGGGACACGATGATCTCGCTAATGCCGTTCGGGAGTCCGTCGAGGACATCACGAAGTGACCGGGGGTCGTCGCTCGACCAATTCACGGTCGACGCGGCGACGAAATGTCCTCGTTCGCGCGCCAACTTTGCGGCGTCGAGCGCCGTGGAGCCGAAGTCGTAACCGTGACGAATCGGGAGTCGGTATTCCTCGGCGAGATCCAAGAACACGTCGAAGAGAGACAGTTGACGAGCGACGACATCGTCGTGCGACGCGAGGAATTGGGGCTCGACGCCCCAAATGATCGCCCGTTCAATCTGCGCTCGAAACTCGCGGTAGACCTCCTCGGGATCGGCGTGCTCGGCGGCGTCGTCGGCCGTGACCGGGAATCCGCCTCTTCCACCGAGCAGTGACGGTGCGTAGGTCACGGGTCGTAGATCCAAGAGGTCGTGTTCGGAGTTCAGGGCGAGTTGCACGCCGAGCGTTCCACCGAGACGGTGGACGGCCTCGCGCGCGAAGGGTGCGACCACCAAGAGACTCGCGCCACTGACGTCGTTCGCCACGAGTGCCTGGCGAATACCTTCGTTGACGCCCACGCAGAGTCCCGCGTCCGAGGCGGTGACGATGACACCTCGAGATTTGCCCGCCAGGAGCGTCGTTTCGTCACTCATGGACGAGGGAGTTCCTGATCTTGAGTCGTCGCTTGCGCGATCAACTCCGTTCGGTAGTCCTCGAGCGCGGCGGCCACGTCGTCGTCGCCCACCGCCAGGATGCGCGCAGCCAAGAGTCCGGCATTCGTCGCGCCGTTGATGGCGACGGTGGCGACCGGGACCCCACGCGGCATCTGCACGATCGAGAGCAACGAGTCCAGGCCGTCGAGTCGGCTCAACTGCACGGGTACGCCAATGACCGGCAACGTGGTGACGGCGGCCAACATCCCCGGTAGGTGGGCCGCGCCTCCGGCACCGGCGATCAAGACGCGCAGTCCACGCTCGCGGGCGGTTCGGCCGTAATCGATCATTTTCTCTGGCGTGCGATGTGCGGACACGACGTGCATTTCGTAGGCGATGCCGAAGCGTCCCAGAATGTCGCCGGCCTCGGCCATAATCGGGTGGTCGGACGAACTCCCCATCACGACACCCACACGCACGTCGCTCACGTTGTCTCCCTCGTCGTCGACGTGCCGAGAGCCTCGGCACCCTCCCATGCTCTCACGCGCACCGAGGAGTCCGTACCCACCACGGTCACGTGTCCCAGTTTGCGACCGGTTCGCCAGGACTTGCCGTAGTCGTGCACGTGCACACCCGGGAGGGCCAATGCTGCCCGCAGCGATCCCGGTTCGGTACTCCCGACCACATTCACCATGACCACGTGATCGTGCAGCGCACTGACATCTCCGAGCGGGAGACCCGCCACGGCGCGTAGGTGATTTTCGAACTGGCTCGTCACGCAACCCTCGATGGTCCAATGACCCGAGTTGTGCGGACGAGTGGCTACTTCATTGAGAATCACGCCCCGTTCGGTCACAAAAAGTTCGACGGCCATAACGCCGACGGCGTTGACGATCGAGGCCACTTTTTCGACTAGATCTGCAGCTTCGGCGTGGGTCGCGGCATCCAGGGTGAGCGGATAGCGGACTTCGACGCACATGCCCGCTGACTGCACGGTGTGGACGAGGGGGTAGGAACGTCGCTCGCCCGAATGCCCGGTCACCACGACGCCGGCGATCTCGGCGAGCAACAGAAGCTTTTCCTCCAACACGATCGCGCCGTGCTCGAGAAGTTCCCGAGCGGCGTCGTGGGCGTCGTCGCGAGTGGACGTCATCACGACACCGCGGCCGTCGTAGCCACCCCGGTCGGATTTGAGGACGAGTTCGGGCCCGACGGCATTCCAGAATGCGTCAATGGACTCAGCGTTGTAGTCGCGCAGCACGACGTAGCGCGGAACGCGCACGCCGGCGGCGCCGAGCGTTTCTCGTTGGTACACCTTCGAGCTCGCGAAGCGCAGCGCGGCCGTCGACGGCGCGACGAGGACGCCGGCGGCTTCCAACGTTGCGTAGAGATCGAGGTCCACCAGTTCGTGGTCGAAGGTGACGACGTCGCATTGTTCCGCCCACGGCGTCACGATGGCGGGGTCGTTGGGGTCTCCGAGTTCGAAGTGGGGAACGGTGGCCACCGCGCTGTCGTCAGTGCGCGACGCCAGCACGCTGAGCGCAAGTCCCCACTGGCTCGCTGATTCGGCCATCATCCGCGCCAATTGACCCCCGCCGACGATGCCCACCCGCGGCGGCGGCGACTCTTCGGTAACCTTCGGCACGACCGAGACGCTACCGGTCCGTGAAGGGGGCTTCATCATGCGCATTGCCGCAGCGTTGGACATCGACGGTTCCATCGACACCACCATTGAACGCGCCACCGCGTTACGGGACCGGGGATTTCGGTCCTTATGGTCGGCCCAGATTTTCGGCCCCGATACGTTGACGTCGCTCGCCATCGTCGGGCGAGAACTCCCCGAACTGGATCTCGGCACCGGGGTCATTCCCGTGCAACCTCGTCACCCCGCCATGCTCGCCGCCCAGGCGCGTACGGTGCAGGACGCCATCGGCGGGCATCTGTCCTTGGGCGTGGGATTGAGTCACCAGGTGATCGTCGAGGGTCTGTGGGGCCTCTCGTTCGAGAAGCCCGCCCAGTACATGCGTGAGTACCTGAGTGCTCTGGGGCCCCTGTTGCGTGGAGAGAATCTGGACTTTCACGGTGAACGTCTCACGGCGGTGGCGCTGAGCCCCTTGGGGCCGAAGGACGTGGCGCCACCGAGTTTGTTAGTGGCCGCGCTCGGACCGGTCATGTTGCAGATCGCCGGCCAGCTCACTGACGGCACGGTGCTCTGGATGACGGGTCGCCAGACCATCGCGAGTCACATCGCGCCCGTCCTCAACGAGGCGGCGGCTGCCGCCGGTCGACCCGCTCCGCGGATCGTGGCGTCCTTGCCCGTCACGGTGACGAGCGATATTTCCGGCGCTCGAGAGAGAACGAACGCGGCGTACGCGGTGTACCCCACGTTGCCGAGCTACGCGGCGATGATGGCTCGCGAGGGAGCCACGGAACCGGCCGACGTTGGTCTGATTGGCTCACGCGAACAGGTCATCGATCTCGTAGGTCAACTGGCGCAGGCGGGCGTCACCGAATTCTCGGCCAGCGCCACCGGAACCTCTCAGGAACGCAGCGACACCCTCGATCTCTTGGCGGAGCTCGCCTCGGCCTGATGAGTGACTCGACGGTGCCCGTCATGCCACGCAACGTCGTGGTGGTGCTGCTCGATTCATTGAATCGACACCTCATTGGTCCCTACGGCGGCGAGGAATTCGCGACGCCGAACCTCGACCGCTTCGCGGCACGCTCGACCGTCTTTACGAACCACCACACCGGCTCGCTGCCGTGTATGCCCGCGCGCCACGACATTCTCTGTGGAGCCATTGATTTCCTGTGGCGTCCGTGGGGTTCGATTGAAGTGTGGGAGGACGCGATCACGTACGCGCTCCGTGGCGCGGGCGTGGTCACCCAATTGGTCACCGATCATCCTCACCTCTTTGAGGCCGGCGGGGAGAACTACCACACTGATTTCTCCGCGTGGGAGTACGTGCGCGGGCACGAGGACGATCCTTGGAAGACGCGTCTTGATCCGTCGTGGTTCGGGTCCCCGGCCCTCCCCGCCGCGTCGGCACCGATTCACCGTGGTTACGACACGTCGCGCACCTACTTCAAAGAGGAGGGGGATTTTCCCGGTCCTCGAACGATGGTCGAAGCGGCCCGCTGGCTGCGTGACAACGCGGGGCATCACGACCGCTTCTTCTTGTTCGTCGACGAATTCGATCCCCACGAACCCTTCGACACCCCCGAACCGTGGGCGTCGATGTACGACGACGACTGGTCGGGGCCGCGAGTCATTTGGCCCCCGTACACCGCGGCGGACGGACCGAATGTTCCCGATGAACGCACGGGTCGACACATTCGGGCGAACTACGGCGCGAAAGTGTCGATGATCGACCACTGGTTTGGGCGAGTACTCGACGTGCTCGACGACAAGAAGCTCTGGGAGGACACCGCGGTCTTCGTGCTGACCGATCACGGTCACTACCTGGGTGATCGCGGGGGTATCTGGGGCAAACCCGGTGTGCCCATCTACCGAGAGATGGGACAGATTCCCTTGGTGGTCGCGTGGCCGGGCGTGACGCCGGGTCTCAACGACGTGCTCTCCACGTCCGTTGACGTGCACGCGACCCTGCGAGAGATTTTTGACGTCACCGCTGAGCACCGCACGCACGGCCATTCGCTCGTCGGTGAGATCACGGGCGGTGCTCCGAGTTCGCGGGATCACCTCCTGACAGGAATCTGGGGACGCGAGGTCGTCTACGTCGATCGCGAGCGGCGCTACGCCCGTACTCCCGTGACGTCGAACCGACCCTTGTCGATGTTCTCGAATCGGTGGTCGACGATGCCCATCCACGCGTACCCGCAGATTCGACTGCCTCGTCCCGACGATCGGGCCTACCTCGACCACATGCCCGGATCGTCGGTGCCAGTGATTCGCCAACCCTTCGACGACAATGATCCGGTGCCGTTTTGGGCGCGGATGGGGAGTTTCACGGGCGACGTCTACTTCCGTCGCGACGACGATCCGAATGAAGAGGTCAATCGACTCGATCTCGTCCGCGCCGACGGCGCGGACGAGGCATTGCGCGAAGCCCTCGTGGCGATGGAAGCACCGACCGAACAGTTGGTGCGACTCGGTCTGACCTAGGCGGGCAGGCGAGTGTGTTTGAACTCGTTGAGGGCGGGTTGCTCGGCCATCATCGTCACCAGTGACGTGATCAACGTCGTCGACGCCGACGCGTCTCCGGTGGGCGGGGTCATGTAGCGAACGAAAGTCGCGTCGTTGTTGACGACGAAGGTCGGAACCCCGAAGGCGTCGTACACACTCATGGCCCGGTAGCTATCTCCAATGACCGCGTGGGGTCGGCGCGAGGCGACGTCGGCGAATACGGCGTCGAGATCGACGCCGAACGGGGCGAGAACACTCGCAATCTCATCATTCGTGACGAGTCGCACGCCGTCAACGTGACGCGCTCGAAAGAGGGCGTCGTGCGCCGCGAGGAAATGCTCAGGCTGTTGATCGCGCACCGAGACACCCACGGCCAACGAGAGCAGCTCGGCGTCCTTGCGCTCGTCATCCCACACGTCGGGATCGGCGTCGTCCTTGTAGCCCTGACTCAACGTCCACGGCACGAAGGTGACGTCAAATGGTGCGCCCGCCTGCAGGGCGAGGACGACGTGTTGATGAATGATGTTGGCAAAGGGGCACCGGTAATCGAAGCTGAGGGAGAAGGTGGTGGTCACACCAAAAGCCTACGGGCGGCGAGGATTGCTCGGCACCGGCACACCATCGGCACGACACAGTTCCGTGTACGCACAAAAGCGACACGCGTTGGTGCTCGGCGTGGCGGGAAAATGGCCGTCGTCGTAAAAGCGCTTGATCTTCCCCCAGGCGTCGACCGCGGACTTTCGTCGGGCCCGCAGAACCGGACCGGTGACCTCGCGCTCGACCGACTCACCGTGCGTGACGTAGAGCAGTCGAATACGCCGTGGTCGTTCGCCGAAGTGTTCCTCGCATAACGCGGCGTAGAGCTCCGCATTGGCGAAAGTCTTAGAGTCGTACTGGCGATTCGGCAACGCGCCGGTCTTGTAGTCGACGATGACCAGGGATCCGTCGTCGTCGCGGTCCAGTCGGTCGAGGATTCCGAGAATGGGCACGCCATCCACCGTCGCGGTGAGCCGCATCTCGACGCCCTCGCTGGTCACGGTGCGGGGATCCTCCATGGCGAAGTAACGAGTGATGATGCGGTCGGTTTCGGCGAGGAGACGTGACCGCACTTCAGTAGTCAGGCCAATTTCACTCACGAGTGGCTCAACGAGAACCTCGGTCTCGGCGGCGGGAACAAATTCGCGCGCGGCCGTGTCCGTGCGCTCAGCCGGCGGCAACGCAAAAAGTCGTTCGAATACGTAGTGGACGAACGTACCCTTGGCCGTCGCGTAGGTCGCCGGTTGACGTCGCCGCTCGATGGACGCGTGTTGAAAGCGTCGCGGACAACTTTGAAAGTCTTGGAGACGCGACGGGGAGAGAGCCTGGGGGAGAGGTTGTTCGAACGGCACGCGATCAACCTAGGTCGACTCTGTGACGCGCGCGCCCGGGGCAGGGAAACGACTAAACAAGTGCCGTGGCGAAGTCGCGAGGAAAAGAAATTGAGCGCCGCGGCAACCTGTTGCGTCAAGCGCGTTGGGCGGGTCTCTCCGCCGGCGATCCGGTGATCATCAATCTCGAAAAAGAGCGTCGCGCCACGTACGTCTTTGTCGCCCACGTAGAGAACATGGCCACCGGCGAAACCTGGGTCGAGGTTCGCGGTGGTCGCAAGGGCGAACAGAAGGACCGCTCGTTTCGCCCGGACGTGATTTTCCCAGCGACCGCCCGCCGTGGCTCAAAGATCGTGGGTCCTTCATTCGCAGAAGCTCCACAGCTGCCCCTGCGGTGACGCGCGGTTGAGAGGACCCGCTAATGTCCGCACTAGTCCGATGACAGGAGGGGTCATGCGTGCGTATCGATGGGTAGCAGCAGTAGCGGGGGCGTCCATGATGACGGGTGCGCTCGCCGCGGGAGCGGGAGCGGGAGCGTCGACGTCGAACACGGGGGTGCTCCACGGCGACACCTACGTCAAGGTCGCCAAGGTGACCAACGCGAGTTTTGAAAAGTCGGGACCATACGGGGTGGGTGAGTATTCCCTGCCTCTGAGTGTGACCGACGCCAACGGTACGACCTACGCGACGACCATGGACGTGTGGTACCCCGCCGTCAAGGGTGCGGGCGCGGCGGTCAAGTACAACGTGGGTCAATGGCTGCCCGCGGCGTTGCAACCATTGCTCAACAAGAACAAGACGACCAAAGCCGAGGCCGCCAAGGCGACCTACGTCGAAGCCGCACAGAGTGGATTAAAGGTCGCGTCCGGCACTTTCCCCCTCGCGGTCTTCGCGCATGGTTACGCAGGCTTCCGTGATCAGTCGACGTACCTGACGACACACCTGGCGAGTTGGGGTTTCGTGGTGGTCGCCACCGACGGCGTGCAGTATGACCTCACGTCCGTCATCAATCAAAGTTTTCTCTCACTGAAGCCCGTCTCCAGTGATCCCAACGCCGATGTGGCCGACATGAGGGCGGAAGTCGCGGCAATGGGCTCGACCGGCATCGGTCTCGTTCAAGGTCACGTGGACGCCAACAACGTGATCGCCTTCGGCCACTCGGCCGGCGGCAGCGCCGTGGAGAAGCTCGCGAGTTACGAAACGGTCAATGGTGGTGCGACCCCGTACCTCAAGGGCTGGATCGGACTCGCCGGCGCGTCGATCAGCGGCATCGGCGGATCACTCGTGGCGCCTTACAACGTGGTGCCCACCATTCCCGGAGTGATCGTGGGTGGCGGACAGGATCACGTGGTCCCGATGACGGGACTCAAGACGGCATACGGACAGCTCACGGCGTCTCGTCGGATCATCGAACTCACCAACGTCGGACACCAGGAGTTCAGCGACCTGTGCGCCATTAACCAGGGCCACGGTGGCCTCGTGACGATCGCCGACGCGCTCGGCGTCACGTTGAACGCCACGCTCAAGACTCTGGCGACTGACGGGTGCTTCACCAAGTCGGGCAAGGTCTACAACGTCGCGACCGATTGGCCGATCGTGAACCAGATCGTCACGGCCGCCGCTCGTGCGGACCTGGGCTTTGACACGTCGACGGCGGGTCTCGACAATCTGCAAACGGCGCACAAGTCGGAAGTAAATCTCGACACCACGTCATCTCTGTAGGAGTGCCGCTTCTCGATCGTGGTGACGTAGAGCTCTACTACGAGCTGCGCGGTACCGGGCCACGCCTGTTGTTCTTCAACGGCAGCGGCGCCACGATCGAGGGCAGCAGTCTTCTGCTGGACATCCTGGCGAAAGATTTCGAGGTTCTCGTTCACGACCAACGCGGACTCGGTCGCACGGGACTGCCGTCAACACCCCCGAGCAACTTGGCACCGTACGCGACGGACGCCGCGGCTCTCCTCGACGCCGTGGGCTGGACCGACGCTCTGGTGTGCGGCATCAGCTTTGGCGGCATGGTGGCTCAGGAATTCGCGGTCACGTATCCCGACCGAGTGCGCAGGTTGGCCCTGCTGTGCACGTCGGCCGGCGGTGCGGGGGGTTCGTCCTATCCGCTCCACACGTTGGAGGATATTGAACCGACGGAACGTGCTCGCATTTCCCTGCACAACCTCGATACGCGCTTCGACGACACGTGGCTCGCCGAGCACCCGTCGGACCGCATGCTCGTAGACTTCACGATGAGTCGCGCTTCCTCACCACCGAGCGATGTCGTGCGCGAAGGGGAGCGTTACCAGCTCGCGGCGCGCGCCACCCACGACGTGTGGGATCGCTTGGTGAACGTGACGGCACCAACTCTGATTGCCGCCGGACGATTCGACGGACTCGCGCCGGTTGCGAACAGCGAGGCGATCCACCAGAGGATTCCTGGAAGTTCCCTGCGGTTCTACGACGGTGGTCACTTGTTCGTCGCTCAGGATCCGGCCGCATTGCGCGATGTGGTGTCGTTCCTGAAAAACAACTGAACGTGCGTGGCGCGTTGACCCAACAGATCGCCAGGGTGACTACTTCGTGGCGTTCGCTGCTTGGTACAGTTTCTCGTACGGTCACGGGAAGGAGACAGGCATGGCGCGAGGAAGTAGCAATGGCATTCTCTCGTGGTGCCTGACGGCCGCGAGTGCGCTATTCGTCACGGTCTGCGTGGTGCACGTCGTCGGTGCGCATACGTCATCCACGGCGGCGAGTGGCTCCTTCGTCGCGTCGACCCACTCCACGACTCCGGTATCTCACGCCCACGCACCCGGCGCGGACCACCACGTTCGCTCGCAGGCGGCGGGCACATTCACCGTTCGCTCGCAGGCGGCGGGCACATTCACGACGACGCCACCTTCGGAGTCGCCACGAGAGGATGTCGGTTCACCGACCTTGACCACCGAGCCGGTGACGCCCACGACGACTGCCACCACGACGACCACCACGACGACGCCCGTCACGACGACGACGGTTCCACCCATCACGATTCCCTTGCCTCCGGGTGGAGATGAAGGTGGCAATCACGGCGGCCGCGGCGACGATTAAAGGTCCGCCCCGCGTGCGACGTGGCCGGTACATTCGGGTGTCGTCGATGACGAACCTCGCAGAGAGCGGGTGACGGGAATCGAACCCGCATGGCCAGCTTGGAAGGCTGGAGCTCTACCATTGAGCTACACCCGCGAAGCACCTACATTACTGTCCGCGACGACCCTGGTTATCGTCCGCGTCGTGACGATATCGCCGCCGCGGCGCAATAGCGTGGGGGTATGGACGAAACGACCTTGTACGAACGGGTCGGAGGACAACCTTTTTTTGACGAGCTCGTCGCGGCGTTTTATGCCGGCGTGATGACCGACGAACTCTTGGCCCCGATGTACCAGGAAGATCTCGACGCCGCACAGCGACACCTCGCCCTCTTCCTCGCGCAGTATTGGGGCGGACCGCCCACCTACATGGACGAACGCGGACATCCTCGACTGCGCATGCGACACGCGCCGTTCCGGATCACGAAACGTGCTCGCGACGCGTGGTTGGTGCACATGCGCGCCGCTCTGGCGAGCATGGGCGAGCGTCTCAGCGACGAGGACAGGTTCGAATTCGACGCGTACCTCGAGATGGCGGCGAAGTCTCTCCGCAACGTCTAGTGACGCGGTTCGAGCCAGCGCAGGCGCGCGGCCTGCGCGTCCCAGTCGTAGAGGACACAGGTGTCAGCGGCGTGGTCGTGCCAGGTGCGTCGATCGGGGCGCAGCACCAGGCCGAGGAGACCCAGCCCCAGCAACCCAATGGAAAACGGCAGCACGATGGTGCGACGCGCGGCGTGTCGTTGCGTGACGCGCTCGGCGTTGGTGCGCACGACGCGGATACCGACAAAAGCCATGCCGATGGTGCGTCCTCCGAGGGACCACTGAAACTGAAAGTAGAAGAAGAAAAAGGGAATCGCGAAGAGGGCCGTGAGCCAGTGGTGGTGAAACAGGTCGGGCGGTCGTGAGAGGAAGAGGGAAATCGTCGCCTGGGTTGCTCCCACACCGAGAAGGAATAAGGCCCACGCCGCGAAGCCGTCGATGACCATGGCGAACAAACGCGAAATGGCGCCGGCGTAATGTCCCTGACGGTTGTCGGGCCCCGTCTTGCCCGCCTGATCGTCCGCGGTGGGAACGGGACCTTTGGGGGCGTTCGGGAATCGTTGGCGCCGCCGCGTGAGTCGGTCGAAGATGTCGTCTAGTGATACTGCTTGACGGCGGAGGAGATCCAGAAATTCCGTTAGGACACCCGACGTGGACCGCGCAATGATGGACGAAATTTCGGTGCGCTCGAGAAGCTGGTCGATGTCCAATCGATCGGCAATGGCGTTGACGTCGAGTCGATCGGCGATCGCATTCACGTCCAGTCGAGCGACGAGTTCGTCGAGGTCAACTCGAGCCACGATGTCATCCACGTTGACCCGCGCCACGATGTCGTCGACGTTCACGCGAGCGACCACCTGATCGACATCGACGCGTTCCATGACACGATTGACGTCGACACGTTCAATGATGTCGTTGACGTCCACCCGCTTGACAATGGCGTCGACGTCAATGGCTTCGACGATTTTGGCCACGACTGCTTCGGCGACCGCTTGAGGCAGTCGTTCGAAAGGGTTGCGAGGCGTCACGCCCCCAGCGTAATCAGCGACGGACGCCTCGCCGCGAGCGTCCGGCAACGACCACGCAGATCGCACCGGCCGCGAGGAAGACGACGGCGAGGACGATGGGCGTGAGCGGTAGTCCCGTGAATGCGAGTTCGGGGACCGCCACACTGAGTTGCGCCGCGGGAGTGGACGACGTCAGCACACCGGTGCAGTGCAGGGCGAGGTCCAGGTGATAGCCCGGCGGTGCGGTGAGTTCACGAACGCACCACGATGATCCACTCGGCACGGAGAATCTCAGGAGCCCCTTTGCATTCGTCGCGTCGACGGCCCACAGCGTCGTGCCGTGCGGAACTTCGATATTCGAAGGTGCGGGCGAGGGTTCGTACCCGGAGGGAAAGGGGTCGCGCACGAACAGCGCGTAATACGCGCCGGGGACTCCCTGGTTCGGGTCCGTGGCATTGAACTTCCGCACGTCGAGGTGCACGAGGCTCGGGTGTTCCGGCAGGGCGAGAGGTGCGTGTCGCACCTGCGCGTTGAGAACGCCGGTGCAGTGCAGTGCGGGATCGATCACGTAGGGCTCGGGTACCGAGACTTCACGCAGGCACCACGCGTAGCCCGCGCGCACCGTGAACGTGAGGTGACCTGACTCGTCGGTGGTGCCACGCTCCATGAAGGTGAGGCCCGAGAAGTGTTCGCTGTCCGCAGGAGGTGTCGGTAGTGGTCCGGGCGGGGTGGGGTCTTCGACGTAGAGGTCGTAGGTCGCGTGCGCAATCACTTGGTCGGTCTCGGCGTTGAACTTGCGCGCACTCAGCGTGACGAACTGCGGAGTATCGAGGTAGCTATACGTGTGCACTTCGTCGGGGCCGACATAGATCCAGTGCGCGACATGGTTGGGTTGATAGTTCGGCGGTGGCGTGACTTCGCGCAGCAAATAATTCCCCGGCAGGAGGTCGGACCACGAGCAACGTCCGGTGACGTCGGTCGTGCACGTCAATGTCGCGCCATTGTCCTGGTGCGTATTCGTCGGGTCGAAAGTGATGGAGTACACCGCTCCGGCGAGAACGGTGTGACTCAGGGCGTCGAGCTTTTCAATCGTGACACTCGCCCGGCGTATCGCGTCACCGTCGGCCGGCGTCACCGTGAGCGCCGTCAGCGTGTTGGCGACAATGGAGAAGGTTTGATCGCTGGCGGGGTCGTAACCCGCTGGAGGAGTTAGTTCGTGCAGCGTGTACGTGCCCACGGGCAACGGGTCCGAGACCGGCGATAATCCCTGACCGTTGGTGACCAAAGTGGCGACGACGGCGCTCGAGCTATCGAGCACCTGGAAGACGGCGTCGCTGACTGGAAAGTAGGCGGTGTCGTCGCCGTTCTTTTGGACCTGGACGGTACCGGTGGGCGCCCCACTGGCGGTCAACGTGAGTCGTTGGGAGGCAGCCACCGGGGCTCGGGGTGACGCGATGATTTGGGCGGTGGGCACGATGATGGTGGGCCCGTAGAACAAGAGACCCGGCAGAGCCAATACGGCGTTC
Source organism: uncultured Actinomycetes bacterium (assembly GCA_903871335.1). GTDB lineage: Bacteria > Actinomycetota > Acidimicrobiia > Acidimicrobiales > RAAP-2 > RAAP-2. The sequence goes on from CAIQGE010000008.1 coordinate 17,756, forward strand.
GCTGTCGCGGTAACGGTGGACGGCGTGCTCGAGGTCGTGGTGAACGCCGCCGACACTCGACCACTGGTGTTCGTCGTGAGAGTGATGGTGGCGAGATGATTTTGGTCAAAGGTCGCCCCACTCGCCGACAGCGTGATCGGGATGCCGGCGAGGCCGCCCGAGACACCCGGCGCCGTGACGGTCGCGATCAGCGTGCCGGTCGTCTGCAAGGTGGTGCCGCCACCCTGCAGGGAGAGCGCCAAGGTCGGTGGGTTCGTGATGCCCGTCGCCGCGTTCATGAGGCCACGCAATGTGGTGAGGGCGCGCTGCGTGGCGGCGTCCAGCGTGGGAAGCGGCGTACCCCAGACCACGTTGTCGTAGAGGAGCTTCGCCGCGACGGCGATCTGATCGGCAGTGAACGAACCGGGCTGTCCCTTCGTCCATAAGCCCTGGCGCTGGGCGTCGGAAAATGCCCAGCCGAGAGCATTCGTGCGCGAAAGATTCGCTCCACCGGGCGCGCTACCGAGCGTGTATTGATAGCCCGGTGCCGGATAGCCGCCGCCCTGTGCGGGGCGTACCGCGCAGAGGCCCCAACCGAGGGGACTCGGAAATCCCAGCCCGTGCAAACCGAAGTAGGTGTTGTTACCGTTGTAGGTGGCACACATGCCGTGCCACCCAAACGGTGGCCCGCCAGCGGTGCACGGTGCTGGTCCGTCCGCCCTGGGTTGCACCGTCGCTGCGGATGCCCATAGGGGAGTGGCGAACAGAGACGAAAGGGCGATGACGACGGCACATAGTCGGCGCATCGATTGATCGTAGACAAATAATCAACAGAAAAGGGTTTTCGTGTCACTGCCCATCGCTGAGCTCGGGTCTTAGAACTGCCGCATCTTGAGCAGGATGGGTTCGAGCAGCTCCACTGGGAATCGGTCAGGTCACGCAAATAGGCCACGACTTGATGGTGTCGGTCGTGACTTCTGACGCACTCGCCAAATAGGACACACGCTCTTAGGCTGAGTGCGTGGCATCCTCGCGCGACCTGCAACCCGGCGAGTCAGTGGTGGTGCGCGTGACCGCGCGACCGAAGGGCCTCGTGGGTCCCACCGCCATCTGTCTCGCCGGCGTCATCGCCCTCGCTCTGGCGGCTCATCATTGGACCGGGGTTCGCCACGCGGCCCTGTGGATCTCACTCGCGTTGGTGCCGCCATTCGTTGTTGTGATGGGTCGTCTCGGACGTTGGCGTAGCCACAAAATTGTCGTGAGCACGCAACGCGTGATCGCGAGTGCCGGTGTCGCCCGTCGTCACCGAGCCAGCCTGCCGCTACGCGACATTCTCGCGGTGCACGTTGAGCAGTCGTTGTTCGACCGGGTGACGCGACGGGGAATCGTCGTCCTGGAGACGCCGCACGAGTCCTTTAGTCTCGACCGAGTTCGCCGTCCGGACGCGCTCGCGCGCGTGATTGATTTCCAGCGAACGCAGATTCCTCTTGCGTATGACAACACGCCGAGCGACGCGGACGAACTTGACGAGGCTCGTGATATTGGTCTGGCGAGCGACGACGAATACGACGAACGCTGGCGTCATTTGTTCGGCTGGACGCACCGGCCTCGGTAATGTGTCGCCCCGGCGCGTCATTACCGGTACCGTGATGTGGTGGCTACTCGATACCGTTGCACCGCGTGCGGCAACATCACTCGCTTCGACGTCGTCGAAACAACGACTGTTCGTGCGTTTCATCACTACACGGTCGGCGGTGATCTCACCATCGAGGAGCCTGAAGTCATTGGCAAGACTGTCGACTCCGTGACGTGCCGCTGGTGCGGACACGGACGTAGCGTGGAGTCTGTGACCGAGGGCGACGCCTAATCGTCTTGTTGCGATCCATTGGCGATCCACGCCGACGCCCCGCTCCGGCGGCGTTCGAGTTGGTCGACGAGACGGGAGCCGCGACGCGAGTCGTACCGCACGGACCAACGCTCATTGTTGCGGTCAAGGACAATTGCGTGGGGTGTTCCAACTTCTACGCAGCTCGACACCCCGGATTTGAATCCTTCGACGTGTTCGTGATCAACACGGACGACGTTCCCATCTCGAACAGTGCGTACCCGATCTACCGGGCTCCGGAACTGCTGAGCGCATTGGACATCCGCTCGGCGCCCTTTTACGTCCTCATCGATGGGACGCCTCCGGTGGTCGAGCGGGAGGGACTCGTCTTCGACGTCGATCAGGTGCTCGCCGAACTTCGCTGATCTTCACGTCGTGTCACAGCGCTCTGACATTCTCTGCGCAACGACAAGGAGGTGCTGGTGGCACGAGACATCGAAGTATCGATTAGTTGCGGTGACTGCGTTCGTCGGGGAACGCCGGACTGCGCGGACTGTCTGGTCAGCTACGTGCTCGGCGAAGAGCCCGATTCGCTCACGCTGACGGCGGAATCAGCGCGACTCGCTGACCTCATCAGCGCCGAGGGTCTCGTTCCCTCGCTGAAGTTCGTCACTCTGCGTGGCGGTCGAAGCGGCGATCGGGGTTAAGTAGCGTGGCGCCGTGGCCCGCCACCTCCTCATCACCAACGACTATCTCCCGAAGACGGGTGGCATCCAGTCCTATCTTCACGAACTGTGGCGCCGTTTAGAGCTCGGTCGGGCCGTGGTGCTGACCGCGACGTCGCACGCGGACGCCGGGGCGTTTGACGCGACGTCGCCCGTCGTGGTCGAACGTGTGGCGACCAAGACCCTCTTTTTTCCGACCCGAAAGAATCGACGAGCGATTGAGGCGGCGATCGAGCGCCACCAACCTGACCTCGTTCTTTTGGACCCGGCGTGGCCCCTCGGACTACTCGGACCACGCCTGTCGCGACCCTACGGCGTCATCCTCCACGGTGCCGAGGTCACGATTCCCGGTCGACTTCCACTGGTGTCGCGGTCCTTGCGCTACGTACTGAAGCACGCACGGGTCGCGGTGTGCGCGGGCGGGTATCCCGAGGCCGAAGCGCGGCGATGCGCCAAGGAGGACATGCCGCCGGTGGTGCAGGTACCACCGGGCGTTGATACCTCTCGCTTTGTCCCAAGTACGCCCGAACAACGCCGCGCCACGCGAGCGCGACTCGGCGTACCCGAGGACGCGCTGCTCGTCGCTTCGTATTCGCGACTCGTGCCACGAAAGGGTATGGACACCTTGATAACCGCGTCAGCGTCGTTGCGACGCGCCTTTCCGAATCTCGTTGTCACTATTGGGGGTTCGGGGCGTGACCGCGAGCGTCTCGAGAGATTGGCGAAACGACTGGACGCTCCCGTGCGATTCTTGGGTCGCGTGGACGACAACGAACTCTCACCGTGGCTGGGGGCGAGCGACGTCATGGTCATGGACTGTCGGAGCCGGTGGGCAGGATTCGAACAAGAAGGTTTTGGCATTGTCTTCGTCGAAGCCGCGGCCGCCGGCGTGCCACAAATTGCGGGTCGCAGCGGTGGCTCGCACGAGGCCGTTCTGGATGGCACCACTGGCCGGGTCGTCGACGAACCGAGAAGCGCTAGTGCATTATCGGCGGCATTGTCGGCGTTGCTGTCGTCGCCGGAGGACCGTGTTCGCCTGGCGGCGGCGGCGCGTGAGAACGCGGTGAAAAATTTCGACTGGGACGTGCTGGCCCAACGACTGAGCAGTGGATTGGCCCCGTTTGACGGATCGGCCCTTTCGTGAGACGGACGTTCTATTCTGTTTTCACTATGACCCGGGAGTTCCTGTGAGCCAGCGCGCGACCGAATCCATCTCCGTGGCGGCCACCCCGGCGGCCATCTACGCCGTGGCGATCGATTTTCCTAATTACCCGTCCTGGGTCGCGGACCTGAAGACGGTCACCGTGCTCGCCACCGACGACGAAGGTCGCGGTCTCGACGTCGAGTTCCGCGCCGCGGCTTTTGGCCGGTCGTCGACGTATTCCCTGCGCTACGACTACAGCCAGGCACCGGCAGTGTTGGCCTGGACGCAGATCAAAAGTGATCTGACGGCCAAGCTGGACGGCACCTATCGTTTTGAACCCCAGGGCGAGGGCACCCTCGTTCATTACGAACTCGAAGTCGACTTGGTCGTGCCGATCCCCGGTTTCGTCAAGTCTCGTGCCGCGTCGCGCATCATGACGCAGGCGCTGCGTGAGCTGAAGGCGCGGGCCGAGAGGCTCGCGTGAGTCGCATCGCTCTCGGCGTGGACGTCGGGGGTACCAAAGTCCTCGCACTCGCCGTGGGTGAGGACGGCACCGTTTTTGACTCAGAACGGGTCGAAACGCCTCACGTGGCCGAACGACCCGCCGGAGACGCCGCCGCTGATGCGGTGATGTCGGTGGTCACCACGCTCACTCAACGGAACCATTGGTCATTGCGTGACGTCGTGGTCGGCGTGGGTCTGCCCGGGATGATGTCGCGAGAGGGCGTGCTCGTCTTCGCGCCGAATCTCCCGACGGCCTCTGGCGCCGACCTCGCCGCGGCGCTGCGCGAGCGGTCGCCGGAAATGCGGGTGCTGTGTGAAAACGACGCCGACTGTGCGGCGGTGGCCGAGCATCGGTGGGGCGCAGCCCGTGGACACGACGATGTCGTCATGGTCACCCTGGGCACGGGCGTCGGCGGCGGCATCATTTCGGGCGGCGAACTCGTGCGGGGTCGCAGCGGCTTCGCGGGTGAAATCGGACATATGGTCGTCGACGCGCACGGGCCACGCTGTCCCTGTGGCGGACGTGGTTGCTGGGAGCGCTACGCGTCGGGCGGGGGTGTTGCCCGCTTGGCTCGAGAAGCCGCCGTGGCCGGGCGCCTCCCGACGCTCGTGCGCCAGTACGCCGGCGACGCCGACGCCGTGCGGGGCGAAGACGTGACACGAGCCGCCGCCGAAGGACTCCCCGAGGCGCTCGCGGTCGTTGATGAGGTTGGTTGGTGGCTCGCGCTCGGCATTGCGAACCTCGCGGCGATCTTGGATTGCGGAGTTTTCGTGATTGGCGGGGGACTCAGTGAGGCGTCGGCCCTGTTGCTGCCGGCCGCCCAACGACACCTGTCATCCCTCGTCGAAGGAGGAAGCGCGCGCCCTCCACTCCTCGTTATTCCGTCGAAGTTTGGGGAGCGCTCCGGTGCCCTGGGTGCCGCCGCACTCGCGACCCAGCGTCTCACGTGAAGATCGGCGTACTCCTTCCGACATTCCGCGACACGACGCGCGACGCCCTCGACGCGGCCCGACGCGCGGCTGATGTCGGCCTCGATGGCGTCTTCGCCTACGACCACCTGTGGCCGATGGGAAGCCCGGAACGTCCCAGCTTCGCTCCGTTCCCGGTCCTCGCTCGCGTGGCCGAGGAGAATCCTCGACTCCTGGTGGGCCCCCTCGTCGCCCGTATTGGCCTGGTCGCGCCGCGCGTCCTGGTCGAGCAATTTCGGTCGCTGGCCCTCGTGGCGGAAGGTCGCGTCCTCGCACCACTCGGGACGGGTGACAAATTGAGCGAGGCGGAAAATCATGCCTACGGCATCCCGGTGCTCTCGCCAGACGAACGGCGCGCCCAACTGCGCGACGTGGCTCGTGCGTTGAGTGGCGAGATGGACGTGTGGATGGGCGCCGGCGCGGCCGCGACGAATGACGTGGCGCGCGAGACGGGCGCCACCCTTAATTTCTGGAATAAGCCCGCTGACGTCGTCGCCGCCGAAGCCGTGCGCGGACCGGTCAATTGGGCGGGCAACCCGCGTGAGGATCTTGAGACGCAACTCGATGAACTTCGAGACGCCGGCTCGACCTGGGCGGTTTTCGCACCGACCCTCGACACCGAACGCGCGGCGGCGTGGTGTCGGGGCTCGGTGACTTCGCAGTAGCGTGCCGAGATGGAGTTTCGCCGAATTAATGGACTACCGCCGTACGTGTTCGCCGCCATCAACGAGCGCAAGTCGGCGGCGCGCGCCGAGGGTCGTGACGTCGTTGACTTCGGTTTCGGGAATCCCGATTTGCCCAGTCCCGATATCGCCGTTGAGAAATTGGCCGAAGCCGCCCGTAATCCGAAGAACCACCGGTACTCCGCGAGCCGGGGCATCCCGCACCTGCGCCTCGCCATTGCTGACCGCTACAAGCGCATGTTCGACGTGGATATTGATCCAGAGACCGAAGTGGTCACGACGATCGGCGCCAAAGAGGGACTGAGCCACTTGATGTGGGTGCTGATCGATCGTGGCGACACCGCCATCGTGCCCAGCCCGAGCTACCCCATTCATATCTACGCGCCCCTCTTCGCTGGCGGTCAGATCGTGACCGTGCCCATGCACGATCCCTCCACGATCACGTCGGCGACACCGGGGGACGCCTTCTTTGAAGGCCTGCTCGAGGCCTGGCAGCGCGCCTGGCCGAAGCCGCGCGTGATCATTTGTTCCTTCCCGCACAATCCCACGACCGCGTGCGTGGACCTCGCGTTCATGGAGCGTCTCGTCGCCTTCGCCCGCGAACACGACGTCGTGGTGGTGCACGACTTCGCCTACGCCGATCTCGCCTTTGACGGCTACACCCCGCCGTCGATCCTGCAGGTGGAGGGCGCCAAGGAATGTTGCGTCGAGCTCTACACGCTGACCAAGTCGTTTTCGATGGCCGGTTGGCGCGTGGGATTCATGCTCGGCAATAAGGACATCGTCGCCGCGCTCACGAAACTCAAGAGCTACCTCGACTACGGCACCTTCCAACCAATTCAGATCGCCTCCATCGTGGCCATGAACGAAGCGACCGAGTACCCGGCCCAGCTGAACGCGATCTACCAGTCTCGACGAGACACGTTGATCGAGGGTCTGACGCGCATCGGGTGGCCCGTCGAGCCACCTCGAGGCTCCATGTTCGTCTGGGCGCCCATCCCCGAGCCGTACCGGGACATGACGTCACTCGAATTCTCCACGTTCCTTGTCGACGAGGCGGACGTCGCGACGTCGCCGGGCGTGGGCTTCGGTGAGGGTGGCGACGGTCACGTGCGATTCTCGCTGATCGAAAACGAACTTCGTACCCAGCAAGCCATCCGTCAGATGAAGCGAGCCCTCACGAGGTTGTCGTGAGTCCGTTGGTCCTCTTCGCCGTGGACGTCCCGCGCACCGCGGCGTTTTACGAGTCCATTCTCGGTGGTCACTCGGTCGAAGAAGGTGCTTGTTCCCGCGTCACGTCCGACCGGGACGAGGTGTTGGTGCACGATATTCCTGCCAATATCGCCGCCACCATCGAGATCGCTAGTCCGCCCGTCGCTCGCGAGGACACCCCGCTCAAGCCCGTGTTCATTGTGGATGACGTCGACGCCACGATCGCGCGAGTCGAGGTCCACGGTGGTCAGATCGTCGGCAGGGGCTTCACCTACGAGGGTCGTCGGTACCAGGACGTCCTCGACCCCGAGGGCAACGTCATCCAACTACGCGGCAACGCTTAATTGGTGGCCCGTACGACGGGCGGCTGCCAACGTCCGTCAAAGACGGGAGTCTCGGGAAGATACAAGCGCATCGTGAGCAGGAACCGTTCGCGACCAACGGGCAGCCAATTTCGTTCGTCACCAGCCGGCGGTGCCTCGTGCGCAAAGTACAGGTCCAAAGATCCGTCGTCGTTATACGCGAGGTCGCTGAGTGAACCGAGGGCGTAGCGCTGGAGCGAATTGGGAACCGTGTAGCCCTGCTGGTCGTAGGCGGTTATCGACCAGAAGGACTTGACCGGCGGAAGTTCCTCGGCGGTGAAGTGCAACACGTAGGAGTGCTCGCCCGACAAGGGCGCGCCGTCCGCGTCGACTTCACAACTCGGATACAAGGATTCTTCCGGCGGATTGGCGCCGAGCCCCACCATGGCGACCGCCGCACGCTTCAAATAGAAATTGCCCCAGACGCCCATGGTGTGCGTGTTGGTGGACCAACCATTCACGCGAGGAGCGAGTTGGGAGAAGCGTCGCAACATCTCGTCGCGGGCGTTCTGCGCCGCCGATTCAAAAGCTTCTTGCACGGCGGAGGGCTGAGCCGAGAGATCGTAGGGTTCGCCGAGGTTGAAGCCCACGTGGCGCAGACGGGCCACCGTGTTCCAGTCGGTCGCGTGAGGTCGGTGTGTCGCCACGAGCGCTGCCGCGCGTGCCATGAATTCGGCCGCGGGCATCTTCTGCACTTGGATCATCGGGGGACCCTTTCGCGGCGGTTCGTCTGACGGAGACTCCTCGGGGCTCGTGACCGTCTCGCCGCGTAGCTCCGCGAGAGTCGTGATCGTGAGTTGGTCCTGGAACGAGCGCACGTAGTCGTAGTCCGCTGCACCAAAGGTGGCGGTGCGTCCAATCATCCACACGACCGGGGTCGGCGCGTCGATACGTTCCACACCGTCGGGCAGTTCCCCGCGCCACGTGGGATCACACAGGGCGAACGAGTACGGCGCAAAGCCCGATGTTCGGGTTCCCGGCGACGCGAACACTTCGGTCCACATGTCATAACAGGGGAGCATGAAGAAACGGTCGGGCGGCAGGGTGGGCAGACTCACGATGACCGGTCCCGCCGAGACGTCAATCCAGGCCGAGGAGTACAAGGTGTCGAAGTTGGGTCGCACGATGGTCTTGAATTCACCCGAGGGAAACGTCCGCAGGTGTTGGAAGGAGTTCATCGCCACCTGTTCGTCCCCGCGTCCGACGAGGCTCGCTCGCCGCGTGAGATCCATCAGCACCAGTGGGTAGAAGAAGAGGTACGCCTCTTTCGCGATCTCGGCGAGTTCCGCGTCGTCGAAAGTGAAGTCGGGAATCGTGGGCACTACGGTCGACCCGCCCCGGGCACGGACACCGTGGCCCGTTCAATCTTGCCGAGTCGCACGTCGGCGATCTCGAAGCGACTGGAGTTCGGCGCCGTCATGACGAAGAGATCGCGACGATTCTCGCCGCCGAGCATGCACGCGAAGGACGTTTGGCTGGTGGTGACCCGAGCGGTGATCTCGCCGCCCTCACGCACGCGGATGCACTCCGGTGCCAATGCGTTGGCCACCCACACCTGTCCGTCGGCGTCCAAGCAGATGCCGTCGGCGGGGACGAAGTCGAGCTGCGCGAACACGCGTCGGCCCGACAGCGTGCCGTCGGTGGCGATATCGAACGCGGTGAGACGGAAGGGCATTGTTTCGGCGACGATTAGCGTGCGGCCGTCGTCGGTGATGACCGAACCATTCGGGAACTCCATACCGTCGATGACTTGCGCGACGGAGCCACCGGGAGCGAGGACCACCAGGTGCGTAGCGGGCGGTGGCGAGGCCAGCATGCCCTCCACCCCCACGTCGCGCAGCGTCACGTCGAGGTCGAAACCGAAGTTCCCGACGTAGGCAACTCCTGAGGCCGACACCACCATGTCGTTGGCCCAAAATCCGCAGTACTCACTGATGTCGGCGTACTCACTCGTGCTCTCACCTTCACAACGCAGCACCTTGTGATCCGTCATCGACACCACCAGGAGCGACCCGTCGGGCAGCCAACCGAGACCCGACGGCTGGGCCTCGACGGTGACCTCGCGACGCTCGCCAGAACCGTCGGGCGCGATGGAGAAGACCCCGTGGCGATAGAAGTCGGAGAACCATAGACGCCCGTCATGCCAGCGGGGCGCCTCGCCAAAGGCCAGACCCTCGTGAATGGTGACGGCCTCGTAGACCTCTGTCATGATTCCCCCTCGTCTCGAGTCGAAAACTAGCCGAAAGGCTCCACGAGGGTGACCGCCGACCTCTGTTCCATCACGCGGTCTCTGGTCGCTCAGGTACTGGTGTCGTCAAATACGCGCACGCGTTCTGCGAAACGTTCCGGATCGCACAGATGGGGATAATGGCCGAGGTTCGGCCACAACTCCACGACGGTGGTCGGGACGAGACCGGTGAGCCACGGGGCGTACGGGGCACCCGGATCACTGCCGTGCAGCGACAGATAGGGCACCCGCAACGCGCGCGCGACTTCCTCGACGGTGGCGGTGAGTTCTTCCACGCTCGCCTCAAAGATCAGTGACCAGACGCCGAGCACGACGTCTTGCTCGGCGTGTCGCAGAGCACTCACGCGTCGCCATTCGTGCTCGGGCACAGCGCCGCGCATGAGTTCGAAGATAAAGGAGATGGCTGCCTGAAATTCTTCTTCTGATCCCCGCAGCGCCCCTTCGGCGAGCGAGAGTTGTTCCTTGAAACTTCCGAGCGCGAGCGACTGGTCGATATTGATGACACCACGCGTGGGAAACATCGCGCCGTAGGCCGACACGATCGTGCCGCCTAAAGAATGGCCCACCAGCAGGGGATCAACGAGCTGCAGGTGGGCCACCACATCATGAACATCACTCGCCATCGTCAGTAGGTCGTAGGGCGCCTCGCGCGCCGACTGGCCGTGTCCGCGCACATCGACGGCGAGAACGTCATAGTGGTCCGCGAGCAGTGTGGAGACCGGATCAAAGGCCGTCAGGTTCTCGGTGATGCCGTGGACGAGAACGACGGGACGACCGTGGCCCGCTCGCGTGAAGTGGAGCACCGACAACCTCCTAGGCCCGCTCGACGGCGCGGAGCCACTGCTGGTAGCCGAGATCGGCCATCGTCGGATCTTCAGGCTCGCACCGCAGTGAGGTCGACCACGTGGCGGCGAGTTCGTCGAGTCCACCGAATACGCCGACCTCGAGGCCCGCGATCGTCGCCGCTCCGCGGGCCGTTGCTTCGAGTGACGTCGATCGCAGCACCGGCAGGCGTGAGGACGTGGCTTGAAGTTGCAGGAGAAGATCCATGGCTGCCGCGCCGCCGTCCGCGCGTAGCTCGAGGAGTTCCACCCCGGCGGCAGCGAAGGCGTCGGTCATGGCTCGAACCTGGAAGGCCTGAGCCTCCACGACGGCCCGGGCGAGGTGCGCTCGGGTGGAACCTCGCGTGAGTCCGAGGATCACGCCGCGCGCGTCGCTACGCCAGAAGGGCGAACCGAGTCCGGTAAAGGCCGGCACGAAGCTGACGCCACCGCTGTCGGGAACCGACTCGGCGAGTGGGCCAATGTCCTCACTTTTCTCAATAATCCCCAGTCCGTCGCGCAGCCACTGAATTGCGGCACCGGCGATGAAGGCCGATCCTTCCAACGCGTAGGCGGCGGGTCCGAACGCACCGAGGTCCCACGCTACGGTGGCGACAAGTCCGTCAGGGATCACCGGCACGTGTGATCCGGCGTTCGCCAAGATGAAGGCGCCGGTGCCGTAGGTGGCCTTGACCATGCCCGGCTCGAAGCACGCTTGTCCGAACAGGGCCGCCTGTTGGTCGCCGAGAATTCCGGTGATCGGAACGTCAGCCAATTCGGGAATCACGCTGTCAGCGACCGAGCCGAAGTGGCAGGCCGAGGGTCGTACGTCGGCCAAGTTCGCGTGATCGACGCCGAGCAACGAACACATGTCGTGCGACCAGTCGAGCGTGGCGAGGTCCAAGAGCATGGTGCGCGAGGCGTTGGAAGGTTCCGTCGCGAAGACGCCGCCGTCGGGACCACCAGTGAGGACCCACAACAGGTAGGTGTCAATGGTGGCGAAGGACGGCACCCGGAAGCCCTCCAAGGCACCGTTATCGGCGAGCCAGCGCATCTTGGTGCCCGAAAAATACGAGTCCAAAACGAGTCCCGTGGTCCGTCGAATGACGTCCAGATGCCCCTCTACGGCGAGACGTTCACAAAGTTCGGCCGTCCGGCGGTCCTGCCAAACGAGGGCGTGGTGGCGAATGTGGCCCGTGGCGCGGTCGAAGGCGACCGTTGTTTCGCGCTGGTTGGTGATGCCGATGGCGACGATGTGGTGTCCGTGACCATAGGAACGTTGGGCGACCTCGGTCAATGTCTCCACCGCTAAGCGAGCGATTTCGAGGGCGTCGTGCTCTACGAGGCCAGGGGAGGGAAAGTACTGCGTGAGCTCTCGGTAGGCTGAGTCAAGGACGGAACCGTGTTCGTCAAAGGCCACCGTTCGTACACCGGTCGTGCCCGCGTCGAGGGCCAGGGTCACATCCACGGGGCCACGCTACCGAGGGAAACGCGGCGGATGCTGGGGGAACCCAGTGTTAACAAAAGTTTCCTGAAAAAGAGTTGACTCCGTGTAATTACAATGCTGTAATGACACAGCATCTTGCGACGGGTAGTGGCCTCAACCACTACATCTTGTGTCTGGGGGGACCGAGAGCAGTAACCTCCCCAAGCCACCGCCGTGGCGCAGGATCGTGGATTTTCGCAGTGTCGGAACGTTAGAGAAGAGAAAGAAGAGAGAGATGGCCATCGCCCCACAGCGCCTCGGAATTGGACTGCGTCGTTACTTCACGTCGGAGGATCGTCACCCCTACGACGACGTCATTTGGGAACGTCGTGATGCCCGTATTACGAATTTCCGCGATGGCTCGACCGCCTTCGAACAGCTCGGCGTCGAGGTTCCGGCGACCTGGAGTTTGAACGCGACGAACATCCTCGCGCAGAAGTACTTCCGTGGTTCCCTCGGCACCCCCGAGCGTGAGACCAGCCTGAAGCAGGTGGCCGACCGCATCGTGGACACGATTACGAACTGGGGTGTGAAGGACGGTTACTTCGTCGACGACGAAGAAGCCGAGATCTTCCGCGCGGAACTCAAGCACCTATTGATTACCCAGAAGGCGGCGTTTAACTCACCCGTGTGGTTCAACATTGGTGTCAAGGACGTCCCCCAGCAGGGCAGCGCGTGCTTCATCCTGGCCGTTGAGGACAAGATGAGCTCCATTCTCAACTGGTACACCGAAGAAGGCACGATCTTCAAGGGTGGCTCCGGCGCCGGTGTGAATCTCTCCAAGATTCGTTCCTCGGTGGAACTCTTGGAAGGTGGCGGCACCGCCTCCGGCCCCGTGTCCTTCATGCGTGGCGCGGACGCGTCCGCCGGCACCATCAAGTCTGGTGGCAAGACCCGTCGCGCCGCCAAGATGGTCATCCTCGACGCTGACCACCCGGACGTCGAGGAGTTCATTTGGTGCAAGGCCAACGAAGAGAAGAAGGCGCGTGTTCTGCGTGACGCCGGCTTCGATATGGACCTCGACGGCAAGGACATCACGTCCATCCAGTACCAGAACGCGAATAACTCGGTGCGCATCTCCGACGAGTTCATGAACGCCGTGATCACCGACGGTGACTGGAACTTGACCGCGCGCACCGACGGCACGCCGATGCGCACCGTGAAGGCCCGCGACCTCTGGCGTCAGATTGCCCGCGCCGCGTGGGAATGCGCCGACCCGGGTCTGCAGTTCGACACGACCATCAACAAGTGGCACACCTCGCCCAACACGGACCGCATCAATGGTTCCAACCCGTGTTCGGAGTACATGCACATCGACAACTCCGCGTGCAACCTGGCGAGCATGAACTTGATGAAGTTCTTGCGCGCGGACGGATCTTTTGATGTCGAGAGCTACAAGGCGGCCATTGAGTTCGTCTTCACCGCCCAGGAAATCATCGTGGGCAACGCCGACTACCCGACCGAGAAGATCGGCGAGAACTCTCGCAAGTTCCGCCAGCTCGGCCTCGGCTACGCCAACATCGGCGCACTGTTGATGGCGTCGGGTCTGCCGTACGACTCCGACGGTGGACGTGCGTGGGCCGCGGCGATCACGGCCCTCATGACTGGTCACGCGTACGCGACCAGCGCCCGCACCGCCGGCCGCATGGGTCCGCACGCGGGCTTCCACGAGAACGCCGAGCCGATGCTCAACGTCCTACGCATGCACCGTGACGCCAGCCACCAGATCGACAGCTCGAAGGTGCCGGCCGAATTGTTGGCCGCCGCCCAGCAGTCGTGGGACGACGCGGTGGCGCTCGGCGAGAAGTACGGCGTGCGCAACGCGCAGGCCAGCGTGCTCGCGCCGACCGGCACTATTGGTCTGTTGATGGACTGCGACACCACCGGCATCGAGCCCGACCTCGGTCTCGTGAAGTTCAAGAAGTTGGTCGGTGGCGGCAACATGGCCATCGTGAACCAGACGGTGCCGCGTGCGCTGCAGGTGCTCGGCTACTCGCCGGCCGAGGTGGACTCGATCATTGCCTACATCGACGAGCACAAGACCATCGTCGGTGCCCCGGCCCTCAAGGCCGAGCACCTACCGGTGTTCGCATGTTCGATGGGCGACAACACGATTCACTACCTCGGTCACGTGCGCATGATGGGAGCGGTGCAGCCCTTCATTTCGGGCGCGATCTCCAAGACCGTCAACCTCCCCGAGGAAGCGACGATCGAGGACATCGAGGCTCTCCACATGGACGCGTGGAAGTTGGGCGTGAAGGCCGTCGCGATCTACCGCGATAACTGCAAGGTCGCCCAGCCCCTCTCGACGGCGAAGAAGGACGGCGACAACCAGCAGTCCTTCGCCGTCGTGGCCGGTGGGACGGAGGGTACCGAACTCGCCGAGCGCATTGCGCACCTCGAGGCGGAACTCCTCGCGGCCCGTCACGACCACGTGGTGGTCGGTGCCGTTCGCGAGCGTCTGCCGCGTCGTCGCGTGTCGTCCACCTTTGCGTTCCGAGTGGCGGACTGTGAGGGTTACGTCACGGTTGGTGAATACGAAGACGGTCGCCCGGGTGAAGTGTTCATCAAGGTGTCCAAGCAGGGTTCCACCCTCGCGGGCGTCATGGACGCGTTCTCGATCTCGATCAGCCTCGGACTCCAGCACGGTGTGCCGCTGTCGACCTACGTGCGTAAGTTCGCGAACATGAAGTTCGAGCCGTCGGGTATGACCGACGACGCGGACCTCCGTATCGCGACGTCCCTCGTCGACTACATCTTCCGACGCCTGGCGCTCGACTACTTAAGCCCGAGCGAGCGCGAGGAACTGGGTGTTCTGTCCACCAGCGAGCGCATGCAGCCCACGTTGCCGGAGATTGCCGAGCAGGCCACGCCGTCGGTAGGCATCGAGCAAACGCCAAAGGCCGTGACCGTGACGCCGAAGCCGGCGGCTCCTGAGTTGCCGTTAGTGCGTGCGGAGCAGTTGGACGCGCCGATGTGTTATTCCTGTGGCAACTCGATGCAGCGTGCAGGCTCCTGCTACGTCTGCTCGAGCTGTGGCGCCACGAGTGGTTGCAGCTGATCGACAAAGAGACGGATATCTGACCGACGTCATTCGGTGAGAGGTCGCGGAAAAGTGTCACGAGAGAGGCGCTGGGGTCGGAGGACTTCCAGCGCCTCTCTCTTTTTCTTCCACCTCGATGGAAAGGTCAGGTCGTCGAGTTCTGTTGCCCAGCGTGGGACGGACGTTCTCATCGCGCGCCGTACCGGGCGATCGATGGATCCTTTGTTCGAGGTCCACCACCTTCGTCTCGCGACGGCATTACCGTGGCGGCATGAGTTCACCTCGTGTTCCGGGCGGTGCTGTTCACCCTCTCCCTCGCGACCTTCGCGCGGCCTTGCTCGAGCGACCCATTGCGCTTGCTGCGTGGAAGGACATCACACCACTCGCTCGCAATGAATTCATCTGTTGGGTCGAGGACGCCAAACAAGACGTGACGCGACAACGGAGAATTCGACGGACGAACGAAGAACTCGAAGAGGGAATGCGTCGACCATGCTGTTGGCCGGGGTGCAAGCATCGGGAGCGAACGGGTCGGTGAGCATGACTGAATGTGCGCCGCGAAATACGCCCACCGAACGGAGCAATATTTCGAAGTGCTCGCTCAACTCTGTCTGTTACATCGTCAACGTACTCGGGGCGTTCGCGGGAGGTGAACATGAATCGCGATGATGACATTGCGTCACTAAGTCGTTACGACAAAATGACGGTTCAAGATCAATTGGTGGGTGGGCTCCTCGTTATTCTCGGAGTACTTCTCGTCGCATCGCCACAGGGCACGTGGGTGTCGGTGTCGAAGACCGAGGGGTTCGGCGGTGTCATCGCTGCCGGCGCTGGACCATCGATGTTGACGCTGGTGTGCCTAGGTGTCGTGGTCGCGGTCACTGGTGTCATTGCTTTGCAGACACGCCACGCCATCTCGTTGACGGCACTCGGAATCTTGAGTCTCCTGGCGGTCTACGTCTCTTTCGTGACGAAGGCTAAGGCCGAGGCAATCGCGAAGGAAAGATATCGAGCTCTGGGTGATGGAGTTCTTGGACGCTGGACGATTCATTGGAGTTTCTCAGAGAACGTCACGTGTATCACCGCTGTTGCACTCTTCATCGTGTTTGCCGTTCTCGTCGTTCAACGACAGTCGCGGATACGCCGAGAGGTTGACGTAAAAATTCCTCTGCAGTGGCTCGCACTACGCTGAACACCTTCGGTGGGTGGATCTTCACCACCGCGAGGAGGAAAGCCGATGTCATCGCTACACGGACGAAGTCTGCTGCAGGACGCTGATCTCTCAGCCGAGGAATTCGGCCATCTCCTTGATTTGGCGGCCGCATTGCGTTCCGAAAAGCGCAGTGGTCGCGAGCATGCTCGCCTTACGGGTAAGAACATCGCCCTGGTGTTCGAAAAGGCCTCGACGCGAACTCGCTCAGCCTTCGATGTTGCCGCCCACGATCAGGGCGCTCACACCACCCTCTTCAGTCCGCAGGACACCCACATTGGTGAGAAGGAATCCGTTGCCGATTACGCGCGCGTGATGGGACGAATGTTTGACGGCATCGAATTTCGTGGCAGCGCGCAGAGCGACGTCGAGGCGCTGTCGTCGTATTCCGGCGTACCCGTGTGGAACGGACTCACCGATGAATGGCACCCGAGTCAAGCGCTCGCGGACCTGTTGACCGTGCGTGACTATTCGGATCGACCGCTGTCCGAGGTCACCCTCGCCTACTGCGGTGATGCACGAAACAACGTGGCGAACTCCCTCCTCGTGTCGGGTGCCCTGATGGGAATGGACATTCGCCTGGGCGCCCCTTCGTCGCTCCAGCCCACCGACGAGGTGCGAGCGCTCGCGGATTCGTTGTCGTCCGTCTCAGGAGCTCGCATCACGATCACCGACGACGCGGCCGCGGCCGTGCGGGGTGCGGACTTTGTCTACACCGACGTGTGGGTCTCGATGGGGGAGGGCGCCGAGAAGTGGGCGGAGCGAATTGAGCTGTTGCTGCCGTATCAAGTGAACGACGCGCTGATGGCGGCGACGGGTAAGGACGCCAAGTTCCTGCATTGTTTGCCGGCGTTCCACGATCTCGCGACGGGCGTCGGACGAAAGATCTACGAACAGTTCGGTCTTTCCGCTCTCGAAGTCACCCACGACGTCTTCGAATCCTCGGCGTCGGTGGTCTTTGATCAGGCGGAAAACCGTCTGCACACGACGAAAGCACTGCTCGTCGCCACACTCGCTGAGTAGGTGAGCACAGTTCCTCGCTGGTCCCTAGGATCAGCATCAAGGGGAGGGATGCCACGTGACGCCAAGTGAGGCTGCGGCCACGGTGCGACCACGAGTGGCTATTTTCTTGCGTGGCATCAATGTCGGCGCGTACCACCGCGTCACGATGTCGACTCTGGTCGAAGCTCTGCGGGGCGCTGACATTGACGTCTCTCGCACGATTCTTCAATCGGGGAACCTCGTTGCGGACACCGACGCGAGTCCCCCTGACGTGACCACCAGAGTTCGCGCCACGTTGTTGTCCCGTTTGGGGTTCGACGTGCCGTGCGTCACCTTTGACCGCGAGACGTTCCTCGTGGCGACTGACGCCCACCCACTCGCGCAGCCCGGCCGCGACGACCGGCTGCTCACCGTGGCCCTCAGTGACCCGGTCGTCGATGACGCCACGTTCGTGCGTTCGGGTCTCGAACACTTAGGGCCCGAGTTGGTACAGCGCGGCGCGTCGGTCGTCTACCAGTGGTGTCCGACGGGGGTGTCCAAGGCCGTCGACGTGGTGCGCACGATCGACCGCGTGACGGGAGGGGTCTCCACGCTTCGTAATTGGCGCACATTGCAACTCGTGCGCGGAGCCATGGTCGCCTAGTGGCGAAGGAACACCGGCGCGCGGTGCGTGCCGGTGTAGGCCTTGACGTGACTCTCGAAATCAATGAAGAACGTGCCGTCGGGGTCGAAATTGCGCTCGAGCGCCTCCACGGCGACTCGGCGATCGAAGGCGTCCAGCCGCAGGAGGGCCTGCGGGTCGTCGAGGTGTCGCAGATCGAGTGACCCGCGAGCGCTTTCGACCGCTTCACGACCGCGCTCGGACCGCACGAGGAGGCTCGTCCATCCGTCAGAAGATCCAACCGAGCCCACCGAAATGTCCGCCGAACGTCCAAGAAAGTCGGCACATTCGTCGCAGCCCTTCAGCGCGGCGCCGTGGAATTCCTTGATCGGTTCGTCCACCGCAATCGCGCCGTCGGCGTATTCCACGATCAAGCGACCGCGAATCACGTCAATCTTGGAGACGCGTTCCATGTCCACGGTGCGGCGACGCTCTAATTCGTCGACGATGAGTTTCTCGTAGTTGAACGACTTGGTGCACAAGAGAGCCACCGTCAAGACGACCGCGTCGACCCGATGGGCGCCCGTCGGCCACTTGCGCAGTTGCATGGCGGCGAGCCCCTGGACTTCACAGGGTGTGCCGACGGTCGCGATGCGGGGCTTCGCGGGCAGCGAGTAGCGCGAGAGGTCGAGTTCCGCGAGCGCCATGGTTTGGTTGTAGAAGGATCCCGCGGCGGCGCGAACCTCCGCCGCGGTCGTGGCGATCGTCGCGACACCCTTCCACGACTCGTCGGGATCGCTGGAGGGCTTCGACACCAGGGCGCCGTCGATGGCGCCCGCGTCCAAAAGGGCACAGAGGAGGGCGGAGACCGCTCCACCGTCCTGAGCCCCGTCGGGCCTTCGTCCGGCCCGCACCGCGTAGGC
This sequence comes from uncultured Actinomycetes bacterium, assembly GCA_903871335.1. Classification (GTDB taxonomy): domain Bacteria; phylum Actinomycetota; class Acidimicrobiia; order Acidimicrobiales; family RAAP-2; genus RAAP-2. Next base: position 36,493 of record CAIQGE010000008.1, read on the forward strand.
CTCGAGCACGCGGCCGAGACCGGCGCCGGGGTCGCTCCCGGTGATCTTCCAGTAGGGGTCACCCGGATCCGACCGCGTCACGACGTCCTCGGGCGCGAGGACAACTTCCGCGTCCGGCGTCGAAGGTGGCCACGTGGCTTCGTAGCGCAAGCCACCGCGGGGACAGAAGTTCCAGCACTGGGAGCATCCCGTGCACATCTTGATGAGCTCGGGAAGGTCCGTGTCCTTGTTGACACCAATCGAGTTTGACGGACACACCGCGACACAGGCACCGCACTGAATGCAGCGGTCCGCGTCAATCACGCCGGCCGCCAGTTCCCAGAACCACGTCTTGCCCGGCGGTTCGGCGATGGAGTTCATCTGTTCGCGAAGTTCGTATTGCTTCATCGGGCTTCTCCCTTGACCACTCGGCGCAGAGCGTCGAGTGGCACACTGCGACTCCAGGTCGTAAACGACTCGTCGTCCGTGCGCTCGTCGTGAAAGGTGGTGACGAGCCGGGTGATCGCACTTTCTAAGTTGCGCGACGGTAGAGCGCCTTCCACCCAATTGAGAAATCCGGCGTCGGGACCCAGTGTTCCGCCCACGCCGAGGTCGTAGGCCTCGTCAAGAGACTCTCGAGACCGGTCGATGGCGCCACGTAGTCCAATGTCGGCGATCTGGGGCTGGGCGCACGAGGCCGAGCACCCCGAGACGTGCACGCGCAGTGGCGTGGTGCGCAGCGGACTCGACGCGGGCAGCTCGCCGAGGCGGGCGTCGAGACGCTGGGCGAGTTTGACGGCGCGCTCCTTGGTCTCGGTGATCGCGTAACGACAGAACTCGTTTCCGGTGCAGGCCTGAATACCGCGCGTGAACGGTCCCGCGTTCGGGCTGTAGCGCTGAATGAGTTCTTCAGCCAGCAGGGCGTCTACGCGGTCATTCGGGACGCCCGTCAGAATGAAATTCTGGTCCACGGTAAAGCGCACCGTGCCGTCGCCGTAGGCGTCGGCGAGTCGTGCTGCCTCCACGAGATCGCGGCCGTTCATGCGTCCCACGGGCACCACGCAACCCACGTAGGAGAGCCCTTCTTGACGCTGCGGGTGCACACCCACGTGGTCGCGGCGATAGCCCGTGAGAACGGACTCGCCCGCGTTCAACGGTTCAAAACGCAGGCGTGCCAACAATTCGTCGCGGAAGCGCTCGGGACCGAGTTCCTGGGTGAGATATCGCATGCGAGCGAGTCCACGATTTTCGCGATTCCCGAGTTCGCCGAAGAGTTGCGCGATCGCTCGAGCGAGTTCCACGGCTTGGTCCGGCGTGATGAAGATGTCGATCGGCGTCGCGAGTCGCTCGCCGTCAGAGAGTCCACCACCCACGAGAACGTTGAAACCCGCCACGCCGTCGCGCGTGGCCGGCCAGAGCGCGATGTCGTTGATCTCGGCGCGGCAGCAGTTTTCCGTGCAGCTGCCGACCGCGATCTTGAACTTGCGAGGCAAATTGGCGTAGGTGCGGTTTCCGGTGAAGAACTCCGAAATTGCCTGCGCCGTGGCGAGGCCGTCGACGTGTTCGTGGGGGTCCACTCCGCTGACCGGACAACTCGTGACGTTACGTGCGCAGTCACCACACGCCTGAATCGAAGTCAGTCCAACGCGAGCGAAGCGTTCCCAGATCTTTGGAATGGACGCCATCGTGAGCCAGTGCAACTGAATGGTCTGGCGCGTCGTGATGTCGGCGTAGTGATTGCCGAAGAGCGGATGATCAGTGGGTCCCTCCGCGAAGGCCTCGGCGGCGAGACCGACTTCACGAACCTGGGCGGAGCTCAACACGCCACCGGGAACTTTGATCCGCATCATGAAGGCGTCGCCGCCTTGTCGCTGCGGGTAGATGCCGACCCACTTAAGACGCTCGACCTCGCCCGGAACGGCGAACAACGCCTCCGGACCTTTCTTGGCGTAGGTCGAAATGATCGCCTCGGCGACCTCAAATGGGTGCCGCCGTTGCTTCAGGAGCTCTTGTTCGTTGAGCTTGTGGATCGTCCGGTAGGGGTTCAGGAACGACAAACCCGTCACCTGCGGTCCGTCGAGACGGAGACCGTACGGGTCGTCGGCGTCGCGATGATCGCTCATGAGCGGGCCTCGGACCTGAAGAAAACGCGGTGAACCGCTCGTTGGCGCATGTTCCGACTATATATGACTGAATTAGTCGTGATTACAATCGGGTGACAACGATCGGAGTGGTGTGACCCCCAGTGAGCTTCCCGCGGTGCTGCCCGTCGCGCTGACCCTGCGCGGACGGACGTGTCTGGTCGTAGGTGGTGGTCGTGTGGCGACTGACAAGGTGCGCACGCTGCTCGCGGCCGACGCACGGGTCCACGTGGTTTCTCCAACGGTGACCGAGGAACTGGGACAACTGGTGAGCGAGCGCGAGGACGTCACGTGGCGCGCAGGGGAATTCGCGATCACCGATCTCGACGAGGTTCGGCTCGTCGTGACCGCGACGGCAAATCGAGACGTCGATGACCGCATCTACGCCTCGGCGGACGAACGCGGGCTCTGGGTGAACTCGGCGGATGATCCCGAGCGCTGTTCGTTCTATCTCACTGGCACTGTGCGTCGGGATCCCGTCGTGGTGGCCATTACGACCGCCGGTGCCTCACCCGCCATGGCCCGCTACCTGCGCGAACGTCTCGACGCGTACCTCGAGGCCGAGCTCGGCGATGTCGCGCGCATTCTCTACGACGTCCGTCGTGAGATCCTCGCCGCCGATGAGGGCAGCGAGGGACGTCCGTGGTCGGCCGCCATCACTGACGAACTCTTCGCCCTCGTACGCGACGGACGCCTCGACGATGCGCGCCAGTACGTTCGCGCCCGGGTGGCACCGTGACGGTCTACTTGGTGGGCGCAGGACCGGGAGACCCGGACCTCTTGACCCGTCGCGGTGCGTCCCTGCTCGCTAAGGCCGACGTCGTCATCGTGGATCGTCTGGTGGACCGTCGACTCCTCGACGAGGTGCGAAGCGACGCGCTGGTCATCAATGTCGGCAAACACCCTCGCGATGGAGCACGTTCGGTCTCTCAGGAGGAGATCAACGAACTCCTCATCACGCACGGACGCACCGCACCGTGCGTGGTGCGTCTGAAGGGTGGCGACCCGTTCGTCTTTGGTCGCGGAGGCGAAGAAGTCATCGCGTTGCGCTCGGCGGGGGTGAATGTCGAAGTTGTTCCAGGAATCTCGTCCGCCTTCGCCGTGCCCGCCCTCGCCGGTATTCCCGTCACGCATCGCGGTCTCAGCACGGCGGTGACCGTGGTCTCGGGTCACGACGTGAGCGACACCACGTTGTTCGAAGACATCGGGCGCTCGTCGGCCACCGTCGTTGTTCTCATGGGCGTCGAAAATCGAACGGCAATTGCCGCAGCTCTACAACGTGGTGGTCGGTCCGCTACGACACCGGCCGCCGCGATTGAGTGGGGCTCAACGCCGCGCGAACGCACAGTACAAACGACGTTGGGGAAACTCGCCAATGTCACCCTCGCCGCGCCCGCGGTGCTCATTATCGGTGACGTGGCCGCATTGAGCGACGAGATGGGGCGTTAGTCCTGATCCCGATGGAATTTCTCGAAGACGTCGAGCAAGCCGTCGAGCACGTCGGACGGCACGTCTTCGGGTGTGAGAGTTGAGGTGCTCGCGACGGTGACGCGCAACTGATCGAGGTACGCGGTACAGGCCGGACAACCTGCGAGGTGGTGCTCGAGACGGCGACGCTCGCGCCACCCGAGCCCTCCGTCGAGGTACGAGCTGATCAGCGCGACGGCGTCGAGACAGCGGATGTTCTTCGTTAGCGCCATCACTCACCTCCTCGCACGGTTGACTCTACGGCGTCACGAACCTTCGATCGACCGCGGTGCAAGATCACTCGCACGTTGGCGACGCTCAAGTCCAAGAGGTCGGCGACCTCCTCAGTAGATAGTCCCTCCACGTCGCGAAGCGTTACGACCGCCTGTTGGGGTTCGGGTAGCTCGCTAATCGCGGCGCGAACGGCGGCGAGCAGTGGCGCGGAGCTGAGCCGACCGTCGATGACGTCGGTGAATGGCGCGGGGGCCTCGCGCCACATGCCCCGCTCGTCGAAACGTTGCGCCTGACGCGGGTCGACGGGGTCAGTTGGAATCTGTCGGTGTTCACGCGTACCTGTCTTGCGAGCACGATTCACGAGAATACGTAGCAGCCACGTCTTGAACGACGAACGACCTTCGAAGCTTGCCGCACCCTTCATGACCGCGATCCAGGTGTCCTGCGCGACATCTTCGGCGGTGGCGGCGGATCCCACGTAGTAACGAGCGACCTTGACGAGAGTGGGGTGGTAGCGCACGACTAATTCTCGAAAGGCGCTCGCGTCCCCGGCGACGACTCGTTGAAGCAGTGCCGCGTCGTCCATGACAAGGAAGCGTACTGACCGCAGAGCTCGTGTGTAACGCGATGGAGAGTGGCGGAACTGTAGTGCGGCACCTTCGCCACTACCAAGGAGATTGCAATGAAACTCACCTCATCCCTGCGGACGCTCGCGGCGAGCGCGATGCTCGTCGCCGTGGGCACCGCCGGCGTCAGCGTCGCCGGAGCGACGACGACCCCCGTTGTCCCGCCCACGCACGCGCTCTTCGTTGAGACCGACGCGACGGCCGGTAATCAAATTCTGAGTTATCTACGCGCCAGTGACGGCACCGTGAACTTCGCGGGTTCCTACGCGACTGGTGGACTCGGTGGCGTGGCCGTGGGAGCAACGGCCGACCCCCTCGCCTCGCAGGGTGGACTTCTGCTCACTAGATCGGGCACGCGACTCGTCGCGACGAACGCCGGCTCCAACACCCTGTCCGTGTTCGCCGTGACGGGCACGTCCCTGCAGCTCGTACAGAAGATTTCCTCACAGGGTTTCTTCCCCAACTCGCTCGCCGCGTACGGTGACCTCGTCACGGTGCTGAACGCTGGTGGCAACGGGAACGTCGTGTCGTACCACTGGGTAAATGGCCTCCTCGTACCACTCGCGGGACAGGTGCGCAACTTGACTCTCGGCAACACGAATCCGCCGAACTTCGTGGCCGGACCTGGTGAAGTCAATTACTCCCCGAACGGCAAGTTCCTGATCGTCGCGGACAAGCACTCGACCAACACGTTCACGGTCTTCACCGTCTCGAGTGCGGGCGTCCTCGGCGCGACCGCGGTCACGACGGCCGCTCAGAACGCCGTGCCGTTCGCGTTCGTGTTCTCGCCCAGCGGCGCCATCGTGGCGGCCGAAGCGTCGAACAGTTCGGTGAGCTCGTACTCGCTCACGAACACCGGAGCCCTGACCGCACTCGGCACAGCCACCGATGGCGCGAAGGCCCTGTGCTGGATTGCCTCCGCGCGTGGTTACTACTTCGGTTCCAACGCGGGTAGCGCGACGTTGAGTTCCTTCACCGTGGCGGCCAACGGGACCGTGTCGCTGTTGAATGCCACCGCGGCGTCGACGCACGCGGGTACGACCGATGAGGTCACCTCCGCCGACGGCCACTTCCTGTACGTCGAAAGCGGCGGCGCGGGTGCGCTCGACGTCTTCGCCGTCTCGACCACGGGTGTACTCAGCCCGGTGGAAACGCTGTGGAACCTGCCGGTTGCGAGCGAGGGTTTGGCGATCAGCTAATCCCACGACGATCGTCACCACTGTGCGGACGCCCCCCTCGTGGGGCGTCCGCACAGTGCGTTACGCGGTGAGTTCCTCCGGGAGCAGTCCGTCCTCGAGGGGCGTGAGATGGTGACGCAGTCGGGTGGCGAGCAGGGAGCCCACGAGCGCACCGCCGCCCACGAACATCGGCCAAAAGCGACCGAGAGACGTCGCGAGAAAGAGGGCCGCGATCAGGGGGGCGACAAATCCCGAAATCGTCCAGGTGAACCCGAATGCGGCGTTGTACCTGCCACGCAGGTGCTCGGGCGCAATTTGATTCACCAACGCGGGTGCCACGGGACTCCAGAGGGTTTCGCCAATGGCGAAGATAATCTGGGCGGCGCACAACAAGACGAGGGCGAACCACGCAGGCACGTGGAGGGTAAAGGTCACGAAAACCCACGACAGAGCCCAGAGAACGCCCACGAGGCTCATCACTCGCGCCCGACTCTTGCCCTGGATGCGACCCAGAACAAAGAGTTGCGCGAGAACGATGGTCAGCGTATTGAAGAAGAAGACGATGCCAATGCTCTTGATCGTGAGTTTGGTGTAGGTCACCACGAATAATGAGAATCCGGCCTCGAGCGATCCGTATCCGCAGATCAACATGAAGAGTGCCGCCAGCACGAAGTTGCGCAGACGCCGGTCACCGAGGACTTCGCCCCAGCCTCCTTTCGCGGGGACGGGCTCTGCCTCTGCGGCCTCGGCCTCGTCGAGGGCCTCACGCACGGGTCCACCGTGGCGCCAGAGAGTGGCGTAAATGATGCCGGTGAGCGCCGTGAGCGTGGCGGTGCCGAGGTAGAGGTGCGTGAAAGTGAGCGGGTTGTGCCGGTCGACAACCGATGACGAGACGAGGGCACCCGCACCGATGCCGAGATTGACAAACATGAAGTTAAAGCCAAAGGCTCGTTGTCGGTGCTCGGGACCAATGAGTCGAGCCAACATCGTCGAGAGGGGACTCCAACTCCCGGAACCACCGATCGTGAGAATGGCCGACACCACGACGAAGGCCCACGCCGAACACGTGTAGGCGTAGCAGTACAGACCAATGGTCATCAGAACCACCGAGACGAGCGTCACCTTGACGGGACCGACCTTGTCGGTCAACGTCCCGATCACCGGCGTGAGGGCCAGACCTAACAAGGCATTCATGCTCAAGAGGAAAGTCGCAAAGAAGATCGAGTGGTGGCGAATGAGGTGGACGTAGATGATGTTGAGCGAAATGATGAGCCCCGTGCCCAACGCGCTCAACATCGTGGCGCCGTAGAAACGACGTACGGGACCGACCACGAGGACGCGGAAATCGGAGGGGAGGAGGGCTTCGAGCACGAGAGGGAACCTTAGAGATTGCGGCGGTAGCGGCCACCGACGTCAAAGAGGGTGTCGGTGATTTGACCGAGCGAGCAGCACCGGACTGCGTCCATGAGGACGGCAAACGTGTTGTTGCCGCTCAGGGCGGCGTCCCGAAGTCGCTCGAGCGCGTCGGCGGCTTCACTGGCGTGGCGGATGTGAAATCCTTCGAGGCGCTGGAGGCACCCAGCCTTTTCCTCGTCCGTCGAGCGAGCCAATTCCATGGGACCCGTCGGTGCCGACGAAACTTCGCCCAGGAAGGTATTGACCCCAATGATCGGGAGAGAACCGTCGTGCTTACGCTGCTCGTACAACAAGCTCTCATCTTGGATGCGCCCGCGTTGGTAGCCGAGCTCCATCGCGCCGAGGACGCCGCCACGATCATTGAGGGCGTCGAGTTCTTGGAGAACGAGTTCTTCGACGAGATCCGTGAGTTCCTCGACGATAAACGAGCCTTGGAGGGGATTGGCGACCTGGGCGAGCCCCCACTCGCGATTGATAATCAACTGGATGGCCATCGCACGACGGACCGAATCATTGGTTGGGGTGGTGACAGCCTCGTCAAAGGCGTTGGTGTGGAGGGAGTTCGTGCGGTCGTAGATCGCGCACAGGGCCTGCAAGGTTGTGCGGATGTCGTTGAAGCTCATCTCTTGCGCGTGCAAACTGCGTCCGGACGTTTGCACGTGGTACTTCAGTTTCTGACTGCGCTCGTTGGCGCCGTAGCGCTCGCGCATGGCAATGGCCCACACGCGCCGAGCGACACGACCAAGGACCGTGTATTCGACGTCCATGCCGTTGGAGAAGAAGAACGACAGTGACGGCGCGATCTGGTCGATGCTGAGACCGCGGGCCAACCACGACTCCACGTAGGTGAAGCCGTTGGCCAGCGTGAAGGCGAGTTGCGTGATGGGGTTCGCCCCCGCTTCGGCGATGTGGTAGCCCGATACGGAGACCGAATAGAAGCGGCGGACATCATTTTCGACGAAGTACTCCTGCACGTCGCTCATCATGCGCAATGCGAAGTCGGTCGAGAGTATGCAGGTGTTTTGTCCCTGGTCTTCTTTCAGGATGTCCGCCTGCACCGTGCCGCGAACGTGCGATAAGGCGTGGCGTCGAACGGCGTCGAGTTCGTCGGCGTTCGGTTCACGCCCTTCTCGGTCCACGAAGTGTGCGATCTGCTGATCGATGGCCACGTTCATGAACATGGCGAGGATCGCCGGGGCGGGACCGTTGATAGTCATGGAGACCGACGTCGAAGGAGAGCACAGGTCGAATCCGCCGTAGAGCGTTCGTAGGTCGTCGATAGTGGCGATCGATACGCCGGCGTTGCCGACCTTGCCGTAGATGTCGGGGCGACGCGCGGGATCGAATCCGTAGAGCGTCACGGAGTCAAAGGCGGTGGAGAGCCGCGTGGACGGTTGACCACTCGCGAGTAGGTGGAATCGACGATTGGTGCGGGTGGCGTCTCCCTCACCGGCGAACATCCGCGTGGGCTCCTCGTCGTCCAGGGTTAACGCAAAGACACCCCCGGTGAAGGGAAAAGAGCCCGGTAGATTTTCACGCCGCAAGAAACGTACGAGAACGCCCGGGTCAGTATCGTCCGGCAGCGCCACTCTCGGCACGACCGTTCCCGATAACGATGTCCTGGTGAGGTTCTGACGGACGCCGTCGATAATGGCTTCCTCTCCCCGCCAGATCGAGCGGCGTGTGGGCCATTCGGCGAGCTCGGCTCGTTGTTCCGCCGGGACGTCGCTCCAGGCCTGTTCGGCTCGTTGCGCGACGACGACGGCGACGCTCGGGTCACCGTCAAGGAGAGCGGCACTTCTTTCCAAGGCGTCGGCTTCACGCACCGCGCGCACGATCTCAGCGGTGTCGTGGTGGTAGTGGCGAATGGTGGCGGCGATGTCGCCGAGATACCGAACGCGCTCGGGCGGAATTATGACGTTCACGCCGGACGACTGGCGAACTCCGGGATCAACCAGCCTTCCGCCAGTTGCGACGAGACCCTTTTCGGCCAACTGTCGTCGCAATTCGCAGTAGAGCGCAGTCACGCCGTCGTCGTTGAATCGCGCCGCCACCGTGCCGAAGGCGGGCAGAGTTTCGAGCTCTGAGGGCGACACCTTGAAACGTCGGGCTAAGAGTCGACGAACGTCGCGCAAGGCTTCACTCGCGCCGCGACGTTCGAACTTGTTGATAGCCACCACGTCGGCGACGTCCAGCATTTCGATCTTCTCGAGTTGGCTGGAAGCGCCATATTCCGGGGTCATCACGTAAAGACTCAGATCGGCCAAGTCCTCGACGCCCCCGTCGCCTTGTCCGATACCCGGAGTCTCAAGAATGATGAGATCAGCACCGTACAGTCGCACGGCACGCACCACATCCCCCAGTGACTCGGGCAGACCTCCGTTGGCCCCTCGAGCGGCCAGTGACCGAAACAGCACACCCGGTGAATCGAGCGCGTTCATGCGTATGCGGTCGCCGAGTAGCGCACCACCGCTGCGTCGTCGCGACGGGTCGACGGCGATGATGGCAATGGACACGTCGTCATTGAAATCGAGCCGGAAGCGTCGCACGATTTCGTCGGTGAGTGATGATTTGCCCGATCCTCCGGTGCCGGTGACGCCCAGTACGGGCGCGTGCATCGAGTCGGTTGTCTCCCTCAATGTCGCGAGGATCTCGGAGCTGATCGTCTCGTTCTGCAGTCCGGTAATGAAGCGAGCGAGCGCGTCCCGGTCACCCTTTTCGACGTCGCTCAATGATCCCGGTTGGCGCACGCGACGTGCGGCAATGTCCACCAACATCTGCGCCATGCCATCGAGTCCGAGACGGGCACCATCGGAAGGCGAAAAGATCTTGGCGACGCCGTAGGACTCGAGACGAGCGATCTCCTCGTCCACGATCACGCCGCCGCCGCCACCCACGACCTGCACGTCGCCGTGACCGCGGCGTCGAAGCTCGTCGACGAGGTAGGTGAAGAATTCAATGTGCCCACCCTGATAGGACGAGACGGCGACGGCGTCCGCGTCCTCATCGACCACAGCGTCGACAATTTCCGCCACTGATCGATTATGCCCGAGGTGAACGACTTCGCAGCCCGCGTTATGCAGGAGTCGACGAATCATGTTGATGGACGCGTCGTGGCCGTCAAAGAGTGCGGTGGCCGTGACGTAGCGTCGCGGAACGGTCGCGCCGTTGCGAGATTCCATTCCCTAAGGGTACGCGCAGAGTCCTCGTTACGCTGGGCGAATGCAGCAGTACCGCATCGATCCGAGGGTCGACGAGGACTTCAACGCATGGTTTGTCGTGTACCAACGTTCCGAGTTGGCCCGTGACGACGAGAACTCCAGTGGGTGGCACCCCGAGGAGATTCGAGCGCGAGCAATGGACGACGGGGGACCCGACGTGACACACCTGCTCGCCTTCGGTGATCTGGGGGCGGTTCCCGTGTCGGTCGCGAAGGTCGAAGCGACGCGTAATGACGCGACGCCGTGGTGGAGGACGGAATTGCACGTCGATCCCCTTCTACGTGGTCGGGGGTTCGGTTCCGCGCATCTCGCCGAACTAGAGACGTACGTTCGCACCCGCGGGCGTCGAGAAATTGTCGTTGCTGTCATTGAGGGGGCCAACGAAGTCGGACGGGCACCCAATCGATCTTTCGCGCCGCGGCACGGGTACACCTTGGGCGACGAGTCGGCGCGTCGTGATCTCGCGTGGCCTTTTCCGACCGCCGTACGCGACGAGTTACTCGCGCGGTGGCGGCCTCTCGCTCCGGATTACGAGATTCTCACCTGGACGTCGACGACCCCCGAACGTTGGCTGGCGGACCGAGCTCATTTGACAGCCGTGATGCCGAGTGAAGCTCCCTACGCGGACCTCGAACCATTGAGTGAGCAGTGGGACGCTGATCGCGTCCGGCGTTTTGAGGAGCGGGTGGCATCTATGGGACGCGAACTTCTCGTCGCAGCCGCTCGGCACGTGCCGAGTGATTCACTCGTGGCGTTCAGTGAACTCACCGTGTCGCGCGAATCACCGGACACGGCGTATCAATGGGACACGCTCGTGCTGCGCCCCCACCGTGGTCATAGGTTGGGCGGTCTCATGAAGCTCGCGACAATGGATCTACTGGCGCACACGGGTCTCCCCGTGCGGCGAATTTCGACGTTCAATTCTTTGCTCAATACGCCGATGATTCGAGTGAACGAGCAACTGGGAGCTCGACTCGCGGGGGCAAACCTCTTGTGGCGGAAGACCTTGTCCGAGAACTAGAGCCCGCACACAACAAAACCTCCCGGGGCTGAGCCCCGGGAGGTTTGAAGAAAACCTGGAAAACTAGGACTACGACTGCGGCTTGTTGGCCACGCTACGGATGTAGTCCTCCATGGCCTTCTGCTGCGCAATCGCGGCCTGCGCCTGACGCTCGTGCATCTTTCCACCGCGAGCGATCAGGTAGACGAACACACCAAGGAACGGCAAGAAGATGATGAAAATCATCCAGAGCGCCTTGAGGCCTCCACTGAGGTCGTGGCTACGGAAAACGTCAACGATGATCTGGAAGACCAACATGATCCAGAAAACAAAGATCACGAACCAGAGCATGGTCAAAACAATGTCGAGCAATGGGAAACTCGAAGCAAACATGGGTGTTGTCCTTTCGGCAATGAGCGGCATTGCTCGGAGTAAGGATAGTGGTCACTGTACGAAAAGTCGCGGATTGTCCCTACGTCGCTAGTTCACCTGCGAGCGCAAGAGGTGCAGGGTGTCCGAGAGGACTGCCTCGTCACCTTCGATACTGAAGTGCTTGTGGCGATGTCGACGGCCCCTCAGACACTCCACGTGGCGCGTCGGCACACCGAACGCGGCGGCTAATGCTTCCCGGACTGCTTCGTTTGCAGCCCCATCGACTGCCCTCTCGCGTACTCGTACGACGAGAGCGCCACTGTAGAGACCCCCCACTCGAGCTACTTTCGATCCCGGGTGGACGTGCACATCAAAGCGAATCAACGAGCGAAGTCCCAACTCTGACCACTTTCGTACTGGTGCAGGACGTTCTTGGCGATGAGAATCTTGTGCACCTCGTCCGGACCGTCCGCCAAGCGCAGTGTGCGCGCACCGAGGTACATCGCAGCCAGAGGTAGGTCGTTGGACACGCCCGCGGCCCCCCAGACCTGGATCGCCCGGTCGGCCACCCGAGAGAACGCGGCGGGGACGTAAACCTTGAGGGCCGAGATCTCGGTGCGGGCTCTCGGGTCACCGCGGTCAATCATCTCCGCGGCGCGAATCGTGAGAAGGCGTGACGTTTGTAGGTCGATATACGAATCTGCGATGAAGCCCTGGATGAACTGCTTGTCCTTCAAGAGCCCGCCGTGCACCTCTCGGGTCAGCGAACGCTCGACCATGAGGTCGAAGGCGCGCCACATTTGTCCGACCGAGTTCATGCAATGGAACACGCGTCCCGCGCCGAGACGGTCCTGGGCCGCTTCGTGTCCTTGACCTACACGACCGAGCACATTCTCCGCAGGAACGCGTACGTCGTTGTAGATGACCTCGCAGTGATCCGACGTGGGGTGACCCCAGATGCCGATGCCACGGACGATTTCCACCCCGGGTGTGTTCGTGGGCACGATGATCTGTGACATCGATCCGCTCCGTCCACCCTCCGACGTCGAGTCCTCGACGCGACACATGACGATGAAGAAATCGGCCTCGATGCCGTTCGAGGTGAACCACTTGTGGCCGTTGATGACGTATTCGTCGCCCTCGCGACGGGCCGTGGTCTTGATGGACCGTGGGTCAGAGCCGGCGTTGTCGGGCTCGGTCATCGAGTACCCCGATTCCATGGTTCCCTCGATGGTCGGCAGTAACCACTTGCGCTTCTGCTCTTCGGTGCCGTATTTCACCAAGATCTTCTGATTGCCACTATTCGGAGCGACGACACCGAAGAGGGATGCCGCGCCGAGGGCGTAGGCCAGAATCTCGTTCATGTACGCGTGAGCGAGGAAGTCGAGGCCCATCCCGCCATACTCCTGGGGGAGATGCGGCGCCCACAGTCCCGCGGCCTTCACCTTGGCCTTCACCTCGGCGCGAAGAGCCTTGGCTTGCGCTCGCTCTTCCTCGGTGACTGCGCGACCGCGACGGACGGCGAAGAGCTGGTCTTCGCGCGGGAGAATTTCGTTGTTGATGAGTTCCGCGGTTCTCAAGCGCACGTCATTGACGTGATCGGGAAGACCGGGGATGGCGGTGACGTTGATCGGCATGACCTAGTTCTAGCAATTCCCATGGTTTCGCGGTGCCAACGTAACTGCGTAAGATTCGCCCGTTAGATCCGGGAGGACAGCGTGACAATCAGTATCGATGAAGCCATTGCCGCCGTAGGCGCGCCTGGTCAACCTTTCGAAGTTGAGGAAGTGACCGTCAACGGCGCCACGTTCCGTCAATTCAAGAATGCCCCGCCCACTCTCCGACAATTCTTCGACGGTGCGCGGACAAGTCAGGAAACCTTCCTCGTCTACGAAGACGAAGAGTGGAGTTTCGCTCGCGTCATGGAAGAAGCGGACGCCCTCGGTTACGCCTTGGTACACACCTTCAACATCAAAAAGGGTGACCGCGTCGGCATCGCGATGCGCAATTTGCCGGAGTGGATTGTCTCCTTCGCGGCCATCTTGTCGATCGGTGCAATCTCCGTCTCGTTGAACGCCTGGTGGACCGAAGACGAAATGGACTACGCCATCAACGACGCCGGATTAAGCCTGCTGATTGCCGACGCCGAGCGTGTCACGCGGTCACACGCACCATGCGCACGTGCCGGTGTGCCGATTCTTGGGGTTCGCTTGGATGACCTCCAGCCCCTGCAGCCCCACGTGCACAATTGGCACGAAGTGCTCGTGCGCGGTGTTCCGATGCCCGAGGTCGAGGTCGGCCCGGACGACGACGGGACCATCTTGTACACCTCGGGGACGACGGGATTTCCGAAGGGCGCTGTCTCCACGCACCGGGCCATCACCAACGCGATCATGGCCTTCGCCTCCAACGCCAGTCTCCAAGCATTCCGACGCGGGCCGGGGGAGAGCGGTGGTGGCAATCCGCCGTGCTTCATCCTGATCGTGCCGCTGTTCCACGTCACGGGATGTATTCCGGTGATGATGTCGTGCTTCTCGTGGCACTTCAAGCTGGTCATGATGTACCGCTGGGACCCCGAGCGCGCCCTGCAACTCATTGAACGAGAGAAGGTCACCAACTTCGTCGGCGTGCCGACGCAGTCGTGGGACATGTTGGAAAACCCCAACTTCTCGAAGTACGACACGAGTTCATTGACGGCCGTTGGCGGCGGCGGCGCTCCCGCACCGCCGAAGCTGGTGGCGCGCGTCGAGAGTTCCTTCCGTCAAGGACGTCCGAATATCGGGTACGGCATGACCGAGACGAACGCGTACGGTCCCGGTAACTACGGCGACGACTACGTCAGCCACCCCACGTCGACGGGTCGTACACCCACCATCGTCATGGACTTTGAAATTCGAGACGACGATGGCCATGTGCTGCCCCGGGGTGAGCGCGGAGAAATTTGGATGAAGTCACCCACGTTGATCCGTGGCTACTGGAACAAGCCCGAAGCCACGGCGGAAACCATCCAGAACGGTTGGCTCCGGAGCGGCGACGTGGGCCGGATTGACGATGAAGGCTTCTTGTACATCGAAGACCGCGCGAAAGACATGGTGTTGCGTGCGGGTGAGAACGTGTACTCGGCCGAAGTGGAGGCCGCCATCTACGACCACCCCGCCGTTCACGAGGCCGCCGTGTTCGGCGTCCCGCACGAGCGACTGGGCGAAGAGGTTGCCTGTGTCGTCATGCTCAAGGTCGGACACACGATGACCGAGGATGAACTCCGCAACCACGTGGGTGCACACCTCGCCGCGTTCAAGGTGCCGACCCGCGTGGTGTTCACGCACGAGCCGCTGCCTCGCAATCCGGCGGGCAAGTTTCTCAAGCGCGAACTGCGAGTGTCGTACTTCAATTAGTCGTCGCGGACCACGCGCCGGACGTAGTCGGCCACGAGAAGATCGTCGAGTTCGCTGATCTTCTTCCACTCGGCACGGTCCGTCGTGCCGTCGCGTTCATTGGTGAGTTCACCGTCGGTGACGTCGACGTCAAAAATGATGCGCAGAGCGTGCATCTCCTCGCCAGAACTGCGGGTCCAGGTGTCGGAAATGATTTCTCGCAGCCGAGGATTGGTGGCGTGAAGTCCGGTCTCTTCACGAATTTCACGAATCACGGCGTCTTCCGGAGATTCTCCGAAGTCGATGCCGCCACCCGGTAGCCACCACAACCCCTGCACGCTGGTGAGAGCCGAGGCCCGCACGAGCAAGATCTCGTCGTGGCGACGAACAACTCCGTAGGCGCGAGCGGTCGGACCGAGGCGAATGGGTGTGAGATCAGCCACTGGTCGGCTCCCGTTGTCCCAGGAACCGGTCACGGCACCCAAGGCCGCAGAAGTAATACGTCACGCTGTCGCGCACCTCACTCGCAGCGGCCGTCTCTGGCTCGACGCTCATTCCACAGATCGGGTCGACGTGACGAGCGTCAGCGCCCTTCTCCAGGAACCGGTCACGGCACCCGAGGCCGCAGAAGTAGTACGTCACGCTGTCGCGCACCTCACTCGCAGTGGCCGTCTCTGGCTCGACGCTCATTGCGCAGATCGGGTCGATGTGGTGAGTTTTCTCGTCCACACCTTTTTGCTCCGCCGACAAGAAGGAATCGGGTTCCTTCGAAAAGCGTTCTTCACAGCGCGGGGAGCAAAAGTAGTACTGGGTTCCCTCGTGGGTCGCACGAGCGGCCGCGGTGGCGCGCACCACCTGCATGCCACAGACGGGGTCAATGGAGGTCGTGTCGTCGTGCGTGTCGCGACGAGCGAGCCACACAATGATTCCGAGAGCGACGGCGGCGACGATGTTCGCGATCAAGGTGGCGCCCATCGGAAAGTCGCCCTGGGCGGCGGGCAGGGCGTGGCGCTCGGGAATGGCGTGCGCGGCGCGAAAAATCAGATCGGTCAGCAGTCCAGCGACACTCATCACGACCCAGAACGAGAAGAACAACTTCCACATGGCCCGAGGTCCGTAAAAGCGTCGATAAATGAGCAACAGCGGCAGGGTCACGAGATCCGCGAAGACAAAGGCAATGACGCCGCCGAAGGCGATACCACCACTCCAGAGGGCGGCCGCCAATGGAATATTGCCCACCGAGCACACGAAGGAGAGGACCGCGATAGGTATCGCAACGATCACATTTTCCAGCAACGTCCACGGTCCATGGCCAGTCACGAAGATCGCTCGCCACCACGACGCGGGAACGTGGACCGCGAGGAAACCGGCGACGAGGAAACCGAAGACGAGTTCCTTGCGGAGCATCGAGAGATCGCCCATGGTGAACCGAGAGGACCGAGACCATTCGTCCATAGAGCGCAGGCGCACTCGCCAACTCGGTCGGTCGTCGTCGTCGTTTTCGTCACCAACATCGATCTGTCGGCGCAACTCGTTCTCCTGGTCTCGAGAAAAGACGCGGGGGAGTAGGTAGCGAAGCATCACGATCATGAGGGCGCCACCCACAAACTCGGCCACCAGGAATTGCCATCCGAGAAGAACCCACAGCACGATGCCGAGTTCGATCACCAAGTTGGTGGAGGCGATCATGAAGATCATGGAATTTGTCCACGTGGCCCCTCGGCCGAAGACGGCTCGTGCCATCGCGCTGGCCGCGTAACTGCACGACGACGAGAGGATGCCGAGCACGCTCGCGCGCGTGGCACCTCGGGCGCCATCAGTACCGAGAGAGGAACGTAAACCATCGCGTCGGAGAAATCCTTGAACCCATCCCGAGAGACCGAAACCCAGTACGAGCGGCCAAAACGTCATCCAGACCATCGCCCCAGCGCCACGGAGCCCTTCGCCGATCCATCCGAGCAGCGAATGGGACGTGGCGATCACGAAGATCAGCGGGTTCGGGGGAAGCCCAGGTCGATCTGGCTTTCCGACGGCTGCGGCCAGCGCGTGGTGATCACCTTGGCGTGGGTGTAGAAGGTGAAACCTTCGGGCCCGTAGATGTGGGAGTGGCCGAACAGTGAGTTCTTCCATCCGCCGAAGGAATAGCTCGCGACCGGAACCGGGATCGGCACGTTGACACCAATCATGCCGACCGTGACGTCACGACTGAAGAGTCTCGCCGCGTTGCCGTCGCGCGTAAAGATCGCGACGCCATTGCCGAAGGGGTTGGCGTTGATGAGGGCAACGGCCTCGTCGTAGCTGGCAACGCGAACAACCGACAGGACGGGTCCGAAAATCTCGTCGTCGTAGGCCGGCGTGCCCGGTCGCACGTGGTCGATCAAGCAGGGACCGATAAAGAAGCCGTCCTGCTCCGCCAGAGCGGTGCCGTCGCGCACGACCGTCGCACCGTGGGCGGACGCACCCGTGACGTAACTAGCAACCCGGTCGCGGTGCTCCCGGGTGATCAGCGGTCCGAAGTCACTAGAGGCGTCGTGACCGGGGCCGACCGTCAACCGGTCGGTACGCTCCGCAATGCGTTGAACCAGTTCGTCGGCGATCGCTTCGTGCGCGACGACGACGCTGATCGCCATGCAGCGTTCACCCGCGGAACCGTACCCCGCGTTGATGGCGGCGTCAGCGGCCACGTCGAGATCGGCGTCGGGGAGAACGAGCATGTGGTTCTTGGCACCGCCAAGCGCTTGCACCCGCTTGCCGGCGCCGGTGCCCGTTTCGTAGACGAACTTCGCTACCGGCGTTGATCCTACGAAGCTGATCGCGTCAACCTCGGGGTGAACGAGAAGGCGGCGCACGGTGTCGGCGTTCCCGTGGATGACGTTAAAGACTCCGTCGGGCAGGCCCGCCTTCTGCAACAACTCCGCGAGCAGGATGCTGCCCGACGGGTCGCGCTCGGACGGCTTGAGGATCACGGCGTTACCGCTGGCGATGGCGTTCGCCGTCATCCACAGGGGCACCATGACCGGGAAGTTGAAGGGTGTGATGGCGGCCACCACACCCACGGGTTCGCGTACGGAGTGGACGTCGACCCCGTCGGCGACCTGGTGGGAGAATTCTCCCTTGAGGTGATCGGCCAGTCCACAGGCGTACTCCACGTTCTCGAGACCACGCGCGAGTTCTCCGAGAGCGTCGGGGGTTGTCTTGCCGTGTTCCGCCGTGATCAGGGCGGCGAGGTCGTTGGCGTGCTCCGTGAGCAGTTGGCGGAACGTAAAGAGCACGTTGGTGCGCTGCGAGAGAGTCGAGTGGCGCCACTGTTCGGCCCCCTGGCGGGTCACCCGCAGGGCTTCGTCGAGGAGTGCCGCGTCGGCGAAGGGCACCTGTGAGGCGGCGAGGCCCGTCGCGGGATCGAACACCGTCCCCATTTCCTGTCCGTCGTTGCGTCGCTGACCATTAATGAAGTGGGGGATGCTGTTCATTGTTCACGCCTTTCCGGTTCCCAATCTAACGAGTGCATGGCGAAGGCCAGTAGCCTGCCTGTCGTGTCCGACCCCACTTTGGTGCGCCCGCTTCGCGATGCCGCGGCCGTCGAGCCGCTCGGCGGCGGTCGCTTCAGCGTGCAACTCTCGCAGTACTACACCGTCGTTGGTCGCCCCAACGGGGGTTATCTCCAGTGCGTCATGGCCAACGCGGCCCTCGCGGCCGCGCACGCGGAAGGATCTCCCCACCTGCACGCGACCGCGGTGACGACCAATTACGTCGGCGCTCCCACGATCGGCCCGGCGACCTTGGAGGTCGACGTGCGACGCGTGGGTCGAGGCGCATCATTTGTTCACGTGATGTTGCGCGAAGACGGTCAACTCATGACCGAGTCGTTGGTGACCCTCGGCACCTTGCACGAGGACCCGACCAATCGGTACCACGACGCCACGCCGCCGGCCGTACCTCCCCTGGAGGAGTGCGTCGCGAGCAATGGGGGCACCGACATCAACATCATGAAGTCGGCCGAACTGCGTCTCGATCCGGCGACGGCGGCGTGGTGGCAAGGAACCATCGTGGACCGCGCCGAAGTTCGAGGCTGGATACGACTGAGTGATGGCGCCTCGGAGTGGGACGCGTGGAGCGTGTTATTCGCGTCCGACGCCTTACCTCCCGCGACCTTCCCCATTGGGTCCTCGGGCTGGGTGCCGACCCTGCAACTCACCTCGTACGTCCGCGCTATTCCCCAAAGTAACTGGTTGCGGGTGCGTCAATGGTGCGTGGTCGTCGAAGAAGGCCTGGTTGACGAGCGATGTGAACTCTTTGATGATCGTGACCGACTGGTCGCGTCGTCCAGCCAACTCGCGATGGTGCGCTTTCCCCAAGCGGACTGATCATGGCGTACCCCGAGATTCTCGCTTCAGGCGACCTGCGCGTGGCCCCGCGCGTCGTGGTGCCCGCCGATGAGCTCGCGGTGCGCGTGACGACACCCGGAGGACCCGGCGGGCAACACGCCAACCGTACGCAGTCACGCGTCATCGTCACCTGGTCCATTGTCCACTCGGCCGCACTGAGCGAGCGGTCGCGCTCAGTGCTGTTAGAAGCGTTCGGAAACAGTGTGAGCGCCAGCGCGTCAGCGTCACGATCGCAAGCGCGCAATCGTCAGGACGCTCTCGAGCGGCTGGCGGCCAAGATTGCGTCCGCACTGGTGGAGCGACCGTCTCGCCGCTCGACGAAACCCACACGCGCCTCCGTCGAGCGTCGCCTCAACGAAAAGAAATTGAGGGCGAGAACGAAGTCCACTCGTCGCACTCGAGGCGACGACGACTAACCCTGATGCGCGGCCAAGTGTGTCGCGATGGCGGCGAGAGATTGGCGGACGATCTCGTCCATCGATTGATCGCTGTCCTCGTGCACGCCGCGCAAGGGCGTCAGTGAGGCGTAACCCGCGGCAATGAGGGCGCCGTCGTCCTCGGGTGCTTCATCGCTCACGTCACCCAATGTCGGAGTGGCCGCGCCCAATCGCAACGGGAGATCTCCGCTCTCACCGAAGTCGGCTAACGACGTTCCGGTGCCCGCCGATTTCACGATGCCGGCGCTCGAGATGCGACCGCGTCGCACTCCGCGAAGCTCAGACGGAGTGAGGTTGGGTACGTTCAAGTTCAGAAGTGTGCGATCCGGTGCGGTCGCCATTTCCTTGAGAACTTCAATCGCCACGTCCGCGGCGGTATCGAAGTGCACGTCGTCGCCCCAGTTGATCGACACGGCGAGACCCGAGAGTCCCAGCTGCGCGCCCGTGAGGATGGCGCCGATGGTTCCCGAGTGCAAGACGGAGCGTCCCACGTTGGCGCCGGCATTGATGCCCGAGAGAACGACGTTGGGTCGGTAGCCAAAGGAACCGAGGGCACCGATGATGGTGCACAGCGCGGGCGAGGCGTCGAGGCTGAACGTGGGTACGTTCTCCGCTCCTTCAATCACGTGACGCTCGTAGTGGAGCGAGGACTTTTCGAACACGTCACCGACCGCGGAGCTCATGCCCGAATTGTTGATGTGAGGCGCGACCACGATGGCCGACCTTTCCTCGCCCGCGGGGGCTTCTGTGATCCATCGGGACACCGCGCGAGTGAGACTGTGAATCCCCGGGGCGTCGATACCGTCATCGTTCGTGATTAGAAGGCGCATCCGTCGTACGATAACGGGCGTGGGTTATCCAACGGGGAACGCGAAGGAAACACAGTGACGCTTCCCACCGGCGAACAGATCGCCATCGCTCACGGTGATCAGCGGGCGGTGGTGGCTGAAGTGGGTGCCACCTTGCGCACCTACGTCACCGGAGGCGTCCCCGTTATTGAAGGTTTTGCGGCCGATGAACGGGCTACCGGCGGACGGGGGCAGGTCCTTTTTCCCTGGCCGAACCGACTCGGGGAGGGTTCCTGGAGCTTTTCGGGACGTAGTGCGCAGCCCCAGATCGACTCTTCGGCGTCGGGAACGTCGAATCACGGACTCGTGCGCTACCGGCCGTTTCACATCGACTCGTTCAACCAGAATCGATGTTCCTTGTCCCTGCTCTTACACCCCTCGCCGGCCTACCCCTTTGTCGTGTCCCTCGAGGTTGCCTACCACCTGGGTTCCCTCGGACTCACGGTGACGACCACCATCACCAACCTCGACGAAGTGCCCATTCCCGTGGCCGTGGGTTTTCACCCGTACGTGGCCGTGACAACGCCCACCATCGAGGGTGCGGAACTGCTGGTACCCGCGAACGCGTATCTCTCGGTCAACGAACGGCAATTGCCGGACGGGGAGATTCTCCCGGTTGTCGGGGGTCTTCGGGACTTTCGCCAACTCCGGTCCGTGTCGGGTCACGAGATCGACACGACCTTTACCGAGCTACTGCGCGACGACACGGGACTCGCTACCGCGATCGTCCGTGACGCGCGTGGGGGGGAGGTGGAAGTGAGCGTGGATCGCAACTTCCCGTATCTGCAGGTGTACACCGGTGATCAGTTGGAAAAGGGCCGCCGCCGCACGGGTGTCGCTATCGAACCCATGACCTGCCCTCCCGACGCGTTGCGCAGTGGAAAAGATGTCGTAGTTCTCGAGCCCGGCCAGAGGTGGGCGGGCTCGTGGCGAGTGAGGAGACGAGCATGAGTGAGGGACGTTTTCACGGACAGGTGGTCTTGGTGACCGGTTCGTCGATGGGTATTGGCGAAGCCACGGCACGCCACTTTGCGCGCGAGGGCGCTACCGTCATCGTGAATTCGGCGCGCAGCGTGGATGAGGGCCGGGCGGTGGCCGCCGACATCGGTGGACATTACGTCCAGGCCAATGTGGCCGACGCTGATGGTCCGCAGACCCTGATTGACGCCGCTCTCGCCAACTGCGGTCGCCTTGATGTGCTCGTGAACAACGCGGGCACCACTCGGCTGATTCCTCACCACGATCTCGAATCACCCACGCTGGACGTGTGGCGAGAGATCTTCGAAGTGAACGTTTTTGCCACCTGGGCCATGAGTGTCGCCGCCATCGCTCACCTCAAACAAACGCACGGTTCCATCGTGAACGTGTCCTCGGTCGCCGGTCTGCGTCAAACGGGTTCATCAATTCCCTACGCGGCGTCCAAGGCCGCCCTGAACCACGTCACGACCTTGCTCGCGAAGGTCGTGGGACCCGAAGTTCGCGTCAACGCCGTCGCGCCGGGCTTGATCGACACGCCGTGGACGGAGGAGTGGGACGTCGTGCGGGGTTTTGTTCAGCAGATTGCGCCGCTCAAACGAACTGGTGAGCCCGACGACGTTGCTGACCTGATCCTCGCGTTGGCGGGCTCCCCGTACGTCACCGGCCAGGTGGTGGCCGTCGACGGTGGTCTGACGCTGTCGGTTTAGACCGGACGAACGGGCGGCACGGCCCACCGCAGGGCCACACACAAGGTGGCGGCGGCGGGTCGGACGACCAAAGTGTTGACGAAAGGAACCGTGGGAAGTTCCAGTTGTCGTCGCGCGACCTCGGGCAACACACCGATCGCCGCCGCGAGAATGGTGCCGTAGCCGGCACGATCTCGGAGCGACCGCGGCACTCCTCGAACGACAAAGTCGCGAGCCTCGCGAGCGTCGTTCGTGATCTCCAACTCGGGCTGAAAACGCTGGAGTCGTTCGTCGAGATCACGCCGGGTGAGGGGTGGGTCGAGGACGCCGAGGTCACGTCCCACGAGCGCCATCTCGCTGACGTAACGATCTTCGTCCTCGATCGATAACTCCCTCGGGCCGTAGGCGCGCGAGGCGTCGAGGAACATGCTGAGTTCGGCGACGTGCACCCATTCGAGAAGGTGGGGGTCCGCCGCCGCGTACGCGCGGCCGTCGTCGCTCACCCCACGCACGCTGGCGTGGGCGGCGCGAACTCGTTCGATGATGGCCGCGGCGTCAGCGGCTGACCCGTACGTGGTGGTGCCGATGAACGTGGCGGTCTGTTCCAAACGTCCGAGGGCGTCATCGCGGTATCTCGAGTGTTGGGCGACGCCCGCCATGGCTAACGGATGGAGCATCTGAAGGAGGAGCGAGGACACTCCGCCAATCAACATGGAGGGTAGGTCCCCGTGCACCAGACGAGCCATGCCGTCAACGGGTAAGTAGGCGACCTCCGGATCCATGCACGGCGGCGGCGGACTCTGCCGGAGCCCCAGAGAGCCCCGAAGGCGCCGCTGAGCGTTCGCGCGCCACGCACCGGCGAGGTCCGCTAGCGCCCGTTCACCCGTGTCGCGAGCGGTCTCGAGGGTCTTCACGATTCCAGCGTACGGGTCTCGACAGGGCGTTCAAACTCTGTGAGACTGGTATTCCGTGGGTGCGACCGTGACGCAGAGAAGCACGTCCACCGATAGCACGGTGGCGTTGCAGGACGCCGTAGCGACGAAGCATCCGTGGAACGTGGTGGTGTGGAACGACCCCGTCACTCCCATGAGCGTCGTCGTGATCATCTTGCGAAAGATCTTCCAGTACTCCAACGCCAAGGCCACCAAATTGATGATGACCGTTCACAACGAGGGTCGGGCGATTGTGTGGTCTGGTGAAAAGGACAGAGCCGAGGCGTACTGCGTGCAACTGCACACGCACGGCTTGCACGCCAGTATCGAACAGGACAACTAGTGGGCGCGACCACCATTTTCATTCGACGTCGCGATGGTCGCATCGAGGTTCGCCTGAACGAGCGGGGTCGCGACTTCGTCCGACGTCAGTTTGAACGGTTGATGGCCGTCGACGGCGAGGCGGACCACGCCTGGCGATCGGTGGTCAATCAGCCGATTGATCCCGCCGACGACGTGGATGATCCTGTGTGGGTGCTCGAGCGCGAACGGGTTGCTTCCTCAAACACCGAGTTAGCGCTCGTCACCGTCGACGAGGAGTTCTTGAACAACGCCGAAGCCTGGGCGTGGTTGTGCTCACTACAGCACGTTCTACGCGGCATATCACTCGAACAGCGTTTGTTTTCTGACGAGGACGTGGCGGCGCGTAGCGACGACGAGCTCAATGACGTACGGGTCCTTCAGCTCCTTCTCTTCGAGCTCGCCGACGTCATCGAGAGTTAGCTCTCCTGGCGAAACAACACGCCAACCTGGAAGTTGATCGTGGAGTGTTACGGAGCAGCTCCGAAGTGGCTATCTTTCCTGAGGGATAGTGGGGGGAAACAAGATGAACACTCGTTCAAGGTTTTTTGGTCGGCGTTGGCGTTCCGCGGTGGTGGGCTCGGTCATCGTGACGGCCTCCGTCATAGCGTTGCCGCCTCTGACGGCAACAGCGGGGGCACACGCGGTGTCGCCGTACCCCTTCAAGGTGTCCCCCGGGATCTTCGAGGCGTACGTGACCGGCGCGGATCCGGGTACGCCCGTCACGATCTACAGCTCGAATCACCTTCTTCTCGCCTCCGGTACTGCCGACTCTCTCGGCAGTTATCTCGCGCGCAACCTTTCGCCTTTGGTTGGTGTCACCTTGAACGCAATCGTGCACAGCACCCCACACAGCGCCAAGTTCAACGTCTTGTCGCCATCGATCTCCGTGCCGTCGTCGTTGTACACGGGTCAGACGATGCACGTCGGACTCAATTACCTCAAGATGCGTGATGGCGTCACGTTGGCGGCCACCCTTCGCCTGCCTCCAGGCAAGTCCCTCGCCAATGGGCCCTTCCCGACGTTGATCGAATACAGCGGTTACGACACCGCCGGTCCCGCAAGTCTGATTGATTCACTGACGGGCAAGCCCGTGAGCAACCCCGCGTTGCTACCGAGTTCGTCGACGATCGTTGGATCATTCCTCGCACCGGAACTGGGCTTCGCGGTGGTGTCGCTGCAGATGCGTGGCACGGCGTGTTCGGGTGGAGCCTTCGACCTCTTCGGGTACGACTCGGATTACGACGGCTATGACGCCGTGGAGATCGTGGCGCACCAGAAGTTCGCGTTGAACCACAAGGTCGGCATGGCCGGCATCTCGTACTCGGGTATTTCCCAGTTCGAAGTAGCGGGCACACAGCCGCCGGACCTCGCGGCGATCACGCCGATGAGCCCGACCGATGACCTCTACTCGACCGGGTACCCCGGTGGTATCTACAACAACGGTTTCGCCGCATCGTGGATTGCCGACCGCATCAATGACTCCCTCCCGGCGAGTCAGGGTGGGCAACCTTGGGCCCAGGCCGCAATTGCCACGGGTGACACCACGTGCGCGAACAATCAAGCACTTCACCTCCAAGCGCAGAGTTTGACCAGCATCCTTGGTCCGGGGCTGCAGCGTGACCCGTTGCTGTTCGACCAGCGATCACCGGCCGTGTGGGCTACACACGTCAAGGCGCCGGTCTTCGTGGTGGGATCCCTGCAAGACGAGCAGACGGGTCCGCAGTGGATGAACCTGATTAGTGCCCTGAAGAGCAACCCGGCGGCCTTCGCAACGACGGACAACGGACTCCACATTGACTCGATGGGTCCGGACACCATTACGCGCTGGCTCGAATTCCTCGATCTCTATGTCGCGGGGTGGACGACGAATAGTTCCAAGGTGGCCGCCCAATACGCCACGTTGAAGGGCCTCGAACCTTTGCTCCTAGGTTCCTCGACGGGCACCTCAGTCATGCCCTTGCCGGCACTGCGCTTCACCACGATCACGTCACTCGCGAAGGCGAAGGCCGCGTTCGTGGCGAATGACCCCCGGGTTCGCGTGCTGTACAACAATGGCGGTAGCGCCCTCGGTGCGGGAACTCTCGAGCCTACGGGAGAACAGAGCTTCTCGAGTTGGCCGCCCACCACGGGAACAATTCAGCGCCTGTACTTGGGCAGCGGTGGAACGTTGAACGCCTCAGCGGGCTCGGCCACCTCGACGTCGTTCAACCCCGACCCGAGTGCTCGACCGGCGACGGATCTGCCGTCAGGAAATCCCTGGAACGCCCAACCGCCGTACGCGTGGGAGCCGGTCACGGGGACCAATGGCGTTGGTTTCGTCACCCCAGCCTTCTCCTCGCAGACGACCATCGACGGGCCGGCGTCACTCGACCTCTACTTGAAGTCCACGGCGCTCGACACCGACCTCGAAGCCACGATCACCGAAGTTCGTCCCAACGGCCAAGAGATGTTCGTCGCGACGGGTGAGTTGAGGGCGAGTGACCGGTACCTGTCGTCGAGTTCGACGGTCCTGCACCCGGTTCCCTCGTACCTCGCTAACAAGCAGAGCAGTCTGCCGGCGGGTTCCTACAGTCTCGTTCGTATTCCATTGGACCCGATCGCTCACGTTTTTCCCGCCGGAACACGCCTACGTGTCGTGATCTCAGCTCCCGGTGGCGACCACGCCTCGTGGACGTTCGCGACGCCGTCGACGGGCGGTACCGTCGTCGACACCATCTCGTTGGGTGGCGCACAATCTTCGTCATTAGTCGTCGAACAAGTGGCGAACCCGACCGTATTACCTGTTGCTGCGTGTGGTGCATTGCGTGGTGAGCCGTGCCGGACCTACGTCACCGCGGGTAATGGTGGCTGAACTTAATTTTGTAATGTGAAACTGAATTCCACCAGGTCCCCTGCAGTTGCAGGGGACCTGGTGTTTTGAAAAAACTTCATTTTCATAAAATTTGAAAATTTGTTGACAAACAATATTTGGGACTTCGGTCACATAACTTTCTTTAAATGTAGAAGTTATTTCTGATTGATATTGGCGTAAGAACTCGCTATCTTCCGAACCATAAGGGTCACTATTGGAAGAGGTGGATCATGCGAGTGCGTGCCAACCGAGTTGCCGCAAGGAAGCTCCACGGGGGAACCCTGGCGATCACCGCCGTCATGGTGAGCGTCATGTTGCCCAGTGTGGTGAGTGCGGATGTCGTCGCGGGTCAAATTACGTCCGTCTCACCGGCGGCCACGGTGCTATCGAGTCCGTCCGCCGTCACGATTACCGGCACCAACTTCACGCGTTCGGTCAACGTTCTCTTCAACGGCGTGCCGGGAACGAGCGTGTCGGTGAGTTCTGACGGAACAACGATCACCGTAACGCCGCCCGCCGCGAGCGTGGCCGGCCCGGCGGTCGTGGACGTCCAGAACACGGACGGTACGACGACCGTTGACTCAACGAACACGTCGTTGCTTTGTTACGCGCCGAGCGGCGCGCCCATCCTTTCCGGAGGTCCCAATCAAATCGAGGCCTGCGGAACGCAACTCTGGCTGCATAACGCTCCCGCACAGTTGCACGGTTTCGTTGCGTACAGCCTCGGAACCGATTGGGGTCTCAATCAAGGTTGCGGCGGAGACTTCCGCACGATCGCTGCCCACCAGACATTCGCGAGTGGCATCAATACGTTCTTCTCTTCGCTGCCGGCCGGTTCCATCGTTCGCTTCGACGCGTTCCAAACCACGATTGGCGAGGACCGGGGAACGAGCACTGTGGACTGGACACCGCTGGATACGGTTTTCACCGAAGCTGCCGCCAACAACATCTATCTCATTCCGGTTCTCGCCAACGAGTGGGGGAGTTGTGATGACGGAGAGACCAAGGATCTCGCGTGGTACAACAACACGCCCGGCGACGGCTACGGCTACGCCGCGTCAGGCAGATTGCTCTCAGCGAGTGGCATTCTGGAAACCCCGGCGATGTCGTACCAATCGTGGGTTTCTACCGTCGTCTCGCGCTACGCCAGTTCACCGGCCCTGGGCATGTGGGAGCCGATTGGCGAGCCCGAGGCCGATACGTGTCTCTACGGTCCGGTCGGGTCGTTCTGGCAGTGCAACCACAACGCGGGTGCGAGTTGCAACAGCACCCAGCAGGCGGCAGCCACGGGTGCGCTCGTGAGCTTCTTCAACACCATCGGTGGACTCATTCACTCGATTGATCCGAGCAGCCTCGTCGAAGAGGGGCTCCTGGGCGGAGGACAGTGCGGCAGCAGCGGTCTCGGCTACGCCAAAGTTGGTGCGAGTAGCGGCATCGACGTTTTGAGTTATCACAACTACTCCTACGACGGGAAGGTGACGTTGCCCACTGACGGATCGGGCACGATCCTGCCCGGTGGATACGTCTCGACGCCGTCGAATAACTACAACAATGCCCCCGAGCGCCTGTTGCAGGCGGGTGTTGTCAACAAGCCCATCGTTGACAGCGAGTTCGGAATGACGGCGTGTGGTCCCACCGCGACCACGTCCACGACCGGCAGTTTCATTGGGTGTGGCGTCACGCCTTCGTCCACTTCCACTCCTGCTGCGATCTCCGGGGTGCCCTTGATTAGTGGCGCGGCCTGTTACGTCGGGAACTCGTCGTCGTGGGCGACACTCAACGGAGGCACGTCCTACTACCCGGGTGTGTCGCTGACGCAGCGAGCCAGTTACGTGCAGTCCATCGCGACGAGCGAGTTCTCGCCCCCCACGACCACGTCGTGGCAGGCACCGGTGTATTCCCCAACGACCGGTGCAGTGACGGGCTTGGCGCAGCCTACGGTCGGGATTTCCATGTTCTTGGAGTGGGACTTCAACCCGGGGGCCACGTCCACGTGTTCGTACAACGTTCAACCCAATGATCCGGTGATCTCGGTGGTCAACAGCCTCCCGTAGCCCCTGACGAATCTCCGTTGATCGGGAAGCGCGCCCAATATGGGCGCGCTTCCTCTCGTCTGGCTGATGTCGGTGGCCGCGGCGATAGTCGTTCTTTGACGAGGCCACCATGGCTGCAGAGATGACTCTGTGGTGAGCAGGATCTCAAAAAACCTGTTGAAGAGCGGCGGTGAAGTTGTGTGCGCCGCGATCGTGCCGCTTCCTCAAGTGGCACCGGCGAGGCGTACGTGTACGCGGGTGACAATCCCGTCGTTTACAGGAACTTCGGATTTGCGCGTGGTTTTGAGATTTGATCGGTCGGTTGTGGCTTAGGAGTTAGCGAAGAGCGGGGGCTCTGCAAGTCTGTTGGTTCTCTACACCTACAGATTGGAAGAACCCCCGTGATCACGGACCCTACC
>CAIQGE010000009.1 GCA_903871335.1 uncultured Actinomycetes bacterium
CGGTTGGGCACCTTTTGTCGCGGCGACGCCCGTGCGCCCGGTGTCGCCGCTCGGCACCAATGGTCTCTCCAACGGCATAGTGGACGTTGTCGTCAACACAATCAACGGCACATTCAGCGTTAATGGCATCGAGGGCTTCGGACTGCTTGTCGACGAAGGGGACCTCGGAGACTCGTATAACTATTCGCCACCAGCGCAGGATCGTCGCATCGATACTCCAACATCCGTCGAGGTACTCGTCGTCGAAAGTGGCCCCGTACGAGGTCAGATCGTGATTGCCTCCACGTACTCGTGGCCGACCCATATTGATGGTTTTACGCAACAACGAACGGGCGAGACGACGGTCGTCATCACGACCATCGTGGAAGTGCGCGCGGATGATGCCGCCGTGCGCGTCGAAACGAGTCTCACCAACCCCGCGCGCGATCATCGTCTTCGCGTCCATCTTCCTCTCCCGACGCCCGACACCACGTCATCGGCGGAGTGCGCATTCACGGTCGTTGAGCGCGGTCTCACCGCTGAAGGCCGGGCTGAGGAGTTCGGACTTCCCACGTTCCCCTCACGTCGCTTTGTCCAAGCCGGTGGCCTCACGGTGGCCCATGAAGGCTTGCACGAGTTCGAGCTGATCGATATTGATGGCGACGGAGCACACGCGTTGGCACTCACGCTGTTGCGCTCGACCGGGATGCTGTCACGACTCGGCATGGCGTATCGGCCACTGCCCGCCGGACCGCTGACCCCCGTGGAGGGTCTCCAGTTGGTGGGCAAGCCGCTAACGCTGCGATACGCCTTCACATTGGCCGACAACGACGGGTACACCCTCGCCGATGACGTCCTTGTTCCTCTCGAAGCGATCGGGGCTCCTGGTGGCGGCACTCGTTCATCTACGGGATCGTCGCTCGACATTCGAGGTGTGCAGGTGTCGTCGGTTCGTCGCGTCGAAGGAGTCCTCGAAGTGCGCGTGTACAACCCGACAAATAACGAGGCGCGAGTCGAGATTCCCGGTCGTCGTGGTTGGACGGTCGACCTACGCGGACGCGGGCTCGATTTCTTCGAAGGCGAATTCACGCTCCGCCCGCACGGCATCGCCACGTTCCGCCTCCACGACGAAGGATGAACAATGGACGCCACGCCGTCCTGGTTCCGCTGAAGAGTTTTGGCGAAGCGAAGTCACGACTCCGTTCGTCTCCCACGGTCGCATCGGTGGACGAACTTGTTCGCGAATTGGCCCGTGGTGTCATTGCGGCTTGCTCTCCGAGAAGAGTCATCGTCGTGAGCGACAATGCGGAAGTCGCCACGTTCGCGCTTGCCGAAGGGGCGGCATACTTCCACAGTCCACCAGGGCTCAATGCCGCTGTGCAAGCGGCCTACGACGACCTCACGGCTGACGTCGATGGCGTAATCGTGGTGCACGGTGATCTTTTACGTCCCCGTGGTTTAGGTACCAATGTCTTTCTGCCCGGTGTCACCGTGGTCACGGACCGACACGGCACGGGCACCAACGTTCTTGCCGTGCCGACCGGAGCTCGCTACCGATTTCAGTTCGGGGCGAATTCGGCACAGCTCCACGAGAACGAGGCTCATCGCCTCCGCCTGCCCGTCGTCGTGGAACGTCAGAGTCCCTGGGGATTTGACGTCGACGAACCCGGAGATCTCGTTGTCGATTAGACAGCGAAGTGGGGGGCCTTACGGCCCCCCACTTCAACGTTCCCCGAAGGGACACGCCTGACTACTTGCGCTTGGCCGGAGCCTTCTTCGCAACCTTCTTGGCGGCAGTCTTCTTGGCCGGGGCCTTCTTGGCCGGGGCCTTCTTGGCCGGAGCCTTCTTGACAGCCTTCTTCACCGTCTTCTTGGCGGTCTTCTTTGCCGGAGCCTTCTTGGCCGGGGCCTTCTTGACAGCCTTCTTGACAGCCTTCTTGGCGGTCTTCTTCGCCGGGGCCTTCTTGGCCGGGGCCTTCTTGACAGCCTTCTTTACAGCCTTCTTGGCCGGAGCCTTCTTGGCCGGGGCCTTCTTCGCGGCAGTAGCCACTTTCCCTCCTTGGGACTCAACGTTGAATCAATTCGGGACCTAGAAAACACCACCGTGATGTTTTCAGTACAGCGGTACCCATTGACGCATCATGAACTCGATCGTGAACGACCCAGCCACCCGGCTGTGTCACTTCCGAACGCAGTGCACGGCACGATCAAGTTTCGGCTTTCATCACATGACTCGCGAACGAAGACATCAATAAAAAGTGATCCGAACTTTCACGTACAACGAAAAGTTCACTCTCTTTTGGAACCAATGTCAAGCATTTCGATAAACGACGGTTGTGGCGAAGTATGAATGACGACGACATTTATCTCGGAGCAACTCGTCACGGGGTGGCGCGCGCATCATCGCAACGATCTGTTCTCGCGCTTGGACCGTCGCGTAGTGGCAAGACGTCGTCCCTCATCATCCCCAATCTCTTGACGACGTCTCGTTCGGTCATTGCAACGTCGACCAAGGACGATGTAGTTCGCGCCCTAGCGTCATCGCGCCGCGATTGTGCAACGTTGCTGTTTGACCCGAGCGGCGTTGTCGACACTCCTCCGGGCGTACGACGTGTTGGATACTCCCCGATTGCGTCATCGCGCACGTGGGACGGAGCAGTTCTCTCCGCGCGCAGTTTGGTCTCCTCCACTCGACGCGTTCTCGACGAAAGGGGCGACGACCATTGGACCGAACGAGCAAACGCACTGGTTGCTCCCCTCCTCCACGCCGCTGCGCTGGACGACCGATCAATTGGTGAAGTGGCTTCGGCGGTGGATCGTCGCGATGCCGCGCGGCCCCTCTCCCTCCTCAGCGAACGATACGGCGAGCATCATCCTGCGGTGTCGCTTCTCACGGGAATTCTCGCGACCGACGAGCGCGAGCGGTCGGGAATTTGGTCCACGGCGTCGGGCCTCTTCGCGGGCATGCGCACCGAAGGTGCGCGGCAGGCCAGTCGCGAAGCGCCACTCGACATTCCCGCGTTTCTCGCAGGCGGTCATCACTTACACATCGTCGCGCCCAGTCGACACCAAAACGTGACCACGCCCTTGGTCGTGGGTCTCATCGAAGAAATTGTGGAGACGACGTACCAGCGTCACACGCGAGGGGCGCAGGTACTCCTCGCCCTTGATGAAGTGGCCAACGTGGCACCATTGCCGCGGCTGGCGAGCATCGTGTCGGAAGGTGGTGGCCAAGGTGTCGTGACGTTGGCGTGCTTGCAAGACCTCTCGCAGGCGCGCACGAGGTGGGGCGTGGCCGCCGACGGTTTTCTTTCCCTATTTCCCACCACTGTCGTGTTTCCCGGTATCGCCGACCGACGAACACTGGAATTGCTCGCCACCCTTGGCGGCGACGTCAACGTGCCGAGCATCACCGACCAGCGCGATGCTCGCGGTCGGCGTCAGGGGCTGTCATCCTCGTGGCGAGAACAACCGAGAGCGACCGCATCGGACATTGCCCGCGGCCGGCCGGGATTTGCCATGGGTCTTGACGAACACAAATCGTTGCGGTGGATTGCTCTCACCCCCGCCCACACGGACCCTCGCTTTCGTACCTACCAAGAGCGTTCACGGACGGTGTCATCGCGCGACCGCGCGAGTACCTCTCGTGAGCGCTGAAGATCGGGTCGCAGCGCGCGAGGTCCGGTGCGTTCCACGGCACGAATCGATCGAGCGCGCGCCAGTGAAATCCACTCGTGATCGCGTGGTCGACTCCCTCGGAGTTCTGGGTAGTGATGATCCAGCGACGCCTCGAGATCGGGCAACGTTGACCCGAACGTAGCGGCATCCATCCACGCACGAACCAGGTCGTGTCGATAGACACGGCCGTGACCGTCGAGAGCGGACCGAAACGCATGTTCGTGAAGGTGATCATCCGAACGAACCGGCGGCAGCAACTGTGGCGCTTCCTCGTAGCGCTCGAGGTCACGCTGCCACTGGCCGTGGGCTTCTGCGCGGGTCCACATCTTCTTGGGGTCACGATCGGCGTTGTGCCCGCTCCAGAGCGCGCGGAGTCCCTCGTCAACGCCTTCGACGTACTCGATGCCATTGAAGCTGCGCCACGATCGACGTCCCGTTTCCGTGCGGATACTCGCTCGCAGGACGCCGCGGTACACGGAATCTGCAGCGGCGACGTGGTCGTACAAGGTTCGCGCATCGAGCGACCGGTCGTAATCGCGAGCACGCGCAGCAAGGAGAACGTGATCGTGGAGATGCGGGTCACCCAGACGATTGATGCCGTGCGTAAAGCCGGCGACGTCACCGACGGATGTTGGTAGCAACTCAGTGTCGCCGAGAATGGTTCGCCGAACCCGAGCCGCGTACGTATCGAGGTACGTCAGCGTCGCGTCAACCGCGAGACGATGCGCGCGAACGACACCCCGCTGCTCCTCCGGGGTTCCCACTGCCAGCAAGCACGACGCCGGTCGCGGGGCGGCGACAATGACGTCGTAGCCCAACAAGGTCCCGCGCGAGCTCCCACGGAGAATGTCGTCGGCCCGCCGTGCGTCGCCCTCGGCGCGCCACCACCACATCGCCTCGCCGTCTCGGACACCTTCGATTTCTCGCGCTGGATCGTCCGTGAGATACGAAACATCGTTGGAACGACGCGGCAGAATCCGAATCATGCGCCCTCCATGAGGACGCAACGGTCGCTACAGGAGTTCGATCATTCTGCGAGCCAGGGATCGACCGGCCTTTTCGCGACCCGCGGACAAAACGGCCGCTGCGGGTCCAGCCTCGACCATGAGCTGCTCTAGGAATCTGTCGTCACGGACACGAAAACGTACAACTTCGTCAGTGCCGGTAAACGGAGCCCATTGAGAAGTAGGCAGCGGCTCAAAGAGCCACCGAAGAGATGGGTCTAAAGAGACCGTCACGTCGTAACCCTCCTCCCCAGGCTGATCCGCCCAATCAATGACCGGATCGGCACTTCTTTCGTTGGTCACCGGCGACGCGGCGTGGATGACGACGATCCGGTCAACCCGGAATGTCAGCCACTGCTCGCGTGTTGCGCACCACGCTCGGAAATACCACCGCCCATTTCGCGACGCCATCGCTCGAGGCTCAACCCAGCGCGTCGTGACCTCGTCACGAGCGGCTGACCAATAGTCGATCTTCACTTGTTCGTGATGATCAATGGCGTCTCGAATTTTCGACAAGAAGGCTGGCTCGACGTCTGCCACTCGCACATTGGCGTGAACGACATTCTCGATCTTGGCGACCAGTCCCTCGAGAACTCGACCGGGATATACCCGAGAGGCTTCCTTGAGCGCGACCAACAATTCGAACGTGTCGCGCCAGGTCAGCGGCGACAATTGTTGACCGTCGTCGTAACTCGCCGATCGCACGTAGAGAGGATCGACCGGCTCGTCATCATCGAGATCGTCACCGGGCTCGATGTGCACGAGGTAGTCGGTCGTGTCCCTCAGATACTGCAACGCCATCAACCGACTCATGATTGAACGAACAAGCGCGAGGTCAAGATCACACTTGGCGGCCAAGACGCTCGCCCGCACCGCCGTGGGTTCTTCGTACACGGCGGCAATGAGTTGGAGCGTTTGGGTCAAAATGTCCGCGCGCGCAGGAGCCAGTTCGGCAAAGTCACTCGACCCGTTCGGTGCCTTGCGCGTGCCGACACCTTTCAACCACGTGACGACGTCGTCGCGGAGAGATTTGGGTCGCAGCTCGCGTACATTCGGACCAAAGGACAACAGGGCCCGACGAGCAGCCGAAGAATCAACGAAGGAGATGCGCACTTCGACGGTCGTGTCGTCTCGAGGTGCGATCTCCGCGTCGAAGTCGGCCGACAGCACGGTGGCGAATTCACGACTCGTCAAGAATCGCGCTTCCACCCCATCACGCTCATGGACCGAGCGAGGTTCCCAGGTTCGTGCTTGTTCGCGTAAAGCATCGGTGACGTCGAAAACGTCACGAGTTACGACGGGTGTCGATTCGATTCGCGAAACTCGAAAACCCTTCATGGTTTCGGTCGCTAACTCGACTCCGACGACATACGGGGCTCCGCGCCACAGCGTGATGCCCAGGGCCGCGATCTCGCGGAGACGCACTTTGTCATTGTCCTTGCGATACTGAAAACGCACGACTCGTTGCGTGGCGATGGCGCGAGTCAAAGGTAGGAGGGTTGGCGAAAACACCACGCCCCCGGTCGCTGGTCCGTCCACGAAAAGCCTCGCAACGCCTGACGTGCCGATGCCGAGCAACGAGACCGCCCACGAGACCAGCGCTCGTTCGTCGTCGGTGAGACCGAGGGGTGGGGCAAACACTGACGCGGGATCAATTTCGTACGCGTCCACGCCATCGAGTGTTTTCACTGTCGTGATGTCGAAGCCGAGATCGCGAATGGCCGCCTTGTCTCGTTCAAACTTCTGGCGGGTGGCGTTGTCGTTGCCGTCGTACGCGCGCTTGCGTCGCGGGATTTTGCCCGTGGAACTGAGGTCGTCGATCATGAGCCGAGCCACGATTTCGTCCTGCGTGATGGGCTGACCGGTCGTCTTCGCGTGCACCAGAGTCCAAAACAGCGCAATCTTTCGTTCGCGACTCTCCTCCGTTGCTGCCCTTAGGACCTGCGCCACTCACGACTCCTTATTTCGTCTGACAGACCCCTGCAGACTACGCTGGCGACAGTTGAGCCGTCGGAGTACCAGCACCCCGAAGGGAACGCCCGTAATGACCAATCGAATTCTCTATCAGGACCGCACCGCGGCGCTGATGGACGATGCTCTAGTCCTTCGTGGCTTCACGAAGATTCTGGGACGTCCGCGTCGCTTGGCCTTGTCACAAATCGTGGCGTTTCGTGTACGTGAGCGCAGCGACTTCCCGGATGAAGAGCTTCCGAGTTGGGGAAAAGACGACCGTGGCGTGTGGTACACGAGAGACCCGCGCCGATGGCGCCGCATGCAATCGATCGAGCTCATCTTGGATAACGGGGACCAGTTTGGTTTCTCACCCGCTCACCTGAATCGCTTTCGCGAATTGATGTCGCAGCTCAATATTCCGGAGCGCTGAGTTCCTCGCGTCGCCAGGTGCCCGAACGGCCACCGGACTTCTCCCACAGAGCGACGTTTTCAATGGTCATCGTCCGGTCGGACGACTTCACCATGTCGTAAATAGTCAGCGCCGCCACGGTCACGGCCGTGAGTGCTTCCATTTCGACTCCCGTTCGGTCCACGGTGTCCACGCTGGCTTCTACTTCAATGAACTCATCACCAATCGTGAAATTGATGTGCACGTTTCCCACCAGAACTTGGTGACTCATCGGGAGCAACAGCGCCGCGTTCTTTGCCGCCTGGATACCGGCCACGCGCGCGGTGGCGAGGACGTCTCCCTTATTAACGGTGTTCGCAGCCACCATGGCAGTCGTTTCTGGCTGCATATACACGCGTCCACGAGCGAGGGCGCGCCGGGGTCCGACTTCAGAGGCCCCGACGTCTCGAGGGAATGCACCCTCTCGCGGGGTCAGTCGCATTTGGTGGAAGTCGTCCACGAACCTCATGCTACTGAACGTGGTGCCCGAGGAGGCTACGAACGCCGGTACACTGCCACCCGTAGAACCAACGGGAGTTGTCTAGATGCCGACCTACGAATACGAATGCACACAGTGTGCGCACCGCTTTGACGTTGTCCAAAAATTCACCGACGCCGCTTTGACCACCTGCGACGACTGCGGCGGCGAATTGCGCAAGGTGTACTCGGCCGTGGGTGTCGTATTCAAAGGCAGCGGCTTCTATAAGACCGACTCGCGAGGGGCTTCTTCCGCCTCGACGCCGTCGAGCACGAAGAACAGTGACAGCACGACGACATCGGATTCGTCGAGCTCAACTACTACTGCGGCACCCGCTGCCACGCCCGCGGCCGCAGCGACGGATTCCTGACCTACGATCCCGAAAGGGCGATGTCTCCCACGGCGAGGGTCTGTCCCGCGGCAACGCCCGGAAGCCACTCCACGTCATTTCCTACGTGCGTCACGTCCAGCAACATCCGTTGCAACGTGGACGCGACGGTCACTTCGCGAATGGGTTCCGCTAACTGACCGTCGCGGATCATGAGGCCCGTGATGCCGACAGAAAAGTCACCGGAAATGGGATTCACGCCGGAGTGAACACCGGTCAGTGATTCCACGAACACGCCGTGTCCCACGTGGGCGAGGATGTCCGCCTGAGTGAACGCACCCGGCGCGAGTTGCAATGCCCGACAACTCGCCGACGGCGATCCCGCGATCCCGCCACGCGCGGCGCTGCCGGTGGACGATGTTCCAGCACGCCGGGCGGATTCGGTGTCATAAACGAATCCCTGAAGGCGTCCATGATCGATCAGTACGTTCCGACGACACGCCAAGCCTTCACCATCGAAGATCGACGCACCGAAGTGGCGAGGATCAGTGGGGTCATCGAGAAGAGAAAAGTCCTCGACCGCAACGTTTTCACCAATACGGTCGGCGAAAAATGACCGCCCTCGAACCACGGCGCTACCCGACAGAGCACCCCCGATGATCGCGAGCAGAGTCGCGGTGGTACGCGGGTCGAAGACCGCGACTCCCCGCATGGAGGCGGGCTTGATCGCGCCGAGCATGCGTGTCGCTCGGCGCACGGCGTCCGCCGCGGCCTTGTCGAGGTCGAGTTCGTGCGGCGCGCGACCGGCGGATAATCCCCATCCGGTCTGGTCACCGGAACTGTCCGTCGCGATGGCCTCCACCGACACGTAGGCACCGGAGCGCTCATACGTGGCACGGATGCCCAAGGTCGAAGCGATGGCCGCTTGAGCCACGTAGTCCGAATAGTTTGCCGAGTCGACCTGCCGAATTCGTGCGTCCGCCGTTCGAACCATTTTCTCCAGATCAATAGCGAGAGCAATCTTGTCGTCGAGCGATGTCGTGGTGACACCCTCGTCCACCAAGGTCAGTGAGGCCGCGGCGACACCATCGGGCGTCGCAAAGCCAATGAACTCGTCTTCGGTCGCGAAGGACACGTTGTCGCGCGCCTCGCGAAGAGCTTCGTCAATCGCCTCGGCGTCGAGCGAGCCCGCCCACGCTGTTCCTACGCGTGCTCCCTGAGGGCTGTCCACCAGCACGCGAATACCGATTCCCGCGCTCGTCGCGGTGGTGAGTTTTTCCACCTCACCTTGGTACGCCTGAACTTCCGTGTCGATGCCACGGGAGACGTAGACCTCAAGTTGTTCGTCGCCCACGGCCCGCTCGACCACGGATTCTGCGATCGTCAAAAGTTCGCTCATGCTGCGGTTCCTCCGATGGTCACGCTGGACAGACGCATGGTGGCTTGGCCGGTGCCGACGGGAACTTGCTGCCCGTCTTTGCCGCATGTCCCGGGCGTCATCGAAAAGTCCGACGCCACCGCGTCGACGCGTTGCAGAACCTCGGGGCCGTTCCCAATCAAATTGCATTCTCGCAGCGGAGTCGTTATGACTCCTCCTTCGATGAGGTATGCCTCCGTCATGCCGAAAACGAAGTCACCGGTGGCCGTATTGACTTGGCCGCCACCCAGTTGCGCGACGTAGACACCTCGCGGGGTTTGGGCGATGATGTCCTCCGGCGTGTCGGGACCTTCCAGCAGATAGGTGTTCGTCATGCGGACCATGGGTAGGTGCTGATAGCTCTGACGTCGCCCATTACCGGACGACGCACGCCCTTGCCGACGGGCGCTCAGGAAATCCCACATGTAGTCCGTGAGGACACCATTTTCAATCAACACGTTCCGACCCGCGGCGCGACCTTCGTCGTCCATGGCGAGATAGCCCCATTCGCCCTCCACCGTGCCGTCATCAACCAGCGTGACGAGGTCGCTCGCCACTTTTTGGCCCGCCTTGCCGGAGTAGACCGACGCTTCCTTCAAAATAGCGTCGGCCTCGAGACCGTGGCCGCAGGCCTCGTGGAAGAGGATCCCGCCTGATCCACCCGCCAGCACGACGGGAAGGTCGCCCGACGGAGCGGGCCGCGCGGCCAGTTTCGTGATTGCCTGTCGGGCCGCGCCCGTGGCTGCTTGCGCCACCGCGTCGTCCGTCAGGATCTCGAATCCGCGTGTCGCGGCCACGGGGCGGTACCCCGTCTGCATCCCGGTGTCACCCAGGGCGACACACTGGACATTGAAACGTGTGCGCACTTGGTGGTCAGATCGAAATACACCGTCGGAGTTCGCCACCAAAATACGTCGGGAGGATTCTCCGAGGCCGACCATGACCTGCGTGATCTCCCCACCCGTCGAGCGAGCGATGTCATCGGCGCGCAGCAGCACTTCAATTTTGCGGGCCTTGTCCACGGTGCCGAGGGGCTTCTCAGCCTTGTTGACGTAGCTCACGTGGTCACCTAGTGACACGGTGACAGTGCGACCTGATCCCGATCGCGCCACCGTGGCCGCGGCGTGCGCCGCGTCGATCAAACCCCGCTCTGACAAGTCCGCGGTATGCGCGAAGCCGGTTGTTTCGCCGACGACGACGCGGACTCCCGCTCCTCGGTCTCGGCCCGAGGACAATTCCTCAACGCGCCGCTGATCCAGAGACGCCGACGACGTCCGTCGGTCTTCGACGAAGACTTCTGCGAATTCACCACCACGACGGAGAGCAGATGCGAGCACCCTCTCAATGACGTCGCGTTCCACCAGTTCCGAAGCGTTCATGGGCGTAGCGTACCGTGGAGCACTATGTCCGCTACGCGCCCATTGTCCATGCGGCCGGCCGCACTGGTCATTGCGGCCTTCTTGTTGCTCGGCGCGTTTTGGGGCTCCTGGAACATGTCGCTGCCCTCGATTCAGCACTCGTTTCATCTGAGCGACACCGCGCTCGGCGTGCTTCTGGCACTAGCCGTGGGTACCGCGGGCTTCGCGGGTGCCATCGTGGGGCGTCTCGCTCGACGTTTTCGCTCCCTCTGGCTCCTGTCAGGAATTTTGGCC
The DNA here is from genome assembly GCA_903871335.1 of uncultured Actinomycetes bacterium. GTDB lineage: Bacteria > Actinomycetota > Acidimicrobiia > Acidimicrobiales > RAAP-2 > RAAP-2. The sequence continues at coordinate 10,938 of CAIQGE010000009.1, forward strand.
GTGTGGGGCATCCTCGCCGTCCCACCGGAGCTCACGCATTCCGCCGCCGTGTTTTCCGTCGCTTTCGCCGGCGCGCAGATTGCCGCCGGCTGCGTGGATGCGGCCATGAACGCTCCGGCCACCGTTGCCTATCGCGATGAGCCGAGCTCTCTCGTGCGCTTCCACGCACTCTTCAACGTGGGCGCCATTGCCGGTGCGCTCTTTGCGACGTCCATGCTCGCGAGTGGGGTGTCGTGGCGATGGTTATGGCCGATCACCGGGGTCGTGATCATTCTCACGTCCGTCGTCGGATTTTTGGGCTCCCCCGGAGTTGCGCTCGACGCGGATGATCGCCCGCACTCTCCATCCCTATCCGCCGTGGGCGAAAGCGCACCCAGCGAGCCTCGTCTCGATCGATCTTTGCGAGACGATGGGCTCCTCGTCTTTCTCTTCGTCTTCGCTCTCGCCGAAATCACCGAAGGTGGTGCCTTTACGTGGGGCATTTTGTACCTCCGGCAGCATCTCAGCGCCGGCATTCTCGTCGGGACCGGCGCCTACGTCATCGGCCACGCGGTGGCCGCCCTCGCTCGCGGCTTTGGCGGACCACTGCTCAAAACTGTCCCCGTGACCCGTTCTTTCGCCGTCGGTGCGGTGTTATGCGCCGTCGGGTTGATCGTCGAGATTTCCGTATCGCAAGCCTGGGTCGCTGCGGCGGGACTCACGTTGGCGACGGCCGGCACCAGTTTCTTTTGGCCTCTCGTCATGTCAACAGTGGCGCGCATTTCGTCTTCTCCGGCGCGAGCGGTAGGAAACTTCACGGCGGCGGGCTACGCCGGTTGGGTGGCCGGAGCGCCCATTGTCGGGGCCATTTCTGACCACTGGGGCGCGAGCGCCGGATTGTTGTTCATGGCTCTCGTCTGCGTGGTGGTCGTGATCGCGGTCTTCGCGGGCACGGTGCCAGCCGACCCTGAAACAATCCCGAATCGGCCGGTAGGCTGAGTCCGTGATTCTTCCGTCGATCGAAACTCCGGCCGACCTGCGACCACTTTCGTACGAGGAACTCGACGAACTAGCCGCCGAAATTCGAACATTCATCATTGAAGCGGTCAAGAAAACGGGTGGTCACCTAGGGAGCAATCTTGGGGCCGTCGAACTCACGTTGGCCATCCACCGTGTTTTCGAATCTCCGAACGACATCGTTTTGTTCGACACCGGTCACCAGACGTACGTGCACAAGTTGCTGACGGGTCGACGCTACGGCTTTCGACAGCTGCGCCAACGAGGGGGCTTGTCGGGCTACCCCAGCCGGTCGGAGTCGGATCATGACTGGATCGAGTCCTCACACGCGTCAACGGCCCTGTCGTACGCGCACGGTCTATCCGTTGCCCTCCAGCACCGAAAGGAACTCGCCGGCTTCGGCGGTAATCGTCGCGTGATCGCCGTGGTCGGTGACGGATCTCTGACGGGTGGAATGGCCTACGAGGCACTGAACAATCTCGGCCACTCCGGTCAACGAGTGGTCATTGTGCTCAATGACAACGGTCGCAGTTACGCCCCAACGATTTCGAAGTTGTCCGAGTCCCTCACCTCGCTTCGACTCCACCCGACGTACGTGTCGACGCGACAACGCATGCGCGAAAGTCTCAGCAAAGTGCCAGGCATCGGACGTTTGGCGTACCTCGGCGTTCATGGAGTGACGTCCGTGGTGCGAGAAATGGTGACGCCGCACACGTTCTTCGAGAATCTCGGAGTCCGGTACGTCGGCCCCATTGACGGTCATAACATCGCCGCCATCGAGTCGGCACTCCAGAACGCGGCCGACTGGCCGGGCCCCATTCTGGTTCACGCCCTCACAGAAAAGGGCCGCGGCTACTTGCCCGCCGAGAATGACACCCTCAAACTGCACGATTTCAAACTCCCCGCGCGCACGGACGATGACGAAGTCGCCCCCCTGAGCTTCACGGAGACCTTCTCTCGGTCGCTCATTACTCTCGCGGAGTCGGACGATCGCATTGTCGCCTTGACCGCAGCGATGGCGGGACCGACAGGCCTACTCGGGTTCCAACAGAGATTCCCCGACCGATTCTTCGACGTCGGCATCGCCGAGCAGCACGAGATGACGGCCGCCGCCGGTATGGCCATGGGAGGATTGAAGCCCGTCGTGTGCGTGTACTCGACGTTCTTCTCGCGCGCCTTCGACCAGGCCAATCTCGACGTCGGGCTGCTCAATTTGCCCGTGCTGATGGTCTTTGACCGAGCAGGCATTACGGGGGACGACGGACCGAGTCACCACGGGATCTTGGACATGGCCCTGTGCCTCGCCATTCCCAACGTGACCATCTTCGCCCCCTCCACGGCTGAAGAGATTCCGGGCATGATGAAGACCGCGCTGTCGCTCACGTCACCGACGGCGCTGCGTTTTCCCAAGACCCTGCCACGTCCAATGGATGGTCTCGTGGGCGAAGGTCTGCACGCGCGACGCATCACGACCGGCGACGGGTCGCTCTGTGTCTTGGCCGTCGGAAAAATGGCCGCCACGGCGTACCACGCGCTCCAACTGCTCGGTGAGGATGCCGCCAAAGTCACCCTCTACGACGTTCGTGTGCTCCCGCCCGACCCGGCCATGATTGACCACGCCCTCGAACACGACCGAGTGATCACCGTCGAAGACGGCACGCGCCACGGTGGCGCGGGCGCCCTCATGGTCTCCGCCGTTCGCTCGCGAGCCCAGGAGTTGGCGCAACCCTTCCCCACCACGCGGATTCTCGGGGTGCCTCGGGCTTACTTGCAACAGCACAAGCCTGACGCGCTGCTCGCCGAAATTGGACTTGACGACGAGGGCCTCGCGGCCGCCTTCACACGGGCCATGAAGGACGAACCCGAATATCCTCGCGTACTTCCCGAGGCGCCGCGAGCGCACTACTACTGATCCGCTTCGCGATCACACCGGTACTTTGTGTCCATGGGATTTGACGTGGACAAGACCGACGACGAGTGGCGCAACGAGCTTTCGCCCGAGCGATACGCCATCTTGCGTGAGGCGGCGACCGAGGCCCCGTTCAGCGGCTCGCTCCTCAGCGTCGATGGAGTGGGCACCTTTTCGTGTGGCGGGTGCGGACAAGTGCTCTTTCGGACCGAACAGAAATTTGAGTCACATTGTGGATGGCCGTCCTTTGACGCGTGCGAGCCGGGCACCATCGTTGAACGGGCCGACCACTCGCTCTCGCGCGAGCGCACCGAAATTCTCTGTTCGCGCTGTGGCGGTCACCTCGGTCACGTCTTTGCCGACGGGCCCACGGACACGGGGTTGCGTTACTGCGTGAATTCTCTCGCGATCGAGTACGACCGCGCCGACGGCTAGACGTCGAGGAAGCGTCGGATCGCAAACGCCGACCCGATCGAGCCGATTAGAACGCCCACCGCGACCACCACGATGCTCGTGCCCACAACGTCTTGTGTGGACAGGTGGAATTCATTGCCCGAGAGCGGATACCAGGCGTGCAGCAGTACCAGGAGGGCGACGGCGACCAATGAGCCAAAGAGCCCCTGCATGAAACCTTCGGAAATAAACGGCATTCGAATGAACCAGTTCGTAGCGCCCACGAGCTTCATCACCGACACCTCACGCCGTCGCGCGAAGATGGCCAATCGGATGGTGTTCAAGATGAGAACGATCGCCGACACCAGCAGCGTCAGAGCGAGGGCGATGGCGACGTACTGCGCGACGCGAATCGCCTGCTGCATCTGGTGAATGGCCTTGGTGGGCGCCGTCACTCGATAAACGCCGGGCTGACCCGAGAACGTCGAAATCAAAATGGACGCGTCGGTCGGGACCACAGGTACACACAAGAACGCGCTTGGCATGTCCTGCACCCGCAGGACCGACGACTCCGCTTCCGGCAGCAGAATCAAAGCCTGCTGGTACGACTGTTCTTGGGTCTGGAAGACGCACGTGCCGTGAATGTAGGGCGAGACCTTCAATTGCGATTCAATCGAACTCATTTCGGCGGGTTTCGCCGAGGCGCTCATCCACACGGTCACTTTGGTCTGCTGTTCCCAGACGACCGAGGCCTGTGACGCGCTCTGCTTGAACATCAGTGCGGCTCCCACGAGGGTCAACGACACGGCGACGGTCAAAACCGCGGCCAACGTCATGAGTCGATTTCGCCACAGATTGCTGAACGTCTCGCGAATGGCGTAACGAAGAAACACGCGCATCAGAAACCTCCGGCCGGCTCATCAAGGCCGTACACGCCGCGCAATTGGTCGCGCACGAGTTCGCCGCCGTCCAACTCGATCACGCGGCGGCGCATCCGGTCGACGAGACCCTTGTCGTGCGTCGCCATCACGACGGTGGTCCCCGTCTTGTTGATGCGTTCCAGGAGGGTCATGATTTGCTCGGAGTTGGTGGGGTCGAGGTTTCCCGTCGGCTCGTCCGCTAGGAGCACCAGAGGTCGATTCACGAATGCTCGTGCCACCGCCACACGCTGCTGCTCACCACCGGACAGTTCGCTCGGGAGATTGTTGCGCTTGTCAGCCAGGCCCACCAACTCAAGGATCTGAGGCACCTGGGACTCCACCGTTGAGCGCGGTCGTCCAATCACTTCCTGTGCGAAAGCCACATTTTCGAAGACCGTCTTGGTCGGCAACAGGCGGAAGTCTTGAAAGACACACCCGATATTGCGACGAAGATACGGAACGCGCCATTTCGGCATGGTGCCGATGTCACGACCGAGTTCGAGGATGCGACCAGCGTCCGGACTTTCTTCGCGGAGCAGCAAGCGCAAGCAGGTCGTCTTGCCGGAGCCCGATGAACCGACCAAGAAGACGAATTCACCCTTTTCGATATTGAGTGAGACGTCGCGGAGCGCCACGGTGCCGTTCTTGTACGTCTTCGAAACGTTTTCGAAACGAATCATGGCTCACCCCCTCGGGTCGGGTCCATCAGCCGAGCTCGAGTGGCCGGCGAATGATCAATTACATCATTGTAGTTGCGACCCTGCAGTGGTTCGTGCCACGAGGAAAGTCTTACATTTCTTACGAACGAGACCGCAGTCGGCGAAGTTCTGCTTCCATAAAACCGTCGAGGTCGCCGTCGAGTACGGCGTCCACATTTCCGGTCTCAAAGTCCGTGCGGTGATCTTTGACCAATTGATACGGAGCTTGGACGTAGCTGCGAATTTGGGATCCCCACGCATTGTCGCCACGATCACCACTGAGAGCGTCCAACTGCGCTTGACGTTCGAGACGCGCCCGATCGGCGAGCTTGGCCGCCAGAATTTGCATCGCTCGTGCTCGATTTTGGTGCTGGCTTCGTTCGTTCTGACAACTCACGACAATTCCCGTGGGCAGGTGCGTCAATCGAATCGCGGAGTCGGTCTTGTTCACGTGTTGGCCTCCGGCCCCCGACGAGCGGTACGTGTCCACGCGAAGATCCTTTTCGTCAATCTCGATCGCTGTGTCGTCGACGAGGAGTGGGGTAACTTCCAGGCTCGCGAAGCTCGTCTGTCGACGGGCTTGCGAATCAAATGGGCTGATCCGCACCAGTCGGTGCACGCCTCGTTCGGCGCTGAGCCACCCGAAGGCGAAGCGCCCCTTGACGATCACGGTTGCCGAAAGAATCCCCGCCTCTTGCCCCTCGGTAATTTCGTCAATCTCGACGCCGAAGCCACGACGCTCGGCCCACCGCACGTACATGCGCAGCATCATCTCCGCCCAGTCCTGCGCATCCGTGCCGCCAGCGCCCGCGTGAATTTCCGCAATCGCGTCGAGTTCGTCATACTCACCACTCAGCAAACTCTGCAGTTCGAGTGCTTCCAAGCTGCTGCCGAGTTCGCGCACGACCTCGGTAAGTTCTTCCAACAATCCCGCGTCCACGGTCCCCGAGGAGAGTGACTCGCGCACGAAATCAGCCAACACCTCACCGTCATCCAGCGAGGTCCGTAGCGCGTCGAACTCCTCGAGGTCATTGGTCAGCCGGCCCAACTCTGTGGTGACCTCCCGGGCGTAGTCCTGGTTGTCCCACAAGTGGGGGTCTTCGGCGATGACGACTAGTTCCGCGTGACGAGCACGACGCGCATCGATCGAGAGGTACTCGGCCGCGGCTCGCCACCGACCCTCAAGTTCTTCGAGCTGCGTCGCGGCCTCGCGAAGGGCGTTTTCCGCCTTAAGGTCGGCCATGGCACTGCTTGTACTTACGACCAGAACCGCAGTAGCAGGGGTCGTTACGACCAATTTTCTCACTGGGCGACTTGGTGATCGTGCGCGGATCGCTTTGACTCAATGGAGTTGATTTCTTGGTCGTGGCACTGACGACGCCCTCGGCATTCTCGACGACCTGCTCGACGTTGGTTTCCGCCAGGCTCAAGTCCTGCTCGGGAATCTCCGCGGGCTGAAATTCCAACCGCACGTTCATGATGTGACGAACGTAGTACGCGTCGATGTTCTCGAGTAGTTGTTCAAACTTGGCAAAGCCGTCTCGTTGCCACGCCACCAGAGGATCTTGCTGCGCGTAGGAACGCAGGAAGATGCCGTCGTAGAGGTGGTCCATTTCGGACAAATGCTCCTGCCACAACTGGTCAATCAACTGGAGCATCACGTCGCGCTCAATGATGCGCGCTTGCTCGTCGCCACCGGGGTACGCGCCACACTTTTCGACGTACACGTCACGTGCGTTGTCTTGCACCATGGCAACGAGGTCGTCACGCTCTTCGGCGCTCGCTAGTTCCTCTTCGGTAATCGTCAAGGGGAAACTCGTCGTTAACTCCAGGTGCAGCTTCTCCAGATCCCACTCTTCAGAGAATTCACTCGGGCAGAAGTTCTCGACCACGGAGGCGAGAACTGACTCGATGAGCTCGAGGGTCGCTTCGTACAAGTCATCCCCACGCAAAATATCCTGACGACGGGCGTAGATGACCTTGCGTTGTTCGTTGCGGACTTCGTCGTACTTCAAGACGTCTTTTCGAATCTCGGCGTTGCGCCCTTCGACGGTGGACTGAGCGCGCTCGATCGCCTTGCTCACCATCTTGGCCTCAATGGGCTCGCCTTCCGGCATCGCTCGATCCATCACCCAACTGACGGCGCCCGTCGCGAACAAACGCATCAGTTCGTCTTCGAGTGACAAGAAGAAGCGACTCTCACCGGGGTCGCCCTGTCGACCCGCTCGTCCGCGCAACTGGTTGTCGATGCGACGGGAATCGTGACGCTCGGTTCCCAGGACGTACAAACCTCCGAGCGCACGAACTTCATCACCCTCGGCCTGGCAGATCGGCTCAAATCGGGCCAGTGCCGCGGCGTACGCCGCGGCGTACTCATCGCTGCCGACGGCAATTCCATTGGAGCGAACTTCACGTCCGGCCAATCCCTCAGGATTACCACCGAGAATGATGTCAACGCCTCGACCAGCCATGTTCGTGGCCACGGTGATCGCCCCACGGCGACCAGCCTGGGTAACAATTTCGGCTTCTCGGAAGTGCTGCTTTGCGTTGAGGACTTCGTGCGGAAGGCCCGCCTTGGACAGAGCGCGCGATAACTGTTCAGATTTCTCCACCGACGCTGTACCAAGGAGCACCGGTTGGCCGCGATCAAAGCGTTCCCTAACGTCTTCGATGATGGCGGAGAATTTTTCCTCTTCGGTCTTAAAGATGAGGTCCGCTTGGTCCAAACGTTGACTCGGGCGATTCGTGGGAATCGGCACGACGGAGAGCCCGTAGGTACTCGAGAATTCCGCGGCTTCCGTTTCGGCGGTACCGGTCATACCCGCCAACTTCTCGTACATACGGAAGTAGTTCTGCAACGTCACCGTCGCCCACGTGTGATTCTCGTCTTTGATCTTGACTCGTTCTTTCGCCTCCACCGCCTGATGGAGTCCGTCCGCCCACCGCCGCCCCGCGAGGGTGCGGCCGGTGAATTCGTCAATGATCTGCACTTCGCCGTCGGCCACGAGATACTGCTTGTCACGGTGGTAGAGCTCTTTGGCCTGGAGAGCCTGGTTCAGCTGTTGCACGTAGTTCGCCGCCACGAGGTCGTACAAGTTGACCACCCCGAGCGCACGCTCCACCTTGGCGATACCGGATTCGGTCGGAACGATCGTGCGCTTTTCTTCATCTACTTCGTAGTCGGTGTCGCGCACGAGTGCCCGCGCGATTGACGCGAATTGGTAATACATCTGCGACGAATTGGCCGACGGACCAGAGATGATGAGTGGCGTGCGAGCTTCGTCGATGAGGATGGAGTCGACTTCGTCGACAATCGCAAAGACGTGGCCCCGCTGAACGAGTCCCTCAACGGAACGAGCCATATTGTCGCGGAGGTAGTCGAAACCAAACTCATTGTTCGTTCCGTACGTGACGTCGCAGTTGTACGCTGCCTTTTTCAGTTCGGGATCGTCAATGTCCGGTCCGACGCGGCCGACGGTGAGCCCGAGGAATGAGTGAAGTCGTCCCATCCATTCGGCGTCGCGAGTAGCTAGGTAGTCGTTCGCGGTGACCACGTGGACGCCGCGCCCCTCGAGTGCGTTCAAGTACACCGGAAGGGTCGACACGAGGGTCTTTCCCTCACCCGTCTTCATTTCGGCAATCCATCCGAAGTGCAGAGCCATGCCACCCATGATCTGCACGTCGTAGTGACGCTGACCGAGAACGCGGGTGGAAGCCTCACGCACCACCGCGAAGGCCTCGATCGCTAAGTCGTCGAGTTCTTCGCCGTCGGCCAAGCGGGCGCGGAACTCCGCCGTCTTGGCGCGCAACTGCTCGTCGGTCAAACGGGCCATCTCGTCGCCGAGATCGTTGATGGGCTGGACGAGTTCTGCCAATTGACGAACTCGCTTGCCTTCACCCGTGCGAAGAATCTTTCCAAAAACGCTCATGAGACCTTTACCCTACCGGTCGTTGCGACCAATCTTCGGGGCGGCGGGCGGCTGACCTGGTCTTTGACCCCACACTTGCCTGCGGCGATGTCCGTGCGGATGGTGGGCAGCTCACGCTCTCCCACCATCGACTTCGCACACTTCACCGGCTCCACGTCCGGACACTTTGACCGGTCCTGGGCAGGACTTACTTCTAAACCGCGCCATGCTCAGCGTCCAAGAGACGCCTTACGTGGGTCGCTTCGCCCGCGGCTGGCATCGACTTGCAACCACAGACCCGCCCGCAGCCCCTCCGTATTCTACGGTTGCCGTCCAGTACGCTCACGCCGTGCACCTCGCCGCCCAAATACTCAGTGTTTTCTTCATCGTTGTCTGCCTGTTGTCCGCGTTGACCGATTACCGCCATCACCCCGAGATTGTTGCCACCATGGACCGGTTCGGTCTTCCTTCGGGATTTGAGGTCATCGCGGGAGTCACGAAGAATCTCGCCGCGTTCGGTTTGATTCTCGGATTCGCGACGGGCTCTGGTTTCGGGACCTTGACGGCCGTGACGGCGACGTGTTTGGCGGCGTATTTCTTCGTGGCGCTGATATTCCACGCGCGCGCCCACGACAGCGGACCGCAGTTAGCGCCGGCGGCCGTGCTGTTTCTTTTGGCCACGCTCTTCGCTGTGGTCAGCTGGTAGCGGACTGCGGTCGCAGGAGCACAATTCCGAGCCGCAGGGCCAAGAGTGAGATCGCGAGGGGAGCCAGCAGTCGACGCAGACCACGCGCCGTCTGCCACTCAAAGTGCATGGCGCTGCGGTGATGAGCAATGGTCATCGCTCGAGGCTCTCGTTGGCGAGAGAGTCCTTCCACGTGCGTCACCACGCTGCGGTCACACGCACCAATCTCCGCGCCGCTCGCCGTTACGCGCCAACACAGATCCATGTCTTCGGCGAACATGAAGTAGCTCTCATCAAATCCGCCGACCGCTTCGAAGATCTCCCGCCGCACGAGGAAAAAGGCGCCCGAGACCCAGTCCACCCGACCATTGCGGGCCGGCGAACGATAGCGAGCCGACCACGGGTTCGACGGCCACCACGGAGCAGTGACGGCGTGCAAGGCGGCTAAAACGGGGTTCGGAAAAACGCGCACCGAGGGATAGATCTCGCCGGATGTCGTGAGGATTTGCGGACCGACGAGCCCCACCGCCGGGTGCTCGTCCAAGTACCGCACGAGGTGAGCCACCGCGTCGTCGTGGACCACCACGTCGGGATTCGACACCAGAAGAAGTTCGTGGTTGCGCAGAGCGGCCGCGCCTCGATTGACGCCTCGTCCGTAGCCAAGATTGACCCGCGGCTCGATGACGATGACACCGGGTTGATGATCGATCGCCGTCGATCCCGGCGTGCCGTTATTGACAACGGCCAGGGCTTCGACGCCATTTGATCGCAATGACTCCACACACGCGGTGAGAGTTTCACCCGAGTGAAAATCGACAATGACCGCGGCAACGCGTGTGGCGACATCACTCATGAGGAAAAGTCTCTCACCTAGCGAGGCGGATCCGTTACGAACGACCAATACCCCACGCCACGAAGTCTGCGGACCTGGCGATATCGAGATCGAGGATGTTGCGTCCATCAAAGACTGTTCGTTGCTCCATGACACCACCGAGAACGTCAAAATCGAGTTCGCGGAATTCGTTCCACTCGGTCAAAATGAGCAGCACGCGAGCATCGCGAGCAGCATCCAACACCGAAGCGCACAGGTTCAAGCCCTGTACGTCGTCATCGGTGGCGTCGACCGGGACCGTCGGGTCATACGCGGCGATCTCCGCACCCGCCTCGCGCAGCAGCTTCGTAATCACGAGAGCGGGCGAGTCGCGACGGTCACCCGTATTGGCTTTGAAGGTCAGCCCCAGCACCGCAATGCGAGCTCCCTCCAGTGAACCACCAGCGAGTTCTCGCACGCGTTGGACGATGTGTCGCTGTTGGCGGTGGTTGGTTTCGATCGCCGCGCTGATGAGCGGTATTTGCTCGCCAACTGTTTCCGCGATGGCGACGAGCGCGTGGGAGTCCTTGGGCAAACAGGGCCCACCCCAGCCCGGCCCCGGGTTCAAGAAAGAAAAACCAATACGGGGATCGTGACCAATGCCTCGCACGAGATCAACGGCATTCGCCCCGAGCGCGTCACACAGCTGCGACATGGCATTGATGAACGACAACTTGGTCGTGAGAAACGTGTTCGCCGCGTACTTGATGAGCTCGGCGGTGGCTGCGTCGGTAACGACGAGCGGAGCACCGGTGAGCGCGAACAATCCTCCGACGGTGGCTGCGACTTCTTGGTCGTCACCTCCCACCACCGTGCGATCGGGACCGAACGAATCACGCACGGCGGTTCCTTCACGCAGGAATTCGGGATTGGATACGACGGCGACGTCGCTGCGCCCAATAGCCGCCGCGACACGGATCGTGGTGCCCACCGGAACCGTGGACTTATTGATCACGACAGCCCCGGGCATCAGGTGATCCTTGATCTGCGCGCACGCCGCGTCAATGAAACTGAGATCAGCGTGGCCGTCGATTCCCATGGGTGTGTTGACGCACAAGAAGACAAACTCAGCGTTGACGACGGCTTCGGCCGCATCGCCAATGATGCGCAATCGTTGAGTCTCGAGAACGGATCGGAGGAGCTCCTCGAGGTCTTCTTCAATAATCGGCGAACGGCCGTCCTGCATCGTGGTGCGGCGATAGTCATCACGCTCGGCCAAGACGACCTGGTGTCCAAAGTGGGACAGCAACAAAGCAGTCGGGATTCCTACGTAACCTGCGCCAATGACGGCGACACGCCGGGGATGCTCAACAGCGCCTTTGTGCTCACCGAGAATGGCCATGATGTCTCTAAAACTAGCGGGCCGTGAGCAATCGCTCTAACGCTGCCCTCCACGGCGGCGTGGCAACGTACTGCGCGTTTTCCCATCGGCGTAGCGACAAGTCGCTGCGAGGCGGACGCTGGGCTGCGGGTGTCGGTGTTAATTCGGCCGTCGTAATCGGCACGACCGCGTCCTCTCGACCGGAGGCGCATCGAGCCACGAAGTCCGCCACCTCGAACCACGTCGCGTCCTCGCGATTGGCCACGTGCCATATTCCACCCGGGCGATCGCGTACGAAGGTCACCAGCGCACGAGCGAGGTCCGCGGCCGCCGTCACGGTGCCACGCTGATCCGCGACAAATCGAAGGGTTTCTCCCGACTGCGCCCGTGCGGCCACGACGTGGGCAATATTTTTTCCCCGCACGCCCATTACCCACGAAGTACGCACGATCGTGTCCTCCGCTCGACAACGGCGCTCGCCTGCCACTTTTGATGCCCCGTAGACACTTTGCGGATTGGTCGGGTCATCGACCTCGTACGCGGCGCCCTTCATTCCGTCAAAGACGTAATCGGTCGACACCGTGACGAAATGAGCCCCCACGTCCGACGCGGCCCTTGAGAGGGACGCCGTACCGGCGTCGTTGATAGCAAAGCACGCGTCGTGATCACTTTCGGCCCGATCGACCGCGGTATAGGCCGCCAAGTTCACGATGACGTCGGGTCGCGCCATGTGGACGGCGCGTTGCACGGCGGCATCATCTGCAATATCCAGGTCGTGATGCGTCACACCCACGACGTCGAACTCGTCCGCGGCTACCGCTCGGCCGTCGGGTTGCCACGTGGGGTCAGCCCCGGGCGGCACGAGGCCGAGCAGGGTGTCCACGAAGTCGACACCGACCTGACCGCCCGCACCCGTCACCAAAACTCTCGTGGTCATTGCTCTTCCTCCAGTCGTAGGTGCACGATGTCGCCGACGCTCACCGCCACGAGTCCCTCCGGTCCCTCCACCAGCAGTCGCCCATTGTCGTCAACGTCGGTGGCGAGACCGGTGATGGTGTCTCGCGGTCGTTCGACACGAACGATGCGCCCGAGCGTCGACATGGCATCACGAAGCTCTTCGCGCAAACGCGCTCGTCCTTCCTTGGTCTCGATCTCGCCACGGCGTCGCTCGACTTCTTCTAACAGCACGTCCAGCACTGACCGTGGGTCGAGCCCAACACCGGAGAGAGACAACACGTCAGTGGACGCCACGCCGTCGGGGTGAGCACTCAAATTGCACCCAAGTCCCACGATCACGGCACCGGGGCCGTTGGTCGACGGAACAAATTCCGAAAGGATGCCGGCGATCTTGAGGTCGTCGACCACCAGATCATTGGGCCACTTGAGGTGGGGACGCACCCCCGAGAGACGTACGAGTGCGGCACGAGCACTGAGAGCCACTAGGGCGGTGGCCACATAGCGATTCTCGTCCGTCAACGGTGGACGCAGGAGGATCGATACCAGGAGCGCCGATCGAACGGGAGCCTCCCACTTGCGATCCAGCCGGCCCCGGCCGGCGGTTTGAAAGTCGGCTCGCGCCACCCGTCCCTCGGGTGCCCCGTCCGCGGCGGCCGCCTTTAACCACGTGTTTGTTGAGTCAATGCTCTCGAATTCTTCGACCTGCCAGCGAATGGGTTCCACCCGGTAAACCTTAGAGTTCTAGGACCGGTGGTAGAAAAGAACGTCATAAAAGGCGGAGGAATCGTGCTGAAGAAAGTCCTGATTGCGAACCGAGGCGAGATTGCGGTCCGCGTCATTCGAACGTGTCGAGAAATGGGTATCGCGACGGTTGCCGTGTACTCCGAACTCGACCGCGATGCTCTGCACGTTCGTCTCGCTGACGAGGCGTACGCACTTGGTGGTCAGTCGGCGGCGGAGAGCTACCTCAACACTGAGGCGATCTTGGACGTCATCGAACGCTCAGGTGCCGACGCCGTACACCCCGGATACGGCTTCTTTTCGGAGAACACTGACTTCGCCCGGGCCATCACCTCGCGTGGCGTCACCTTCATTGGGCCTCCGCCCGAAGCCATTGAAGTGATGGGTGACAAGATTTCCTCCCGCCTCGCGGCCGAAGCGGCGGGCGTCTCCGGTGTACCCGGGCGAAGTGAGACGCTGACGAGCCCCGACGAAATTGTGGCTTTCGGACAAGAGGTGGGTTGGCCCCTCGCGATCAAGGCGGCCTTCGGTGGCGGTGGTCGCGGCATGAAGGTCGTCCACGGCCCCGAAGAAGCGGCCGAGCTCCTCGAAAGTGCCCAACGTGAAGCACTGAGCTACTTCGGACGTTCCGAGTGCTACGTCGAGCGTTACCTCACGTGGCCGCGTCACATCGAAATGCAGGTCTTGGCGGACGCACACGGCAACACGCTCTGGCTGGGTGAGCGCGACTGCTCCGCACAGCGACGACACCAGAAATTGATTGAGGAATCCCCCGCCGCTAATTTTCCCGACGACGTGCGCCGCGCCATGGGTGAAGCGGCAGTCAAGGTCTCCAAGGCGTGCGGGTACGTCAACGCCGGAACCGTGGAGTTTCTGTTTCAAGACGGTGAGTTCTACTTCCTCGAAATGAATACTCGCCTTCAGGTGGAACACCCCGTCACTGAACTGGTGACGGGTTTGGACCTCGTGGAATGGCAGTTGCGCATCGCCGCGGGCGAGGAATTGACCCTGACGCAGGACTCGATTCAACGAAATGGTCACGCGATTGAGGTGCGTATCAACGCCGAAGATCCCTCGGGCGGACGATTTTCGCCCTCGCCGGGAACCATCACCCGCTTCGACCAGCCGTCGGGTCCTGGCGTTCGTTTGGACGCGGGCTACTACGCGGGCGACACGGTCTCTCAGTACTACGACAACTTGATTGCCAAGCTCATCGTGTGGGCCGACACGCGAGAAAAGGCGCGCCGACGTATGTTGCGCGCGATAGAAGAAACGACCATCGAAGGCGTCGCCACCACTCTGCCCGCCGACGTTCTCATCCTCGAGTCCGACGACTTCGTCGCCGGAACACACTCCACCAAATGGGTCGAAGAGCGTTTGGACCTGAGTTCCTTGCACGTGGACGTCGTCGGTGGTGAAGGTAGCGACGACGATCGCGTCCGACGGGACGTGACCGCAGAAGTGAACGGGCGACGCGTCAACGTGACGCTATTTCTCCCGGAGGGTGCCGCCGTCGCGAGTGCGACGCCCGCGAAGAAGGCCACGCGCCGAGGCGCTCATTCGGGAGCGTCCGGTGGCGGTTCCGGTGCAATTGCGGTACCGATGCAGGGAACGATCGTGAAAGTCATGGTGGCCGTGGGCGACGCCGTCGAAGAGGGCGCGCCCGTCGTTATTTTGGAAGCGATGAAGATGGAGAACTCGGTCAATGCCGACAAGTCCGGCACCGTCACCGAGGTAAAGGTCACCCCCGGTGATTCGGTGAGCGCAGGCGACATCGTCGTGGTGATCGAGTGAGCCTCCACGAGCGAGCGGACGCCGCCATAGAGGCCCGACGCCAGGACTTGGTGTCGCTCAGTCGCACCGTTCACGCGAATCCCGAAATGGGATACGAGGAGTTCATCTCCTCCGCCGCCACCTCAGCGGCAGCGGAAGCCGCCGGATTTACCGTGGAACGAGGAATCGCGAATCGCCCCACGGCATTTCGCGCCACCGCCGGATCGGGATCTCTCAGGATCGCCCTGTGTGCGGAATTCGACGCCTTGCCGGATGTTGGTCACGCGTGTGGCCACAACATCATCGCGGCCTCATCAGTGGGTGCCGCCATTGGTCTCGCCGCAGTCGCCGATGACCTCGACCTCGAAGTGATCCTCCTCGGCACACCATCCGAAGAAGGCGGCGGCGGCAAAATTGATCTGATCAACGCCGGCTATTTCGACGACGTCCACGCGGCGATGATGATTCACCCGTGGCCCACTGAGCGCCTGGAGGCGACCTGTCTTGCCGTGGACCACTTCGATGTCACCTATACCGGCAAGGATGCGCACGCGTCGGCCGCTCCGTGGGAAGGTCGCAACGCGCTGGACGCCGTGACCGTCGCGAACGTCGCCATCGCCCTGCTCCGCCAACAATTGCCTCCCGGCGATCAGATTCACGGGATTATCGCTGAAGGTGGCTCGGCCGCGAACATAATTCCCGCTCGCACAGTGGCGCGATTTATGTGTCGTTCGGTAACGGCCGAGCGATTGGCGGCCCTGCGTACGAGAGTGAATGCCTGCTTTACCGCCGGCGCTCTCGCGACCGGGTGCGAGGTCACGATCGAGGATCTAGGCCATCAGTTCTCGCACATGGTGTCCGACCGTGATTTACTCGCCCACTACCGACGCGAAGCTGAATCATTGGGTCGTCGTTTCGATCTTGATGACGAGGGAGCACCACTCCCGACGATTTCGACCGACATGGCCAATGTCTCACTGGTCGTGCCGTCGATACATCCCCTTTTGCGTATCGAAACGCACGGTGCCGTCAATCATCAGCCGGAGTTCACCGCCGCGTGCATCACGCCGTCGGCGGACACGGCAATTGTTGACGGCGCGCGAGCGCTTGCGCGCACTGCGATTGATGCTGCGACGGACGAGCCACTGCGTGCACGCCTCCTCGCACGAGTGTCCTCATGATCATCGAACACGCCTGGCTACCGGTCACACCGGGACGGGAAGACGAGTTCGCGGCGGCGATGCGCGAGGCCCTTCCGATCATTGAGGCGGCCGACGGCTGTCACGGGGCTGAACTGCGCCAACAGGTCGAGGACCCCACTCGCTTCTTGCTCATCGTGCGTTGGGAGAGCGTGGAAGCTCACATGGAGGGCTTCCGCACATCGGAGTCATTCGCCACGTGGCGAGCTTTGACCCACCCCTTCTACCGCGAGACGCCGAGCGTGACGCATTTCAGCGAGTCACTTCCCCGCTGAGGGTCAGTTCGGCTGGTACACCCCAAATTCGGCTCGCAGAACATCGGCCACTTCACCGAGTGTTGCGAGATTCTTCAGCGCCGCCTTCATCGGGTACAGCACATTGGCTGTCCCACGCGCCGCCGTCGCGAGATCCTCCAACGATGCCGCTACCGCCGCGTTGTCGCGTCGGCCCTTCAGCTCACTAACACGCGCCACCTGGGCGCGCTGCTGCTCCACGTCGACCGGGAACACGTCCGTCTTGGTGCCTTCGGTCTCGACGAACTTGTTGACGCCGACCACTACTTTCTCGCCACGGTCCACCGCGCGGGCGAAGTCATAGGCCGCCGACTCAATTTCGTCCTGCATGTAGCGCGCCTCAATCGCTGCGACCGCGCCGCCTTGAGCGTCGATGGCGGCGATGTACTCGCGAGCTCGCGCTTCGACTTCATCGGTCAATGACTCCACGAAGTACGAGCCCGCGAGCGGGTCCACGGTGTCGGCCACGCCGGACTCGTACCCCACAATTTGCTGTGTGCGTAGGGCGAGCTTGGCGGCCTGTTCTGTCGGCAGTCCCAACGCTTCATCAAATCCATTCGTGTGCAGTGACTGCGTGCCACCCAAGGCCGCCGCGAGTGCCTGCATGGACACGCGAACGACGTTGTTGATCGGCTGCTGAGCGGTGAGCGTGGATCCACCGGTTTGCGTGTGAAACCGGAGCATCATGGAACGCGGATCGGTCGCTCCGAAGCGTTCGCGCATGATGGACGCCCACAAGCGGCGCGCGGCGCGGAACTTGGCTACTTCCTCGAAGAGATTGTTGTGGGCGTTGAAAAAGAAACTCAGTCGTGGCGCGAACTCATCAAGCGAAAGACCTGCGGCCAACGCGGCCTCCACGTACGCGACGCCATTGGCGAGGGTGAAGGCGATCTCCTGCACGGCGGTCGATCCCGCTTCACGGATGTGGTAGCCCGAGATGGAAATCGTGTTCCAGTTCGGCATCTCTTTCGCGCAGTACGAGAACGTGTCGACAATGAGACGCATCGAAGGACGCGGTGGGTAGATGTACGTCCCGCGCGCCACGTATTCCTTCAAGATGTCGTTTTGAATCGTGCCGCGCAGTTGGTCGCCCCGCACGCCTTGCTCTTCACCCACCAACTGGTACAGAAGGAGAAGTGTCGAGGCCGTCGCGTTGATCGTCATCGAGGTGGTGACCGTATCGAGAGGGAGTTCGTTCAGAAGAAGGCGCATGTCCTCGAGTGAGGAAATGGCGACGCCCACTTTTCCCACTTCGCCCTCGGCGCGAGCGTGATCAGCGTCGTACCCCATTTGAGTAGGCAAGTCGAATGCGCAGCTCAGGCCGGTCTGACCGGCGTTGAGAAGAAACTTAAAACGCTC
Organism: uncultured Actinomycetes bacterium; assembly: GCA_903871335.1. Classification (GTDB taxonomy): domain Bacteria; phylum Actinomycetota; class Acidimicrobiia; order Acidimicrobiales; family RAAP-2; genus RAAP-2. The sequence goes on from CAIQGE010000009.1 coordinate 28,961, forward strand.
GTTCGTGGCCTCCGCCGTCCCGAATCCGGCGTACTGACGCATCGTCCATAAGCGACCCCGGTACATCGTGGGGTGTACGCCACGCGTATACGGAAATTCCCCCGGTGCCCCGAGCGAGCGGACCGGATCGAAACCAGACAGGTCTTCGGAGTTGTACACCGGCTGGATGACAATGCCGGAGTCAGTGGTGCGTTCGTCGGAGTTACTCACGCTTCGAAAGGATAGGCGTTCTGCCACCACGAGCGATCCAAACGTGACACCATGGCACCATGTCGCACCCGCACCGCCGACTTCTCATTGTGATAGCCAATGGCGGTCGCGGTGGCATGCAATCACAGGTGCGTCTGATCGCCGGAGAACTCGCGAGACGCGGACACGCGGTGACGTTGGCCGTCGGTCCGGGGGAATTTGCGCCCGTCGACGGCACCGTCCTGGTTCGTCTTCCCGCGCTGTCGTCGCGACACCCCCTTCGCTTTCGCCGAGCTCTGCGCCGCGTCGTTCGCGTGGTCCAACCAGACATCACCCATGGTCACGGACTTCGGCTCGCGCCGTTTTTTCGCTGGGCCCGCGTGCCCCGACCCGTCGTCACGTGTCACGGCATCGATCCGGAACGCGCGCGCCGCACGATCGATGCGGTGCGCTACAGCGCAGTGCCAGTCGTGGCCTGCGGCGAGGGACCGCGACTGCTGCTCGCCTCGCACGGCCTAACGAGTCGAGTCATCAACAATGCGCTCGGAGAATCCCCGGAACCTCGTACACGCGACGAACTACTTAGAACCTTTGACCTGAGTGGCGCTCGACCCATCGTGGTCTTGCCCGCCCGCTACTCCGAACAGAAGAACCACGTCCAACTCCTCTCAGCTCTTCGCGCCGTGCGCCTGACATTGGGTGACGATTCGCCGGACGTCGTATGCGTCGGCGATGGACCACTCTTCGCGGAGATTGCCGCCGACGCGCGGGTACCGGGCGAACGACCCCTCGTGGAATGTCGACCCTTTGCTCCGAACGCCGGCGCCTGGCTCGCGGCGAGCGATTTCTTCATCTTGCCGTCCCGTTGGGAGGGCCAACCTCTCGTGGTCCTCGAAGCGCTCGCGGCTGGATTGAGCGTCGTGTCCTCGACACCCACGGGAGTAGAAGACCTCGTCATTGACGGTGTGAACGGCCGACGCGTCAGCGGGCCGGCGGGATTGGCGGACACGATCGTCGAGTGGTGTCGTGATCCGTCGTCGCGTCCTTTCGACGACACATCGACCCGCGAACTGCTCGCACAGCACTCCCTCGGCGTCGTGGCGGATGCCCACGAGCAGTTGTACGCAGAACTCGTCGGCGGTGGGGATGAACCCGCGTCGGCGGTGCGCGTGGCAGGCTAGTCCCGACTACATGCACTACTAGTAAAGGGAGAGTCACCTGGTGTTTTGTTCTGGATGCGGGACCGAACTCGGCACCAACGTCTCGTGCTCCGAGTGTGGCCGACCAGCCCAGTACACGACTCTTGAGGGACGAGGCATCGATCCGGAGTTGCGCGTACCGCTATCTGGCTGGTGGCACCGGGTGGGCGCCACCATCATTGATGGACTGGTCCTCATTGTTCCCGCGCTCATTGTGGGTGCATTCATCTCGTCGTCCACGTCGAGTCTGCTCGCGGGCTCCCTCGTCAGCATGGGCTATCAGGTGTTTTTACTCTCTTCCCACCGCGGACAGACCGTGGGAAATATGGCGGTCAAGACCCGCGTCATCCGAGCGATCCGGTCGGACAGTCCCGTGGCCCTCGGGCTGGGTCAAAGTTTCCTTCGATGGGCCTACGCCGGAGTTCCCACGGTGATCGTCACTCTCCTCGTCGGAAGCAAATTCAATGACGCTCTGATCTATATCCAAAATCTCCAGCAGAGTGGCACGGTCGTCACGGTGAACGACCTACCTCAATGGGTGCGTACTGACCTCACCGACACCGTCTCGGCCTTCGGTCTTCCGCTCCTCTACTTGCTCGCTGATCAGCTCACGCCTCTATGGACCCGCCGACGCCAAACGCTGCACGACATGGTGGCGCGCACCATTGTGGTCCGAACGGATATTTAAGCCTTCAGCACCGCGTGAGGCATGCAGAACTCGTCGTACTCGGCAATCACGATCTCGCCGGCGTTCTCGCCGCACGCCGGGCAGGCCGGGTCGCGGCGAACTTTGAACGTGCGGAAACTCTCGTCGAGGGCGTCAAAGCTCAGCAAGCGACCAACCAATGGGTCGCCCAGTTCGAGCAGCACCTTGATCGTTTCGAGAGCCTGAATCGAGCCAACGATGCCCGGCAGAACACCCAGCACGCCCGCCTCCGCACAACTCGGGGCGAGTTCGGCCGGCGGTGGCTCGGGGATCATGCAGCGATAGCAAGGACCGACGTAGGGGTGAAAGACGGTGACCTGGCCCTCAAAACGGAAGATCGAACCGTGGACCACGGGGATCTTCTTCAACAACGCCGCGTCGTTCACCAAGTAGCGAGTCGGGAAATTATCGGTGCCGTCGACGATGATGTCGTATCCGTCAATGATCGATAACACGTTGTCGGCCCCGAGACGAGTGTCGTAGGTGACCACCTTCAGGTCAGGATTCATCGCCGTCAACGTCTTCTTCGCCGAATCCACTTTGCGCTCACCAATACGGTCCAAGTTGTGGAGAATCTGGCGTTGCAGATTCGACGCGTCGACAACGTCCATGTCGATGATGCCAATCGTGCCCACGCCGGCGGCGGCTAAGTAGAGGGCGGCGGGTGAGCCGAGTCCTCCGGCGCCGAGCATCAAAACCTTGGCGTCCAACAATTTCTGCTGTCCGGCTTCGCCTACTTCGGGCAACAGGAGGTGCCGCTGATAACGGTTTCGTTGGTCGGCGGTCAGCGTGCGGGGCGTCGTCCAGGGAAGGCCATCGTCCTTCCACTTGTTAAAGCCACCGATCACCGAAACGACGTCGGTGTATCCCAGTTCTTGGAGGGTGCGCGCAGCGAAAGCGGAACGAACACCACCGGCGCAATAGACCGCGATGGGGGCGTTCTTGTCCGTGAGGCGGCCCTCAATGGAGAATTCCAACTGTCCCCGAGGAACGTGGACGGCACCGGGGACGGCACCCTGCTCGTATTCGTCGGGTTCTCGCACGTCGAGTAATTGAAAGTGGTCGAGGCGCGACGCTACTTCGGCGGCGTCAATCTCTCGAATCTCGGCCTTCGCCGCATTGAGTAGTTCTCGCGGTGTTGCCATGGTGGCCTCCTAGACGAACGGGAAGTAAAGATTACCATTTTGGTCGGGATTTGATTCACGGTGTCTTTGCTAGACCACGAGGCATGGAACTACGCACGGCGCTCGAACAACGACGGATGATTCGTAGTTTTGACGGCACGCCCGTGGACGTCACCAACCTCGAAGAACTGTGCGCACAGGCCCTGCGAGCACCCAGCGCGGGCAATAGCGCGGGCGTGTACTTCATCGTTGGCGGCGTCGACCGTGTGCATGAGTACATCGAGGTCGCCACCGACCCCACCTGGCGAGAACGATCTCGTCGAATTGACGGGCTGGCTCGCGCCGGTGGTGTGGTTCTCGTCGCCAGTGATCCGGCAACATATCTCTCTCGCTACGCGGCCGCCGACAAAGTGTCGTCGGGACTGAGTGATCGAGCGGCGTGGCAGGTTCCCTACTGGCACACGGACGCCGCCATGGCCACCATGGCCCTGCTGCTACTGCTGGAGGAGGAGGCGTTGCAAGCGACCCTGTGGGGCAACTTTCGCCACGATGAAGCCGTCAAGGAGTGGGCCGGAATACCGCCAACATGGGAGTTATTCGGAACTGTGTTACTCGGACGCGGTGACGGCGCTGATCACCGTTCCGCGTCTCTTGACCGCACGACGCCGACGCGCGCCCAGCGCGTCCTACGCGTTCGCTGAGACGTTGCTCAAGTATTCGAGAATCGTCCGAGCGGTAAACGCCGTGGCTCCCTTGGTGTAATAGCCGCGAGCCGCATCGGATCGCCCCGGTCCCGCAATGTCAAAGTGCGCCCAGGGCAATGAGTTGGTAAAACGACGCAGCAACAAAGCCGCAGAAATAGCGCCCGCCTTGCCCGGTTTGCCAATGTTCTTCATATCGGCGACATCGGATTCGATGTGTGACTCGTAATTCTCAAAGAGCGGAAGTCGACACAGCGCCTCTCCGGAGGCGGCGCTCGCGAGGAGGAGCTGCTCGGCGAGCGCGTCATCGGACGCAAAGAGCCCTCCGATCTCATCTCCCAACGCGACGTTCTGCGCGCCGGTCAAAGTGGCGACATCGATAATGGCGTCCGGCTCCAATTCTGCGGCGAGGGACAAGCCATCCGCCAAAATCAGACGACCCTCGGCGTCCGTATTGAGCACCTCGATGGTCATGCCGTTTCGAATCGTCAAGACGTCGCCGGGCTTGACCGCGCGGTGGCTCGGAAGGTTCTCGGTCATCGGCGCAATGGCGGTGACCTTGATGCTCAGGCCCAACTCCGCAGCGGCGCCTATGACGCTCAGCACGACGGCCGCACCCGTCATGTCCGTCTTCATCGTCATCATGCCCTCGCCGGACTTCAGCGACAAGCCTCCCGAGTCGAAGGTCACACCCTTGCCCACCAGAACCACGTGCGGGAGATCCTCCTCAGGACGCGGGTCGTAGGTGGCGAGTACCAATCGAGGAGGCTGGGCCGAACCTTGACTCACGCCCAAGAGTCCGCCGAGGCGCTCGTCTTCGATCTTGGATTCCGCCCACGATGACACGCTGACGTGCTCCAGGGCCTCCAAGCGCTGCACCGCTCGCTTGGCTAGCTCCTTCGGCGGCAAGTCGCCGGCGGGGGTGTCAATCAAACGCTTCGCCCAATTCACGGCATTGCCCACCGTCACGCCCGCGGCGACACCCGACGCCAGGGCGTCGTGGAACTCGACGGTCGGCAACGGACCCACCGGAACGATCACCAATTCGGCCGCTTCTTCGTCGCCACCGCGGTAGCGGTACGACGACAAGAGAGCTCCCTCGACGATTGCTTGGGTGACGCGATGGGGTTCACTCACGTCCTCGAGGGCGAGCAACAAGGCGACGGAATTCCCACTCGCCGACTTCGACACGGCCGCGCCGATACGTCGCCACTCGTCGAGTTCGTTGAGCGATTCGCTGCCACCGGACACGAAGAGGAGGTCCGATCCGCCGACGGACCGCAGCGTCGTCGTCGACGCAACCGCCGATGACAGACCTTGCCGCTGCGCCCAAGCGGCGCTCACACTCTTGGGAATGTCAATGCCCGCAACGTGGGCCGGCACGGAGTGGGACACTCGGAACTCTTGGTCGTCGCCACGAGCCACAACGGCGATCACCGTGACATTGTCCGCGTCATTCGTTGTGCCCAGTCGTGCGGTTCGTTCCATCATGTCCTCCGGTTTCACAGGCTCCGCGCGCTTTGTCGCGCCGTACGGTGATGAGGCCCTTCGGCCCATCGCGCCATCGTCCACGCTAAATCACTCAGCCGATTCAGGTACGGAACAACGTATGAACCATCGAGCGGATAGGCCACGGCCACTCGTTCCGCGCGCCGAATGACAGTTCGCGCCACGTCGAGCGCCGCCGACGTTGAGTTCTCGCCGGGCACGACGAATTCCTTCGGCATCACGATCTCGGTGGAGAGGGCGTCAATCTCGGTTTCGAGGCGCGACACCATGGCGTCTGTGACTAGGGACGCCTCCGGCTTGAGTTTGTGGCGATTTTCGGGCAACGTCGCGACTTCGGCCATGAGGACCCACAGGTCTCGCTCGAGGGAGATCAACAGAACGTTCAAATGGCTGTCGCTCTCGGTCAGGGACCTCGCCCAACCCAATGCCGCCTGGGCCTCATCAACGGCGCCATTCACCTCAATGGGTTCGGCGCTCTTCGGGACGCGACCGCCGAAGTACAAGCCCGTGGTTCCGTTGTCGCCATCTCGCGTATAGATCGTCACGATGCGAGCGTACTGGTCGCGCGAAAGAAACTCCTCCCCTCGCGAACTTCAGCAACGCAAGAGCCAACCACTAGCCTTGGCTACCCATGGAGCACGTGCCCGACCTGCGACGCCATCGCCCGAGGGCCGACGATCCCTATCTCCTCGCTCTCGCTCGGGGCACGGTGGTGTTCGACGGCGCGACGGGAACGAACCTGCAGATGCGCAATCTGTTGGCCGACGACTTCGGGGGAGCGGCGCTCGAGGGGTGCAACGAAATCCTGACGGTGACCCGTCCGGACGTGATTCGCGATCTGCACCGGTCGTTTCTTGACGTGGGCGTCGACGCCATTGAGACTGACTCCTTCGGTTCGTTTTCCATTGTTCTCAACGAATACGGCATCGCGGACAGAGCATTTGAGCTTGCGCTCGCGTCCGCCCGTTTGGCGAGAGAGGTCGCCGACGAATACGCGAGTGCCACCGAACCCAAATTCGTCGCCGGATCTATAGGTCCGGGCACAAAATTTCCGTCGCTCGGCCAGATTCCCTACGACGAGTTGAGCGCTAGTTACGAAGAACTCGCATACGGACTACTCGAAGGTGGCGTCGACCTCCTGTTAGTCGAGACGGTCTACGACCTGTTGAGCGCGAAGGCCGCGATCAACGCCTGCCACCGGGCAATGACCCGCCACGGGCGCGTCGTACCCGTCCAAGCGCAGGTCACCATCGAACTCAATGGTCGCATGCTCCCGGGCACCGAAATTGGCGCCGCCATCACGACGCTGGCCACCTTGGGGGTGGACGTGATGGGACTCAACTGCGCCACGGGGCCGGTCGAAATGTACGAACCTCTTCGCCAACTGTCCGACACCGCACCCATGATCCTCTCGTGTTTGCCAAACGCCGGACTGCCCAGCGTGGTGGACGGACAGATGCACTACGACCTGACGCCCGATCAGCTCGCGGAACATCTCGGTCGCTTCGTGTCCGAATACGGCGTGCGCGCCGTGGGCGGTTGCTGCGGCACGACTCCCGCCCACCTCGCGCGCGTGGTCGAGACCGTGGCGGCACTCACGCCCGCGGCCCGCGTACCCCAGAGTGATCCTTCCGCCGCGTCGCTCTACTCCGCCACGCCGTACCACCAGGACCGATCGGCGCTCTTGATCGGTGAGCGCACGAATGCCAACGGATCAAAGAAATTCCGCGAGGCCATGCTGAGTGGCGACTGGGACACCTGCGTCGCAATGGCGCGCGACCAGATCAAAGAAGGCGCCCACGTTCTTGACGTGTGCGTGGACTACACGGGTGCCGATGGCGTGAGCGACATGAATGAAGTCATGAGCCGCTTGGCGACCCAGTCGTCAGTGCCGATCATGGTCGACACGACGGAGACTGTGGTGGCGAGAGAGGCGCTCACGTGGATTGGCGGCAAGGCGATCTTGAATTCCGTCAACCTCGAGGAGGGTGACGGTCCGGGTACGCGTCTCGACGGCTTCCTGTCCCTGGCCGCCGAATTCGGCGCCGCCGTCGTGGCCACGTGCATTGACGAAGAAGGTCAGGCGCGCACGGCCGAGTGGAAGGTGCGCGCCGCTCGAGCCATCACGACGTTGGCCGTCGAACGCTACGGACTCGACGCGACCGATATTTTCATCGACCCGCTCGCCCTGCCCTTGTCGACGGGTATGGCCGAATCTCGCCGTGACGGCATCGAAACCATCGAAGCGATTCGCCGCATCAAGGCCGAGCTGCCCGGTGTGCACACGATTCTCGGACTCTCGAACGTGTCCTTTGGTCTCAATCCGGCCGCCCGTCAAGCGCTCAACAGTATTTTCCTGCACGAGTGCGTCGAGGCCGGACTCGATGCGGCCATCGTGCACGCGTCCAAGATCCTCCCGCTGGCGCGCATTGATGATGAGGTGCGAGAAGTCTGTCTCGACCTCATCTACGACCGGCGTCGCGACGACTACGACCCCCTCTCGGAATTGCTGCGCCTTTTTGAAGGTGTCTCGGCCACCTCGACGGCGGCGAGCGACCTCAGCGCGCTGCCACTACGCGACCGACTTCGCCGCCGCATCATTGACGGCGTGCGCGTCGGCCTCGAAGATGATCTCCGACTCGCGCTGGACGAGCCGATCACGCCGCTCGATATCGTGAACAACATCCTGCTCGACGGGATGCGCGAGGTGGGCGAACTCTTCGCCACCGGCGAGATGCAACTACCTTTCGTGCTCCAAAGTGCCGAAACGATGAAGTCCGCCGTGGCCTATCTCGAACCGTTCATGGAGAAGGTGGACCAGGGTGGGAGAGGCACGGTCGTGCTCGCCACCGTGAAGGGTGACGTGCACGATATTGGAAAGAACCTCGTCGACATCATCCTCACGAACAATGGATACGAAGTCGTCAACCTCGGCATCAAGATCGGTGTGAACGAGATGCTGGCCGCCGTCGACGAGCACCACGCGGATGCGCTCGGTATGAGTGGTCTGCTCGTGAAGTCGACACTCATCATGCGCGAGAACCTCGAGGTCATGAATGACCTTGGCTACAGCCACCTTCCGGTCCTGTTGGGTGGAGCCGCCCTGACGCGCACGTACGTGGAGCGTGATCTCCGCGAGGTCTACAACGGACGCGTCTTCTACGGCAAGGACGCCTTTGAAGGTTTGCGCGTCTTGGACCGTCTCGGCGAGATCAAAAAGAGCGGAGAGGACGACCCGCTCTTCGGTCGTGAGATTTCTGCGCGTAACGTGCACCGCCGTCTTCGCGACGGCTCAGGGCCCGTGCCCGACGGATTGCCGGACCGCAGTCCCACCGTCGTGGACGACAATCCCTTGTTTGCCCCGCCCTTTCTCGGCAGCCGGGTCGCCAAGGGCATCGCGATCGACGACATCGCCGAGTACTTGAACCTCACCGCTCTGTTTCGCAACCAGTGGGGATACCGACCCAACGACGGCGAAGACGATCCGGCGTTCAAGGACCGTGTGCGGGCGATTCTGCGCGAACAACTGGCTCTCGCCAAAGAAGAGAACCTGCTCACTCCCCAAGTGGTGTGGGGTCACTTCCCCGTCGCCAGTGACAATGGTGATCTGATTGTGTACACCGACGATTCCCGGACCACCGAGCAGTGCCGATTCCATTTCCCTCGCCAACACCAAGATCCCTTCTTGTGCATCGCGGACTTCTTCCGCAGCGTCGACAGTGGCGAAAAGGACTACGCGAGCTTCATGCTCGTCACCATGGGGCACGCGGTGTCCGAAAAAGCTCAGAAGCTCTTCGCGGAGGATCGCTACACCGACTACCTCCTGCTGCACGGCCTCGGCGTTGAGATGGCCGAAGCATTGGCCGAGTTGTGGCACCGCCGCATACGCGAGGAACTCGGGTATGCGGATGAAGACGGACCGAATTTGGCTGGTCTCTTTCGCCAGCAGTATCGCGGCGGTCGCTACTCATGGGGATATCCCGCCTGTCCGGACCTCACGGACAACGCGAAAGTGGCCACTCTGCTCGAAGCGGGTCGTATTGGGGTGGAAGTCTCCGAAGGATTCCAGCTCCACCCCGAACAGACGACGGATGCCATCATCTGTCATCACCCGCAAGCGAAGTACTTCGTCGCGTAGCGACGCGCTCGTAGACTGGCGTTGTGCGAAACAAGATTCCTTTCGTCTTTTTGTTCATCCTGACCCTCGGAGCCGGGGGCATGGCCGCCGTCTCGATCACTCAGGCCCAGCCGGTCGCTCACGCGGTCGTTGTCGACTGCGGCACGCCCGGTGGCCCCGGCGTGAATTCGCCGACGTCTCTGGTTCTCACCTGTGCCGACGCCGGCGTGACGCTGACACAACTCACCTGGAAGGGCTGGGGAATGCCCGTCGCGACGGGGCATGGCGACCTCAACGTCAATAACTGTGTGCCCGATTGCGCCAGTTCGGTGACCACTACCTACCACGACGTCACGGTGGCCCTCGGCGACCTTCGCAACGGGCACTACTACACCAAGCTCACCGTTGACCACTCGATCAACGGATCCTCCGGCACGATCTACTACTTCTACCCCGCAATGAATTAGCGGGAACGTGTCGAGAGCGACACGGGCGTCGCGGCCTCGAGGGCGTCGCGCGCGTGGTAGCTCGAACGCGTGAGGGGTGACGACTGGACGTGCGAGAGGCCGAGGGCTCGACCGGCGGCCGCGAGTTCGTCGAATTCTTCGGGCGTCCACCACCGGGCCACCGGAAGGTGACGAACGGTCGGGCGCAGATACTGCCCGATGGTCGCGATCGACACACCGACGGCCGCCAAATCGCGAAGAGTTTCGACGACTTCCTCGCGCTCCTCGCCGAGGCCCACCATCAGCCCCGACTTCACCGTCATGCCGGCGTCGACGGATCGGGCGAGGGTCACGAGTGATCGAGCGTAACTCGCACTCGGTCGCACGGCCCGCTGGAGACGGGCCACGGTTTCGATGTTGTGATTGAGAACGTCGGGACGAGCATCAAGGATGAGCTGCAACGACGACGCGTCGCCTCGCACATCTGAAATCAAGACCTCAATATCGGTCTCGGGACGTGCGTCACGAATAGCGCGGATGGTGTTCGCAATGGCGCCGGCGCCGCCGTCGGCCAGATCGTCTCGAGCCACGCAGGTGATCACGGCGTGTTGCAGTCCAAGACGCACCACTGCCTCAGCCACTCGCGCGGGCTCCGTCGGATCGAGCGGCAGGGGCTTGCGGGTATCGACGAGACAGAATCCGCAGGCTCGCGTGCACCGCTCGCCATTCACCATGAATGTCGCGGTTCCGCTCTGCCAGCACTCGAAGATGTTGGGACAGCCGGCTTCTTCGCACACCGTCACCAGGCGAAGATCCTCCGTCAAGGTCCGCAGCGACTGGAACTCATTTCCCATGTGGGCCGGAATTCGGAGCCATTCGGGCTTTCGTTGCTGTAGGGGGACAGCGGAGTCAGGATTCACGCCCGCCCGTCGTAACCGACGAATGAGAGCTGGCTCGCTGCCCGACGTCGCCGCACCACGGTCCACGCGCGCCACGGTCTCTGAGGGACCCAGACGGGCCGCCAACTCTCGACCGAGCCGTTCTTCGACGTCCTCGGTGGCGACGTCAAGTCCGAGACTTCGTAGTGAGGCCACCGGACGATCCGTAATGCCGCAGGGAACAATGACCTCGAAGGCCGAGAGGTCGACGTTGACATTGAGGGCGACCCCGTGCAAGGTGCGACGACGCCCTTGGTTGTCACGTTCGGTGCGCACACCGACGGCGGCAATCTTGTGTGGCACCGATTCGAGTTGGGCCCACACCCCGGGATAGCCCTCGAGACGACCCACCGTTCCGAGGAGTCCTTCGCTGTCCGCGTCACGCACCGTCGCGATCACCGCATCCTCGAGTAGGTGCACGTGCAGCCGGCCGGCGCTCGGATCGTCCGGCACGGTGACGATCGCCCAAGCGACGACCTGTCCGGGTCCGTGGTACGTCACGTCACCACCGCGATCGGCGTCCACGACGTCGGCCGCGAGCGTGGTCGTATCCACGAGGAAGTGGTTCTCCTGAGCCCTCACGCCACGGGTGTACGTCGCCGGGTGCTCCAACAAGAGCAGGTAATCATCCGTCGCCGACAGGAGAGCGTGCTGTAGATCGTTGGCTTCGCTGAACGTCACGCGACCGAGATGGCGGCGACGCAGCACCTAGCGCTCCACCTCGACGTCGATGGACGCCAGGAGATCACCGACACGCTCGAGGTAGCGTCCGGCCGTGGCCGGATCGCAGACGCGATGGTCGAAGGAGAGTCCGAGAACGATCCGGCGACCCGGCTCGACGACCAGAGCTCCATCTCGCTCCACGACGACCGGCACGCGGCGGGGAGAACCCACCGACAACGCCGCAACTTCGGGCTGGATAATGATCGGCTGCACGAACAAGGTGTGCATGCTCGGTGCCGGAATGAGCGTGAAGGTTCCGCCGAGGAGATCGTCCGTCGTCAATTGACGTGTGTCCACGCGATCTTCGAGGTCCGCCAGTCGACGAGCCAGCGCGCGCAACGTCAATCCCGCCGCCGCGTGCACGACGGGCACCAACATGCCGTCCCGCTCCGCAGTGCGGGCGAAACCCAGATTGATCGCTCGATGCTCGACAATTTCGTCGCCGGCGAACGTGGCGTTGAGCGTCGGAAACTCACCCAGAGCGCGAACGGCAGCCAGCGCCACGACGGCTTCATCCGAAATCGGAGACCCGTCAGAGCTCACCGAGCCCACGGCGTCAACTGCGTCGAAGATGCTGGCGTCCACTTCAATGGCCACGAAGCCGTGTGGCGTGGACTGGGCGGACAAGGACATGTGCGCCGCCATGCGACGCTGGCCGTTCGACAGTGACACCGCGACGTCATCGGTGGGGCCGTTGGCGACGGCGCGTTCAGCGTCGCGGCGAGTGATCGCCCCACCGGCGCCAGATCCACGCACCGTGCGCGGGTCGACATTGCCGTCGGCGAGGATACGGCGCACGACCGGCGACGCGAGGACACCGGTAGCACCACTAGTCGCGGTCGTTGGCGGAGGTGTGGTGGTTGGGGCGGCCGCGGGCGTGGGTGCGGCTGGCGCGGGTACCGCGTCGCTCGAGGGTGCAGCGGACGTGGCTCCGTCGCCGTCTCCAATCACGGCGAGACGAGCTCCCACTTCCACCGTGTCACCCTCTTGCGCCACGATTTGGAGCAAGACGCCGGCGCTCGGCGAGGGCATTTCTGAATCGACTTTGTCGGTGGAGATTTCACAGATCGGTTCGTCGCGTTCGACGCGATCACCCACCTGCTTCATCCAGCGAATGACGATGCCTTCGGTGACTGATTCACCGAGAGAAGGGAGAAGAACGTCAACCAACGTGGAGCCCCCGACCGGCGAGGGCGAGCAAAGTTTCGCCAAAGGTCTCGGACAACGACGGGTGAGGCTGGATGAGTAGCGCCGCTTCCTCCGCCGTCGCCTCCCAATTAACGGCGAAGTACCCTGCGCCTAATTGTTCGGTGACCCACGGTCCCGCCATGTGGACGCCGAGGAGCTGGCCGGCAGTTCCGTCCGGACGCTTCTCCGCGATGATCTTGACGACCCCATCGGTGTCACCAATGATGCGGGCTCGGGAGTTGCCTCCGAAAGGATCCTTCTTCACCACGACGTCGTAACCACGTTCCTTCGCGGCGGCTTCGGTGAGGCCACAGAACGCAACCTCGGGGTTGGAATAGATCGCCCACGGAACCCGGTCGTAATCGACGGGCAAGGGCGACTCGCCGAGGATTGACTTGATCACGACAATGGCTTCGGCGAAGGCCACGTGGGCCAACTGCGGCGTGCCCGCCACAATGTCCCCGACCGCGAAGATCTTGGGATTGGCGGTGCGCATCAACGAATCGGTCACGACAAAACCACGTTCATTGACCTCAACGCCCGTTCCTTCGGCGAGGAGGCCCTCCGTGCGAGGCGCTCGGCCGACGGACACAACGACCATGTCCACCTCGACATCGTCGCCGCCGTCGACGTGCACCGCGGTTCGCGTGCCGGCCTCATTGGGAGTGTGACCGGTGACCTGGGCGGAAGTTCGAATCTCGATACCGCGCTTCTTAAAGGCGCGCTGCACGACACCGGCGACCTCGGTGTCACATCCCGTGAGAATCGACGGCAGACCCTCCAAAATGGTTACGTGCGAACCCATGTCGGCGAGCATCGAGGCGAACTCACAACCAATCGCTCCCCCGCCAATCACCACCGCGGACGACGGCAACGTCGTGAGGTCGAGGAACTCGTCGGACGTGACGATCAAGGAACCGGTGACGTCGAAACCGGGGATGGTGCGAGGGATTGAACCTGACGCGAGGACCACGTGGGCGCCCGCCAGCGTGACGCCGGCGTCCGCGCCATCGACGACGCTGACCGTGCCGTCGGCGAGCACGGTGGCGAGGCCGGAGAACACGGTGACCTTACGACCCTTGAGCAGGCCCGAGACGCCCTTGAACAGCACGTCGACGACCTCGTTCTTGCGACTCTGGCTGACCGAGAAGTCGACGGTGACGTCAGCGACGTTGACGCCAAAATCAGAGGAATGCGCAATGGTCCGACGCACGTGCGCGGTCTCGAGAAACTCCTTGGCCGGCACGCAGCCACGGTGCAGGCACGTGCCACCGACCTTGTCTTTTTCGACCAGAGCAATCGACAAGCCCGCGGACGCTCCGTACAGAGCGGTGGCGTAGCCGCCAGGACCTCCGCCAATGATGACAACATCGAACGATTGCACTTCGGAGGCCACGTTGCGTCCTTTCACGGGAGACTCAGAACGCCCTCAAGCCTACCGACTACGCACAACGCCTATTCAGTTCGGTCGGACGGAGACCCCTCGCTGGGCGTCCGCCGCGGCCGTGGCGAGCACGTCCACGAAATCATTCATTCGGTCCCCCGAGTGACCCTTCACCCAGGTAAAGGTCACGGCGCGATCCGCGTGGATCGTGAGTGCGAACAGGTCCTCCCAGAGGTCTCGATTGGCGACGGGTTGACCCTGTGAGTTCTTCCAGCCGCGGCGCAACCAGCCTGTGTGCCAGCGGTCGTTGAAGCACTTGACCACGTACGTCGAGTCGCTCACAATTTCGACGGGACCGTCGGGATAGGCCCGCAGAGCCTCAATGACGGCCCGAACCTCCATCCGTTGATTCGTCGTCGGATTGTCCGCCCCGCTGGCGTAGTGGGTCTCGTCCAAGGCCCACGCCCAGCCCCCCGGACCCGGATTACCGCGGCACGACCCGTCAGTGTGGATGCGCACGCTCACGTGCGCGAGTGCCAGGCGTCCGGATCGCCAGTGAATTTGGTCACGCCGTCGGGAAGATTCCCCGACACGATGTCTTCCAAACTCACGTGCTCGAGAACGACGCGCAGGCTCGCCCGCACCGCCACCCACACGTCGCGTAGATGCGTCGCGGCACCCGCGTATTCCAGCGTTTCGGGCCGCATCCCACGGACGCCGGCCATCGGCCCGCCCAGGACGCGCAGGACATCAGCAATGGAGATCTCGCTCGGTGCCTTCGCGAGACGAAACCCACCCTCCGCGCCTCGCTGAGAGGTCACGATGCCGCCACGACGCAAGTCCGAAAGAATCGCGCCGAGGAACTTCGGGGGCAGACCTTGTTCGTGCGCCAAGTTTTCGGCGCTCACCGACTCCGTCGTGCTCGCGAGCGTCAGCAGTGCACGAATGGCGTAATCGGCTTTGGCGGGAATCTGCACTGTGCCATTCTGCCCGACTTCTTCCCGCTAGGTGATGATGACCACGTACGTATCCATCGTCCCTATCTCGTAGGGTGACCACCGTGTTCGACATCTCAGAACGTTCGCTCTACCTGTGCACGCCATTGCGAGACGATCTGTTGAGTTTCGTGTTCGACGTCGTCACCAGTGGTGTCGATATCGTGCAGCTGCGAGAAAAAGATGCCGACGCGCGAGTGCTTCTCGCAGCGGCTCGGGAACTCGCGACATTGTGCGCCGACCTCGGTGTGCCCTTCATCCTCAATGACCGTCCCGACCTCGCGCTCGAATGCGGGGCCGACGGCGTACACGTCGGGCAAGACGATGCCCCCGTCTCGCTGTGTCGGCGCCTCTTGGGACCTGAGGCCATCATTGGTCTCTCGACGCACGCGGACGAGGAATTCGATCGCGCGCTCGGCGACGACGTGACCTACCTGAGCGCCGGACCCGTGGAAGCAACGCCGACCAAACCGGGGCGACCCGGTACCGGCGTGAGTTACGTGGCGAGCGCGGCCGCACGAAGTCGAGTTCCCGTCTTCGTCACCGGGGGCGTCACGCCCGAGAGCATTCCGGTACTCGCCGCACGGGGCGTGCGCCACTTCGTAGTGGTTCGCTACCTGACACAGGCGTCACGGCCATCCGAGGCTGCTCGCGCACTGCGGCACGCGATTGACGAGGCTCGTTCCTAGCGGTGGCGATCCAGCCACCCGAGAAGGGTGGCGACCATACGCGGGTCCGCTCGTAACCAGTGTCCCGCGCCTTGAATCACTCGGAGTTCGGCGCGACCTTCGGCGGCCGACAACAGCGCACGCGCCTCACTAATGGGAACTTCCAGGTCATCGGAACCGTGCCCGATGAGGAAACGTCGAGGTGGCAAGAGTTTGGCGCTGGCCAACGGGTCAATGGACGTGACGTCGTCGAAAAGTTCCGCTGGACCAAGAAGGGGCACGTCGGGATCGACCACACCCGCGGCCGTGACGACGTCGTGCAGCACCTGCGGTTCGCCACTCCAACGAACGAGGTCCGCCGGCGCGGCGAAGGTGGCGACACCGCGGACTCGCTCGTCAGCCACTGCGGTGGTGAGCGCTAACGAGCCCCCGAGACCGAAGCCGGCGAGTGAGATGCGACGAGTACCGTCGTCTAGACGATCCAACATGCACGCCAGATCCGCGCTCCATTGACTGATCGAAAACGTGCCGGTGCTGTTACCCACGCCGGAGAACGTTCCGGTGGCGACCAGCCACCCCGATTCGTTCGCCAAGTGTTCCGCCAACTCCGGTAATTGGCCGGCGGCTCGTCGACCCATGCCGTACGCGCGTGGGAGACCGTGCACGAGAACCAGAACGTGGTCCGTGACGGGTCTCGTCGCGGTCGTCGCGATACGAAGGTCTAAACGGGAAGGCCCGCTCGTCAATTGCTCGTGAACGAGCACGACGGACTAGATGCCCAGACGCTGCGCCAGCAGTTCGCGGTGGTAGGCCGGGTCGCCCAGCAGCAGCTCGGAACTCTTCGCACGCTTGAAGTACAGGTGCGCGTGGTGTTCCCAGGTGAAGCCGATGCCACCGTGAATCTGGATGTTCTCCGCGGCACAGTGGAAGTAGGCCTCCGAGCAGAAGGACTTCGCGAGACTCGCCGCGATCGGCAACTCTTCGTTGTCTTCCTGCGCGGCCCACGCGGCGTAGTACGCGGCCGACTTCGCGGACTCGACGTCGAGCAGCATGTCCGCGCACTTGTGCTTGATCGCCTGGAACGAACCAATGGGTCGACCGAACTGTACGCGGTTCTTCGCGTAGTCAACAGCGTTGTTCAGCACGCGCTGAGCGCCACCGACCTGCTCGGCCGCCAGAGCTGCCGCGGCCATTTGCAACGTGCGCTCGAGGCCGGCGCTCGCGCCACCGTCGGTGCCGACCAGCGTCGCGGGTGTAGTAGCAAACTCGAGGCGGCTCTGCTTACGCGTCTGATCCATTGTCGGAAGGGCGGTGCGCGTCAGACCCGAGGCCGCAGCGTCGACGGCGAACAAGGACAGTCCCTTGTCGGTGGTAGCCGTGACCAGAATGAGGGAAGCGGTGTTCCCGTCGAGCACGTAGTTCTTCACGCCGCTCAGCGTGTAGGTGCCACCCGCGTTCGTGGCGTTGACACCCGTCGTCTCGAGGTCCCACGAGCCGGCGTCATCGTTCAACGCGAGCGTGGCGATGGTCTCGCCGGACGCGATACCGGGAAGGTACGCCGACTTGGCAGCGTCATCGCCACTGTTCAACAATGCGTTCGCCGCGAGGGCGACCGTTGAGAAGTAAGGGGCGCACAGCAGAGCGGCTCCCATTTCTTCGAACACCACGTACAGCTCGACCGGTCCGAAACCCTGGCCACCGAATTCTTCGGGGATACCGAGACCCTGCAGACCGAGTTCTTCGGCCATTTGGCTCCACACGGCGGTGTCGTAGCCTTCCGGCGTCGCCATCAAGCGACGCACTTCGGTCTCCGGCGACTTGTCCTCCAAGAAGCGCTTGACCATCTTGCGGAGCTCTTCTTGCTCTTCGCTGAAACCAAAGTTCATCTCAGTACCTCTCCCCAGTTCTCCGTGTCCCTCGCGGGCACGGAAGTCCGTACGTGAGAATAGCCAATTCCGCCACCTCACCCCTTCGTGGCAGGCTGGACGGGTGAATGAGAGCGACAACGTCGAGTTGATTTGGTCGAACGCCGCCTGCGACGTCAATCGATTTGTGGTGGGCCCGGTCGAGAACAACGTGTACGTCGTGCGCTGTCGTACAACGGGCGAGGCGGTGCTCATTGACGCCGCCAACGAGCACGACCGACTCCTGCGCGTGGCCCGCCACCTCGGGGTGACCACCGTGGTGGAGACCCATGGCCACTGGGACCACATTCAGGCCGTCGAACAGGTGCGAGAAGCCGGCATCGACGTCTGGGTTCGCCAGGAAGACAGCGGGCTCCTGCCCAGTTACGACCACTTGCTCGATGACGATGACCTACTACCCATCGGATCCCTTCGCCTTCGCACGGTCCATACGCCCGGACACACCCCCGGATCAGTCTGTTTCGAGCTCTTGGATACGCCCCTGCTGTTCACGGGGGACACTCTTTTCCCGGGGGGTCCGGGGAACGCCACATTCGAAGGTGGCGACTTTCCGACGATCATTCGCTCGATCGAAGAACGACTTTTCCGCCCGTACGGCGCGGAGACATTGATCTGGCCGGGCCACGGTGCCCCGTCAACGATTGGCACGGAAGCGCCACATCTCGACGAATGGGTCGAGCGCGGCTGGTAGCCGAGAGCGTTTTACCTAGGCACCGGTAGGCTCGCGGCGTGACTACGCCCCTGCTCGAACTTCGCGACGTCCACGTGAGCGCCGATGATCAACCCATTTTGAAGGGTGTCGATCTCGTCGTGCGAGAGGGAGAAATCCACGCTCTTATGGGACCGAATGGCGCCGGTAAGTCCACTCTGGCCAGTGTGGTGATGGGCCACCCCGGCTACGAAGTCACCTCCGGACAGATACTTTTGAACGGGGAAGATCTGGCGACGTGGAGTGCTGACGAACGAGCACGAGCGGGCATTTTCTTGGCGTTCCAATATCCCGAGTCCATCAGCGGCGTCTCTGTCATCCAGTTCCTTCGTCAGGCCATCGCGGCCCGCAAGAATTTGAGCGAACTCAGCGTGCTCGAAGTTCGCCTCGATCTCGGTGAGTGGATGGACCGCCTGGGAATGGATCCCGCCTTCGCCGAACGGCACCTCAACGAAGGATTTTCGGGAGGCGAACGCAAACGGAACGAGGTGCTGCAAATGGCACTGCTCGATCCGGTCGTGGCTCTGCTCGACGAGACAGATTCGGGGCTCGACATTGACGCCCTCCGTGTCGTGGCTCGAGGAGTGCGCACGGTGCGCGAGGCTCGACCGCAGATGGGCGTCGTCATCGTGACCCACTACGTGAAGTTGCTGGAGGAACTGGCACCTGATCACGTCCACGTTCTGATCGACGGACGCATTGTTCATTCCGGTGGCGCCGAGGTTGCCGACGACATTGAGCGCAATGGCTACGAACACTGGCGAATTGGCGTCGCGTGAGTAGTTACGACGCCCAGCGCGTCCGCGCCGACGTCCCCCTCCTCAGGCGAGTCATCGACGGCCACCCGATTACCTATCTCGATTCAGCCTCCACCGCGCTCACCCCTCGCCCGGTGATCGAGGCCATGAGTCGTTACTACGAGACGCGCCACGCCAATGTGCACCGCGGGGTCTACACGACCGCCGAGGAAGCCACCGCGTCCTACGAGGGTGCCCGTGTTGCCGCGGGTGTGTTCATCAATGCTCGTCACCCGGCCCAAGAAATCGTCTTCACCAAGAACACGACCGAGAGCTTCAACCTGCTCGCGAAGTCGTGGGGTCGAGCAAACCTGACGAGCAGCGACGCCATCGTGCTGAGCGAGATGGAGCATCACGCCAACTTGATCCCGTGGTTCCAACTTCGAGACGAAATCGGCTTTTCTATTCGTTTCTTGCCCGTCGGTGAGGATTTCCGCCTGGACCTCGGTCCGTTGGACCAACTCCTCGCCGGCGCCAAGTTGCTCTCGGTGTCGGCCATGTCGAACGTGTTGGGGACCATTAACCCGGTTGCCACACTGTCCGCGGCGGCACACGCCGCGGGGGCATTGATCGCGGTCGACGCCGCCCAGAGCGTGGCGCACGGCGTGACCGACGTCCAAGAGACCGACGTGGACTTTCTCTGTTTCTCCGCGCACAAGATGATGGGCCCGACCGGCATCGGCGTCTTCTACGCGAAGCGAGACATCATTGCCAATATGCCCCCGTTTCTCGGCGGCGGAGGAATGATTGCCGACGTCCGTTTGGACGGATATACGCCGGCCACTGGCGTGGAGCGCTTTGAAGCGGGCACGCCCATGATCGCTGAAGCGGTCGGCCTCCACGCCGCACTGCGCTATCTCGACAATCTCGGCATGTCCGCCATCGCCGAACACGAACGGGCGCTGACCGCCGACGCCCTCGGGCGCTTGCGCGAGCGTTTTGACGGTCGGGTGCGCGTGATCGGCCCCGCCGATGTTCATCTTCGGGGAGGCGTGTTGTCCCTCGATGTCGCGGGCGTCCACCCGCACGACGTCGCACAAGTTCTTGACCAGCACGGCGTATGCGTGCGGCCGGGGCACCACTGCGCCAAACCTTTGATGCGACGATTTGATTTGCCAGCGACGGCCCGGGCGTCATTTGGCGCCTACTCGCTCACGACCGATACGGACGTCCTTCTTGACGGTCTCGACCACGTCCTAGAGTTGTTCGGGTAATCATGTCGAACCTCGAAGACCTCTATCGCGAGATCATTCTCGACCACTACCGCTCCCCTCGGAACCGTGGGGAGTTGCCCACACCCCCAGCGCACCAAGTTGAGGGTTTCAATCCGCTCTGTGGTGACGAGATCACGGTGTACATCGACGTGAGCGACGGTGTGCTCCAGGACATCAAGATCGCCGGTCACGGATGCTCGATCTCACAGTCGTCAGCGTCGCTGATGTCGGCTGCGGTCAAGGGCAAGCCCGTGAGCGACGTGCACGCCACCATTGATTCCTTCAAGCGCCTGATGACCGTCCACGAGTCGCAGTTGGATGATCAGGTCGAGCCGGAACCGGTCGATCTCCGGAAACTCGGTGAGTTGGCCGCCCTGCAGGGCGTGGTGAAATTCCCGGTGCGTATCAAATGCGCCACCTTGGCGTGGAACACGCTCACGCAGGGACTCAGCGAACTAAACGCGTAACGCGCTGCGCGTGGCGGCCGATTACTTCGGCAGACACGGCGAGGGGTTGAAATTCTCCTGATAGACCTGCGTCTCCAACGGAATTGTCGTTTTGGTGCTACTCGGCGTGGTGGTACTGGGCACCGTGGAGCCCGTGTGCTTCACCGTTGTGGTCGTCGTATTACCGGCTGGAGCGACCGAGTTGATCGGTACGTACGGCGGCGGGTTCGGCTGCAGTGTGGTCCCCGGAGGTGCGTCCGCAGCGCTCACCGCGCTGAGACCCTTGCCGAAGATTGACACGAGCATCTGCTGCGAGGCGGGCTGCTCGGGGATCAGAACATCACCGAGGGAACCGAGTTGCACCGGGTAGTCCGGCAAGGTGTAGGCCTTAAGTTGCGAGGAATTGAAGTGGCGGTAGTGCCACGCGAGACCGGCGAGGACTCCCTGTGAGAGTCGCGTGTCCAAAACAATGCCCGCCGGAACTGCCGACAGAGTCGAGAGAATGTCAATCGGGTTGTACGCCCGTTCGCCGGCCTGCATCAGTCCCTTCACGAAAACGTCCTGTCGCTGAATACGACTCCAGTCGCTCAGTCCGTCGTAGTGCCACACACCATTTATCCGGTACTGGTAGTGCCGACTGCGGACAAAAGCCAACGCCTGGAAACCCGAGACCACGGTGCATCCGGGGTGCAACACACGAAGTCCCGACATCTGGTCGCGCGTTTGATACGGGAAATTGAGGTAGACGCCACCGAGGGCGTTCGCAACGCCAATCAGTCCACCGAAGCTGACCTGAATCGTGTAATTAATCGGAATACCAAAGTTGGTTTCGATCGTCTTGATCAGTTCATTGACGCCACCGCCGTAGACAGAATTGATGCGGTTGTAGGTCCCCACTCCCAAACGGGCGTCCGGCACGTGAATCATCGTGTCGCGAGGAATGGACAGGGTCTCCACGGAGTCGGTGCTCGGATCAATGTGGATGATCTTGAGCGAGTCGCTTCGCGCGCCCGACACCGATCCGGCACCGACTTCTTTGCCGATCGCGGCGCTCAAACCCGCACGGGAGTCTGACCCAATCTCGAGAATATTGATGGCGCCGCTGGGCGGGATGCCCTTTTCGTACTTGTAGGTCTGCTTCGGAATTGCGTTCCACTTGGACTCGAAATAGAAGTAGAAACCGCCCACCGTTCCCGCCAAGAGCAGCGCCAACACCAGGGCAATCGTCCCGACGGTGCGACGTCGACGCCTCTTGTTCTTCTTCGGCTTGCGAGCGACGCCCGACTTTTCGTCGACCGCCGATCCCAAAGCGAGAAGTCGCTGTTCATTGGCAAGGGAGCGACTCGACGAACTTGATGTCCGGGGTGTGTGACCCTTCGGGGCGCTATGACGTCCTTCCGGCATGGAGTCCAGCCTACCAATCCCGCCGATAATTTCTTGGTCAGGAATCTTTACGTCGTCTGACGAAAGGGCTCGTACCCGTGTTCTTCGAGCGTTTCAGCCAACTCGGGACCACCGCTCGCGACCACGCGGCCGGCACTCACGACGTGAATTGCGGTGGGTACAAGTTCGTGCAGGAGTCGACGGAAGTGCGTAATGGCAAGTACGCCGCAGCCCCATTCATGAGTTGCTTCCTGAAGCCGTCGGGCCACCGAACCCAGCGCGTCAACGTCGAGGCCGGAGTCAATTTCGTCGAGCACCACGAAACGCGGGCGCAGAACACCCATCTGCACGATTTCTGCTCGTTTGCGTTCCCCTCCCGAGAGGTCGACGTTCAAGAAGCGGTGAAGAAGTTCAGGGCGAAGACCAACGCGACGCGCCTCTTCGTCAATGCGTGCCTCCACGGTCGCCGGGTCGGCTCCCGCGGCGACGAGCATTGTCGCCGGCCGAACGCCGGGCACCTCGAGCGGCTGTTGCAGCGCCAAGAGCAGTCCGTGACGAGCCCGCTCCGCGGGTGCTAACTCCAGCAGCTCCACGCCATCGAGCGTGACGGATCCATCAATGACGTCGTATCCCGGTCGCCCGGTGAGAGCGTGGGCCAAGGTGGACTTTCCCGAGCCATTCGGACCCATGATGACGTGGACTTCTCCGGCGGGGACGGTGAGATCGATACCTCGAAGAATCTCTTTCTCGCCGACGCGCACGCGCAGTCCCGAAATGACCAGTTCACTCACGGCAACTCCACCCACACGCGACCATCTCGAATCTCCACGTCGTACGTCGCTACCGGTCGCGTGGCGGGAAGCGACGTTGGAGCACCGTCTTTGAGCGAAAACATCGCACCGTGGCGCTCGCACTCGATTTCACACGTACTGGCATCAACTTCGCCCAGCGACAGCGGGAAATCCTCGTGCGAGCAACGATCGTCGAGAACGTAGACGTCATCGCCCAGCTTCACGAGAACAAGCTTGCGGCCCTCGAACTTCAGTTCAACGGCAGTCGCCTCCGCAAAGTCGCTGATCGCACCGGCGTCAATCCGACTCATGCGGACTCCCCGGTCGCGCGAGCGAGCACCGTGGCGACGTCGCGATCAACGAGCCGCGCGACGCTGTCGGGCATGACGTCCGTCATCTCGTTGAAGAAGCCTTGAACCATGAGACGTTCGGCGTTTTCACGGTCGACTCCTCGAGATTCGAGATACCACCGCTGCATCTCGTCGAGCGGTCCGACACTGGACGCGTGCGCGCACACCACGTCGTTCTCACGAATATCGAGGTTCGGAACGCTGTCAGCGTGAGCGTGGGGGGACAGTAGGAGGTTGTGGTTCGTTTGGCGCGCGTCTGTCCGGCGGGCTCCGTTTTCAATTTCGATAAGCCCCGTGTAAACCGAACGCGACTCGTCCGCTACCGCGCCCTTACTGAGGAGTGATGACGTCGTTCGACCCACGCGATGGAATTGGTGCGTGCGCAAGTCGTGTACTTGTTGGCCGGAACCCAAGAATGTGGTGTGCAGTTCATTAGACGCACCCGTGCCAACTAATTCTGCGTCGTTACGAGCTCGGTCGTACTGAGCTCCGAGTCCGATCACGCTTTGCTGCATTCGTGCGTCGCGTTCCAGGAGAGTGGTGGTGCGAGCGACGTGCCACGACGTGGCGGCGAGTCGTTGATACGAAGACAGTTGCAGCGAGCCATTGGCGGCGACGTGGTACTCACTCACCGGAACAACCAACGCGTCGCTACCCCCGAACCAACATTCCACGATCGTGGCCGAGGCACTGGTACCGACATCGACGCGAACGTTCGCGAACGCCAAGGAAGTTTCGGCCCGCTGAACAATCACGATAGGCATCGCCACGTGAACGGAAGCCTCAATGGAAATGTGGACGGTGGCGGGAGAGAGCGCGGCGTTCAGGAGCGCGAAGGCGTCGGCGCGGTACCGCTCGATGTAGGAGCGGTCACCCAAGTCGTGTCCGGCGAGTCGCGTCGACACGCGAACACCCTCACACTGTCCACTCACCTCGCGAAGTTCACCGTCAACCATCGTGACGACGATGGACGCGCCTTCGCGGATCGATCGTTCATCGGCGTCATCGTCGATTGCGACATTGGTCGCCGAGATAAAGCGATCGAGCGAGAAATCGTGCAGCGGGGCATACCGCCACACTTCATCGGAGGTGGTGGGCAGACCCGCGGCCACAAACGCATCAAAAAATGAGCGGCGGGCGGCGTCGGAGCCAATGCGTTCGGACGCTGCGTCGAGGAATGTGGTCATAGAAGGGGCGTCAGCCACAGCGAGTGTACCGGTGATGTCCTTGCGACCAACCGCCTCTCCCGTAGGCTCACTGTCGATCAAAGGAGGGGCGATGCCTTATTCGTCCGAGGTTCTCGAAATTGAAGTTGATGGTCACGTCGCCACGTTGTGGCTGAATCGACCCGACGCACGTAACGCACTCGGACGCGCCCTCTGGGAAGACCTCCCGCGCGCCGCGGCCGCTATTGACGAGATGCCGGACGTTCGCGTCGTCGTGCTCGCCGCGCGCGGCAAGCATTTCACCGTCGGCTTGGATCTTAAGGAAATGGGAGCGTCTCTGACCGGCGCTGATGGCGCGGGCACAAAGAGGTCGCCCGCGACGACGAATGCCCATACGTACAAGATGATCCGTCGCATGCAAGATTCCGTGACGTCGCTCAGCGACCTGCGGGTTCCGGTGATCGCGGCGGTGCACGGGTACTGCATTGGCGGCGGCGTCGACCTCATTTGTGCCGCCGATATTCGACTCGCCGCGAGCGACGCGATCTTCTCCGTCCGCGAAGCCAAGGTCGCCATCGTCGCCGACCTCGGCACCTTGCAGCGCATTCCGAAAATCGTGTCGGAAGGTCACGTCGCCGAGTTGGCGTTCACTGGAAAAGACATCACGGCCCAACGTGCCGCGCAGATCAATTTGGTGAACGACGTGGTGGAGGGCTCGCTCGACGATGTCGTCGCCGCCGCTCACGCTCTGGCCCGCGAGATCGCCGCTAATTCACCTCTCGCGGTGCAGGGAACCAAAGCGGTACTGCGCGCTAATGATGGTGCGACCGTTCACGAAGGTCTCGAATTCGTCGCGCGGTGGAACACGGCCTACCTGCAGAGCAATGACCTCACGGAAGCGATGATGGCCTTTTTGGAACGGCGCGAGCCCGAGTTCAGCGGCGACTAACGCCGCCAGAATTTCCAGCCCTTGCGGCCCTCTCGTCGCTGCATCTCTTCAAGTTCGGCTCGGCGTTCCGCGAATAAATCAGGTGCGACGGCATTCACGATCTCCTCGGCCGAATTCAGTACTTCCCGTCGCAGCTCGACGGGACTGTCCGGCGCCGGTTCTACGGGCTTCTCCACGAGTGTGCCGTGAGACCACCCCACGTCCGCCAATCGAGGCTCGTAGGTGAGACAGTTGTCGGGACAGGACCACGGCTGATCGGGTGCGTTGCCCAGGACGCAGAATCGCGCCACTTCGCCCGACTTGTAGGTGCGACTTTGAAAGTGTTTGCATTCTTCCCGCATTGCCACCCCTCTATCGTGCCACGCCGAAGGTGAGGGGTACGCTCATCGCATGAGTGAATCGCCGTACCGAATCGACCGGCGCACGCTGTCGCGCCGTGAATTGGACGAGGCCGCAGTGGTCGCCGCGCGGGGCTTCTACACCGATCCGTTCTTCGTCTTCCTCTCCCCCAAGCCACGCCAACGCAATACGGCTCTCGCGCTGTTCTTCCGAAATGCGCTCGTGCACCTGGGCCCCGAGGGACACATCCTCACAGTGCGCGACGATGCGGATCACATCGTGGGTGTCTCCGCCTGGCTACCCCCGGGTGGCTATCCACAACCCGTAGCGACCCAGTTGGCCCAGATTCCAGGCTCTTTTCGCACCCTCGCACGCCGACCACGGGCCATGATCGACGGGAACACGTACCTCACCGCCATTGCGAAAGCGCACCCGAAAGAAGCACACTGGTATCTCTACTTACTCGTCGCCGACCCGGAAGCTCAGCGACGGGGCGTCGGGGCCCTTCTTCTGGGAGACGTGTTGCCAACGGTGGACGAACAGGGCGTGGGTAGCTATCTGGAGACCCAGAAACTGGACAATCTCGCGTACTACCGGCGCTTTGGCTACGAACACCGCGACACGCTGACACCCGTCACCAACGGACCACCTCTCTACACCATGTGGCGACCCGCCAAGTAATACCGTTCGACCCTCGAGGTACGCGATGCTCTCTCGACATCAGTCGCAACGATGGTTGACGCAGGCGACGCGCGGCGACGCGTGAACGAGCATGGTGTAAAGATCGCGACGTTACACACGGGCACGTCTGGCCCGCACGACCCTCGGGATCCCCTGAGCGACCACCGGGAGTTGCTGAGACGGGGATCTCGCGACCACTCCCTCAACTGAGGTCTAGCCGATCGAACCTTCCATCTGGAGTTCGATCAGTCGACTCCACTCGACGGCGTACTCCATCGGAAGCGTTCGAGTGACGGGCTCGATGAAACCGTTGACGATCATTCCCATGGCCTGCGACTCGGTCAGTCCGCGACTCATGAGATAGAAGAGCTGGTCGTCACCAATCTTGGAGACCGTGGCCTCGTGACCAATGGAGGCGTCCTGTTCGCCCACTTCCATGTAGGGCTTGGTTTCCGAGATGGACATCTCGTCGAGGAGAAGTGCGTCGCAGCGGACGAACGACTTGGAGCCACGTGCTCCTTCTTCGACTTTGACGAGACCGCGATACGTGGTCTGACCACCATCCTTGGAAATCGACTTCGACACAATCGTCGACGTGGTCTCGGGCGCGCAGTGGACCATCTTGGCGCCCGCGTCTTGAATCTGACCCGGTCCGGCGTAGGCCACCGACAGCACCTCGCCCGAGGCCTTGGGACCCATGAGGTACACGGAGGGGTACTTCATCGTGAGGCGCGAGCCGATGTTGCCGTCGATCCATTCGACGCGAGCTTCGGCCTCAGCGCGAGCCCGCTTGGTGACGAGGTTGTACACGTTGTTCGACCAGTTCTGAATGGTCGTGTACGTAATGCGCGAACCGGGCAGTGCCACTAATTCCACGACCGCCGAGTGCAGGGAGTCCGTCGAGTAGACGGGCGCCGAGCAGCCTTCGACGTAGTGCACCTGGGAGCCCTCGTCCGCAATGATCAGTGTCCGTTCGAACTGACCCATGTTCTCAGTGTTGATGCGGAAGTAGGCCTGCAGAGGCTGATCCACGACAACGCCCGGCGGAACGTAGATGAACGAACCACCTGACCACACGGCAGAATTCAGTGCGGCGAACTTGTTGTCGTTGGGCGGAATGACCGAACCGAAATACTTCTGGACGATGTGGGGGTACTCGCGCACCGCGGTGTCCATGTCGCAAAACAGAACACCCAGACTTTCGAGGTCTTCGCGATTGCGATGGAAGACCACTTCGGATTCGTACTGCGCGGTCACACCGGCCAAATACTTGCGCTCGGCTTCGGGAATACCAAGTCGCTCGTAGGTGTTCTTGATGGCGTCGGGCAGGTCCTCCCAACGCTCCACTTGATTCTCGGTGGGCTTGATGTAGTAATAGATGTCGTTGAAGTCAAGATCCGGCATGCGATCGGCGAACCACGGGAGCATGGGCTTTTTTTCGAAGCGCTTGAGAGCGTTCAGGCGGAAGTCCAGCATCCACTGCGGCTCGCTCTTGATGTCGCTCATCTCTCGAACGATCGCTTCGTTGATGCCCTTTTTGGGCTTGAACACCGGCTTCAACTCGTCACTCCAACCGAGCTGGTAACGGCTGAAATCCAAGTTGTCGATGGTCATGTCGGCTCCCGAGCGAATTAGTCCTATGCAGATAGTAACAAGGCCGGCGACAGACGTGACCCTTCGATACTGGCAAAGTAGCAAGGTGACTGAACGACCTCGCGCCGAACAACGACCTTATTCGATTACACGCCACGGCGACACGCGCGTGGACCCGTACTACTGGCTCATGGACCGTGACAACCCCGAGGTGCTCGCGCACTTGCGTGCCGAGAATGATTATCTCGCCGCATCTCTGGCACCACTACGCGCGCTCGAAGACACCATTTTTCAAGAGATCAAAGGCCGCATCGTCGAGACCGACACGTCGGTTCCCGTCAAGTCCAACGGGTGGTGGTATTTCGAACGTACGCGCGAGGGTCTCAACTACCCGATCAGTGCGCGAGCACCGTTGACCGGCGACGGCACGACGCCGCCCGTCATTGATCCGGACCACACACTCGAGGGCGAGCAAGTCGTACTTGACGAGAACGTCGAAGCGGGCGACAGCGACTTCTTGTCCGTCGGCATCCTGTCGGTGAGTCCTGATGACCGTTGGGTGGCGGTAGGAACCGATTTCGAGGGCGCCGAACGACACACATTGACCATTCGACCTCTCGACGGCCAGGATCCCGTGAGCGAAGAGATCACCGACGTGTACTACGGCTTCGCGTGGGCCGCTGACTCGCGACACTTCTTCTACACGCGTGTCGACGACGCCATGCGACCGTGGCAAGTCTGGCGTCACGAGCTCGGGACTCCCGCCGACGCGGACGTTCTGATCTTCCAAGAGGACGACGCCCAATACAACGTGGGCGTCGGACGCAGTCGTAATGACGCCGTTGTGTTGATCTTCGCCGAATCGTCGATGACCAATGAAGTCCACGTCATCGACGCCCACCACCCCACCGAGGAGCCGCGTGTGCTCGACCCGCGCCGCCACGGTGTCGAGTACACCGTCGAGCACTACACCAATGCTGATGGCGAGGCGTGGTGGCTCAAGATCACCAATGAGGGCGCCACCGATTTCAAGCTGCAGGTCCGGCGGGTGGATGAGACCGAATGGAGAGATCTCGTCGGAGAGCGACCGGGCAATCGACTGGACGGGGTCGACGCATTCTCGAATTTTCTCGTCTTCGCCGAGCGCCTCGAGGGAGCAGCCGCCGTACGACTCGTACCCCTCCTCGAGAGTGGCGATCCTTTCGCGGGCGATCTCCTCGACCGGTCCCGCATCGTCGCCGGTCCGGAAGCGCCCGCCACGATTGCGCTCGGACCCAATCTCGATTACGTGACCTCCCAGGTGCGCGTCATCATGACGTCGATGGTCACCCCCACGCTCGTGGCGGACATCGTCGTCGCCACGGGTGAGCGCATCGTGCGCAAACAGCAGGTCGTCCTCGGTGGCTACGACCCCGACCAGTACGTCACGTGGCGCGAGTGGGTGAGCGCCAGTGACGGTGCTCGCATTCCGGTCTCATTGGTCGCCCGACGTGACGTGGTGACATCAGACGCCACCGGTGCGGTCGCTCCACTGGGACCACGTCCCTGCCTGCTCTACGGCTACGGAAGTTACGAGCACTCCGTCGACCCGACCTTCTCGGCCATTCGGCTCTCGTTGCTGGATCGCGGCATCATCTTCGCCATCGCGCACGTCCGGGGCGGCGGAGAGATGGGACGGTCGTGGTACGAAAGCGGCAAGTTGGCCCAAAAGCCCACCACGTTCAGTGACTTTGTTCGCGTCGGCCGGGCTCTCGTTCACGCCGGTTGGACGGACCCGGATCATTTCGCCGCCCGCGGCGGATCAGCCGGCGGTCTCCTGATGGGTGCGGTCATGAATTTGGACCCCACTCTCTTTCACACCGTGATCGCCGAAGTGCCCTTCGTCGACGCCCTCACCACGATGCTGGACGCGTCGCTCCCCTTGACCATCGGCGAATGGGAGGAATGGGGCAACCCCGACGCGAGTGCGACGGCGTACCGGACGATGAAGTCGTATTCGCCCTACGACAACGTGCGCGGTACCAATGACGACGGCAGCCCGCGGGTGTACCCCCACGTCTACGCGAACGGTGGACTCAACGATTCACGAGTGGGATTTTGGGAACCGGCCAAGTGGGTTCTACGCCTGCGCGACGCCAACCCTGAGAACGTCGCCTACCTGAAGACCGAGATGGGCGCCGGGCACGCTGGACCCTCCGGGCGTTATGACACCTGGCGCGACCAGGCTCAAATACTGGCGTTTGTGGTCAGTGAGATCAGTGGGTCGCCGGAGGCGTAAAGGACAGAACCAACGGGGCCGTCGGGGCCGTTGGGAAGATCACCGCGTGACCCTCAACGCTCACTGACGCGTTCTTCGGCGAACCCAGCGACACCGTGCTCGGTCCGGTCAAGGTCAGCGCGTACGACGCTCCCTGCGCCACGCGGCCCTGATACTCGAGCGTGCTCGCCGCGCCCATCTTCATCACGACCCATACCGGTCCCGACGTACCCGTGACACTGACCGAATAGCTGGACACCGGAACGCTGTAGTTCGCGACACCTCCCGCGTAGGACTCTGAGCGCAATGTTGCTGGCCAACTGGTTGTCGCCACGGTCGTCGATGTGGAGGTGGTCGTCGACGTGCTCGAAGAATGATGAGTTCCGCCACCACGGTGAATGAGCGCGCCCGCGATGATCAAGACCGCGAGCACGGCCACGACAATGAGCAAGATGCGTCCTGAACCAGGTGTGAGTCGGTTGCCGTGCGACGATCGTTCGAGAGCCCACCGCGCGTCGTGGCGAGAACGCGGCGTCAGAAGAGCGTCTCTTTCTCCCGGCGACAAATCAGAGAAGACGTAGGGGCGATCGGGATCGAGACGCGGTCGCTCCGGTGCACCACGCGGAATCGGCGTCGCGTCGCCATCGATGAGTCGCACCGCTCGCGATGGTGCGTAGGGCGATGGTGGTGGTGAGATCGTGGATTGCCCACGGCGATCCAGAGATCTGAGCTCGTCGCGACGAATCTTGCGGTAGCGAAGAGCCGCGACCGCACCGCCCAACACGACAATGAGGACGAGTACGACCAGCGCGATGACGCGGATTACGGACACGGTCGTCCCGTACCTTGTCGATACACCTTGCGCGCTCTCACCGTCGTGAGCGTACCGAACGGCACCACGTCACGAGGAGAACGTACCGAATCCCCCCCGGTAATACAGGAGCGGGTGCCCTTCACGAGAGGTCACGTGCGATACCGCGACGACCACGATGTCGTGATCGCCGTGGGTCACGACATCGACGACGTTCCCTTCGAGAGTGGCCAGGGCGTCGCCGAGGAGCGGGGCGCCGCTCGTCCCAGGTGACCACGAGAAGCCGTCAAACTTGTCGTCCGCGGAGGTGGCGAACACGCGTGCGAGTGCCTCCTGGTGGGAGGCCAGAATGTTCACCGCGAGCGTTCCCGTCGGTCGCATGCGAGGCCACGACGTCGACGCCGTGCGCGCCGCGAACGAAATCAGAATCGGATTAATAGAGAGCGAACCGAAGGTCTGACACGTAAAACCAACGGGCCCTTCCGGCGTTGAGGCCGTGATGACGACGACGCCGGTCGCGAAGTGTCCCACGACTTCTCGAAATCGGGCCACGTCGAGCGAATGCATCAGGGCGACACTACTGGTCACACTTGAGTACCGTCGTGCCATGAGCTCTCGCGATTTTGACTTTGACGATGTGACCTTGCACGTGGAGTTGGCCGGACCGAGTGACGGTCCCCTGGCCATTCTCGTCCACGGATTTCCCGACACCACGGCCACCTACCGTCATCTCGCACCCCTGCTCGTTGCCGAGGGCTACCGCGTGGCCGTTCCCGCTCTGCGTGGTTATGCACCATCGTCGTTGGCTCGTGACGGGAATTATCAGATCGTCGCCACCACCCACGACATCATTCGGTTGCACGACGCGCTCGAGGGCGACAGCAATGCGGTGATCGTCGGACACGACTGGGGGGCGGCTGCGACCTACAGCGCCATCGGCGCCGCGCCCGAGAAATGGCGAAAGGCTGTCACGATGGCGGTGCCACCGCTACTGCTCATGATGCAGGGCTTTACGACCTTCGATCAGCTCCAGGCGAGTTGGTACATGTACTTCTTTCGCAACGCTCTCAGTGAGTTCGTCGTGCCACTGAATGACTACGACTTCATCACTCGCCTCTGGTCGGACTGGTCCCCGGGATACGACTGCGCCGACGACGTCGCCCGCGTGCGTGACGCGATTGGCACCCCGGAAAGATTGCTCGCGTCACTCTCGTACTACCGCGCCATTGACGACCCCGACGTCAAGAATCCCGCTCACGCTCCCCTGCGCGACGCCGCCACCGCGATGGGCAGCGTTCCGTGTCTCTACGTACACGGAAACAATGACGGCTGCATCTTGCCGTCGACGGCTCGAGGCGCGGTCGAACTCTTGGCCCCCGGCTCACGCGAGGAAATCATCGAGAATGCCGGACACTTCGCGCACCTCGAACGACCCGACGCGGTCAACGAACTGATTATCGGTTGGTTGCGGGACTAACTACCGAGTCGCACGCGACCCCGCTCGACGCTCACGAGTCCCTCGTTCTCGAGGTCCGCAAGTAGCGCACTGGCTCTTTCGAGATCGTCGGGAGCCAGGATGTTCAAGGCAACCGCCTTCCGACAGGTTCCGAGTTGCAACTGGGCGAGAAGTCGCCCCCGGGCTTGGCGATTTGATCCCTCAAATCGAGCCTGCGGCCGCGAGACACCCGCACTTTCCATAGCGGGATCTGGTCCCCCCTCGCGACGCCACCGACATTCACTCCGTAAGGGGCACGAGTCACAGCGAGGCGTCGCTCGACAAAATTGGGCGCCCAGGTCGAGTAGTGCCTGATTCATACGCGCGGGATCCGCGCGCCCGACCAATTGGGTCGACAGCTCTTGGGCACGAGGAGCCGAGAGGCGACTATTCGTGACGCAGCGGGCGAGGATGCGACCCACGTTGGTGTCGACGACGCCGACTCGCCGCCCGAACGCGAAGGCGGCGACCGCGTGAGCGGTGTAGGGACCAACACCCGGTAGGGAGCGCAGTTGCTCCACGTCGCTCGGCACCTGGCCGTCGAAGTCGCTCACCATTCGTTGCGCGGCCCGCTGCAGATTCCGCGCGCGACGCGGATACCCGAGACCCGCCCACGCTCGCAGGACGTCACCCAACGGTGCCTCCGCGCACGCGGCGGGAGTCGGAAACAAATCGCAAAAGCGTCGCCACGGTTCCAGCACTCGAGCCACGGAGGTCTGCTGCAGCATGACCTCGCTGACGTAGATCGCCCACGGATCGCGCGTGAGACTCCACGGCAGATCCCGGTCCACGCGAGAAGCGACGGCCCGGATCCGACGCCGCAGCGGCGTCAGCTCATCATTCCCAGACGTTGTCAGCGTACGGTCGACGTCGTTGCGGCGCGAACTCACGCTTCCACACCATCACCTTGCGACGGAAATAACACACTTCGAGGCCGTCTTGATTGAATCCCTTGGTCTCGACCTTCACGATGCCGCGATCATTTCGCGAACTCGATTCGGTTCGCTCCAGCACGTGCGTTTCGGCATAGATGGTGTCACCGTGAAACGTAGGGTTCTTGTGCAAGAGCGACTCGATTTCGAGGTTGGCGATGGCCGCACCGGATACGTCGGGCACGCTCATCCCGAGGATGAGGGAGTACACCAAGTTGCCCACCACCACGTTTCGCTTCTGGACGCTCTCGTTCTCGGCGAACCACGCGTTGGTGTGCAGCGGGTGATGGTTCATCGTGATCATGCAGAACAAGTGGTCGTCGGCCTCGGTAATGGTCTTGCCGGGCCAGTGCTTAAAGACGTCGCCGGGCTCAAAGTCCTCGAAATAACGGCCAAAGGGTCGGTCGAAGGTGGTCACGGGATTCCTTTCTTAGGTGATTACGCGGTCAAGGACGGACGGGTGCTGAAGGCGACATTGGCGCCGGGCAGAGTGTCGCCATTGATAATGAGTCGCCACTGGTATCGAGCTCCCGCCGGGATCGGCAGAGGCGGAAAATTGATGGCCATCGGAAAATCCACGGGAACGCCCTCGGGGACACCTTCGGGTTGGCCAATGTGGAATTCACCGTGAACTTCAATCGCTTGCAACGTGTCGGTCACGTAGACCGGCTGTCCGTCGGCGTCTTCGAGGACGAGGTGCCAGTGATGAGTCCGATCGAGCTCGTGACGGTCGACGGTCAATTTGACGGCGACCGCGGTCGGCATCGGATCTGGACCAATGAGCGACCAGCCTCCCCCCAAAATGAATAGTTTTCCGTCCGCGACCTGCGCGGCGTCAGCGAGGAGCATTTGTACTTGCACGGCACCAGACTAGGAGCCGCAAGAACCTTGACGAATTCCTATTAGTTTTGGGCCTATGCCGACGACTACCCCGGACCTCACTCACGCTGCATCTTTGATCACCAAGGCGCAGAGCATCATCGACGCAGCCGTTGACTCTCTCGCGGCTCTCGGTGGAGCGGATCAAAATCAGAGTTTCGCCTACGACCTCGCCCACGCCGCCAGCGCCGTTGCCACTGCGCGTGCCACGATCGACTACGGCGCCAAGGGCGACGTCGAAGCGAACCTCGCCGCCGCGTTCCTGGCCCAGGCCTTCGCCGACCTCAACGCCCGCGTGACCGGACGTGAGACCACGTGGAACGTCGAAGCTCAATGGTTCGCGCCCTTCGCGGAGTTCGTGGCGACCTATCGCGATCCGTCGTTCTTGGCGTCGCTCGCGGAGACCCCGGGATCGCGCCACCTCGACGAAGAATTCACCATGGTCGGCGACACCTTCCATCGTTTCGCCGAACAAGAGGTTCGTCCGCACGCCGAACACGTGCATCGCACCAACGGCGACATTCCCGAGTCCATCATCAGCGGCCTGGCCGCCCTCGGAGGCTTCGGACTCTCGGTCCCTGAAGAATTCGGCGGTTTCGCGACCGGTGGCGAGTCGGACTACATCGGCATGGTGGTGGCGACCGAAGAACTCACCTGGGGAGGACTCGGCATCGGTGGTTCGCTGATCACTCGACCGGAAATCTTGACGCGCGCGCTCGTTCATGGTGGAACAACCGAGCAAAAGGAATACTGGCTCCCCCGTCTCGCGAGTGCCGAAGTGCTCGCCGCGGTCGCGGTGACCGAGCCGGACTTTGGTTCTGACGTCGCCGGACTGACGACATCGGCGACCAAGACCGAAGGCGGTTGGTTGATCAACGGCACTAAGACGTGGTGCACCTTTGCCGCGCGCGCCAATGTGCTGATGTTGCTCGCCCGCACGGACCCCGATCGCTCGAAGACCCACCGCGGACTCTCCCTCTTCTTGGTGGAAAAGCCGCTCGGTGACGGCCACGGATTCCTCTTCACGCAGGACGCGGCGACGGAGGGACGAACGGACGCCAACGGACGCCTGGAAGGTCGACCGATCGACACCATTGGCTACCGCGGTATGCACTCGTACGAACTCAGTTTCGATAACTGGTTCGTCGCCGATGATCGCCTCGTGGGCGGTGAAGCCGGCCTCGGCAAGGGCTTCTACTTCCAGATGGCGGGATTCGAAAACGGTCGCATCCAAACGGCGGCTCGCGCCATTGGCATCATGCAGGCGGCCTACGAGACCGCCCTCGAGTACGCGAAGAATCGTGTGGTCTTCGGCGAGCCGATCATTAACTACGAACTCACGCGTGTGAAGCTGGGAACCATGGCGGCGATCATTCAGTCATCACGCCAATTCTCCTTGGCGGTCGCCAAGCTGATGGCCAAGGGTGAAGGAACGCTCGAAGCGTCGATGGCGAAGGCGTACGTGTGTCGCGCCGCCGAGTGGGTGACGCGCGAAGCCATGCAGATTCACGGTGGCATGGGATACGCCGAGGAATACGCCGTCAGCCGCCTTTTCGTCGATGCACGCGTGCTATCGATCTTTGAAGGCGCCGACGAAACGCTATGCCTGAAGGTGATTGCTCGCCGCCTGCTCGACCAGCGGGGCTAAATCACCCCAGGTCGCATCGCATAGATGGGATTGAGCTCGGCCCTACTCGTCGATCGTGAAGGGTGCGTGGACGTCGCCGAGGGTGATGCCCGCGGAGTGTAAGTCGGGTCGCTCGCCGCGTGCCACCTGTGCGGCAACCGCGGCACGTTCCCAGCGCTCTTCGACGTGGCCCCATTTCCAAAACGACAGTGCCGCGGCCCACACGAACACAAACAGCCCGACAATGATGAATCCGGCCGAGTTGAGACTAAAACCGTTGACCCAGTCCCACACGCCTCCCGACAGATGGAGTTGCGTGGACAGGACTTGCAGGAGTTCGAGGGTGCCGATGAAGAGCGCCACGAAGACGGATAGACCCGTAATCGTGATGTTGTAATACACCTTGCGCAGGGGCTTGGAGAAGGCCCAGCCGTACGCGAAGTTCATGAAGGAACCATCAATGGTGTCCAGCAAGCACATGCCGGCCGCGAACAGCACGGGCAAGCAGAGAATCGCCCAGAAAGGTAGCCCGGACGCCACGGCGCTGCCGGCGAGAACCAAGAAGGCCACCTCAGTAAAGGTGTCGAAGCCGAGACCGAACAAGAAGCCCACCGGATACATCTTCCAGGGCGTGTCAATCGAGCGCGTCAGTTTGCCGAAGAAGCGCATCATGAAGCCACGAGCATCGAGGTGCTTTTCGAGTTCCGAATCGTCGTAGCGACCCCGGCGCATCTCGATGAACAGCTTGACAATGCTGACCAGAACGATGAGATTCAAGATGCCGATGAGGTACAAGAAGATGCCGGACACGGACGTTCCAATGAGTGTTCCGTAGTGGTGCAGAGGCGAATTCTGGTCCTTCACCTGGCCACCCAAAGCTCGCACGCCAAGACCCAGCAGCACCGTCATCACGAAGACAACCGAGGAGTGTCCAAGAGAGAAGAAGAAGCCCGTGGACATCGGGCGCTTCCCCTCGCTCATGAACTTTCGCGTGGTGTTGTCAATGGCCGCGATGTGATCAGCGTCAAAGGCGTGACGCATGCCGAGGGTGTACGCCAAGATTCCGGTGCCGACCCCGAGAGTGCTGTTCTTATCCAGTGTGAAGTGACGACTCGAGGCGTAGAACAAGATGCCGAAACCAACGACGTGCAAAAGGATGATGAATCCGAACATGCCGTTGAGACGGCGCCATTCCGACCGCGAGAACGAAGCCCGAATGCGATGACGAAGGGGAGTGGGTGCCTCAAGAACGGTCATGCTCTCGACACTAACGCGACGATCTCGCAATAGCGACACCGTCCCAATTGCTGACCGGACCCGGGGGGAATTACGTACGGTGCAATTTCAGTCCATTTGATCAGGTATTTTACGATTTACTTATGCGAAAGTGAACTCCGTGCCGTCGCACCGCCGCTAGGATTTCTTTCCGTGACCGACGTCGAGCGCCTTGTGCGCCCTTCGACGCCGCGGCCGATTCGGGGGCTTAGGCACTCCCGGTGGGTTCTTCCCACTCTGGCCGTCGTTGCAGTGTGTCTCAGCACTGTGACTATTTCGCCACGTCCCGCCAGCGCTCAGTCGATCAAGTCCGCCCGGGCGGAAGCGGCCGTGCTGTACGCGCAAATAGCGGTGGCCAACGCCAAGATTTCTCGACTCGGGCAGCAGTACGACCAGGCCCAGTACAAGTTGTCCCAGCTCCAGTCGACGATCCAGCACTCCAAGGCCATCGTGGCGGCGGCGTCCAAGCAAGTCAGCGCTGACGAGACCCAGTTACGCGAAGCTGCGATCAACTACTACGTCAACAACGGATCCGCCAACTCGCAGAACCCTCTCTTCGCATCCAGCGAATCCGAGAACCAGCTCGGTGCGACCAATGTGTACAGCTCCTTGGCCGAAGGTAACGTCACCACGTCGGTCGCCTCGCTGAAGACGTCCACCATTCAACTCACCCAACAGCGCTACATTTTGCGAGGGGAAATTGCCCTCGCCGGGCGGCAGACTCGTACGGCCGCCAATGCGCTCCACGAAGCCGAGTCCATTCAGGCGGGGTTGAAGCACACGCTGGCCGGCGTGTCGGCCGAGATTCAGCACTATTTGGCCCAGGTCCAAGCTGCCGCCGCCGCCAAAGCCGCCGCGCAATGGAACAAGACGCACAAGGTCAAGTACCACCACGGCAAGAAGTACAAGAACTACTACGACGGCTACCCGCCGCCGCCGGCCAACTCACGGGCCAACGTCGCCGTCAATGCGGCCTATTCATACCTTGGTGTTCCGTACGTCTGGGGTGGCGCATCGCGAAGTGGAGTTGACTGCTCCGGCCTCGTCATGCTGGCCTGGGACGCGGCCGGAGTTGCTCTTCCCCACTACTCCGGCGGTCAGTTCAACGACACGGTACGCGTGCCGCTGTGGGACCTCAAGCCCGGTGACCTTCTGTTCTACGGCTACCACGGCGACGAACACGTCACGATGTACATCGGACACGGCATGATGATTGAGGCCCCCGAAACGGGCTACACCGTGCACATCACGCCGGTCCGTCTCGGATACGGATTTGCCGGGGCGGGCCGTCCGCGGCTGTAGTTCGTGGAGCCCGTTCCCACCTCTTTTCATCTCGGTCCGTTCACCTTTCATACGTACGGACTAGGGCTCGCGATTGCCTTCTACGTCGCCTACCGATACGCCGAGCACCGTTTTCGTAGGCGCGGTCTGAGTGTCGAGAAGTTCGGGTGGTTCGCCGCATCCCTGATCGTCCTGGGCCTTCTCGGCGCCCGTATCGCGCACGTCGCGACCAACTGGAGCTTCTACCAGTCCCATCCGACCGACGTCCTTGCGGTGTGGCAAGGTGGGCTCTCGAGCTTCGGCGGCATCGTGCTCGCCGCGCCCTTCGGTTACTTCTTCGCCCGTAAGTGGTGGCCCGAGACCGCAATTCTCGATTTCACCGATGCCCTGATACCCGCATTATTGCTGGGTTGGTCTCTCGGTCGTTTTCTCGGACCGCAATTTATGGTCGCCGGCGGTGGTCACATCACGCATCAATGGTTTGGACTCCACTACGCCGGACAAGAAGGTAAAAGAGTCCCCGTTCCTCTGCTGCAGGGGCTCGAGGATGGTCTGCTGTGGCTCTCCTTGATCTACGTGGAGCACCGGAAGAATGGCCGAGCCGCTAGTGGACTCGTGACGGGCATTGGCCTGTTGGTGTGGGGCATCGTGCGATCCACCGACGAGAAATTGCTCTTGGGTCAAGACTCGTCGTCAGGTTCTCTCGGCGTGCAAATCGCGGGCGTCATACTGGCCATCATGGGAGCGGCGATCCTCGTGTCAGTCGCTCGTCGGCCCGCGAAGGCCGTGTCAAACTAACTCCATGACGTCACCGACGAGCGAGCGACGCCCGACGAGCAACGACGTCTCGATAGGAACTTTCGTCGCCGGTGTGACGACGCTGACCATTTTTGGTTTCTGGTTGCGGTGGCACGGACTTTCTCGAGGGTCGTTGTACCGCGACGACGCGTGGGTGGCCTTGACTCGTCGAGTTCCGTGGCACACCGCGTGGCACATGGTCGGAACGGCACCGGGCTTCGTGATGGTCGAGCGTCTCTGGGTATGGATCTGCGCTCCCTCGACGTGGTGGGCGCAGATCCCCACTCTGGTGGTCGCGACCGTCGGCCTCGTCGTCTTTGCCGTCGTCGCGACGTGGTGGGGACTCAGTCGACGAGCGGCTATTTTTGCGACATTCTTCATCGTCGTCAGTCCGGTGGCGGTGACGTACGCCACGCACCTCAAGCCGTACTCACACGACATTCTCGCCACCACCCTGGTGCTCGCGGCGGCGGAGTGGTGGCGTCGCGATCACTCGGCGTGGCCCTTCGCACTCGTCAGCGTGATCAGTCTGGCGACGGCGTTCGACCCAGCTCCCCTCATCGCGGGCGTGGCCGTCGCGATGGTCATCATTGCCGTGCGGGGCGAACGGTGGCGACAACTTCTAGCACCGGGTGTGTGCGCCCTCGTTCCGGTCGTTCTTCTCTACCTCGCGGTACGTGACGGCATTTCACCGCAGCTTGCGACGTCCTGGAAGCCCAACTTTGTTCAGTTCGACTCGCTTCACTCCATCCTCCATTCGACCTGGACAATCACGAGCGGACTCGTCACGGGCTTCGTGGACGTTGCGCCACATCTGCACATTCCCGGCTACGCCAAGTCGCTCATCGTTCTCACCGTCGTTCTCGCGGTCGCCGGCGCATTTGCGTCACGAGCGAACGCGCTCGCTGCGGCCGGCGTCATAGGAGCGGTCCTCGGCGCGGCGTGTCACCTCGTGCCGCTCGGAACGGGTCGCACCGACGCGTACCTCTATCCGGCACTCGCCTTGCTCGTCGCCGGAGGCATTCATGCGTCCGTGGCCTTTTTGCGCACGCGTCAACCAATGTTGTCCCGAGTATCGATCATCGCGGTTCTTGTCTTTTCGCTCGCGACGGCCATGGATCTAGCAACCCATCGACCGACATATCCGGGGGGTTCGATCGATCCAGTAGCCCATTCGGCACAGTCCATCTTGGCCAGTGGTGGCGCGGTTCTGATTGAGGGCACGGCCCGTTGGCCGTGGACGTATTACGAAGAGCGTCACGTTCACTTGGTCTTCTCCGACAAATACAACACCGGATTTGCTCCCCTGAGTGACAACCCCAACGTGGTGATCATGCCCGGTACCACCATCGAGGGCGGCTACAACCCCACTGCAGCTGTCGCGGCACTCGGTCGTCACCGACAGGTCCTCTACGTGCGCACCGACGACTGGCCCGCTCTCGGCGATCCACTACAGGCGGCGTTTCGAACCGCCTGCTTTGAGCCCGTTCGTGCCGCACACGTTCCGGGTTACCTCGAAGAATGGCTCACTCGGCGCTGCTAGAACAGCGAGTTCCATTCGTCGTCCGTCAGTCGACCCAATTTCCGGGGCGCGGTCACTGACGCGTCCAGAACGACGGTGATGCGTTCATCGGCCACGTATGAGGGCTTCGCGAGACCCACGCGCTTCCACGCGCCGAGGAGACGTCGTTCCGAGCCGTCCTTGGACGAAATCGGTCGAACTAAGAGTGCGTCCGAGGCACCGGCCAGTACGACGGCGGGCCGTTGCTTGGCCACCATCGCCAACTCGTCTCGACTGCTCTCGTCGAAGGCAACGTCCACCTCAACGACATAACCCGCGAGGGCGTGTTCGGGATCAAAGCGTGCGGCCTCAACCGGCGTCAGCGTCACGGCCCGGCGAACAATGGTGGTGCTCGCCGCGACGACGGCCTTCGTGGGCGGTACCGGCGGTGGCGTCGGCGCCTTCACGCGGGGGGACTTCGTCGGGGGTCGACTCTGAGCACGCTGCTTCGCGAGCTTCTGTTCTTCACGTCGCTTCTTGCGCTGTTCTTTCAACTCCGGCGATACCGACTTGATCTCACCGACCACGCTCGCCGGTGGTGCCACGGCCAGCTCGGGCAGGGTGAATTCCACGCGCTCGGCGAGCAACTGGCGACAATGAGGCTCGGCGGGCACGTGTGAGGTGGCTGCGGCAACCAACATTCCCGCGACCACGTTCCCGGTGAAACCTTCGCGCAACATGTCGTCGACGGCTCCAGCCAGCTCCTCGTACGTCGGGTCATCCGCCCGGTCGCCGAGCAACGCCACGACTCGTTCCAATGCCTCGTTCGTCAGTGTGTCCACCAAGAATCGAACGGCACCCAGGGGTGCGCTCGCCGCAAAACTCTCGACGTTGCGACTCTTCTTGACATTGCGCAGCGGCGCGAGGACGACAACGTCCATGCGCGAATTCGGCTGGAGATTGAGTTGGTCCACCAACCCGAGCACTGCGGCTGTCGGGCTGGCCAACAGAGCACGGCGCACCAAGAGGGCGTCGTTGGCGTGGTCGTGATCAGTCATCGTGACTCCTTGTCCCGTGACACGCTAGTCAGCCGAACGGTGGGCGAAGGTTGACCGACGGCACGATGCTGATCCGGGCGCGAGGTCTGGAATTTCTCACCTTCGCGTGGCGAAAGGGACTATTGGTCCCAGCGAAGGACGAAGAGAACTTGCTTGAATGGGATTGGCCGCGAGGTTGGAGGTCAATCTCTAGGGGAAGGTAAACATGAATGTTGCGGATCGCTCCGAACGATCGGGGCCTCTTTCCGACCTCCTCGTCGTTGATCTCACCCACGTGCTCAATGGTCCGTACGCCACCATGATGTTGGCTGATCAGGGTGCGCGGGTCATCAAAATTGAGCCTCCCGACGGTGACGACGCGAGGTCCTTTGCGCCCCTTGGTGACACCAACGGGACGTATTTCAATTCCATCAATCGCGGCAAAGAATCGATTGTCCTCAACTTGAAGGAGATAGGCGACCGTGAGGTCTTTCTCGCGATGATTGATCGCGCGGACATCCTCACGGAGAACTACCGACCCGGCACCATGGAGCGTCTGGGCTTCTCGTATGAAGCCTTGCGCGCGCGCAATCCACGCCTGATCTACGGATCCTCCTCGGGATTTGGACAGACCGGTCCGTTGAGCTCGTTCCCGGCCTACGACTCCATCATTCAGGCCATGTCGGGACTCATGACCATCACGGGATGGCCTGATGGCCCTCCGACGCGAACGGGCACGTCACTCGCCGACCTCCTCGGCGGGTTGTTCTTTTACGCGGCCCTTTCAACGGCGCTCCACGCTCGCGAGCGCACCGGTGAGGGCACGCACGTTGACGTTGCCATGTTCGACGCGACGGTGGCGTTCCTCGAACAGGGACTGGTTGAGTACCTCGGTACCGGACGTACCCCTCACCGTGTGGGTAATCGGCACCCGTTTATTGCCCCCTTTGACGTCTTT
This sequence comes from uncultured Actinomycetes bacterium, assembly GCA_903871335.1. Lineage (GTDB taxonomy): Bacteria > Actinomycetota > Acidimicrobiia > Acidimicrobiales > RAAP-2 > RAAP-2. The sequence goes on from CAIQGE010000009.1 coordinate 72,042, forward strand.
GAAACCTCGGACGGTCACGTCACCATTTGTTGCGGCAACAACCACCTCTTCGAACTCCTGTGTGGAGTACTCGGTAAGCCCGAGATGGTCACTGATCACCGCTTCAGTACCAATGAGCACCGTGAAATTTATGAGCGAGAACTTCGCGAAGAACTCGAAGAAGTGTTGATGACGCACCCGACCGACTATTGGCTCGAGGTGATCCACGACGCGGGTGTTCCGGTCGGACCCATCCTCAATGTGGCCGAAGCCGCTCATCACCCACAAACCGCCGCGCGCAACATGATCATCACGGCCGGCACCACTCGCATGGCGGGATCACCCATCAAGCTCAGTACCTACGACGATCCGAGCGTGCGACCCGCGGCACCAACACTCGATCAACACGGCCCATCACTGCGAGCAGAGTTCACGCCACCGGCGCGCCCCACCGCGACGTAGCGGATTATTACTTGGTGGTCGCGATGAGCGCCTTGTACGCCACGCCGGCTGCCAGCAGGGCGGGATACAAGTTCACATTGGTGATCTGCTGTTGAGCCGCCAACGTCGCACCACGCGACACCGCAGCAAAGCCCGCGGCCACCTTGCGCAGCGACGCGACGAAATGGTCGCGCGCGGCGACCTGCGAACCAGAGAACAGTTTCGACGCGGCGAGAGTGTCAGCGAGCGCGGATACCGAACTTCCGGAAGTCGACGCCGAAAGACTCACGCATTCGGCGTAGCCACACAACGAACCCGTATTAAAGGCGGTCGCCGCGGCATTCACCGACTTCCACGTCGCCGCCACAACGTCGTACGCGGCGGAGTGCGCCATTGTCGTGGTTGTCGTCGTCGTGGGGCTGGATGAACCACAGGCGGCCAAGAGCAGCGACGAGGTGGCGAGCGCGGAGACCACGAGGGCCTTGGCTAGTCGAGATGATCGTCGGGTCGTCGGTATGCCAAGGTTCACGGACCCAAATCTACGCGACGATGCGGGCGAGCAGCCGTCAGCGTGGACGGTGCGGGCGGGCGACGTCAGGGGCGTGCGAGCGGTTGATGCCCCCATCGACTAATGCTGTCGTATTTGCGATTTCCGTCCCACGGGTCGTACACCTTCTTTGTCCCGTGCCCCACTTCGAGGAGAAAACCCGCGGAGGTCGTGACGTAAAAGCTGAACGCACCTTCGTTGTCGTGCACGCCCAACCCGTTCGCGAACTCCATTCCGGCGGCCCACGCACGATCAAAGGCGTAGCCGACGTCGTCCCGCTCATTCACCTCCATTTGAAAATGATGGAGAACCTTTCCGAGATCAAAGGGGACTTTGGCCAGCGCGACGGAATGATGTCTCGAGTTGCAGTGATAGAACCGCACTTCGAGCTCGATGCCGTCCATGATGTCTGTTTCTACCCAGTCCGACTGCACCATCGACAGACCTTCGAGAAGAAAACGTTCGGACTCGGCGAAATCCAACACGGCGAGGGCCGTGTGCCCAACACCCACCCCGGCCGTTTGAAATCCACCGGTGACAAGGGGCGACGAAAACGCCGTGCTCGAATTCGTCAGGTCGAGCGCCAACTCGAAATTCAGCCCCCAGGGCGTCGAACCGACGCGCACGTGTCGTGCACCTCGGAGTGACGCCTCCTCATCGGTACCCTCGCGCAACGGGAAGCCTGTCGCGCCGAGGCGCTGGGTCACCTTCTCAAACGCCTCCTCACTCACGGCGACAAATCCGAGAGTGCTGCAGTCGTTGCGCTCACCACCACGAACAAAGACGCGCCGATCCACGTCGTCATTTCGGTAGGCCCATATCCCCTGACCGGGGTCAGATCCAGGCAACAGACCCGCGACCGAGGTCAGCGTGGCGCCGAGCGCCACCGGATCGGACACCGTGAACTCCACGTAGCCAAATTCAATGCCGTGACTCATGTCTCTTCCTTTCACGCAGCGGATCGTCGGTCGACCGGGACGTTATGGTCGTTCTTACAACGAGAGGGGTGCGGCACCCGGCACGCAACGGTTCCGCAACTCACCAATGACCTCGGCTCCCGTCACGATGTCATCTCCGGGAACCAGAAATTGTCCGCGAGCCGCGCCAATGCCCGAGGGCGTTCCAGTGAAGATGAGATCCCCCGGGTACAGGGTGCAAATCGACGACAGATACGCCACGAGAACAGGGATCGAAAAGATCAGCTCGGTCGTTCGTGCGTCCTGCATGCGCTCACCGTTGACCTCGCACCACAGACCGATGTCGTCGGGATTCGCAAAGCTGTCGAGTGACACGAGCGCGGGACCCGTCGGGCCGTATCCGGGAAAACTCTTTCCCAGGCCGAATTGCGGCGGCGCTCCCGTGAATTGCACGACTCGGTCCGAGATGTCTTGACCGAGGGTGAGGCCCGCGACCACGCTCCACGCGTCGTCGACGGACACGTGCGAACACTGCGTGCCGATCACGGCCACGATTTCTGCTTCCCAGTCGACGGCCGATCCGCTGAGCGGAACATCCGCCGTCGGCCCGACCACGCAACTCGCGAACTTCGCGAACGTCAATGGCGCCGGAGGAACTTCCATCCCACTTTCACCCGCGTGCTCGCGATAATTCAATCCAATAGCGAAAACCTGTCGGGGCGCCGGTACCGGGGCGTCCAACTCCTCGGACGACACGGTTCCTCCCGCCGCCGAGGTCGCACAGAGATCGTTCCACGCGTGCAACTCATTGAAGCGCGCCACCGCGGCGAGAGGATCACGTAAAGCGTCATCTCCCGACAGTGTTGCTAGATCAAACCACTCGCCGTTGTACTCGAGAGCGGAACGTCCGTGGACGGTGATGAGTCGAAACATGCTGTCTCCCCTTTACGCGGCGCCGGCACCGAGGCGCCGAGTCACTGTTGGTAATAGTTGCAGAGCATTCGTGCGCTCAATTGCCGCAAGTTCATCGACGCTGTACGCGGATGCCGCCAAACCGTCAACGGTCATTCCCGTCACGATCTCGGGGGCGAAGGGGTAATCGCTGCCGAAGAGGACATGGTCCGCCCCCACGAGTTGCGACAAGGATGACAACGCGTGTGGATTCGCCGACAGGGCGGTGTCGAAGTACATCGACTTGAGATACGCCGATCCCCCTTGGGGTGCGCGTGCGGCGAGGTCGTCGTCGGTGAACCACAGTAAGTCGAAACGAGCGACAAGATAGGGCACCGTGCCCCCAGCGTGGCTCAATATGTACTTCACGCGAGGAAACTTTTCGACCGCACCGGTGTACGCAAGGTTGAATGCTGCACGCGTGGTGTCGAAGGTGAATTCCATCGCAAAGGTCGGAATGCTTACGTGGATATCGCGATTGAAGATGGGTTCCACGGGGTGTACGAAAACGGTGGTCTCGCGACGATCGAGCTCCGCGAGCAGGTCATCGAAGCGTGGGTCGCCGAGGTAACTCCCGTCGCTGTGCGACGACAGGAGCACGATGCCGTCCGCTCCCAGCTCGTCGAGTGCGTAGACCGCTTCGGTCGTAGCGCCGTCGACGTCGGGGAGTGGAACAGTGGCGAAGAAACCGAACCGCGTCGGATGGGTCCGAACGAGTTCCGCCGACTCCTCATTGCACCGCCGTGCCAGTGCACGAGCCGCCGCGTCGTCACCGAAATGGGTCCCGGGCGTCGACAGCGATAGGACGGACATTGCGATGCCGTGCCGATCCATGACCCCGAGCGATAACTCGCCACTCCAACGTGGCAGTTCACGGCCACCCGCTTCACCAATCGCCATATCCCGCAACGCGTTGCGGTAGTGATCTTGAATGTGGTGATGGTGCACATCGATACGGTGTGGCTGATTCGACACGACTAATCCCTCTCTCGCGAAATTACTTACGACTTGGAGCAGCTACGTGGGCGGATTCACCCGGCGCCAGTGACTGCTGCGACCAGAACGCCTTGTTCAACAGTCGAGTGAGTTCGTGCACCTCGCCTTGGGTCAAGGAGCCCCACTGTTCCCGGTGCAGAGCCTTGATCTGGGCGGTGAGTGCCTCAAAGACAGCGCGTCCCCTACTCGTGGCGCGAACAAGGACGACCCGACGATCATGCGGCGACGGCGTCCGCGTCACGAGCCCGTGCGCCACGAGGCGATCCACGAGTCGAGTGGCGTCCGCGGCACGATTCAATAAGCCATCGGCCAAGGATCCCATGGGGACCCCCTCGGGCTCATCGCTGAGACACAGGACCCACAAAACGGAGTATTGCGGATGAGAAATTCCTTTGTTCCGACACAGCTCGTCGATTTGTTCCGTGAAGTGGTTTCCCACGACGTACAAGGTGATGAATGCCTCACGACCGAGTCGGTCTCGTCGATCTTCTGAAGGTGGCCTTACCATGCTCGCTCCTTGTATCCCTTGGTCGCCATCAGACAGTCGATGACGACGTCATGGGCTGGGCGAGGACATCCTCGAAGACGGCGACCAGCTCCGCGACAGCGTCGGTCGATTCCGCGGAAGCTCGCCACGTGACGAATCGATCGGGCCGAACAAGGACGCAACCGTGCGACGTGATACCTCGGTAACGCTGCCAGGTGGACTGAACATCGAAATAGTCGCCGTCCACCTGACCAATCACGACGACGTCAAGTGGAATGTCCCCCTCGTTCGCCACGCGTAATCCCGCTTCGCGCCACCCTTGGGCGTCCTCGCCGACAATCAAGAGGAAACGACCGGGTCGCACGAGGTGCAGTGTGGACACGCGTTCGCCGCTGGCGCCTTCGACCCAGGCGTGCGGCAGTGGATGGCCGGGCCGCGTGGACGGCTCGTAAATGCGCACGTGGTCGGCCGTCTCGGTGTCGGGCGTGCCGTCAGACATGATGGCGTCGGACACGTACCGGTAGCCGTACTCGACGTTGAGTTTGCGAAACTCCATGGATTGACGAGCGATGGCCCGACGCACGCCATAGCGGTATTCCTCATCTGCCGGGTCCGTACTCCACAGACGACGAACGATGTCCCAGCCTTCTTCTGGGCTGAGATCAGAAGCCGTCACGCCCAAGGCTTCGCCCGTCATGATGTGATTGAGGGCACTATCCAAGGAGTTATTGACGTTCCACTGCACCGACGATCGACGTTCGGGCTCGTAGCTGTCCAATAAGGCGTCGCCCGCCTTCCCGTCGAGGACGAGTTTCAGCTTCCAGCACAAGTTGTGAACATCCTGCGTCGCGCTCGTCAGTCCGAGTCCACCCGTCGGGGGATGACGGTGGGCCGCGTCCCCCAGCAGGAACGTGCGACCAACGCGCAACCTCGAGGCGACGACTCCCATGAGTTCCCAGCGCGTGATCATGTGGATGTCCACAGGATGATCGCCAATACCAAGCGCCCGTCGCATATCGGCCTCTACTTGGCCGTCGTCAAGGCTCCGTGGATCTTCGTTCGTGTAGTTCAGGTGAAACACCCATTCTTCGGACTCCGGCCCCCATCGCGTGGGTCCCATGGGCACCAAGGTCGCCATTTTCCCCATGTGGGGAAGCCACGTCCAGCGAATAAGGACGTCGGGATCTTTCGACCACATCGATAGATCAGCGGTCATATGCATCGAGACCATTTGACCCACGTCACGCAGACCCTCCATCGTGACGCCGAGTTGAGGGCCGACAAATCGACCGCCGTCGCAGGCCAGTACGTAGCGCGCGCGAACCGTGTAGTCCGTCTCTCCCGCGATCTCGTGGACGTGAACGGTCACGCCGTTCACGTCGGGCGAGTACTCCGTCACCTCGTGACCGAAGCGCACGCGGCTCGGAGCCAGGGCTTCCGCGTGCTTCTTCATCAATGGTTCCAAGCGAATCTGCGGCAAGTTCGCTGAACACATCGGACTGGCCGACTCCCAATCAAGGTCGGCTCCTCCGGCACCCCACGCGTCAAGTCGTGCAATCAACCGGCCCGCGTCAGGATATCCAGCAAAACCCGCGTAAAAGGCGGTCTTAGCCATGTGGTGACGCGGGGTGCCGATGTCGTAAATCGCCTGTGCGACTCCCGCATCGTCGAGGATCTCCATACTTCGTTGATTAAGGAGGTGGGCTTTGGGTAGTCGCGACGTTGTTGGTAATGCGCTCACGAGTAGTGAGTCAACGCCCAAGCCCGATAAGAGCATCGACGCCGTCAGGCCCGCGCCTCCCCCACCCACGATGAGAACGGGAACCTCTACATCCGTCATCTCGCCTCCGAGTTAAATTCTACGTTAGAACATTATTTGTTATAACACAGAAAACCGAGGATTCGACAAAAGCCGTCCCAGCGTGAGCGCTCACGTTTATGCTCCTCTCGGGAACGATGCTGTTCCTACCAACGTCTCGCTCTCACGAAAGTGTGATCGTGAACTACTTCGACCTCATCTGAACCACCATGAAAGGAAACCCATGACTATTGCCCTCGTGATTGTGGCGAGCCTCCTCGGAGTCGCCGCGGTGGCTTCCGGCCTCGGCAAGCTCACCAAAAAGCCCGCTGTTGTCGAGCAACTGACGGGCCTCGGTGTCTCGGTGTCAGCCATCCCCGTTCTCGGACTCATTGAAATCGCCGGCGCGATCGGATTGATCGTCGGTATCTGGGTCGCACCGCTCGGAAGTGCGGCTGCCATCGGATTCGTCCTCTACTTCCTCGGGGCCGTGCTCGCGCACGTTCGTCACCACGACAAGGTGAAGGATCTTGCCCCCGCGGCAATTCTCTTCCTGGTCTCTATTGCGACGATGTTGCTCGAATTTCATCGATAGGTGCAAGAATCTCTCTGGACGAAGAGGGGGCCACATGGCTGACGACGCCAACCCGATGACGCACTTCAATCAACGGATCATCGACGAATTTCGAGCCAATGGCGGAGTGGTGGGTGAACCCTTCACCGGCGCCACGGTGGTGCTTCTCACGACGAAGGGAGCAAAGTCGGGTGCGACCAGAGTCAACCCCCTCGTCGCCCTCGTCGAGGGTGAGACGGTGTACGTCTTCGCCTCTAAGGGCGGTGCGCCCACGAATCCCGATTGGTACTACAACCTGATGGCGGAACCCGAGGTACACCTCGAGATCGGAACGGAGTCCTATGACGCCGTCGCGATCGAAGTCACAGGCACCGAGCGAGACGAGATCTACGAACGTCAGGTTGCCGTGCAGCCAGGTTTTGGCGCCTACCGCGATCAAACGACGCGCGCAATTCCCGTTATTTCCCTTCGCCGAAGTTAGGCGCGATTACTTGAGCAAGTGCTTTGCCACAACGCCGCGGCGGCCCTGCGGCTCATCACCGCAGTGTGGGTCGAGACCCACGACGAATGGACCGTCTCAGTACGTCGCTATCTCTCCAAGGAGTCCATGGACGGGTGTGTCAGAAATTTTGTGTAACTGCGTGATCCAATAACCCTCGGGCGAGAGCCCGGGGCAGAAAGGATTAGCCATGGCACGTGTAGACAAGAAACGTAGACCCCGAGGAGCCTCCGGGCAAGGAGCTGGAGCTCGATTCCAGGTCCGCCGAACGAGTGCTCGCCGAGCGGCTGGTGGCCCACGCGAATGAAGAGGGGATCGATCTCGTTGGTCCCGACGGGTTCTTAACGAGGATCACCAAGTCCGTCTTCGAGGTAGCTCTCGAGGTGGAGATGACGGACCACCTCGGTTACGAGCCTCACGACCCCTCGGGCCGAGGGTCCGGTAACTCACGCAACGGGACCACCAAGAAGACGGTGCACGCCAACGTGGGTCCGGTCACTATTGATGTGCCCCGCGACAGAGCGGGAGGCTTCAGTCCGCAGATTGTCCCGAAGCACGCTCGCCGGCTGGAGGGCTTTGACGAGTCCATCCTCTCCCTCCACGCAGAGGGCCTGTCCACCGGCGAGATCGGCGCGCACCGCTTTGACGTCTACGGCGCCGAGGTCTCCAAGGACACCATCAGTCGGATCACCGGCGCCGTCAATCAAGAGGTGGCCGAATGGCAGCAGCGTCCGCTCGATCGGCTCTACCCGATCATCTACATCGACGCCATCGTCATGAAGATCCGCGATGGTGCGGTCGCCAACCGCCCGGTCTACGTGGTGCTGGGCATGAACATGGAGGGCGAGCGCGACGTGCTGGGCCTGTGGGTCGGCAACGGCGGCGAGGGCTCCAAATACTGGACGACGGTGCTCAGTGAACTGAAGAATCGGGGCGTCGACGACGTGTTGATCGTCTGCTGTGACGGCTTGACGGGTTTGCCCGAGGCGATCAACTCGATCTGGCCTCGCGCCAACGTGCAGACCCTCGTGGTGCTGAAATCCCAATGTTTTCTTGGAATTTGAGTCAACGTGCCCGTCGGCTTCGCCGGGCGCTGCGCCCCTGCGGGCCACGGAGTGGCCTGACGGTCACGTGTCAGTTGAGTGCCGTGGGCAAACTTTGCTATTCGTTACTCGAGTGGACCGACGAATGGGGTCCGTTCCCAGCGCTCTCTCAGCGCTTGTAGAATTGCTCCCAATTATGGCCCAAAAAGACGAGTCTCGAAACAATCATTACCAGTAATGACAGCGAAAACAAGAGTGAATAGCAGCAACCTTCTATCTGAACAATTTGTGGAAACTCAATTCGATGATAATGACCGAATGATGCGACGATCCCCAACCCATATAGCATAACTGCAGGACCTAAAACCCTAATATAGACTTGTTGTCGACGAGACATATCCGAAAACTTAATCGAAGGAGCCTCGCGAACTATCTCGCTTAGATAAAAACGTATCAGAACTGTAATCGTGATAATAAGTGCAGGAATCATCAGAAATAGTAGGAGTTCTTTCCATTCAGTCCAATTTTGGAAAATCTTCAGCAACGAAAAAACCAAAGCTGCAACTACGACGCTCGTGATTCCTCCGATTGCCATCAAAAATGAACCTACGCTCTGCTTCGCTCCTGCCCCTAACTCCATCAGATTCTATTCACCTTCCTGATTTGACAAAGTAGTCTGATCATCTTTTATGAGTTCGAAAAATAGGGGAGTATCTGCTTAACGCACCTAGATTTCATGGCCCGGACGGCGAATACGTCCACGGTGTGAACGCTGGTCGAATCCAGCAACGCCCGCTGATCGAAAACAGCAACACGTTCTCATATCTTCCATTCTGCCCGAGAACGACATTTGACACAACGATCTCTCATGACTTTTTCGCCCGGGACCGCCGTGTGGCGTCCTGTAGGCGGTAGCTCTCTCCTTTCGTCTCGATGATCTTGCAGCGGTGGGTTAATCGGTCCAAGGTGGCGCCAGTGAGCCTTTCGGAGCCGAGAACCTCCGTACAGTTCTCGAACGGCAGGTTGGTTGTCACCATGACGCTCGAGCGTTCGTAGGCAGAGGCAATGACGTCAAAGAGCAGCTCCGCGCCGATCTTGGTCGCTGGCACGTAGCCCAACTCGTCGAGCACCAGCAGGTCCAGTTTCGACAGTGACGTCGTGAGCCGCTGGAGGGTGCGCTGGTCCTTCCCATCGATGAGCATCGTCACGAGTTCGGTCACCCGAAAGAAGCGCACCTTGTAGCCCTTGGCGCAGGCCTCGGCGGCATTGGCTGTTGCGAGATGACTCTTGCCGGTGCCGGGATTGCCCACGAACAGGACGTTCTCGCGTTCGTCAATAAACGAACAACGCGCGACTCAGCACCAACATATCAGGATGGACGCGGACATTGGCTCGCTGCAACTCGCGGTTCTCCTTGCGCAGTCGTGTCAGTTCGGCGAGATCCGCCGAGGAAAGACCGGGCCGCTGTCCGGCGTCAATCAGTTCTCGGTTGACCCAGGTCCGTAATGAATCGCTGCCCACGCCCAAC
>CAIQGE010000010.1 GCA_903871335.1 uncultured Actinomycetes bacterium
ACGGCCGGAAGGCCCAAAATGGACGGCGCGATGGTAGCCGTCGCCCCGTTATGCGTCGGCGCCGTACCAGACGTGGCGCTGGCTACTGGCGTGACGAACCCCGACGCTACACAGAGCGCCAGTAAGAGGCTGAGCACAACAAGGGGGAGAGATCGCCGAAATGGGTTCAATTACCCACCTCACTCGGGACAATGTCCCTCGGCGGATCCGAGCCGTGATGCGTCAACTGTGACCTTTCAGGATCGGAGCGCGAACTGCACGTGACTCCGGAATGAATATCGAACTGTACTAGACTTTTTTTTTTCAGTATAGGACCGGAATTTTCCCATTTCGATGATCTACAGCATCTGGGTATATAGGAAAGTCCAAGGATTCTTTCTTCGCCGCTACATGGCAACCGCCCACGGGCTCTCCCCACGGCTCGCTTCGGAGAGTATCTAGGTGCTGGCCCCTAGCATCTCCTCATGCCCGAGGCACCCACCACTCACCGTCACGCACCCGACGGACTCATCCTCGCGATCGCGTGTTTGGCCCAATTCATGGTGGTCCTGGACGTCTCGATCGTCAACGTGGCCTTGCCCAGCATTCAGCACGACCTCCACTTCACCGATGCCGGTGTCCAGTGGGTCGTTAACGCTTACGTGTTGACCTTCGCCGGCTTCCTCTTGCTCGGAGGTCGCGCCGCGGACCTCTTTGGTCGACGATTGGTCTATCTCTGTGGTCTCGCGATCTTTACCATCGCGTCGATCGGCGCTGGATTTGCGGCGACCAGCGGCCAGATGATTGCGGTACGAGCTCTGCAGGGAATTGGTGGAGCGATCTTGTCGCCCGCCACGCTCACGATCATCGTGACGACATTTCGTGGTGAGAAATTGCCGCGGGCCATCGGCGCGTGGAGTGCCGTCGCGGGCGCCGGTGGCGCCGTAGGAGTACTGCTCGGTGGCATTCTCGTCGGCGAACTGAACTGGCGTTGGATCTTCTTCATCAATGTCCCGATCGGCATTGCCGCGAGCATCGTTGCGCTCCTCTATCTCCGCGAGATGCGCAACCAGGACGCTCTCGTGAAGCTCGACATCATGGGTTCGCTCCTCGTGACCGGCTCACTCAGCGCCATCGTCTACGGCGTCGTGCACGCGAGTTCCGCCGGATGGGCGTCCACCACGTCGACGTCGTGTTTCTTCGCGGGCGCCATCGGTGTCGTGGTTTTCATCTTTTGGGAGCTGCGCGTCGCGAGCCACCCATTGCTGCCGTTTCGCATTTTCCGTAGCCGTTCACTGAGGGGGGCCGACCTCGTGATGCTCCTGATCGGAGGGGCTTTCTTCTCCATGTGGTTCTTCTTGAGTTTTTACTTGCAAAACGTTCTCCATATGAGCGCGCTTCGCGCGGGTTTCGCGTTTGCCCCGATGTCGGTCGCGATCATTGCGGGTGCTCAGGTGAGTTCGCGCTTGACGTCTCGCGCAGGAGTGCGGCCACTTCTCTTCGTCGGCACTCTGACGGCGGCCCTGGGGTTTGCCTGGCTGTCGACGATCCAAGCGACGTCGTCCTACTGGACCGTAGTGCTGCCCGCGGCCATCGTCGCGTCGTTCGCGATGGGCATCTTGTTCACGCCACTGGCTACCGCGGCCACGAGTGACGTCGATCGTGCGGACGCGGGACTGGCGTCAGGGATCTTGAACACGGCACGACAAATCGGTGGTTCGCTCGGTCTCGCGGCGCTGGCGACGGCGGCCACGTCTCGCTCCAACACGTTCGCCAATCCCTATTCGCCCGTCGCCCTCACCTCGGGATACCGACTCGCATTTCTCATCTCGTCGGGCATCCTGCTCGTCGCGTTCGCGCTGAGCTTTCTCTTACCCGCGAGCACCGGACGGCACCGCGCCGAGAACGTGGTCGTGGACACTCACTGACGTTGCCACGAGTGAGGTGCGATCACTCGTGCTCGAGTCCAATCTTCGGCAGCAGTTTGTCGAGGCTCTTCGGGAACCACCAATTCGCCTTCCCGAAAAGGAACATCACGGCGGGGACAATCGCCATGCGAATAATCACCGCGTCCACCAAGACACCGCCGGCGAGTCCTAGTCCGAACTCCTTAATGATGCGTTCGCCACCCAGAATGAACGAAGCGAACACCACGATCATGATGGCGGCCGCTGCCGTGATCGTCTTGCCCGTTCGGGCGAGTCCTAGCCGAACCGCGGTGCGGTTGTCGCCCGACTTTTGCCACTCTTCGTGCATGCGAGTTACCAAGAACACTTGGTAGTCCATCGAGAGTCCGAAGAGAATCGCGAACATCATCACCGGCAAGAAAGCCTCGATAGGTCCTGGTCGGTTCACGCCAAAGAGATCGCCGAGCCAGCCCCATTGGAAGACGGCCGTCAGCACACCAAAGGCCGCACCGATGGACAACAGGTTCATCACGGCGGACAGGATCGGAACGACAACACTGCGGAACACCACCGCGAGGAGGAGGAACGACAGCAAGACCACGAGCCCAATGAAGAGAGGCAGCTTCGAGGAGAGGACGTGGGCGAAGTCGACAAAGACGGCGGTGATGCCGCCGACGTAGACCACCAACGTCGAGTTCTTGGTGATCGGCGGGATCACGTCATGTCGCAACGTTGAAATCAACGTCGTGGTCGCGGCGTCCTGCGGAGCGGAGGTGGGTACGACGACGGCGACTTCGAGTTCGTTGAACGACGCGGGTAAGCACGAGGCCGTCATACATCCGGCGACGGGAGTCTTCGGAAACCACGCGACACCCTGAACACCGGGGGTGGTCTTCGCGGCCTGATACACCTCGGAGAACGTCATGAATTCGGCCGGTGTGTGAACCTCCGACACAAGCTGTAGCGGTCCGTTATAGCCCGGACCGAAACCCTTTGCGATCAGGTCATACGCGGTGCGCGTGGTCGTGCCCAGCGGGTCATTGCCCTGGTCCGACGATCCCAGACGCATGGAGAAGAACGGCACCGCGATCAGGACGATCAAGATCGTGGCGATGATCGCCGGAATTGCGGGACGACGATCGATGAAGTTCGCCCAGTTCGTCCAGAAGCCCTTGGCGGCGCTGGCCGGTCGCGGCCCGTTGGCGGCGAGACTCTTGCGCTGCTTGCCCGAGAGGATGCGGGGTCCCACGAACCCGAGAATCGCGGGGAGCAGGGTCAACGCGGCGATCATCGTGAAGGCCACGCCAATCGACGCGGCGACCGCCAAGCCGTAGAGGAAACTCACACCAAGAGCGAACATCCCGAGCAGTGCGATACACACAATGATGCCGGCGAAGAGCACGGCACGTCCCGAGGTGTTCACCGCCTGCACGATCGACTCTTCGACGCTCAAGCCTTCGAGGAGGCCTTGTCGGTGTCGCGTCACAATAAAGAGGGCGTAGTCCACGCCCACACCCAGACCAATCAAGATCACGAGTTCCGGCGCGAACATCGGCATCGCCATCACGTGCGTCAACATGCCAATAATCGCGGTTGCGGTGCCGAGGGCGATGAGCGCGCTGGCCAGTGGCATCAACGCGGCAAAAATGGATCCGAAGACCAGTAGCAAGACCACGAGTGCCGCCAGAGCCCCGATGCCGGTTCCACCAATCGTGACCTTGTTGGCCGCCTCGGCCACCTGACCGGCGACGGCTACCTCGAGACCGGCCGTGCCATTGAATTTCGTCGCGGTAGCCACGAACGTCTTTGCTTCTTCGGTCGTAATCTTCGGCGCGATCACGTCAAAGGTGACGTTGGCGTACGCAATCGTCTTGTCCGAACTGACGTAGAACACTCCCTGCGGAGATAGCGGAGAGACAATCTTCGACACGTGCGGCAATGTGGCGACGTCGGCGAGTGTTGTATTGATCGCCGCGATCACGCCAGGGGACATCACCGTCTTTCCCGCGGGCGCCGCGAAGACGATCTGGTCCGTGTCGCCGCCCTGGGTGGGCTCGTGCAGCTTGATCAGTTCCAGAGCTTTCGTGGACTCAGTGCCCGGCAAGCTGAAGTTGTTGGAGTAATTCGTTCCCACGGCCCGACCAATGGCGAAGGTCAACACAAAGGCAACAATCCACACCACCAGCACGATGCGGCGGTAGCGAACACAGAAGGTGGCGAGGGCGCGCACACGTACTCCTTGACTGAGCCGAAAAATCCGGCGGGGGGACCCCACCATCGTAGAGGCGGACGAGGAATCTAGATTCAGACCCGTGGGCGCACAACTTCGTTATTTTCAATTCAATTCCGAGAACGTCACGGAACAATCGCGGTTCCTGGCCTCGCTATTCGGATGGGACATCACTGTTGCCGAACACGAGCGACACGCATTCTTTGACCACCACGGACCAGCGGACGCCGTGCAGGGCGACATCGAAATCGCCAATGGCGACATCCCAACGGGACTCATTGTGTACTGGGAGGTCAGCGACCTGGAGTCCCACTGTGCGCGAGCACAACAACTCGGTGGGCGCGTTCGTGTCGCGCCCACCGAGTTACCGAACAACTATGGATCCGTTGCCCTGATCGTCGACCTCGACGGCAACACGCTCGGTCTCTACTGCCCACCGACCGCCTAAAGAACGCGCCGGCGGCGCAGCAGGGCGATCGCACCACTGAGCAGAACTGCCACTCCACCAACCATCACGGCGCCGAGGGCCCACGGTGTAGCGGCGGCCGGCGAGGTCACGTGCCCGAGGGCCACCGTGTGTCGTTCCAAGTTGCGAGGAGTAGCGACCTTGTCGAAGCGAACCGGCGTCACGGTCGAGCTACCCGAACCATTCGCCGCCGTCGCAACCGCCGTCGGAGCAACAGCACCAGCGAGGTCGTATTCAATGAGGTGCATCGGGTAATAGGTGACGGTCAGTCCAGTGATTTCCGTCGAGCCGTCCGTATGAGCGCTGAGATCGCAGGTCGCCGTGTCTCCCGCCACACCATCGGAGTCAACGGTGCACACGTCGCCCTGATCGGTGGTGACCTCATACCAGCCACTGCTGTTGGCATTGGTTACCTCGGGCCAAGAGATCGTCCATCCCCCGTCGCCGTTGCTAATCGGTGTGACCGAGACCGTGCCCGGGTCCACGACGGTGCCGGTGCCCAGTACCACCGGAATCGGATCCACCGGGATGTGAGCGATGGTGCCACCCGAAATATCGATGCTGCCCGTAGGTGTCGTGAAATCACCGATCGGCGTATGCGCCACGATCGAGATCTCGTATCCCGTTCCGTCCGCCACGGCGGGCACGCTGTCACTGGTGGCGCCAGCTCCCAGGCTGTCGTCGGCAATCTGCGTCCCGTTGCCGTCCGTGACCATCACGTCATATTCCGTGACGTCGCTCGCATTCGACGACCACGTCACCGTGATCACACCGTTCGAGGCATCAAGTGACACGAGGGTCGGTGCGGCGTCATTGGAGTACGCACCACCGGCGAGGTCGAAGGCGCCGGACGCGTCCGACGAGAGGTCGCCGCCGGGCGTGATGGCGGTCACGACTGCGTAGTAACCCGTCCCGTCGGGGACGTTAGCGAACGTGTCCCTCGTCGCCGACGCCGACAAGGTGTCCTCCTGAACGACGTTGCCGTTCTGGTCATAGAGCGTGACGTCCAGCGACGACGCGTCGGCCGCGTCATTCGTCCACGTCACGGTGACGTTGCCCGCGGTGGCGCCCACGGTTTGAATCGACGGCGCGTTATCGAGAACGTAGGTACCACCCGTGACGTCGAATGGTGCCGTCGAATCGGAGCTCAGATCACCCGACGGAGTGTTGGCTACCACACTGATGGTGTAACCGCCGCCGTCGGCCACGTTGTTCAAGGTGTCGGTCGTCGCGGTTGACGCCAAGTTGTCGTCGACGACTACGTTGCCCGACTGATCGTAGAGAATCACGTCGAGAGATGTGGCGTCGGGCGCGTTATCCGTCCACGTGACCGTGAGGTCACCGGCGGAACCGGAGACGGCGGTAATGGACGGCGCGGAGGAGGCAATGACGTCGGCACCCGCGGCCAACGGAGTGGCGATGGCCACGGTGCCCATAAGAACGGTGCCCACGGCCGCGCGACGAAGCACGCGGGTGGTGAGTGAGGGAGTTTGAGTTCGCTTCATGCTCTCTACTTGTCGTCAGCGCCGAATCTCTTACCGTGAAATCTCGCTTTTGTGTCATTCGCCCCGCGATGAGGGCGTGCATTGAGGAATCGGCGCTCCAATTTCCCCCAAAAGTCAGGGAGCGACTAGGTTTAACGCTGCCGTGGATACTGCCGCCCCCTCAGAAACGATCCTCCAGGTCGAGAACGTATCGGTGCGCTTCGGCGGACTAGCTGCTCTCACCGACGTCACCTTTGACGTTAAGCACGGGGAAATTGTCGGTCTGATTGGACCCAACGGCGCCGGAAAGACCACGGCGTTCAACGTGGCCTGTGGATTCGTTCGTCCCACGACGGGAGCGGTGCACTTTCCGCACGCGAAGCGCACCAACCTGAAGCCGCACCAGTTGGCTCGTTCCGGAGTCGCGCGCACTCTGCAAGGAGTCGGCCTTTTCGAACATTGCACGGTTCTCGAAAACGTGATGGCGGGTGCCCAAAGCCGCCGGGGTGACGGTGTCGTCACCGGACTTCTGGGACTGCCTGGTGGCCGCCGACACAACCAAGAGCTTCGCGAAGAGGCCATGGCGACTCTGGAACGCCTCGGGATCGCCAATTTCGCCGCCGCGCTTCCTTCGGCCATTCCCTACGGAATCGCAAAGAAAGTCTCCGTCGCCCGCGCGCTGATGATCCAGCCCCAGCTCCTGATGCTGGACGAACCCGCGTCGGGACTCGACGAAGTCGAACTCGAAGAGTTCGCGGCCTTGATCACCGGGCTCCGGTCCTCGATGGGTGTCCTGCTCGTCGAACACAACATGGAATTCGTCATGCCGTTAGTCGACCGCCTCGTGGTACTTAATTTCGGCAACGTCATCGCCACCGGCACGCCCGAGGAAGTCCGGACCAACAACGACGTCATCGAGGCGTATTTGGGGGTTGACCATGATTAAGGTCGCCAACCTCAACGTCAGTTACGGTGCCGTCAAGGCCCTCCGCGACGTGAGTTTTGAGGCCCCGTCGGGCGCGATTACCGCCGTTTTGGGGGCCAACGGAGCCGGCAAGACCACCCTGTTGCGCACCATTAGTGCCTTGGTCGAGCCCCAGTCGGGCCAGATCTTCCTCGACGAGAGGAACCTTGTCGGCATGCGGCCCGAGGCAATTGCCCGTTTGGGAGTGGCCCACGTTCCCGAGGGCCGGGGCGTCATCGGTGAATTCACGGTCGACGAAAATTTACGATTAGGTGCCATTGCGCACAAAGTGACTTTGGCAGAGGGTATTGCCGAGCAATTCGAACTCTTCCCGATCCTCAAGGAGCGCCGCAAGCAATACGCCGCGACCCTCTCGGGTGGTGAACGTCAGATGCTGGCCGTGGCTCGTGCCATGATCGCTCAGCCGACGGTGCTGCTGCTCGACGAACCGTCGTTGGGCTTGGCGCCGAAGGTGACCTTCGACATCATGACGACCATTCGTCAACTCTGCGAGTCGCGCAAGTTGACCGTTCTCCTCGTGGAGCAGAATGCCAAGTCGGCCTTGCGCATTGCGGACTTCGCCACCGTGCTGCACGTCGGCACGGCCATCGCGTCGCGACCGGCCGCCGAAGTGGCTGCGGATGACAGTTTGCGGGAGTACTACCTAGGAATGCCTTCCTCATGAACGGATTTCTCACTAACCGCATCTTGAGCGACGTGCTCTACGGCATCACGAACGGCGTCACGATTGGGCTCGTCGCCCTGTGCCTCGTTCTCATTTGGCGTTCCACGCATATTTTGAACTTTGCCCAAGGACCGATGGCGATGTTCGTGACCTACATCGGGCTCACGCAGATGGATCACGGTCTGGGCTTTTGGCCGGCCGCGTTGATCTGCATGGTGGTCGGTTTCTTGTTCTCCGGTCTCACCGAGCGCCTCATCGTCCGACCTCTCTACAACAAAGCGGAGATCAATCCGATTGTGGTCATGGTCGGCTTCTTCACCGTGCTCGAAGCGGTCGCGACAGCCATCTGGACCAATATCCCTCGCTATCCCGTCGCTCCGTTCTCGTCGATCAACTTTCAAGCGGGCGGCAGTCCGACCGCTCTGAGTCCGCTCGCGGTCTTCCAAATTGTTCTCGCCGTGGGTGCCATGGCGCTCGTCACCGTGCTGTTCAACTACACCAAACTCGGATTGCAGTTGCGCGCCAGCGCACTGGCGCCCGAAGTCGCGAAGCTGTTGGGGGTGCGGGTCAACCGCCTTCTGACCCTCGGTTGGAGCATCGCCGGCGTCGTCGGCGCAGTCGCCGCCGTCGTGGTCGCGATTAACCCGTCGGGCATGTCGCCTTCCATGATGGACGGCATTTTCATTCTGGGCTTTGTCGCCGCCGCGATTGGTGGACTGGAGAGCCCGCTCGGCGCACTGGTCGCGGGAGTGAGCATGGGGATTCTCATGCAATTCATTAACGACTACTGGAACTCGAACTACGCCGACCTCGTGGCCGTGCTCATCCTGATCGTCGTGCTCATGGTCCGCCCACAGGGACTCTTCACCAAGAACACCGCGAGGCGCGTCTGATGTTGCGACACACCACGACCCTGCAGCGGATTCTGCTGAGTGTGCTCGGTGGCGCTATCGCCATCGGCATTACCTTCTTCCTTTCGGGGTCGAACAACCAACTGCTCGCCCTGGCGACGGCTTACGCGATCACCATCCTGGGGCTCTCCTTCTTGACGGGCTGGAGCGGTCAAATCTCCTTGGGCCACTCGGGTTTCATGGCTATCGGTGGCTACGTGACGGCCCTCTGGCTCCAGCACTTCTCTTCAACACCGATGGTGCTCACGTTGATTCTCGCCACCGCAGCTGCTGCGGTGGGTGGGGTCATTATGGGACTACCCGCGACCAAGTTGCGGGGGCCCTATCTCGCCGGTATGACGCTGGCCTTCGCGGTGGCGCTACCGCAGCTACCAGAGAGCCTCGGACCGTGGGCGGGTGGGTCCCAGGGAATCCCCCTCCAAACGCCGACCGCGCCTCACTGGTTCGCCAATGTGGTCGGTGGCGGCCCCCTGGCCATCATCGCCACCAATTACCAATACGACGCGATCGTGGGCATCTTGGTGTGCACGGTGGCGTTCTTCATCGTGTCAAACCTGTTCGCGAGCAAGACGGGGCGAGCCATGCGGCTCGTGCGCGATAACGACGTGGCCGCGGAACTTGTGGGACTCAACCTGCCCCGGACGCGAACCTTGGCTTTCGCGATTTCGGCGGGTCTTTCGGGACTCGGAGGCGCCGTGTTCGCCTATATGAACGGGACTGTCAGCCCCGCCAGTTTTCCCTATGTTCTGTCCATTTCCCTCGTCACGTACATGGTGCTCGGTGGCATGGGCACCCTCCAGGGAGCGGTCTACGGTGGACTTCTGGCGGTGTACGCCACGCAGATCACGAATTGGATTTCGAACACGGTCGGAATTGACCCGAATTCCAACTTCGGTCTCAACTTCCAGAACATCCTGTTCGGTGGTCTCTTGATTGTGACAATGATCACTGCACCCCGAGGTTTGGCCGGACTAATTCACTTGCTCAAGGGCCTCGTCCAAAAGCAGATGAGCAAGCAGCGGCAGTAAATAGTCGCTTCGACTCGCCGGGCGAAATGGCCGTGGCAAAAGTTCCGGGCTGATAGGCACAAGCAATCGCGGAGTGACTACTCTTTTGAGTCTGGGGGGGATTCCTCAGTTACGAAAGGGATGGACTTATGAATCGCAAATTCCGTCGTCTGGGCGTTGCCCTAACGTCGGTGTCCGTTTTGTCACTCGGATTGGCGACTGCTGGATTGGGCTCGCTGCCCGCCGGTGCGTCGACTGACCCGGGTGTGAACACGGGTACTAAGACGATCACGATTGGCGCCACTGTTCCGCTGAGCGGACTGGCGGCACTCGGTTTCGCCGATGTGTCGAAGTCGGCGATTTCGGTCTTCAACTACGTGAATGCCCACGGTGGCGTCAACGGTTGGAAGGTCAACTTCATCGTGAAGAACGACTGCTACAACTTGGGCATCTGTGGTGCCGGTAACGACACCACGTCGCAGACCGCGAACCTCTTGAACACCTCGGGCGGACTTTTCGCCACGGTCGGTTCCTTGGGCACCGCGACGCAGGTGAGCGTCGAGAACACTCTGAAGAACGCCGGCGTGCCGCAGCTCTTCGTGAACTCGGGTTCGCACTACTGGAACAACCCCTCGACCTACCCGGGTCTCTACGGCTTCCAGACGAACTACCTCGCTGAAGGCAAGATGTTCGCGACCTACATCAAGGCGACCGCCGCTCTCAAGAGCGCCAAGGTCGGCTACTTGGGTCAGAACGACGACTTCGGTCAGGACGGACTGCAGGGCTTGAAGAACGGTGGCGTGACGCCGAACGACTCTGAGACCTACAACGCGACGGACGTCGTCTTCAACCAGCCCACGTTCAAGACCACGTTGGCCAAGTTCCAGAGCGCCGGCATCAAGGTTGTCGTTCTCGACACGGTTCCGCAGGGCACCACGCTGGCGCTGACCGCGGCGAAGCAGCTCGGTTACAAGCCGACCTTCTTCATCTCGGGCGTTGGCTCGGACCCGCAGACGGTCAACAACGCGAACGAGAACGGCGCGTACTCGATGACGTTCCTGCCCGCGACCAAGCTGACCACCAACAAGTGGAATGCCTGGACCAGCAAGGTTCTGACCGCTGAGAATGGTACGTCCATGAACGGTGTGAGTGCCGAAGCCTTCTCGAAGAACAAGTACCTCAACGGCAACCAGCAGTACGGTGTCGCGTGGTCGGTGGCCTTCCTTGAGGCTCTGTACAAGGTGACCTCGAGCAACGGCGTCCCGACGCGTAGTGGCATCGAAAGCGCCTTGACGTCGACGAGCTTCGCGACCCCGGCCGTTGTGCCGCTGGCGTACTCGAGCACGAACCACCAGGGTTTGACCGGTGGCTACCTCGTTAAGGTGTCCTCGGCGAGCGGTGCTGCGAACCAGTACACGACTGCCGTGAACACGACGGTCTACCACGTGGACCCGAACTCGCAGGCGTTGACCACGACGAAGGTGAGCTACACCTCACCGGCGACCTGGCTGCACTAGTAGTTCTCAAAATGCCCCCCGCCGGGAAACCGGCGGGGGGCATTTTGCATTCCTCGCTCGATTCTCTTCGTGATGGTGTCGGTCCGTCACCATCACGAAGTACGGATCTGCGTGCAAGGATCACCGCATGAGTTCTAGCGACGTGTGGGATGAGGAGACCGCCGCGAGCTACGACGCCGACACGATGAGCGTGTCGAGGCCCGACGTCGTGAATCCGGTGGTCGACGTACTCGAGCGATTCGCGGCCACCGGTCGCGCACTCGAATTTGGGATTGGCACCGGCCGCATTGCTATCCCTCTTCACCAGCGCGGTAGTGACGTCGCAGGTGTCGATCTGTCCCCCGCGATGATTCGACACCTTCGTTCCAAGATCTCTGCCGATCAGATGCCGGTAACAGAAGGAAGTATGGCCACCGTATCGGTCCCGGGGTCGTTTTCCGTGGTCTACGTCGTCTTTATCAGCATCGCCAATCTCCGCACGCAGGACGAACAAGTGGAGTGCTTTCTCAACGCAGCTCGACATCTCGAGGATGGGGGTCGTTTTGTGGTGGAACTCTTTGTCCCCCCGCTTCGTCAACTCACACCAGGAGCAACCGCCGTCCCATTTGACGTCTCCGAGGCGCACGTCGGACTGGACACGTTTGATCTCGTATCCCAAGAGTGCGTCTCGCACCACTTCACGCGTCAGTCAGATGGTCGTTTCCACTACGGCGTCGGACACTTTCGCTACATCTGGCCGGCGGAATGCGACCTCATGGCTCGTCTCGCCGGGCTGGAGCTCGAGTCGCGACACGCCGACTGGATCGGCACTCCCTTTACCGCCGAGAGTGCTCGGCACGTCTCGGTCTGGCGCAAGCCCGCCTGAGCGGCGAGAATCTTTTCTGGACTCAGCGGCTCCGCTCGGTATCAAAACCGACGCGTCGAGCAATGTCGCCAAACGCTTGTCGCTTGTGAACCTTGATCACTCGACGGTCCTTGGTTGCCACTTCCGCCGCGCGCGCCACGGCGAGCGGCAGGACGTCCTCCTCGGGCGCGATGAGTTCCACAATGCCCGCGGCAAGAGCGTCAGCCGCGCTGAAGCGCCGCGCCGTCAGGGCTGCTTCCCGGGCCGCCGTTGCGGGCAGGCGGCCGAAGACCACGGCCGCCATTTCGTCCGTCAGGGGCAATCCGAGCTCGGCCTCATTCAGACACCAAAACCCACGATCTGACCGCATGACGCGAAGATCCGTGGTGCAGCTCAACATTGCCCCACCGGCGAACGCGTGACCATTGATGGCGGCCACGGTGTACGCCGGGAAGACGAGGATGCGACCAAACAGGACGTGCAGGGCGCTCACCGTCGCCGTCATCTCATCTGGCTCGTTGGCGAAGCGCTCGAGGTCGAGTCCGTTTGAAAAGAACTTGCCCGTTCCTGTCCACACGACGGCGAGGGGATCGGTGACGTCGTCGAGTTCGTTAAAGATCTCGTTGAGTCGAGCGATCGAGTCGAGGTTGATGCGGTTCTCGCCGTCATTCCAGGTGATGACGGCGACAGGACCGTGTTGTTCGAGCGAGATTTCCATTCGTCGAGCCTATTGCGCAACTCGACGGTGGAGGTTCGACTAGCGAGCCATGGGCATCACGCCCGACGGACGATTGGCCAAACTCACGTAATGCGGGTCGACGGCCATTTGCGTGTACGTCCCACCATTATCCGCCGTGAAGACGTACTCCGGCAGCAACGCGTCGGTTCCGTCGCTCAAGGTGTACTCGCCGTACTGGAGGGTCGCGCTGAGCAGAGTGACGACCGGCGTGTCGACCGTGACCGGCGTGGGGTCACTCGTCGGTACCGTCGTGTCCGTCGTGGCGGGAGGCTCACCAGCCACCGAACTCGGAACTGTCGTACTCACGGGGTCCGACGAGCTGCCGACGGACGTGACGGGAGTCGTCCCGTTCGTCACACCCGGCGTCGGGACGCTGACCGGGCTTACCACCGTGACCGGCGACGTCACCGGCACGCCACCACCGGAGAAGTTGCCGTAGGTCGCAATCAGTTCCTGGGCCGCGGTGACCTCCGAGACCACCGGGTACAACCCCTTGTCCGTCAACGTGGCCACGAGGCCATTCGCGGAGGCGAGATTTCCGTGTTCGTCATAGGTGAACGAGAAAGAATTGCCGGTGTCCACGCCGTTGAGGAGCCACGGCAGATTCACCGTCGTCCACCACGTGGTGGCCGACGAACCATACGGCGAGACCTGATCGGTCGAGAACTGCGGGTCGCCGAAGGTTCCGGGAACCCCGAGCGAGTTCAGGAGACCTTGCGCTCGCGAGAGCGCGTCATCGTTCGACAGCGCCGAACCATTTCCACTGGTTCCGCCGGTCGCGTCCGAAGGGAGCGGCGTGGGAGGAGAACTCACCACACCGCCGCCCGCGGCGGACTGGGTGTAGGACCACGTCAGGATCGACCCGTCGCTCCAGAAGTCGATGTAACCCGATTCGGCCGAACCCACGGTCCACGACGTATTCGTCGCGGGTGCCGTCGAAGGTGCACCAACGACGCCCAGGGCCCGCGCCACCGTGTCGGACGCGGCGGCGAGATCGGACGGTTCCACAAAAACGTACGCATGAGCGGACGTGGTTCCCGTGGTCAAGTCGGGACCCGCCACCAAGCGGAGATTGGCGAGCATCATGTCCGGTCGACCGACCAATGAGGTGCGAGGAGTGGTGGTTACCGACGTCTTCGCGGCGGCACCGAGAGCCAATGCGGGCGCCACCGAACCCGCCGAGGACAACACGGCAATACCACCGGACGTCACCAAGACAGCCGCGGCGGCGGCCGACGCCATCTTCATGCGGAATCCCTGCGCGAAGGATGCCTTCGTCACCCGAGGCACCGCCGAGACGCGTTGCAGCATGGCGACCAGATCGGTGTGTTCGTAGGACGCGCCCGCGAACGGGTCCGCTGCGCGCAACTGGGACTCCCACAGTTCGTTCTGTTCACTCACGACATCACCCATTTCCCCATGTACGTGGTTCCTGTGCGGTGAGCGTCAAAAATTTCACTCATTTTCGGCTTTCGTGAAGTTTTCTTTGAATCGGCTCTGAGCTCGCGACAATCGCACCGCGGCCGCGTTGGTCGTGACCGACAGGACGGTGGCAAGTTGGCTCGCGTCGAGACCATCCCAAAAGTGCAGGAGCAGAATTTCACGGTCCGATTCGCTCATGGCGACCAGGGCCTCACGTATCGACGTGTCCGCGACGACGTAGTCCTCGGCGGACGCGTCTGCCTCTACTGGTGACAAGGTCGCGACGAACGCCGACCGACGATTCTGGGATCGACGGGCATTATTGAGCACGTTGCGGGCCACCCCAATCATCCAGGGCAATTCGGCGTCCGCCGGCACGGCGTCGATGCGACGCCAACAGACCACGAGTACTTCTTCGACGAGATCGTCGAGATCAGCGGGGCTGAGCGGGTAGAGACGGCGACGCAGGTAGTTCGCCACTGCCGGACTGTGCTCGCGGGCGAGGTGTTCCAAACGCTGTTCCCGGGAGGCCGCCATCGCTAATCCTTGTCCGGTACAAGTCGAAAATTACGTTCTCGGTGAGAAAACCTGGAGAAGTTCCACTCGCGCAGCGACCCGGAGAGCACGCCACTTCTCATAGAGAACACCCTAGATCGGCCAAGCTCGGCAACGAGACGGAGGGTAAGTTAGGCACCGTGAGCGACAACAACACCCTCCCCGAACCCGACGTCTCTGAGGATCACCCGATCTCGGAGCACTGGGTGTGGATCGGACCGCACCGTCCGCCCTGCCCACGGGCCCTGTTCGACCAAATGACCAGAGATTGGGCCGAAGAGCCGCTTGAAACGACGGTGCACCCCGCGGCGGAGTTTTGTGCCGATCGACGTCGACGTCTCGGAGAACAGTTCCCGACAACGACGCTCGTGATTCCCACCGGAAATCCGAAAGTCCGCGCCAACGACACCCACTACCGGTTCCGCCCGGGCACCGATTTTTACTACCTGACCTCGTGCTTCGAATCCGACGCGGTCCTCGTTATCCAGCCGAGTTCGTCGGGGCCGCGTTCGACCTTGTACGTGGCGGAACGCCGGGACCACCGCACCCACGAATTCTTCACCGACGCCAACTACGGCGAACTCTGGGTGGGCAAGCGGCGCGGTGTCGCCGAAGCGGCGGTCTTCTACGGCGTGGAGACCGCGCCCATGGACCAACTCGCCAAGGATCTCAGTTCCGTCACCGGGCCGGTGGCCACCTTGCGCGGATTCGACGCCGGCGTCGACGCGATGGTGGCCGCGGGTGAGAACGACCACGGCATCAGTGAGTTCCTCTCTGAAATGCGTCTCGTCAAAGACGACTTCGAAGTGGCGCAGTTGCAGCTCGCGATCGACTACACGGTCAAGGCATTCGAGGATGTCGTGCGGGCGCTCCCGGCGGCTGAGGGACGCGGCGAGCGAGTGATCGAGGGCGTCTTCAACTTACGCGCCCGCGTGGAGGGCAACGATGTGGGCTACGACACCATCGCGGCCAGTGGCGCCCACGCCACGATTTTGCACTGGACGCAGAATGACGGGATCGTGAGATCCGGCGAACTGCTACTTCTCGACGCCGGCGTCGAGTGTCACAACCTCTACACCGCCGACGTCACGCGCACCATGCCGATCAACGGAAAGTTTTCGCCCGCCCAACGACGCATCTACGAGCTCGTTCTCGCGGCACAGGAAGCGGGCATTGCCGCGGTCAAGCCCGGAGCATCCTTCATGGCGCCCAACGACGCCGCGATGGCGGTCTTGGCCGAAGGACTGCACGACCTCGGCATCTTGACGGCCGACCCCGCCGAGGCCCTGCGTCGTGATCGACAGCTCCACCGTCGCTACACGCTCCACGGTGTCAGCCACATGCTGGGCATCGACGTCCACGACTGTTCGAATTCTCGTAACGAGGTGTACCTGGGCGAATTACAGGTGGGCTACGTCCTCACGGTGGAGCCCGGCTTGTATTTCCAAGCCAATGACCTCACGGTGCCGGAAGAATACCGAGGCATTGGGGTACGTATTGAGGACGACGTCCTGGTCACGCCCACCGGAGCTCGCGTGATGTCCTTGGGACTTCCCCGATCAGTCGATGACGTGGAGTGCTGGATGGCGGAGATTTGGGCCGCGGGAACCACCGACCTTCGACTCTCGTAACGTCGGGCACCGTCGCGGCGACTAGAACGTAGGGGACCTTCAAGGAGTTTCCTGTGCCGACCCCCTATAACGCCGCTACCCAAGACGCTCTGTTGGGACGTTCAACGCCCAATCCGGTCTACCGTCGTATCGCCGCCGTCATTCTCTTGCTGCTGATGGCCGTCGTGGTCTTTTTCGCCACTGGTCTTCGCACCGTCGGCGGACTGACGAACAACGTCACCATCTCCAACATTGTGATTTCGGCCTCCATCGAAGACCCGACGGCTACGGCGCTGGCGAACGCGATGTTGTCCGACATTCGCGGCCACATCCCCCCTCACGAGTACGCCGCCTTCGATGCTCACCACGACCTCTTCGTGACGACGATCCTCGCAACCGCGAAGGATCCCGCCACGCAAGCCATCATCCGCGGTGACGTGCGCGAGGCGTTCATTCTTCTGGACACCGGAAAGAACGGCACGGTCGACTTCACGCCACTCCTGCGTCAATTCACGAGCGCTCTGCATCAGGCGGACGCCGCGTTCCCGAATAATCCTGATCTCATTGCGCCGAAAGCCGTGCTCACCTTGAAGCCCAACGGCACTTCGTACCCGATCGGAAGTTCCCTCTTGACGACGGGGTGGATCCTGACCGTCCTCAGTGTCCTCGGGGCATTCTTAACCGCGCGTTTTCTCGTCCGGAATCCCAAGCGGCAATTGTGGGCCTTCGGTGTGGCCGTGGGCGCTCCGGGTCTGTTCGCCGTCGGCGTCTCCTACAACCTGACCCACGCGTCCTTTTCCCTGTCGAAAATTAAAGAAGACCTCGCGCGCACGACCCTCACCAACCTGATCCACTCGGTGGCGCACGCCTACGAGACGTCAGGATTGATCCTCATCGCTATTGCGGTGCTCGGAGTAGGCCTGTGGTTAGGAATTCGCTTAGTGCGCCAACGCACAACGCCCCCGACACCCACCATCTAGGGGTGGGTGTCGGGGGCGCGTCCCAGTCGTTACTTCAAAATGCGTAGCGGCAGATTGCGTGGTCCACGCACCTGGCCCTGCGACCAGGTCACAGCCGACTCGTCCGCCAACTCGAAGTTCGGGAACTTCAGGAGGAACTCCTCCAGCGCAACCTGCATCTCGAGTCGCGCCAGGTTCGAACCCGCGCAACGGTGAATCCCGAGACCGAAGGCGAGGTGGCGGTTCACCTCACGGTCGATGATGAACTTGTCGGCATCCTTGAAGGCCTTCGGGTCGCGGTTCGCGGCCGGGAAGCCCAACAGAATCCAGTCGTCCTTCTTCATCGGGCAACCGTGGAAGTCAAAGTCCTCCTTGACCAAACGAGCCATGGACACCGGCGCGTAGAAGCGCAGGAATTCCTCAATGGCCGTCGGGATCAATTCCGGCTCGTCGACCAGTCGCTGACGGTCCTCGGGGTGCGTCGCCAAGTGGTACAGCGAGGCGCCGATGGCCGACCACGTGGTGTCAATACCCGCAATGAGAACCAGAACCACCGTGCCGAAGATGTGCTCGGGGGCCAACTTCTGACCTCCGATTTCGACACTCAGCAGGTAGGAGATGAGGTCATCACCCGGGTTGGCCATGCGGTCTTCCACCACGCGAGTGATGTACTCCTCGAGCGGGGTGAACATCTCAATGCGCTTATCCTGGTCGGGCTCGTCGACACCCTCGAGGGCGACGTGAATGAAGTGACGGAACAGGTCCTCGTCTTCACTCGGCAGACCCAACAGGAGTTCGACGACATTGGCCGGGATGTACTGGGCGTAGTCCGACGAACCATTGACGATCTCGTTGTCCTTGACCTTCTCCACGAGACTCTTGCAGAGCTCGCGGATTTGAGGCTCCAACGCGGCAACCGGGCGAGGCGCCAAGGCCGGGAGAATGATGCGACGGGCGATCTGGTGGAACGGCGGGTCCGAGGAAATCGGCGGGACGACACCGATGGGCGCCGGCGGGGCGTCATCGCCCGGGCGGCCGTTTCCGATCACCACGGTGCGGCTGGTGTAGTGGTCGGTGTCGTTCGCAATCTCTGACACGAGTTCGTGGGTCACCGGGAACCACCCACCGCCGTAGCGGTCAGTGTGCGCCACCGGGCAGGTCTCGCGCAGTTCGTCCCAGATCGGGTACGGGTTCTTGACCCACGTGGGGTCCGTGTGGTCCCAGTCGGTCGCGAAGTCCTCGACGGGCGGCTTAGTCATTTCAGTCGTCATTTCCTACTCCTCGATCAATACTGCGTGTTCAGGGCAATTGGCTTGTGCGAGTCGGGCAAGTTCTTCGTCGCCGGCGGCTACGTTGCCATCGCCAACAGCGAAACCGTTCCCCAATTCATCTGAATCGAATAATCCAGGCGCGAGCGAAAAACAACGCCCGTGCCCCTGACAGCGATCCGGATCAATGGATATCTTCACGACCCCTCCTTCGTGGTTACTTGGTGAGACAATAACAGGCCATCTGTCTCACCGGGAGTAATTTTTAGAAGCCCGACATAAGAATTGTCGGGGCGCTTCGAACGCCGTAATCTCCCTTTGATCAGGAACTATTGCCCCTGGGACTACTCGGCTTCGATTTCCTCGCGCGAGATCCCCAGGAAATACAGAACGGCGTCAAGATACGGAACGCTCAGCGCGGCGTCGGCGTGTTCGCGCACCACGGGCTTGGCGTTAAAGGCGATGCCGAGTCCGGCGATGGACAACATGTCGATGTCGTTGGCCCCATCACCCACGGCCACCGTCTGTTGCAAGGGCACGCCGATGTCGTTCGCGAAGCGCACCAGAGCCCGCGCCTTGCCGGCCCGGTCTACAACGGCGCTCGCGAGATAACCAGTGAGTTGACCGTCGACGATCTCGAGGTGATTGGCTTCCAAGAGATCGACACCGAGATCAGCGAGGAGCGGGGCCAGGACTTCGGTGAAACCACCGCTGACCACGGCCGGCACGTAACCAAGGCGCTGCAGCGTACGCAAGAGAGTGCGCGCGCCCGGCGTCAGTCGCAGCTGCGCCCGCACCTCATCCAGCACGCTGGCGGGTAGTCCGCGCAGGAGAGCAACACGCTGGCGCAGACCTTCGGCGAAATCAATTTCCCCGGCCATGGCGGCCGCGGTAATGGCGGCGACCTCGTCGGCGTGACCACTGCGCTCCGCTAAGAGGTCGATCACCTCATCTTGTAACAGAGTGGAATCGGCGTCCATCACCACCAGGTGCTTACTGCGACGATGAAGACCGGCCCGCTGCACCGCAATGTCAACGTGCGCCTCACCGGCCGCTTGCGTCAGTGCCTCTCGCAGGACACCGTGATTGGGACCTCGCACCACCAACTCGTAGCAATCGACCGGGTAACTCGCCAAATGGACGATGCGCTCACAGGTCGCGTTCGATGCCGCAATCGCTTCGAACAAGATGCGCAGAGCGGAACTGGTAATTGAAGGAGCGAGAAAGGTGACCAGAAGCCGCTTTCCGTTCACGAAGTCGCCCGGCTCGACGGCCGCCACCGTCACGTCGATGCCATCACCGACGGCTCCCGTTCGCACGGCTCGTTCACGGAGTCCCTCGGCAGTTTCACTGGCGTCCACCGTCACCTCGACGCACAACACGAGATATCCCCGGATGGTGATTTGGGCCACGTCGTTGATTTCGCACGAGCCACTGGGCAATTGCTGGATGGCTTCGAAGAGTTTGGCCCCCACTCCTTGACGGTCAGGACCGCTCGCGGTCACGAGAAACGTGGTGGTGGTCACGTCATCAGCGTAATTCGCACCGTGACTCACTTGAAGTGGTCACTGGCTCGCAACCTCGCGACTTCCGCCACGTGCTCATCGGTGCGGGCGTCAAAGCGCCACGTCGCGCGCAAGGCTGCCGGCAAGACAGCGCAACCCGCCGCGCACACCGCTCCACCGATCACCAGTGATGTGCGAACGGTCGTTGCTGCTGCGAGGACACCGGCGCGCACTTGGCCGGTCGTCGGACCAACCGAGTAGCTAAGGAGTTCGATGCCCGCCATTCGGCCACGAACCTCGGGCGGAATGGATTCGTTCCACATGGTGTTGCGGAAGATGCCGCTCACGGCGTCTGCCCCTCCCGCCACCGCAAGAAAGATCCACGCCACGACCAGGACGTGACTGCAGCCGAAGCCGACGATGCCGAGACCCCAGACAATCGCGGCGCCGAACACCGCACGCCCGTAATGCGCCACTCGTCTCGTCCATTTCTCGGTCAGTGCCACGATCAGCGCTCCCGCCGGGAGAGCGCAGTACAAGGCGCCAAGCGCGTAGGAGACGTGGTACTGCTCGGCCACAAATGGCAGCAGCGACACGGGAAAAGCAAAGATCATCGCGACGAGATCGATGACGTAGGTGCCCAGGACGTCTCGACGCGAAAGTGCATACCTGCCCCCTTCCAGCAACGAATCCCACGCGATTCCCCCACGTTCGCTGGTAGGGGGTGCTGGAGGTAACGCCATCAGGAGCGGGACAGTGACGACCACGCAGGTCGCGGCGAGCGCGTAGACCACCCAGGGTCCACATACCACGGCCCCAACGCCACCCAGCACGGGGCCAAGAAGCGCGGCTCCAGTGCTTTGGACCATTTCGAGCGTGGCGGCTTGCCGCTGTTGCGCGTGGGGAACACTGTGTTGAAACATCGCCGTGTAGCTCGGGCGCTGGGCACCACTGGCGGCGGCGAGCGCACCGGCGAGCACGTAGAGCAGGGCTAGATGCGGGTGAGCCAACGAGGCATTCCAGGCCAGTAGTCCCGTCAACAAGGCCACCAATGTTTCGGTCACAACGAGAACACGACGCCGGTCCCAATGATCGGCAATGACACCACCGTAGAGACCGAAGACGACAATGGGAACGAGTTCGACGGCGCCGAGAGCTCCCACCGCCATAGGTGAGTGCGTCAACGTCGCCAATTGGTACATCAGGGCGACATACGCCGCCTGTGCGGCGAGAGCACTCACCGCGCTGAAGGCGAAGAGGCGACGAAACGCTCGCGACGAACGCAGTGGCGCCAAGAGGGTTGTCATGGAGGTCAGTCGTTGGGCGCGCCGGTCACCCAACCGTGCTCTCGGTCGTAGTGACGCAAGATTTTGGCTGGCACGCCACCTAGGACAACGTGGTCCGGGAACGTTCCTCGGACGACAGCGCCCGCGGCCACCACGGTATTTCGACCCAACTGCGTGCCAGGGAGAATGACGACATCCGCTCCGAGCCAACTTCCCGAACCAATCGACACCGCGGCCTCATTCGGTTGCTGCCAACCAACGGCACTGTCGGGGTCCTCGTATCCATGGTTCTGGTCAGTGATGTACACGTACGGCCCGGTTTGGATCTCATCACCGAGGACGATGGACCAGTGCCCAATAATGTGCGAGCCTCGCCCAATGATGCACTTACGACCAATCGTGACGGTCGGACTCGCCAGCATGGGCTGCCCCGGACCGATTCCCGCGGTCAGGCACACATTGGGTCCGATCAAGGTCTCGTCACCGATCGAGAGATACTTCTCGTTGTAGACGACTCCCTGGGGCGCCATCAATGCGGCACCACTCCCGAAGTAGCCAAATGAGTGTGCGTAGTCGTCATCGGGGCCCACAATTGCTACCTCGTTGAGGTATCGACGAAGCCGGCGTACCTGCGTTCCAAGAGTGCGACGGAATCGAAGTCGGGCGGTCATCGGCGCCACGCTATCGGCCCTCAGGTCCTTCGCGGAAAACTGATGTCTTTTGCCACGGCGTCTTCAATCAATTCGCGAAGACGCCGTGGCAAAACCTCTTAGTCCAGAGTGATGGGTGAGTCGACGTCGATCTCAGCCGCGGCGTCCGCAGGCTTATTCGCTTCGGCGATGTGGTCACGCACGCGCTGGTCAATTTCGGCCATCAGCTGAGGGTTCTCACGCAGAAAGTTCTTCACGTTTTCGCGTCCCTGACCAAGCTGTTCGCCTTCATAGGTGAACCAGGCACCAGCCTTCTTGACGAAGCCGAACTCGACCGACACGTCGAGGATGGAACCCTCGCGGCTAATACCTTGGCCGTACATGATGTCGAACTCCGCCTGCTTAAAGGGAGAAGCGACCTTATTCTTGACGACCTTCACGCGCGTGCGGTTACCGACAACCTCGGTGCCGTCCTTGATGGACTCAATGCGTCGGATATCCAATCGCACCGAGGAATAGAACTTCAATGCGCGACCACCAGGCGTGACTTCGGGCGAGCCGTACATCACACCGATCTTCTCGCGCAGCTGGTTGATAAACAGCGCGATCGTGTCGGACTTATTGAGGTTCGCGGTGACCTTGCGGAGCGCCTGACTCATGAGACGTGCCTGGAGGCCGACGTGCGAGTCGCCCATCTCACCTTCAATTTCCGCTCTCGGCGTCAGGGCCGCGACGGAGTCGATCACGATGACGTCCAGTGCACCAGAGCGAATCAGCATGTCAACGATTTCCAGTGCCTGTTCACCGGTGTCCGGTTGGCTGATGAGAAGGTCGTCGACGTTCACGCCAATCGCGCGGGCGTAGACCGGGTCCATGGCGTGTTCTGCATCGATGTACGCACACACCCCGCCATTTCGCTGCGCCTCCGCCACGACGTGCATTGCCAGAGTCGACTTACCCGATGACTCCGGACCGTAGAGCTCGACGATGCGTCCACGCGGGAGGCCGCCAATGCCGAGGGCGAGGTCGAGGGAGAGCGCACCCGTCGAGATCGACTCGAGGTTCATGTGGAGGTTTTCACCCATCCGCATGATCGAACCCTTGCCGAATTGCTTCTCGATCTGGCCCAGCGCTACTTCGAGGGCCTTGCTGCGGTCATCAGTTGCCATTGTCAACTCCTTGGTCTTCTTCACGCGTGGAACCGTAGGTTCCGGTTGTCACATCGGTCGGACTTCACGTTGGTTACCGTACTACGAACAAGTGTTCGTAGTACGGATTATCCAAAAACCACATTCTGCGGCACCTAAATCTCGAAGCTTCCACCTGAATTCGCTGGGATTCATAGGGGATGCGCACCACACATCGAATCCGACCACATTCTCGTCAGTCAACGAGCGAGCCATAAATCAATTGCTGCAATTCGCGACGAATGTTGTGCGTTCCGCTCGGCAAGAGTTGTGTGTAGAAACCGACAGTCAACTCTTCGAGTGGGTCCACCCAAAACGCCGTGGACGCTGCTCCACCCCACGCGAAGGTTCCTTCACTCACGAGAGACTTGTTCTTTCGGCGATCCAGGACGACGGAGAATCCGAGACCGAACCCAATGCCTGCTTGTTGATCTTCGGAAAAGCTGTCGACGGCGTAGTCCGCGAGATCAACATCGCCCGGGAGGTGATTCTCCGTCATGAGATCAAGAGTCCGGTTCGACACCAAACGAATTCCATCGAGCTCACCACCGTTGAGCAGCATGGTCATGAATCGCTGGTAGTCGTGCGCCGTGGAGAGTAGACCGCCTCCTCCGCCGTGGATACGAGGTGGCCGCAAGGAAATCGCCGACATGTCGGTCAGTGGAATGCACCCGTCGGGCGTGGGGTAATACAGCGTCGCGAGTCGCTCCTGCTTTTCTTCCACGCAGTACCAGTCGGTGTCGTTCATGCCGAGTGGATCAAGAATCCTGGTGCGGAAGAAACTGACAAGGTCCTGGCCACTCCACAACTCGATCAAGCGGCCCAAAACGTCCGTCGAGACTGAATAGTTCCATCCGCTGCCGGGTTGGAATCGTAACGGCATGGAGCACCAGTCACTCACTGCCTTGGCGAGATCGGCCCCTTTGGGAAAACCAAAGTCGTACCCATTGGCTCGATAAATCGCGTCAGTGGGATGCAGGTAGGTGAATCCGTAGGTCAAACCACTCATATGGCTCAGCAAGTGATGCACGCGTACCGGTTCGATGGCGGGAACTGTGACGGGTGCCGTCGGTGGCCCACTCACGTAAACGCGCGCCTCCCCCAATTCCGGAATCCAGCGACTCACGTCGTCGTTGAGATCGAAGAGGCCCTCTTCGTAGAGCATCATCACGCCAATGGACGTCAGTGGCTTGGTCATTGAGTAGATGCGCCAAATAGTGTCGTCGGTCACGACGGCCCCGGCTTCGCGATCGCGGTGTCCGCCCTTGGCGGTGTAGACGACTTGACCTCCGCGAGCAACGCTCACCAACCAACCCGGCAGTCGGCGATCGGCGAGGTAGTCGTTGAAGTGTTCTTCAATGCGCGCCAACCGGTGAGGGTCAAACCCGTATTCCGCCGCGTCACCCTCGATCCGTAACTCCCCCATGGTTCCTCCTCGTTTCGGCGTGACTCGCTCGAACACCCACCAACCACCCTTCTTCTCGTTGCACAACGGCACGAGCGGAAGGTGTCAGCAGTTCTAGCAGCGACGACGCGACGAGTGGGTCACCGGCGGCGTGTTGGTGACGGAGCCAGCGGACCACCGCACGGACCTGTCGCTCGTCCTTCGTCGCGCCGCTTTCCTTCTGCCACGGCGCCAAGGAGAAGAAGTATTCGCCGACAACGACGGGGCCGGTCGCGGACTCGAAGGGCCACTGATGAAGCCGTCCTCGTTGGCTCAATCGGTGGACGAAGAGTTGGCCGAGGAGGGATTGCGAACCCACAGCACCGATTCCCGTGAGTTGAAAAGGCGACTTAATGGCGCCACCGACTTCGTGCTCGATCAACCTGCGCGCGTCGAGACCGCGGGGTTGCAGACCTGGGGGAACGGACATAGTCGGACCCAGCGTCTCAAAGCTCCGGGTATGAGGATGACCCCAGAAGAGCGCTCGCCCAGCACGTTGATTGGCGCTGGCGGCGACGTCGAAACGATTATTACCGTTGTTCTCGTCGTCCACCAAACGCTCGCTGAACCACTTTCTCGTCGCCCGCCACGGAATGCCGTCGAGGGCGAGTGCGGCGGCCATTCCGTCGGGCCATCCGAGTGCAATATCCATCACCACCAGAGTGCGCGTGCCCGTGAACACGATCTCCGACGTGACGTCAAGTAGCGCGTCACGCGTTAGTGGGTTGTGCGTCCGAATCCTTCCCGTCGCGTCGCCCCACGCAATCCAGAGAGAGTCCTTGCCACGCGTGGGGACCGCTGACGCCGAAAAATCAATGGCGACGAATCGATCGAATGACTCAATGACCACTGTCGATGGTGCGCCGGAGGAGGTCGAGGGCGCTAATCGCTCCGTAGGAACGAACGCGCGGTCGGTCACCGGGGAGGCGAAGCTGCGCGTGACCGACCACATCACCAATCGCCCATCCCACAAAAACGGTTCCCGGCGGTTGGTCGTCCTGGGGCTCCGGCCCCGCCACTCCCGTAATCGCCAGTCCGACGTCACTTCCCAGCACGCGACGAGCGCCGAGCGCCATCTGCTCGGCGGCACTCCCGGAGACCACCGGTCCCGGATCAACACCGAGCAGATCAAACTTCACATTGGATGCGTAACTCACGACGCAACCTCGGAACCACTGCGAGGCCCCGACGACGTTGACCAAACGACTTGCGATCAGGCCACCCGTGAGCGACTCGGCCAGACCGAGCGTCCAACCCCGAGCGCGAAACCG
Source organism: uncultured Actinomycetes bacterium (assembly GCA_903871335.1). GTDB lineage: Bacteria > Actinomycetota > Acidimicrobiia > Acidimicrobiales > RAAP-2 > RAAP-2. The sequence continues at coordinate 25,891 of CAIQGE010000010.1, forward strand.
CTCGGCGATTGCGTCCTCCATCGTTTCTTCGTCAACCCCAAAAATGATGTCGCCCAGTCGTTCAGTAATGATGGCGCGTACCACCGCTTCTTCGGCGTCCAGTAATGCGTCGGCGTGTTCCTGGTCGTCACCACGAGCGGTGAGGCGAACCTTGATCCCTTCGATGCCCGAAGCGAGAAAGGCAATCGTCAACGATCCCGACGATTCCATTTCAATGAATCTCTCTGCGAGTGCTTCGGCGAGTCCCGACTCGCTGGCGCCCCACGTCTTCAAGACCCGTGACGAAATGACCGACGTCGCGCCATCGGCGCGAACCCGGTCCAGCAGGTCGGGCAGGATCGCGCGCTCGAACATCTCGGTGAGTTCATACGGAACCCCGGGCACGGCGTAGATGACCTTGTTGCCGAGGGGGCAGATCAACCCGGGGGCCGTGCCTCGCCGTTGGTCGATCGCGGTGGCACCGAGCGGCACGTCCGCCTGCAGCAGATTATTCGCGGGCATTTCGCGCTGCCGAGAGTTGAACATCGTACGAATGCGATCAACAATTTCTTCGTCACGCACGAGGGGGACGTTCATGATCTCCGCAATCGCGGCGCGAGTGATGTCGTCCTGCGTGGGCCCGAGGCCCCCGCACACGATCAGCGCGTCGCTGCGCGCCAAGGCGGTGCGAAAGGCGAGGACGATCCGTTCGTGATTGTCACCCACGTGTTGGTGAAAGTGCGAGGCAATGCCGTTGGCGGCCAATTGTTCGCCCAGCCACTGGGAATTCGTGTCGGCAATTTGTCCGAGCAAGAGTTCCGTGCCGACCGCGACGATCTCGACCCTCACGCGACAACCGCCTTGCGGCCGTCGTCAAAGTATTGCCAACCGGTGTAGAGAGTCAGAACGACGGCAATCCAAAGAGTCCCCGCCTGGAGCCACTTCAAATTCGCCGTCGGTGGCAGGACACAAAAGGCAATCGCCCAATCTTGAATAAACGTCTTCCACTTCGGCAAAGTTCGCGCCGGAATCGATATTCCGAGCTTCGAGGACTTGGACCGGTACCAGGTCATCCACGCTTCGCGCAGGGTGATGATGATCACGGGCAACCAGGCCATGCGACCCACGGCGGCCAAGGTGAACAACGAGCCGAGCACCACGACTTTGTCCGCGAGCGGGTCGAGGAATGCGCCCGAGGTCGTCGTGCCTTGACGACGCGCCACGATGCCGTCGAAGTAGTCCGATACCGCCGCCACGAATCCGACGCTCGCGGTGATCCACGATGCGCCACGTTGGACAATTAACCAGATGAAGATCGGCGTGATCACTAACCGAAACGCGGTCAAGAGGTTGGCGGGCGTGAGCAAGGCTGTCGGACCGTAGGTTCGTTGCTCGGTGCTCACGCGGGTACTGCCTCCAAATCGATGCCGTGGCTGGCGGTCACTACACAGTCAACCAATGTTCCCACCGCCAGTGACGGATTCACCCGGACCACTCCATCAATTTCGGGGCATTCGCGCACGCCACGTGCGATCCCGGGAGCGTCTATGAGCAGTCGCTGTGTCGTTCCCACGAGGTCGTCTCGCCGGCGCGCCGTGATCGCGTCCTGGAGTTCACTAACTTCCCGCAGTCGCTCCAACGCCAATTCGTGCGGCACCTGTTCGGCCATCGTGCCAGCCGGAGTGCCATCCTCCGGCGAGAACGTAAAGAAGCCCGCCCAATCAAGTTGGGCGGCTTCAATAAAGTCCAAGAGCTGCCGCTGATCATCTTCGGTTTCACCGGGGTATCCAAGAATGAAAGATGAACGGAACGCGGCATCCGGCGCCTGTTGTCGAATCGCGGCAATGCGGTCTAAGAATCGTGCGCTATCGCCCCACCGGCGCATATTGCGCAGCAGCGGTCGCGACGCGTGTTGGAGCGACAGGTCGAAATAAGGAACACCCGTGTTCACGATGGCGTCGATCAAGCCACCCGTAAGGCCCGAAGGGTATAAGTAGAGGAGTCGAACTCGCTCGACTTCTTTCGCCAGAGCATTGGTTAGATCAATGAGCGGCTGCGTGCCGCCGTCGTCCAGGACCTCGAGAGCTTCACCGAGGCGCGCCCGTCGGCGGTCGTGACCCCAGCTCGCCAAGTCCTGCGCGATGAGCACAATCTCCTTGACGCCCCCCGCCACCAGAGCCCGCGCCTCGGTCAGGATCTCTTCGGTCGATCGCGACTTCTGATCCCCGCGGAACGTCGGGATGGCACAGAACCCGCAGCGCCGGTCGCACCCTTCGGCAATCTTGACGTACGCCCAGGGTGTGGTCGTGGCCGGACGAGGAAGATTCAACAAGTCAAAGTCAGGCACTCGTCGCCGTTGGCCGATCGTCACGGGCGTCGACGGCACGAGGTTTTCGCCAAACCCCGCCACGAGGTCCACTTCGGGGAGCGCGGCGGCGAGTTCGTCGCCGTAACGCTCGGCCATGCATCCGGTCACCACGAGGCGAGCGCCTGGGGTGCGTCGATCCGCCAGATCGAGGACGGTCGCAATGGACTCTTCACGCGCCGACTCGATGAACGCGCACGTATTCACGACCACGAGGTCGGCGCTTTCCGCACTATCAGCGGGAACGTAACCATCCGACGCCAAGAGTCCGGTGAGTTTTTCGGAATCGACGTGATTCTTGGGGCAGCCGAGCGTCTCGATCCAATACTTCACGCTCACCCCTCAAATTGTGACGCCAGTGATCATGCATCAACTGGCGTACTGGCGGAGAGGGAGGGATTTGAACCCTCGGACCCGGTTTCCCAAGTCAACTCATTAGCAGTGAGTCCGATTCGGCCGCTCTCGCACCTCTCCTCGGACTGAACATCCTAGTAAAGACTGGAATGTGCACGCGTTGCGTGAGGAGTGGCCGAAGACGTTGGCCAAATATTGGCCAATTTCCAGCATCCGTTTGGGGGAAGACATCACTCGAAGCAGCGATCCTTGCAGGCCACACGCAGTGACGAGGGTCGAATTTCACCCGTGGCGAGATTGATGAGTTCTCCGCGCAAGCGCAACGTGTGCGAGCAGTTGCCCGCCGAGCGCACCTCCTGCACGAGACGCTCCATTGACGGGACTTCGGAAACTAGCGGGGTGTGATCGTCGGAAGTAGATCCCAATTTGGCTTGCCGGCATAGAGCTCGAATTCTGTAGTTGCGAAATGAGCTAAAACCGAACGCCACTCGCTTGACTCGCTTGACTCGCTTGGCGAGATTGTTCATCGACTCGGTCGGACCGTTGGTGATGCGGCGCTTGTGCCACGCGATGATTTAGGTGCGCCAGCGCTTGAGGGTCTTGCCGAGTGAACGCACTTCGAGTGGGTAGGTCGGCTCAGCCATGTCGCGAATCAACTCGTCGATGAACTCCTCGGCGAGTTCGTAGTCGTCCACTTCGTAGAGCTCGAGGATCGCCTGAGCGGCGTGCCAGGTCATCTGCAGTTCACCGCGCGGGTCGCCCGCGGCCAGGTAGGGGTCGGTCCTCCACTTGGCCGAGGACGTCGGTGCCGTTGTAGTAGGTGCAGGCCGCAATGTACGTAACGCCACTCGTGAGGCGGGTGTGTCAGGGAATTTTCCACTCACCCGCTCGCGCGTCCCAAGAGATGGCGTCGCCCGATTCCGGCACCACGCTGTAGTGGAGGGACAAACGAAAGAGCGCTGACCCTACGGAACCAGTACGACCCGGCCGAGGGCTTGGCGACTTTCGATGTACTCGTGCGCGTCATCAGCTCGCTCGAGGGGAAACTCTCGATCGAGCACCACCTGCAGTTCCCCGTCAGCAATGTCGCGTAGGACCTGAGCGATCACCTCGTAGGGCCGCGGGGACATGAAGAGTTCGGCGCCCAGGAAGTAGGTGGAGAACGATTGGTTATTGCCTGACATCGTCGAGATGTCAAGAACCGCCGACTCACCACGACCGGCGTTGCCAAAATTCACGACGCGCCCTCGGTACGCGAGACAGTGCAAACTCTTTTGCAAGGTGACACCGCCCACGGCGTCAACAATGACGTCGGCACCACGACCACCAGTTAGGTTGCGCACCGCGTCGACGAAGTCAACGTCGGCGTAGTTGATGCCGTCGTCCATGCCAAAAGGACGAAGCCGCTCAAGTCGCTCATCGCTCGACGCCGTGGCCAGCACGCGAGCTCCCGCTCGGTGCGCCAGTTGAATGGTGGCAATCCCCACCCCGCTCGCCGCGGCGTGAATGAGGACCGTTTCGCCCGCGGTCAGTCGACCAAATTCGAAGAGACAATCGTGCGCCGTGCCAAATTCCGTCGGGACACTGGCCGCGGCCGCGAACGACACCCCGTCGGGAACTTCCCAGCAAAACGACTCGTGCGCTGCACGTAGTTCCGCGTGCGAGCCATTGAGACCCAGGCTGACCACTCGGTCACCGAGCTGAAATTTCGTCACGTTGGCACCAATGGCCTCGACGGTGCCCGCACACTGGTAGCCCACGATGTGGGGAGTGGCCGTTAGTTCACCACCCTGTCGATTGAGGACGTCGCCCCCTTGCACCCCGATAGCGGACACTCGAATGAGGACCTCGTCGGCGGTGATCACCGGATCTGGCACGTCCTCGTAGCGGAGGACATGTGGCCCACCATTTTCGTAGTACACGGCAGCTTTCATGAGACCCTCCCTCGATCATCGAGACTCCGCACTATGTCACGTCCGCCGCGCGTCCGTCGTCAGCCACGACGAAGCTGAGGCCCCGCTTGACACCGACTCTCATTCCATCGAGCGGGTCTTCGAAATTTTTTTGCTGTTTCTTTCAGCCCCAACAGGACATTGGCTGATCGAGAGGTGCACACTGGACGCACGGACGTCAACTTCCGGAAACATTTCGCTGTTACGATCACCCCCAATCATTGACCGCAGTTGTATTCGACCGGCGCGACGCCCCTCACGTAGACGGACCTCCACATGATGACGAACAAGTTCACTCTCCGTATCGGCACGACGCTCGCGCTCGTGAGCCTGATGGCGGGGACTTTCACGACGGCGTCCACCGCCGGCGCGAGCGCCCCACACAAGACGGCGAGTTACCCCACTTTGACGCAGCTCAAAGCGGACATCGTCACGGCCGGTCAATCCAATAATGCGCCGGACTTCACGAAATCGATTCCGCCGCTCTCGCAAGACAACTCCGCCGTCATGCCGCAGAATCACCAGCAGTGCTTCTCGAACGGCTCGATTCCCTCAGACCCGGCCACGACGTGTGGTTTCGGGGACCTGACATCGAAGCAAATGATTTTCATGTTCGGTGATTCACAGGTCGCCCAATGGATTCCCTCGTTTAACCAGATCGGCATCAATCTTCACTTCAAGATTGTGTATCTCGCCAAGCCCGAGTGCCCTCCGTGGGCGCCCCACTTCCCGAATTCGGGCACCGTGTGTTCAAATTTCCAATCCTCCGTCATTGCCTTGGCGAACAAGTGGAAGCCCATGTTCGTCATGCCGGTGGGACTCGAAACGACCGCCGCGAACCAGGTGGGTTGGACGAATATTCGCCTGGCTTTTGCCGCCACGATAAAGGACCTCAAACCGAGCGGCGCCAAGATCATCTTGATCGGATCGATTCCACACTCCTCACCGGGTCAAGACCCCACGATTTGCCCGGTCGTGTATCCGACGAACATCCAAAAGTGCGAGCGCACCCCGCAACAAAACGCCAGCACCACAATTCGAGAAGTGGCCGCGGCGATGCACGTGACGTTCCTCGACATCATCCCCTTGTTCTGCACCACCACCATCTGTCCGATCTACGCCGCGGGCCCGGACGGTAATCACCTGATGTACTTCAATTACGCCCACATGGACCGTCAGTACGCGGCCTGGGTGAGTTCGGCGTTGCAGACCTTGGTTGCCCCCTATCTGGCGCTGAACGTTCCGGTGCCGAGCCCGTGGCTTCCCCAGGGTCCGCTGGTGGCGAGCGTTTCCTCCAGCTCCGCCACGGGTGGCACGTCGGTCCCCGTGAGCGTGAAGGGCGGTGACGGCAACGGACAGTTGACCTTGAGCGCGACCGGTACGGGTTGTGTCGTGCATGGTTTATCCGTGACGGGACCCTCGGGATCGACCTGCGTCGTCGTGGCCACCAAGGCGGGCAGTTACGCCTACGGCACCGCGACGTCGGCGCCCGTGTCCGTCACCTTCCATCGAGCGAACGGCTGATCACGACAACGCGTGTTCTTGCGACGACCCGGCGCCCTGGAGTCGACCCAGCACTGGATCGTTCGTGAGGTTCCGTACCACCCTGCGCGGTGAGACATTCACCTTCCGTGACTTGCGCGACGTCTTCGCGAAGGCGAACGAGGAGAAATCGGGCGACCAACTGGCCGGCATCTCGGCAAGGAACGAAAAAGAGCGCGTAGCGGCAAAAGTTGTGCTGGCGGACCAATCCGTCGCCGACGTGGTTGATTATTGCTTCGTCGATGATGACGTCTCGGCGTTGATCGCGGAGACTCGACGAATGCCCGGGTCACTGCGGGCCCTCACCTTCGGGGAGCTGAGGGACTACGTGCTCGAGCCCAATTTTCCCACGACCTGGGACAGGGAGTTTCGCCACGTGGTCACACCCGAGGTGGCCGCGGGCCTCGCGAAAATCATGGGGACCAAAGATCTGGTCCTCGCCGCCTCACGACTACGAGTCGTCACCACGTGTCGTAACACCCAGGGCGCAGACGGCACCTTGGGTGTTCGCGTGCAACCCAACCATCCCACCGACGATGTCCACGGCGTGGTGCTATCTGCCATCGACGGACTCCGTCACGGTTGTGGTGACGCGATGTTGGGCGTGAATCCCGCGAACGATGACGTGGGATCCGTAGTTCGTTTGCTCCGGGGACTCCACGATCTCATCGAACACGTGGCGGTTCCCACCCAGTCGTGCGTGCTCTCCCACGTGACCACACAAATTGCCTCCCTTCGCCGCGGGGCACCGGTCGATCTTTTGTTTCAATCCGTCGCGGGCACGCAGGGTGCCAACGCCTCCTTCGGTGTCACACTCGAACTCTTGCGAGAAGCGCGTGAGGAGGTGGCCGCTCACCACGCGACCCGTCGTGACGAATTTCCTGGGGAGCACTTCATGTACTTCGAGACGGGTCAGGGCACGGCTCTTTCTGCCGAAGCCCATGAAGGGGTCGATCAACTCACTTTGGAGGCGCGCGCGCAAGCGGTCGCGGGCGCCTTCGATCCCTTTTTGGTCAATACCGTGGTCGGCTTTATCGGTCCGGAATACCTCGCGACGGCGCGCCAAATTACTCGAGCCGGCCTCGAAGATCACTTCGTCGGCAAACTGCAGGGCATTCCTATGGGAGCCGATGTCTGTTACACCAATCACGTTGATGCGGACCAGAATTCCAACGATGAGCTCATGCTCCTGCTCGCGACGGCGGGCTGCAACTTCTTGATGGGTGTGCCAGCGGCGGATGACGTCATGCTGCATTATCAGTCCACGAGTTTTCAGGACGTGACCGCCACTCGGGAAATCCTGCGGCGAGGTCCCGCCCCCGAATTCTCCACCTGGTTGGAAAGTCAGGAGTGGTGGCGCGGACCCCACACCCGGTCGCCGCGTCCGCTCGTCGGCGAGCTTCGTCGAGCATTGGGAGCACCGTGAGCGAAGCACCCGACGTCTCTCGCCAAAGTCGCGACGCTCTCGTGGACTACGTACGAGCGATCACACCCGCTCGTTTGTTTCTCGATGGCTCGGCCTCCAGCTACACCACCAGCGATCTTTTGCGACTGCGCGCCGACCACGCGGCCGCGCGCGACGCCGTCGCACAGCCCTTTGCGACCGACGTCGAGTGGTGGCGTGACGTTGATTCAAAGGATCCACCAGTCCACGTGCGTACTCTCGCCCGCGACCACACCACATACCTCCGGCGTCCGGATCTCGGCCGCCGCATGGATGACGACTCGCGCACCCGGCTCGCCGAGCGCTACGCAGGACCTCCGCGCACTCTCTGCGTCGCGGTGGCGGGCGGACTTTCCGCTCAGGCCACCCATTCGTACGGTCCCGCGCTCCTCGCAGCGATCTCGCAGCACGCGCGACGCCAGACATGGACGCAAGGTCCGCTCGTCGTCATTGACTACGCCCGCGTCGGGTTACTCAATGATCTAGGAATAGTGACGCGCGCGTCCGTCGTCGTTCTCTTGATTGGCGAACGCCCGGGGCTCGCCGTAGCGGACAGCCTGTCGGCCTATCTCGCGTACCGCCCTCGCCCCACGGATACCGACGCACACAGGAACCTGGTTGCCGGAATTCACGAACGAGGCGTGTCGATTGCCGAGGCCGCCGAACGTGTGGCCGATCTGATCAGCGGCATGCTGAGCGCGCAGCGAAGCGGCGTGGCCCTGAAGGCGCCCGACCGTCACTACGACCGGGTCCTTCCTCCCTCGGATCTCGGCTAACGTCGTTTTCAGAGGTCCTGATATGACCGCCAGGGAGGAATCCAATGACTGACACACCCCGATACAACCAGGGCGGACCAGCCGACTTTCCCATCACGACCGCACTCGAGTTCCCCGAGTGGACGATCCAACAGAGCCTCGGCATGGTCTTTGGCGTCGTGGTTCGCTCTATGGGCATGGCCAAGGGCATCACCGCCGGCTTCAAGGCCATGGCGGGTGGTGAAGTCAAGCAGTACACCCGACTCGTCGAAGACAGTCGCCGACACGCCATGGACCGAATGATCGAGAACGCTCAACTGTTGGGTGCGACGGGCATCGTGTCGATGCGCTTCGACTCGTCCGAAGTGGGCCAATCGTTGACCGAAATCGTCGCCTACGGCACGGCCGTCATCCTGCAACCTAAGGCGTAAATGGTGGTCTTCGTGCTGATATGGGGGGCCGTGGCGCTGGCCGTCATTGGTGCGGGCGTCGCTAGTTTCTTTGTCCGTCGACACGGTGAGGTTGAGGGGCCTGATGCATCGTGGCGGCGCACCGATGAGGTCTTTAATGATCCCTCCACCAATCGGGTGATGCGCGTATGGCTCGACGATCGGGGTGGTCGGCACTACGTCCACGAGGATGACAAAAGAGCGGTGTGAACCGCGAGCACTCAATGAAATCGACGGCTAGCCCTCGGTGACAATGACGTTCGAAATGGCGTGCACGTCCGACAGTCCGCCCGTCGCGCCGGAAAATCCGAGACGCGACGTCGGCGCGATACTGAGATGAGTTCTCTGCAAGAGCTGCGTTCCGTCCACGTAGACGGTGATCGACGTGGCCGTCGTGACGACCGTCACACGACTGGCGACCGAGCCGAGCGCAAAGGGCAGTTGCGCGGTCGCTAACCACCGCAACTTCCCGTTCGCTCCCCCGTTCGAGATTCCGATGAAATTCGCACCGGGCGCACCCGCCTCGGCGTACTCCCCGAAGACCACCGCGTAGATGGGCTGCGTCGCCGGAGCAAATCCGATTCCCCACCCATTGGACCCAAGGAACGACGCCGACGTCTTGGGACCACCGACAAGAACAGCCATCCCGTCCGCACCCAAGCCGGGTGCGACAGTGGGTGTGAAACTGACCGCCGCGTTGGAACTGCGATTGAGTGTGGGCGACCAGAGTGATCCCGCCACGTATTCGACATTCGGCGTCAGAGTGATCGTCGACGCCTTGATGGACGTCGAGCCATTTTTCTTCCAACCGGTCGCGGACGTGAGCGCCGAGACTTTCCCGGTCGCCGTGCCCGTCAAGGACACACTCTGAGGGGCACCGCCCAAGGCCGAGATCGTGACTCCCCCGTGGATGACACCTGGTGACGACGGCTGGACATTCAACACCACCGTGGTGCTGGCACCGGGGGCGATGGTCTCCGGCAAAGCCGTCAGACCGAAGCTCGCACCGCTGCGCCCATTGGTCACGCCCGCGAGGCTGACGCCACTCCCGGAGGCGGCCGCCGACGACATCGTCACCGCCCAGCTGTTGTTGTTCGTGAACGTCACCGGGACCGAGCGATACGAACCGACGGGGACCGAACCGAATGTCGACGGTAACGACGGCGTCAGTGTCACACTCGGTGCGGGACCGCCCACCGTCGTCCATACGTTGGAGATGAGGTGGTTGTCGTCGCCTTGACCCGTCGACCCACCGAAGCCCACCAACACTTGCGACGCGAGTTGCGGCGCGAAGTACGTAAAGGGCGTGTACGTGCCGTTGTCTTGTCGGACCAGATTGTTCGTGCCGTTGACGTACACGCTGATCGTGCCGTTCTTGACGGTGACCGTCACATGGAGTGGATTATCGAGCGCCCCGCCGGTGAAGTCGGGCAAGTTGGTAGTGGCGAGCCAGTTCATGTGACCGCCGCCTTGCGCGAGTCCATTCGTGATGCCAATAAAGCCGTTAATGCCCGCGCCCACCGGAGCGCCGATCTCGGGGTACTCCGAGATAACCACCGAAATTGCGTCCAAGCCGTTCACGCCCAAGTTGAACCCGGGGTCACCAATGGCGTTCGGCGACGTATCGGCGGCATTCGCCAAGATCAAGTCGCTCCCGTCGGCGCCGTTCCCATTGAGCGCGGTGCTGACGTAGGAGACAGAAAGACTGCTACTTGATTGGGGCACCGGCCAGAAGGACGTCCCGACTTGTTGTTCCATCAGTGGCGTCAAAGAGATCTGATTATCCGACAGCACCGCGGTGCCGTTGGCGGTCCACCCGTTGGACGACGACGGCGCGGGTAGCGCGTGCCCGTCTCCCGAGCCCGTTCCGGTGAACGACAACGCCACGGTAACTCCCGCGTCCGTCGTCACCGCCAGGGTCTGCTGGAAAATTCCCGCGGCGGAGGGTTGGAACGACACCGGAAAGGACAATTCCGTACCCGGCGGAATCTGATCACCCACGGAGGGTGGGGCCTGAAGATTGAAAGCTCCGTGCACCGCGTCAGTGGCGAGGGGGTCCTTCGGGTAGGCCGTGACAACGTTGGTGATGGTCACCGTGGAGCCACCGGTGTTGGCAATGGTTACCGAGGAGTCCGCGTGATCGCCCACGGTCACGGTGCCGAAGGACAACTCGGACGTGGACGTTTCGTGGTTGGGTCCAAAACTTGTCGTGAGGTTCGCCGGAGCTGCTCCGGATCCATTCAGAGAAACACTGACGGATTGACTTGATCCTCCCGCCGTCGGGTGAGCAACGAAGTTCAGCGACCGTGACGCGAGGCCGGTCGTCGTGGGCGCAAAGGTGGCCCGCACCGTGATGGAGGCGTCGGGTGCCAGTACCCCTTGCGCCGCGGGGAGACCACTAAGCGCAAAAGGTGATCCGCTCGTCGGAACGGAGTCCCAGGTCAGAGACTGCGCACCAAAATTTGCCAAAGTAAAGGCTTGTGGGACCGATGTCTTTCCGGTCGTCACGCCATTGAAGTCCACCGTCTTCGTCGAGGCGTAGAGGTAGCCCGTTGGCGACTGCGACGTACCGCTGACCGGCAAATCAAACTCGCCGACGTTGCTGAAAACGGCGATGGTCCCGAGCTGACCACCCGGTGGTCCGGTCGTCGCGGGCGCGAAGGTGATCGCGACCTTCAGCGTGGCCCCCTTCGCCAGGTCGATGCCGTTGGTGGGAATCGGTGTGGCGACGCCATTAATAATGGGCACCGCGGTAAAGGCCGCCGACGTATTGACAATCTTGGTGATCGTGATGGGCGTCGTCGTCACGCCCACCGCGGAGAGCGTCGTCGTCAGTGATGACGCGTGTCCCTGGATGGTCGCGGGAAAGTTAACCGGGGTCGCGTCGACGAGCGCGGGGGCGTGCAAGACGCCGAACCCGTAGACCGTGCCCGTCTTGGTGGCAACGAAAACCTTGTTGCTCCAGACGCCGGGCGGCGTGAACTTATTCGCCTGTCCAATGGACCATTGGCCAAGAAGTGTCAACCACTTCCCGTTCGGCACGGCGTTATAGGCCTGCAGGGTCGCGCCATTACCGGTGAGATCAAGCGTGCGAATGATCCATACGACGCCACTGCCGACGGTTAATCCGTTTGACGTCACTACCGGACTCGACGTCCCGAAACTAAATTGCGCGGACGAAGGCTGACCATTCAGGAGCGTGATCGGGCCCGCCGTGGCGACTTGACTCATGACGGGCTGCGGACTGGTTCTCCCGGTGCTGTCGACGCGGTAGGCGTAGAAGTTTCCTTGTCCCGCATTGCCGAGTGACGCCGCGCCACCGTACGCGGTGGGCAGATAGATGTAGCCACCCGTCGCGGTGGGCAGCACCGCGGGCGTTGCCCACGTGCCACCGAATTGACCCAGTTTCCCAACCACCGCGTCGCCATTGCCGACACCTTGTTTGTATCCGCCCAACGCGTCGGCGTTGAGCAGATACACGTAACCCGACTTTCCGTCTTGGAAGACGGGATGCGGGACCGCCGTCGTACCGAATTGACTCGGCAGCACCACGGGAGATCCGGACCCGAAGTCGAGATCGTCAGTCGTGAGCAACTTCGCGTTGTACGGCATAAAGAAGTCCACCGGTTGCAACGCCGCCGGGTTCGCTGCACTGAGAAGAATCACTGATTCGGGGAGCGAGCCGTTCTTATTGATCCAAGCAGACGCGGTCGTGGGTTGATTGGGACCATCGCCCCCGTTGCCGGTCGTGACCAGGATGTCGCCGTTGTACGCGGACAGACCACCCCCGGACTGCCAGATACCGGAATTGCCCTCCGCATCGTCGACGGTGACGGGACTCCAAATGGTCTGGAGTGCACCTGCCGTCGAGACACCCGCGATGAACCCGGTATAGGGATCCTGGTCACAGTGCGCGCCAAAGGCTATGTACACACTGTTGTGCAAGAGAAGTAGACCCGGCCGTTGAATGACGTTGTACGCAGTAAAGAGTCCCGACGCGCCCGCGTTGTTTTGCGCCTGACCCTGAATTTCGACCGGAAAATTGGCTCGTTCGCTGCCGTCCAAAGGATTAACCGCATGCAGGTAGTACTGCGGAGCACCGAGGTCGTCGAGGGCCATCGACACAAAGAACATGGAATTCGTGGTGGGGTCAAATGTCGGTGTCGAAGTGATGCCCACGAACGGCGCGAGGTCGGGACAGGCCCAGGTGGTGGCCTCGTAATACGGCGTTCCGACCGACCTCGACCACTCGATCGCCCCGGTTGATGGATTCAGCCCGTATACATTGTCCTGCTCGGTCGCGACGATCAAGACACCGTCGGCGACAAGGGGCTGGGCGTAGACCTGACCCACCACGGCGGGTTGCTTCCAGATTTGACCAAACTGCGACGAATCGGCGACGGTGGCGGGTGAAAGCTGCGACTGATCTCCGTACCAACCATCACGACTATCAGATCCGTGATTCGTGGGCGTCGTCGCGCCGGTAGAAGTTCCGGTGTCGTGGGATCGAACGATCGTACTGACCCGAGGGTGGCCACTCGCCGCTTGCGCAGACGTGGCGGCCAGCGAGAACGCGGTCAGCACTCCGAACGCCACGAGGCCGCGTGTCAGCGTGCGAGCACGGCCTATAGCCCCGCGTCGACTTGATCTCATGGGACCACTACCTCTCCGCATACCAGCGACATGATGCTAGAGACACAACGAGCGCCACGGTGATCACGTCGAAGGATTTCTCATGCTCGCCCCTGAAGGGCCATTTCATCGAAGATCACGGGAGATTTTCCGTGATCTTCCGTCTTTAGAGAGCGTGACGACGCCGACGACGTGGCGTGGTGAGGGAGGGAGGCGTCCAACCCGCGTCCTCGTTGTTGACGTTCGTGCCCGGAGGGACAATGGCGTCAATGGCGTCCATGATCTCTCGCGTCAATCGCACGTCACTCGCGCCGAGCTGCGATTCCAATTGGTCCATGGTGCGCGGACCAATGATGGCCGAACTCACGGCGGGGTGTTCCAGGACGAAGGCGATGGCCATGTCAATCAAGGTCAACGAGTTTTCGGCGGCCAGCGCCGCCAATTTGGTGACGGCCTCCAACTTCACTTGGTTCGCCGGTAATGACAGGTCGTAACGCCCCGGGATACGAGCGGCCCGACGACTGGTGTTGTCCTGACCCACGCCAAAGCGCCCCGAGAGCCAGCCACCCGCCAAGGGACTCCACGGCAGCACACCCATTCCGTATTGTTGCGCCACCGGCAACACGTCGCGCTCGATACCGCGAACCAGCATGGAATAGGGAGGTTGTTCGGTCATAAAGCGCTCGCGGCCACGTCGCTGCGCCACCCATTGAGCTTCGACGATTTGGTGGGCCGGGAAGGTGGACGAACCAAAGTTGCGAATCTTTCCTGCGTGCACCAAGTCACTCAGCGCACCGAGTGTCTCGTCAATGTCGACGGATTCGTCGGGACGATGGATTTGATAGAGATCGATGTAGTCGGTGCCCAGTCGTCGCAGGGAGTTCTCGCACTCGGCCATGATCCATCGACGCGAATTTCCTTGCGCGTTGGGATCGTCACCCATGGTTCCGTGCACCTTGGTTGCGAGGACCACTCGCGAACGATCAATCGAGGCGAGAGCCTTGCCGACGATCACTTCCGACTCACCCGCCGAATAAACGTCCGCCGTGTCAATGAAATTGATCCCCGCGTCGAGTGCGCGGTGAATGATGCGCACGCTGTCGTCGTGGTCGGGATTACCCCACGCCCCAAACATCATGGCGCCGAGACAGAGCGGACTGACTTTGATTCCGGTGGTACCCAAGCTGTGGTAGTTCATGTGGCGACCTTACCGAGAACGCGCCGCCACCGCGCGACGACGCGAACGTGTGTCCATTGACACGATCTTGCAATGAATCTCTCGCCTCCTGATCCCGTGCGCTCCGCTACGTTCCTTGTTGTCCAGTGTGAAGCGCGAGGAAAACGTCATGTCCGTCACCGTGTACCGATCGAACACCATCATCACGCTCGACCCCGCGTGTCCAACCGCGACGGCGATCGCGGTGCGTGATGGACGAATTCTTCACGTGGGTGACGCGAGGGATGTGCTCGACCTCGTCCGCGAGATACCTCACGTGATCAACGACGACTATCTCGATGACGTCATCGTGCCGGGTTTCATCGAAGCGCACGGACACCTCTTTGGCGACGGTGCCCTGTGCCATTATGCGTGGCTCGGTTTCGATGATCGTCGACGGGCTGACGGGCGCACGGCCCAGGGGTGTCAGTACGTGAGCGAGGTCATCGATCGACTGCGCGAGGAGGTGGCGCAGCACGAGGGTGACGACCCCGTCTTTGGCTTTGGTTTCGATCCCGTCTTTCACGATGGCCGGACCCTCACCCGTCACGATCTCGACGCCGTCAGCGCTGATGTACCGGTCCTGGTCATGAACGCCAGTGGGCACATCGCTTACGCCAACAGCGCGCACCTCGCACGCCAGGACATCACCAGCGCCACCACTGACCCCGGCGTCATCAAAGATGCCTCCGGAGAGCCCGTTGGCGAATTTCACGAAACCGCCCTGGCCTTGGTGCTCGCGAATACCAAAATTCTCGGTCAGAACGCGGAGCGCGCGGTACGCGACGGTGCGTCTCTCGCTCGTCAGGCGGGGTGCACCACTGCATCAGATCTAGCTCTGTTCGCGGCCGGGCCGGCTTTTGAGACCTATCGCAACGTTGCTAACGGTGAGGATTTTCCTGTGCGGGTGGTGTATTCCCCGCACATCGGCGACATGTCGCGCGTCTTTTCCTCCGATGACCTCCTCGCTCACGTCACGAGGTTGCGGGAAGAGTCCACGGACCGATTTTTCTGCGGACCGTTGAAATGGACAGCCGACGGTTCTATCCAGGGCTTCACCGCCGCTCTGCGCTGGCCCGGATATTGCGGCGACAGTGATCATGCGTACTTGATCCTGGACGCCGACACTCTCATCGAACAAGTCACCCCGTACCACCGAGCGGGATTCCAGGCGGCCATCCACACCAATGGTGACGAGGCGACGGAGCAAGCGCTGCGCGCGATCGAGCACATCCTCACCGAACATGCGCGACCCGATCATCGCCATCGTCTCGAGCACTGCCAAATGGCCTCGCGGTCCATGTTCGACAAGATGGCGCGCCTGGGTGTGGGTGCCAATCTGTTCGCGAACCACATCTACTACTGGGGTGACATCCACCGAACGCGCACAATGGGTGCGGATCGAGCGCGTCGAATGGATGCCGCCGCGACCGCGCTCGCCGCGGGCGTCGTGATATCTCTTCACTCTGATCATCCCGTCACGCCGGTCGACCCACTGTTCTCCATGTGGTGCGCGGTCAACCGCGTGACGCGCAGCGGCCACGTCCTCGGCCCGCATGATCGGATCACCGCCGCGGAGGCCCTACAAGCTGTCACCTTGGGATCGGCCTACCTCATTCACCGAGACGACGAGCTCGGCTCCCTCGAGGTGGGTAAATGGGCAGACTTCACGGTCCTGGGGGACAATCCACTCACCGTTGATCCGATGACGTTGAAGGACATTCCCGTCAGGGGCACGGTCGTCGCGGGGCGAAGAACCTCAGAGTAAGACGACGACCTCGCAGGGATGAAGAACACTGCGAGGTCGTCGAAAGACGTCTCTAGAGCGTGGTGAAGTTCGCCGTCGCCGACGAAGGACTCACACCGGCGGCGTTCACGGCGCGAATGGTGAGGTGATACTTCGTCTTGGACGACAGGAAGTTCACCGTGATCACCGGTGACGCGGAGGCGGTGCCGGACGTCGTCGCCGTCTTCCACACACCCGGGGTCACGGCGTACTGGTAGCTCGTAATGACCGAGCCACCGTTGTTCGACGGAGCGTGTACCAGGACCGTCGCCGAGGTCTTGCTCGGAGTGACTTTGGTGATC
The DNA here is from genome assembly GCA_903871335.1 of uncultured Actinomycetes bacterium. Lineage (GTDB taxonomy): Bacteria > Actinomycetota > Acidimicrobiia > Acidimicrobiales > RAAP-2 > RAAP-2. Next base: position 42,667 of record CAIQGE010000010.1, read on the forward strand.
GACGGCGGCGTCGGTACGGTCGCGGGCGTGGCCGTGACGGCATTCGAGGGCACACCGCCGCCATTGGTGTTCGACGCCACGACGGTGAACGAATACGTCGTTCCGTTGGTCAATCCCGACACCACACAGGAAGTCGCCGATAGCTGGGCCGGGCTACAGGTCGCACCGCCGGGCGTGGCCGTGACGACGACGGAGGAAATGGCGGGCGTGCCATTGCTCGTGGGCGCGGTCCACGACACGGTCGCGGTCTTGTTACCGGGAACAACCTTCACGTTCGTACTCGCACCCGGGACGGCGAACAGACTGGTCTCCGATGACGGGGAAGATGCCACGGAGTCACCGTTGATATTCGTGGCCTTCACCGTGAAGGTGTACGCCGTGTCGTTCGACAAACCGCTCACGGTGCAGTGAGTCGCTGTCGTCGTGCACGTGGCGCCACCCGGCGAAGCGGTCGCGGTGTAACCAGTGATCCGCTGACCTCCGGTCGCTGTTGGAGCGGTCCACGAGACAACGGCCGATTGGTTGTAGCCCGTCGCCGTAACGGAGGTAGGTGCACTCGGCACCGTCGTCGCGGAAATCGACATCATCTTGACGGCCTCACCCGTGGCGCTCACCGTCAAGAAGTAGCCGACGAAGGAGCACTCACCGAGGAGAGACGTCGTGCAAGATGCACCCGCGGCGTCGGAAAACTGGAAGGGCCCATACGCACTGGCGGGCAGCGGCGCGGTTACGCCCGCACTCCACGTGCCGGACGACTCGGTCCAAATGGCGGGCTTGAGACTGTCCTGCGAGCTGTCGTACACGGCACCATAGGCACCTGTGGCGACACAATTACCCACCGACACACACGCCACCGAACCTGCTCCCGAATTCTGAGGGGTCTTTGCCGAGTTGGTGAATGCCCCCGACGGCAGCGCGAGAGCTTGTCCCTTCGACCACGTTCCCGACGTCTCCGTCACGACGCTGGGAACAGAACCATTTCCCGTGACGTCATAGGCACCGGTCGCGACGCAGTTGCCGTCGGACGTGCACGCAAGTGCGTTCAGCGTTGGAAACGTACTGGACTTCGCGCTAGTTTGCGCCACGCTGCCCGCTGGTTGGCTAAGGGCCACCGGAGTGGACCAACCGGCACCACTCAAGGTGGTGGCATCCCACTGGTACCCCGATTTCGCGAAGTAGGCGCCGACCGCAGTGCAATCCGTGGCACTCGAACACGACACGGCGCCCAGCCCGCTCTGTCCACCCGTCGTGGTCGATTCCGCGGGCGTCGAGGACGAAGCGCTCACGGTTCCCGCGGTCCACTGACCCGTGGAGAGCACCTCGGTGAGACCCACGTTGTAGTTATCACTCGACGAACCAATCGCCACCGTACCCACGGCCACGCACGACTGGTCGGCGGGACAACTCACCGCCGACAATCCCGATTGCGACGCGGCGCTCTGCGCCGCGGTCTTGGTCGTGCTGGCGTACGCCCCGCTCGGCAGAGGTAGAGGCTTGGGCGTTCCCCACACTCCGCTGACCTCGGAGATCGCGAAGGGCAACTTCGATCCCAACGTGCCCGCTACGAAACTTCCTACCGCGACGCAGTTGCCCGCGCTGGAACACGAGACCGCATCCAAGAGGGCCTGTTCCGTGCTCGACGATCCACTCGGCGCGACCACAATCACCGGTGTCGCCCACACGCCGTTCGTTTCGACGACCAGTATCGGCCGAATCACGTTGGACGCTGTCGCGTCGGGAAAATTCGCGCCAACCGCCACGCAGTTGCCGATCGAGACGCACGACTGGTCCGCGAGAAGATTCCACGTGTTCACACCCGCACCGGGAGTCGTCGGCAGAACGACGGGGCCACCCCAGATCACTGCACCGGCGGGCACCGTCAAGGCCAGAACGCTGGCAATCAGTGTTGCCGACACCGCGGCGCGCCCAACGTGGACACGACGTCGCGCGCGATTCCAAGAAGCACCCAACATGGAGAACCAAACTTTCGTCACAAGTGAGCCCTTCGACTCGCGGTCATCCTTGACGAGCCGCGTGAGTTTGTCAAGGACACTCATCATGAATTCGAATGAATTCTTGGCGACACGGTGTCACAGGACCGAAGACCCTACAAGTTTCCCGACGAATGTTCTGCCCTCTCGCTACGTTGCGATCATGAATTCATTGAGTCGCGGTCCCTGGATCGACTTGCACGCTCATCCGGGGCGCTGCTTCCTCGAAGGCAACACTCCCGAAAGTCCGTGGCGCGCACTGCTGGGTGACAGCGTGTGTGGTGAGGTCCTGAAGAACGTCCCCACCCCACCATTCGCGGCGATCAGCGTCTCGTCGGTCAGTGATCTTGCGGTCCTCGGAGTGACTCCCGACGGGGGGCTCGCCGCGGTTCGTCCCTTCGAAGAAGGTGAGGCGTACCGGGATCATCGACGCCAAGTTGACGGCGTCGTGTCCATGCTCGCGACCGAGAGAATTGCTCTCGCGCGTTGCGCCGCGGATATCACTCGCGCACACGAATCCGGAGAACTCGTTGCGATTCTCTCGTGCGAAGGTGCCGACTTCGCGGAGTCACTCTTTGACAGCGTCTTCGAGTTGCGCGACCTCGGTGTGCGCATCGTGACTCTCGTGCACTACCGAGCCAATGCTTTCGCTGACCCGCAGACGGAACCCGAGAGACATGGTGGGTTGTCCGACGACGGACGACGACTCGTGCACGCCCTCAACCATCAGAACATCCTGATCGACCTCGCCCACGCCACTCTCGCGACGACTCGCGACGTGCTCGAGATTTCGACCGCCCCGATCGTCATCTCTCACACTCATCTGCAGCCACGAAATGCTGATCACGCCCGCTTGATCTCGAGAGAACACGCTCGCATCGTCGCGGACGCCGGGGGGCTCATAGGAGCGTGGCCGTCAGGTCTGACGAGTACGACGTTGGACGATTTCGTGAGTGAAGTACTGCGTTTGGTGGACACAGTCGGAGTCGAACACGTGGCGGTGGGCACCGACATGGACGCCAACTATCGGCCCGTTCTCGATCACTATGACCAGTTCGGCGACGTGAACGACCGACTAGTTGCTCGCGGACTCCATCAGCACGAGGTCGAAAGAATCCTCGGAACGAATGTTCTCGAACTCTTTCGCGCCGTGTGTGGTTAGAGAGTTAGAGACGAATCGTCCGACGACGCTGTGAGAGCGCCAACAGGCCGAGCAGCACTGCCGCCATCGCGCCCAGAACAATCACACCGTTCGCGCCACCGGCCGAGAGGTCGGGAGTGGAGGGATTGAGAACGAATGACGAAATGATGTGATCGTTGGTTAATCCACCGGTGGCGCCGGTGAAGCCGAGCAGCACCGACGACGGGAGCGTGATCGCGTTCGACAACACCGTTGTGCCGTCCAAGATCAAGGTCAGGACGCCACCCGTGTACGTCACTTCCACCGAGTGCGTTCCGTGCAACGAGGTGCTGAGCGCATGGGTCGCCGCCCATGTCTTCGACGTGTTCAGACCACCGGTGAGAAAACCGACGAAGTTGTTGGAAGGGTCATTCGAGTTCTGATACGTGTCGAGGGCGACGCCCACGCCGGTCACACCAGGGTGTCCTCCACCCGCTGTGAAGCCCAAACCACCGCCATTGGAACCCGTGGTGGCGGTGGTGTTGTGAGCCGGATCGGCCAACGCGAGCGTGATGCCATCAGCGCCGCCGCTCGTGCCCATGTTCACCTGGAAGTTCACGTCCAGACCATTCGTCGACACGGGCGCGTTCAGCCACACGGCTGAGGACTGGAAGGTCTGTCCCTGCTGCGTCAGCACCAGAGAGCTGCCGGACACCGACGCATTGCCGTTGAGGGTCCAGCTGCTGTCGGGGGGCCAGGTAGTTGCCGCTCCGGCGGGAACGGCCACCAGCCCCACGGACAGAGCGGTCAGAAGAGCAACACCCATGGTGCGCGTCGCGAATCGGCGGGACATCACGGTTTTCCTTTGCGAATTCAGTCACTTCGCCTAATGCGAAGAAAGTTTTTCGACCTTATCAGTAATCCACCCTTGAAGCCAGTCGGCCTGCTAAGTCGCCTCAATACGGGCCTGGACCGTTCAAACTGGCGTTGCAGGAGCGTGGGTCCCACGGCTGGAGGGGCTGGGCGAGCTGCGTGGGCTTGCCGAGTCCATTGTCACCCGAGACGGACGGCGGATCGTAGACCGTCGTCGGAGTCACGGTGGTGGGCGTCCCCTTCACGGTCGTGGTCGTCACGGGCTTGGGCGCCAGTGGCACCAACGAAATGTCCGTGCCCGTTTGCACCGTCACCGTGGCTCCGGGCGTGACCTCGGACGGGTTGTAACCAAGAACGGCGGGACCCTGAATCTGACGCAGGACCGCTTCGGCCTGGGCTTGGGCCGGAGACGTCCAGTTCCCATTCGCCGGTGGCGGCGAGCCTCCGTACCAAACGACGGTCTGTGTCTCACGCGGATTCACCGGAGTGCGGTCACCGGTCGAGATCACGTGGAATCCTCGAGTCGTGAGGTCGGTAGCGACCTTCTTGGCTTGCCCCGCGACCCCGGAACCATTCTCCACGGTGACCGCGAAACTCCCCGGTGCGGGCAAGGTCGTGTAGTTGAACGTGCTTTGAGTGGGCTTGACGCCGAAGAGCTTGTCGATGGCCGCGTAGCCACCCGGCTGCAGGGGGAACTCGATATCTCCGTAGTAGTAACCCTTGTAGAGGTAGCTCCCGACCTCGACAGTGACCACGGGGAACGTGAACTGCGGCACGTTCGTAATGGACGTGGACGCGAATGCTTCGGCGAGGGCGACCATGTGCCCTTCGCTAAATGAGTTGTCGACGGTCAGACTCGGCAATACCGACGTGGCGATGGACTGGTCCGTCAACGGATCGCCGATGCCTCTCGCCGAAACTTGGCTCGCGAGCACACGAAGGAACTCGTGGGTGCGACGGATGCGCGCAATGTCGGACTGCGCCTCCTGCGGCCACGTTGAGTGCGCAAAGGGGTACCCCTTCGGTTGGTACTGCAGGTGACGAGCGCGAACCACCTGAAGAGCGTGGTAGCCGTTTAGGAGATAACAGCCGGGGCGACGAATGTTGAGCCCCGACTCTGCGTCAAAGACCGGCATCGGGAAGTACATGTGCGTGCCGCCGAGCGAGTCCACCACTTTGGCGAACGTGTCGAAGTTGAGCTCAACGAAGTGATTGATCGGAATGGCAAAATCTTCTTCGATGGCGGCTGCGAGTTGCGTGGGTCCCTGATAGAGGGCCGCGTCAATCTTGTTGGCACCTTCCTTGCGCGCGTTTGGGATGAAGGTGTCACGCGGGATCGACAAGAGCGACACCGTGTGCGCACCCAAGTCCAGGTGCACGATCATGACGATGTCGCTATTGACACCCGTCACACCTTGCGAACACAGTCCGTACGCCGGATTCGCCTTCATCCCGGGTGCACAGCGCTCCGTGGAGCCGACGAGCAATATGTTCTCTTTCGCCCCGGCGGTCTGGAGGTGTCCCACGTCAGTGTGGTGCACCAAGGAACCAAGGTAGAAATACTCCGCGACCGCCGCGGTCACTACCAGGACCACCATGACGACGCTCAACAACATGATGCGTCGCGCCCAAAAACGTCGACGGCTCGGACGACGTCGGGGTGTGGGTCGACGTGGTGGGCCACCGCCCGCGGGGACCATTCCGGGATCTCCTCGTCGCGCAACAGGTGCCGATCCCCGGGGACTTGCCAATTGCCGGGATTGATTCATCGGCGGAGGAGCATCGCGGCGTGGCGGTCCCTGGCGGTTGGAGGTGGTCCGCTGCGGTTGGTCGCCGCGATATGCGCGGGGGTCGTTACCCGGACGGCCAGCACCGGAGTTCGGCATCCTCGACGAACCCGTGGGCGGACGAGCCGCTCCCCGCGGAGGTTCGTAACTCCCTCGACCGACATCACCCGAGGTTGGAGGTGTGTAGCCACCGAGGTTCGGCGGATCCGACGAAACCATGTGTATTGACCTTACGTTCGTGTGGAGGCGACACGATCGTGACGACCTGCCGAAATCCCACCACCACGCTAGACCCCACGGACGCAATACGAGAGGGTTTGGTCGAGTGGTGACCAAGGATGCACGTCGTGCGACGGAACGGCGACCGGATATTCGTGAAAGGGACTGGTAGGGTCCGAATTCACCGCCATGGTACGCCCGCTCTCCCCGCTAGATTCCGCACTTTTCGGCCGCGCTCTGCGACACGGACCGACATTCTCCCCGTGGCGGGCGCATCGCTGGTGGGCGGCGGGGTTGCTGTCGTCACTGTCGATGCTGATCCCACTGGCGGCGAATGCCAGCGTCGCTCCTTCTCCGCTGACGTTTCCCCTTCCGGCCACTTCGGTGACGAGTGGTCAAGACGTCAACGTCAACTCGGTGAGCTGTGGGAGCGTGAATACGTGCGTGTTCGTGGGCACGGCGGTGGTCAAGACAGCCACGTCGACTCGTCACGATGTGCCCCTGGTCCTTACTGAGGTCGACGGTGTGCTCACGGCGCCCCTGCTCGTCACACCACCGACCGACGCGATCATGAGCTCGAAGAGTGGGCGGAGCGAACGAACGGGTCTGGACGCCGTGTCCTGTGTGGCGACCGGTGATTGTGTTGCGGTTGGCACGTACGCAACGGCGAGTGGTTTCGCTCCCTTCGTGGCGACAGAGTCCTCGGGCATCTGGTCGCTCGGCAAGCGACTCCCTGTGCCGACGAATGCCGTCAGCTCGAACAATGCGGACGCCCTCGGCCTCTCGTGTCTCACTTTGTCATCCTGTATCGCGACTGGCTCGTATCGCGTCGCCGGGGAGTCCACCGTACCGTTCATAAGTTCCAACGCCTCGGGTTCATGGCGTTCCATCGCGGCACCTCTGCCGAGTGACGCGGACACGAACTCTCAAGTCGCCTTCCTCGACGCGGTCTCCTGCTGGACACCCGGCGCGTGCGTCGCGGTGGGGAGCTACACCGCCGGAGTCAATCAAAGCGATCTCGTCGCATCGCTGAACCGAGGCGTCTGGACGACCAGCGCGGTGTCGGGTCCCACGACCGGTGCCCTCCCGTCCAGTGAGGCCAATGCACTCAACGCCGTGAGTTGTTGGGCTCCCTGGTCGTGCGCGGCCGTGGGTCAGTACGGCACCACGAGCGGCGTCGGTAGCACCGTGAGTTTCAGTGTGGGTGGTGCGAACTCGGCCACCTGGCCGAGTTCGCAATGGGTCAGTACGCCCACCGTGTCTCCGACCCCTCCCTCGTCTCTTAGCACGCTGTTGACGGTCTCGTGTGTCGGGGCTACGTCCTGCGTCGCGGGAGGCTCTTACGGGACACCGACGTTGCAGCACGCCGATGTCGTGACATCGCTCTCGAGTCGTCAAGCGAGTGCGGCGACTCTGCCGACCTCAGCGGCGACCTCACAATCGTCGGCCCTGACCAGTGACGTCTGCTTCACCCCGACCGCGTGCCTCGTCACCGGCACGTACACGCAGAGCGGAACGGGAAACGTTGAGGGCCATGTCAGCATTCCTCAAACGCCGCCACTTCCGCCGACGTCCGTGACGGTGGTGGCGGGTAACGAGAGTGCGCGGGTCAGCTGGCATGCACCGACCTACGACGGTTTGTCGCCGGTGACGCAGTATCGCGTCACCGCGACCCCCGGCAATTCCACCTGCGTCAGTTCTCCGGCGCTGGATTCGTGCACCGTGCTCGGGCTCACCAATGGCGTCAGCTATCGCGTCAGTGTGGTGGCGAGCAACGTGGTGGGAGACTCCGCACCGTCGGCGTCGTCGTCGAACTTCACGCCAGCCACCGTGCCGAGCGCTCCGGTCATCACGTCGATCACCCCACTCATCGGAGGTTGGCGGTTGACCTTCACCGCGCCGAGCACGACGGGTGGCGCCGTGATTCGCACGTACGAATACTCGTTGACGATGGGTGCCACCTGGCACACTCGGCCCAATGGCACGACGGGTTCACCATTGAGCGTGGCCGGTCTGCAGCGGCACCATCGGTATCGGGTCATGATTCGGGCCATCAACGCTCGTGGCGCGTCGTCTCACTCCAATACGGTGACGGTCACCACAAAGTCATAGAGGCGACCCCCCACGGTGGTCCCTGTTTTCTTATACTGAACTCTCCGTCACGGCCAGAAACGCGAGGTGATCATGCGTCGGCTATTGGTCTCCGTCGTTGCGTGTCTGTCGACCGTGCTCCTCCTGACACCGAACGTCGCTCGAGCCGACGGTGACGCGACGACGGTCGCTCAGTGTCTGAAGGTCGCCCCCACCCAAACTTTGGTGAAGGGGAAACTCACGATCGCGACCGATAATCCGGTGACGCCCCCGTGGTTCGTCAACAATCAACCGAGCAATCAAAAAGGTTTCGAATCGGCTCTCGCCTACGCGCTGGCGAGCACTCTCGGATTCACTCCGGCCAAGGTCAACTGGGTGACCGAACACTTCGCCACGTCATTTCAACCGGGCGCGAAACCTTTCGACTTCGACATCAACGAGATCACCGTCACGCCCGACAAGTTGAAGAACGTTGCGTTTTCGAATAGCTATTTCCAACTACGACAATCTGTGGTCGCCCTCAAGGGATCACCGATCGTCAAACACCACACGCCCAAAGATCTACGGCGTGACGTCTTTGGTGCACTCACGAACAGTCCCGCTCTCGCCTACGTGACGGACGCCATTGAGCCGGACGCCGCGGTGCGCGCCTTCGCGACACTCAACGATGCGGTCACTGCTCTTCGCAGTGGGGCGATTGACGCCATTGTCGTCGATACGCCGACCGGCAACGTTCTCGTGAATTGGCAGATCCTCTCCAGCACCGGTGCACCCAGCGCCACGCAAGTGGGTCAGTTCCCGGCTGTTGGTAACGAGTACTACGGATTGCTCTTTCAGTTGAAGAACCCGCTACTGGCCTGCGTGAACACTGCGCTCGGCAAGCTCTCGACGAATGGCACGTTGACGTCGTTGACCAAAAAGTGGTTGTCGATCTACACGTCGATTCCGACGTTGCAACCCTGAGTTAGGACGCGTTGGCGCGCAACTCTGGCAGCGTGACCAGTAGGTCGAAGAGTTCTTGGTCGCGGTCCCACGTCAGACGTTCGCGCACGTGCTCGAGTGGCACCCACCGCAACTCGTCCACCTCGTCGTTGGGAACAAATTCACCGTCGACCGGAGTCATGAGGTAGTAGGTCACGATCTTGGGCTTACCCTTGCGGTGAACGTAATTCGTGGTGCCGATGAACCGAACGATCTCGCAGCGAAGTCCGGTCTCTTCGACCACCTCCCGCAGTGCGGCTTGTTCGAATGTCTCACCCTCATCCAGCTTGCCCTTGGGAAAAGTCCAGTCGCCGCGCGCCTCTCGAAACACGCACGCCACTTCAACGCGGCCACCGGCGACGAAGCGAATGATGACCCCACCGGAGGCTCGTATGAGGTCGGTCGGCGCGTCGTCGGGGATGATCAACTCGCCGGTCATCAAGTACACACTTTCGAAGGTAGCGGGGCGGAGCAATCAAATCGTGTCAATACGTTTCCTTGACGTCGACTTGTTCCCCTCTCCGTAGAGTAGTGAATGTGCTCGCCGTCTCTCTGCCGCTCGGCTGGCGACTCACGATTTACCTCGCCGCCGGAATCGCGGCGGGGATCTCCAACGGTATTGCCGGTGGGGGAACCTTCATCACATTTCCGACGATGTTGGCCCTCGGGGTTCCCGCCATCCAAGCGAATGTGTCGTCGACCGTCGGCGTCCTACCGAGCTATCTCGGCGGGCTCCGCGGTTTTCGCGACGAGTTGCGAACGCGAATGCCCCTGGTGCGTCGCCTATTGCCGGCGTGTCTCATCGGGACGGCCTTCGGCACGGCCTTGCTGTTGCGGGGGTCACCCACCACTTTTCGCGCCCTCGTTCCCTGGCTGATTGGTGGCGCGACCATTCTTTTTGCCCTGTCCCCACTGGTGACCAAGCGACTGGCGCACATTGACCACGCCCACCCCACGCGCCGATGGGCCTTGCAAATCGGCGTCTTTCTCGTCGCCGTGTACGGGGGATACTTCGGCGCCGGTCTCGGGATCATGCTTTTGGCGGTCATGGGGCTCACCCTGCCCGACGACCTCGATACCGTCCAAGGTCTCCGCAGCGCGTTGTCCACGGTGATCAACGCGGTCGCCGCTCTCGTCTTTCTTTTTCGCGGTCACTTAGCCGTCGAAGCGGTCATCATGTTGCTCATCGGCACCGCCATCGGTGGGTGGCTGGGCACGGTGCTCATTAAGAAGCTGCGGCCGAATACGGTCCGAGTGCTCATCGTCGCGATCGGGGCGGCCACCGCCATACGACTCGCCGTGTAGCTGAATGATCAATTCCTGAGTAATCCACTAATATTTATGGGGTGAAGCGATTCTTCAGTTTCCCGAATCCCGTCAATGACGCCGCGGCGCGCACCGTCGCACTGGGCGTCGTCACGATGACGGTCACGGTGCTCGTGACGGGCTGGGTCTGGATCCTGATTCCTCTCACCTACGGCTTTCTCGCGCGCGTTCTCGCGGGACCGAAGTTGTCCCCACTCGGGCGCTTCGCCGTCACTGTGGCGGCGCCGCGCATTGCTCGCACCCCCGCTTTTTCTCATTGGGAGCGACTGGTCCCCGGACCCCCGAAGCGTTTCGCGCAGGGCACTGGCCTCGCCTTCACCACGGCAACGGTGATCACGTGGGCGACGGCGGGATGGGGAGCCGCCCGGTGGATCCTGCTGCCGTTACTCGTGGCCGCATCGCTCGAAGGTTTCGCCGGGTACTGCCTCGGTTGCAAGATGTTCGGGTGGCTGATGAAGTGGGGACTGGTGCCCGAATCGGTATGCGAGGAGTGCGCCGATCTTTCCAAGCGCTGGGCTCGACAGGGTTTAGTGAATACTTAAGAGACGCCCTTCTCCGGCCGTGGGAAGAGCCCTACGATCGGAAGATCGTGGCCGAGTCCCCGGGGAGAAGAAGATGAGTCGTTTGTCCGCGCATCACCGTACGGGAAGCCGTCCGTGGACCGCGACCGTCGTCGCCACCGCCGCCCTCGCCAGTCTTGCCACCAGCGTGCCCGCCATCGGCATTGCTTCGTCGGCGGGCGCCGCTGAGGTGCGCGTCATCGTGGACCACGCGAGCCTCGCCGGTGTCCACGTCACGTCAGCGCCTCGCACGACGTCCTTCAGCGTGGTTTTACGTCCTCAGCACGCCACACAACTAGCCGCATTCGTCGCGAGCATCAGTGATCCCCATTCGAGCAACTACCGCCACTTCCTCTCGCGAGGGGCGTACGCCGCACAGTTCGGTCCCTCGGCGTCAACGGTCTCGGCGATGAAGTCCTACTTCTCGCGCTACGGACTTCACACCCAGTCGGGTGGCGACGGTTCATTGGTGTGGCGCGTGAGCGGACTCACGACACACGTGGCCTCCGCTTTCGCCGCCCAGGTCGTGGGCGTGCGCGATAGTTCGGGTGCGGTCCTCAGCGAACTTCGTGGGAATGGCACGTTGCCCTCGTCGCTCGCCCAGCACGTCAGTGGCATCGTCGGCTTGAGCTCGTCGCGACTGTTCCACTCACTCGCCGTCACGCACGCTTCGGCCCACGACACCGCGGGTACGAATGAACAAACCTGTTCGGACGCCGCCGCGACGGCGACGTCGCAAGGTGCGTATCTGCCAAGCCAGCAGGCGTCGCTCTACGGCCTCGACACTCAGTGGGCCAAGGGTATCGACGGCGTGGGTGCCACCATTGGCATCTACGAACTCTCGGGCTATTCCTCGAGTGACGTGTCGACCTATCTCTCGTGTTACAACGTGCCGAACCACCTGCAGCCGAGCGTGATGGTGGACGGTGGTCCCGCTCTCGGGGACACCACCGTCAACACGGAAAGTGAAGCCGACCTCGACATCGAAGAAGCCGCCGTGTTGGCTCCTGGCGCCCACATCGTCGTCTACGAAGCACCCAACTCGGCGAGCGGCAGCCTCGATGGTTTCGCTCGCATGGCGAGTGACGACACGGCCTCGGTCATTACGACCTCGTGGGGCGAATGCGAAGCGCAGCTCGGCTCGTCGGGCATGAGCGCCGAGAACACGGTGTTCCAACAGATGGCGGCCCAAGGTCAAACAGTCGCCGCGGCCGCCGGTGATGACGGATCGACCGACTGCACGACGGCGTCGGGTTCACCCGTCAATCAGCTGGCGGTCGATGATCCCGCGTCACAGCCGATGGTGATTGGTGTCGGGGGACTCGCCGTGACCTCGATCTCGCCCCTGAGCCAAGCCGTGTGGAACAGCCGCTTCCCGTCCCCGGGCGTCAACGACGGCGGTAGTGCGGGTACGCAAGGTGGCGGAGCCGGTGGCATCTCGTCGTACTGGACCCGCCCGTCCTGGCAGTCCGGGGTCGGCATCGCGTCCACGCAGGTCTCGCGACTGGTACCCGACCTCTCAGTGATGGCCGACCCGGCGTACGGCTTCTTGGAGTACACGCCCGCGGGACATCGCACGAATGTTTGGACTGCCGTGGGAGGTACGTCCATTGGTTCTCCCATCGTGGCCGCGCTCCTCGCGGTGGCGTCTCAAGCGTGCGGCGGTGGACGACTCGGACTGGTCACGCCCACCTTGTACGCGATGGCCGCGGCGAACACTGGTTTCAACGACGTCACCGTGGGTGGCAATAACATCTTCCGTTCCGCCGGTTCCTACCACGCCGGTGTCGGTTACGACATGGCGTCCGGACTCGGGAGCCCGGACGCGGGGAGTTTCATCTCCAGTCTGTGCGCCCGCGTACCCGCCAGTGCCACTCTCAACTCCACGACATCCGGCGCCATTGACAGCGCACCGGCCACCATCACGATCACCCTCGACAATGGTTCTGCTTCCCCGATGGTCAACGCGCCCGCGCCCTTGATGACGGCGACCGAAGCACACGGCACTCCGGTGGTCACGGCAGCCACGTCGACGACCAACGCCAGTGGACAAGTCACCTATAACGTCACGAGTAACACTCCGGGGCTCGTTCATCTGACCCTGTCGAGCGGAGGAGTCGCGCTTCTCACGACATCGGTCGCGGTCACGACCAACGTGACCGCGACGCCGCTCGCCACGACCGTCAACGCGTTGGGCGCGCTCTCAGGCACCCTTCGCGCCGCGAATGAAGGCAGTGACACGGTGGTCGCCGGCGTGACCAGCGGCGGAAAGGTCGTCGTCGCTTCGACAGCGTCGCCCACTGTCGTGACCCTCGCCGTCAAGACCGCCACCGGCGCGCCCGCCCTCACCTGTACCGCGAGCGCGTGCGACCTCGCGGTCGACGTCAACGGTGCGGTCGTCCTCGTGACCGACGTCCTCGGAGCCACGCCCAAGGTCACGACGCTCTCGTCCAACACGCCCCTGGCCAACGGCATCACCGCCAACACGTTGTCACTTTCTCTCACGCCCACTGGTGGAATAGCCATCTTCGCGATCCGCTCGGGTCACGTGGTCGCGGTGACGCTGAAGAAAGCGAGTGCAAAGCCCGTGGGGATCGATCTGAGCGCGGCCCGAGGTCTCGGTGCCGCCACCGGTGGCACCGCCAGTGCCGTGAGTGCGAGTGGTACGCCCGAGGTGGCGGTGACGATCTCTGGACACGTCTGGCTCCTCACGACTCTGAGCGCGAGCGCTGACCGCGATCTCGTTAGCGCCAGTGCGCTGTCCACCTCGACGAACGGCACGGTGATCGCGAGTCCGCAGATCGTCAACGACAATGGTGTCCTCGACGTCGCGGCGATCACGTCGAAGAACTCACTGGTCCTATTCACGACCACGGCGTCGTCTTCGACGGCGACCGTCACGTCATCGGTGTTGACGACGTCGGTGTCGGCCGTTGCCTTCACTCCCGGCGCCAACGGGATGGACCTACTCGCACGAACCACGGGCGGAAGTCTGCGGCTGTTGGCGAGAACTCCGAGTTGGACCGTCCTCACGGCGAACACGCTGACCGGGACCTCCTTCGCGGGCGTGACGCTGGTGCCGGGTGGCTCGAGTGGACTCGTTCTGAACGTCAACGGCCCGACGTTGGTGCGCGCCTGAACCATTTTGTCTCCGCCGCACCCCTAGACTTCCCTTCGGGTGGAGGTCCTCAACGGGTGCACGCATCCCGAGACAAGGACGACGAAGATTGAGACGAATCTCGCGTAGCGCCCTGTGGGCGCTCCCGATGATCCTTCTCGTGGCGCCCACGGGAGGTAGTGCGTGGGCGCAGGCCTCCGCGGCGGCGCCACGCGCGCTCAGCCTCACCCCGGCCGCACCCCTTCCGCTCTATCAATTCGCCAAAACCACCACGGGACCTCTCCCGTGGAACGCACAGTCATTGGCCTCGTCTCTCGGGGGTGCCACCGTGAGCGCGGGACCTCTGTCGACGACGGGCCCTGACGGATCGAGTGTGCTCGCCATCGCGACGTCCACCGGTTCGGTGGGCGTTCTTCTCAGCGCACCCGGGGCGCCACCCTCGACCGGCACGTACACGGATCTCGGAACGTTAATTCCGTCCCTGCCGCCACCGTCCGATGCGCCGGTGCCTTTTTTTGATGGCGCGGGGCACCTGAATGTTGCCTACGTCGGTGTGGGTGGTGACCTGTACGTCGCAACGAACGACCCTGTTCCCGGCGTCAACGTGCTCGGACGAGGCACGACGGATACTCACCCACGCTGGCGACTCACGAACCTGAGCGCACTCTCGTCGGCGGCGGCCCCGACGCTCGGAGTCGTGACCGCGACGGGCACACCGGCCATCAACATCAGCGGCTCATCGGATCTCATCGCGGTGCGCACGCCCGCGGCACACCTCGTTCACTTCACGCTCAGCGCCACACGACCGTTTCTCCTCGCTGGGGTCACCGACCTCAGCGCCGCCGTGAGTCCCGCGATCACGGTCGCGGGTAATCCGGTGGCCCTCGGCGTCGCGAATGGCACCGACCGATGGGCCGCGGTGGCGACGGGCGGTCACCTCACGGTCTTTGGTCTCACGGGATCAAGCGCATCGGCGCTCGACGTGACGGCTCTGACCAAGAGTGCGTCCCTGGGCACAGCGCTCTCGGGAGTGCCCACCTCGAGCGGCTGGTCAGTGGCGGGTATTGCCGCCAGTTCTGGCGACGTGCAGTATTTCAGCGCGTCGTCGTCCACGCCGGGGACGTGGACGAACGCGGACGTCACGACCAAGAGTCAATCCACCTCCACCAACGCTCCACCGCTGGGCGGACGAATCACGCTGGCGCGAAGTGGTTCGAGCGTCACCATTGCGGGACAGGCTGCGGGCTGGGGAGATTTGTTCGCCTTCACGTCGTCGAACGGCACCACGTGGGCCGCCACCGACGTCTCAGCCACGGGTGGATCGAACGCCACCACCGTGGGTACCACCGTGTCCTCGCTCGTGCTGAATGGTGCCGTTCTCCTCTTCGCCGGTGGCGTGGCGACGCCCGCTCCCCAGGGCGTCGGGATCTACGACATTCCCTCGAACGACCTTCCTCACGCCGTGGCGGATCACTGGAAGATCATCGCGGACACCGGTGGACTCGGAACAACCACAGCGCCGTATACCAACGTGTGGCCGTCCACGCCGGTCAACCAGACACCCGAGTTCGTCACCGGATCGGCGATTGCGAACGCCTCCGGTCACCCGCGAGAGACGTGGCTGTCATTTTGGACAGTGAGCGGTCCCGTGGGAACTGAGAGCGTGACGCCCGCGACGTATCAGTCACATGCCTACCAGGCCGGTGCCGCGGTGGCGACGGAAATTGATCAGTATCGCAACGCCGGTCTCGGTCTCAAACCCGACTGGGTGATTCTCGACCCGGAGGGATTTCCGGACAACCACTCGGAACTCGACGGCACCAATATCTCGTCGCTCTCCGCCACGGCGACATCTGTCACCGTATCCATCGGGGTGCCGACGAACTTCGTGACCGGGCAAGTCGTCTCGCTTCAATTTCTCGCCACGAAGATCCCGGTACCGAGTTTCCATGACACCAACGTGACGATCACCGTGACCTCGAAGCCCGGGGCGCCGACGACGTTCAGCTTTCCGAACTCGTCACAGCGCGCGTTCGCCACGGTTGCGGCGTCGGGCAACGTCGTGAACAACGCCCTCATCGCGCAAAACTGGGCGGCCGTCATTTCGGGTTGGCGCGCGGGAATTGCGGCGGTCGACCCGTCGCTCAACGCGGCGATCTACACCGAAGAATCCCAGTACAGCTCATTCGGGATCGCCAAGCAGAACATTCCGGTCTTCATGGCCATTGCCTACGAGACAACCGCGTCGCCCTATACATTCACCGTGACCGCCCGCAACGCCGGGGGCTCGTCCCCGCCCGGATCGGTCACCACGCTGGCCACCTCCACCGCCACCGCACCCACGGCGCCCACCAACGTGCGAGTCGTCCTGACCTCCAACACCACCGCGACGGTGACCTGGTCCGCGCCGAGCCAAATGGGCTCGAGTGCGCTTACCGGATACACCGTGCGGGCGTATAAGAACAATCAAACTTTGGCGGGAACGTGCGCCGTCGCGGCCACGGCCGCCAGCTGCGCGATGACCGGTCTCTCGAATCTTTGGGGGAAAGTCACGAGCCCTCGGGCCATCTCGCACTCCAACAATGTCCTCGGTTATATCGAGTTCGGCAATCTGTGCGTGCCCGGCACGGTGCAGTCGCAAATGACCATGTTGCAGAACGCACCTTTCGGTGGTCTCTACAACACCGTGCAATTCAATCCGCCGGGATACTGCACCGCGACAACGCCGTAGTGTGGGCCTGATGAGCGACGAGTCCACCACCTCCGAGGGCCGTTCCAGTGGCGACCTGCGCGACCTCTTGAAGCAATTTGCTCAACCCGTGCTTGATTCCCTCGACACCCGACTCCGCGACCAAATCGACGGACGAGTGGACACGCGCGTGGACGCCATTCTCGCTGACCGTCTCGCCGTGCTCGAGCGTGCGGTGGCCGACCTCGACCGCGCGGTGCGCGCGCTGCAAGCGCGCGTGGAAGCGGACGCCATCCCCGAGGATTAACGCGCTTCGACCTCTCCCGCCGTGATCGTGACCGAACGTCGGGGACGCGCCGGTACGCGAGTAGAGGTCACGATCGTGCCGGTGAGGTTCAAGGGGTCCACGGCCGCCAACGTCACGGGCGTGGAGATCGGTGGACGCTGCAGGGCGTCGAGGGCCCCGGGGTGCGCGTACTGCTCACCGGCCAAGCCCTGCACGAAGCGACCCCCCAAGACCTCTCCTTGTGCTTCCAGACGACGCAACGCCCACACCACGTAACGCCAGGGCACGCGGTAGGACTCGGTGGTGTAGAGCTCGTAGGTCACGACCCCCCAACGCACCACGAGTTGCACCGCGATCTCCGCCGCCAATTCTTCGTAAGCGAGAGGCGTGAGCGGCGTCTCGTCGACGGGCAACAGTGACCAGCGCCCTTCGCCCACACCCGTCGACGACGGTGCTCGGTGCGTCGACAGCGACAGACGACGTGACGTCGTGCGGCTGGACGAGTGCGCATTCACTCGCGCTCCTAGCAGTGAACGCACCGCGGAGAAGGCGTCCGCCGACACCGCACCGCGAGAGACGAGGTCCCATACTCCCTCGTCGACGTCGCTCGTCAACCGGCCCGTCAAGGCGGGCAGCGCGGAACGAAAGAGCGCGCCGCGCCGTTCGAGCGCCGCAAAGATGTCCGCCGCTGCCCCGTGCGGCGGCACTTTCGGTGAGCGGTCCAGTCGCACGGCGCGTAGTTGCCAATCGAGGTCATCGCGACACAGCAGCGTGAGCGGCGTCGCCACCGACGGCGTCGCCGTCCCACGACCGTCGTCCTCACCCGCCCGCAACGACAGACGAGCCCAGGTGACCTCACCGGACAAACACAGTTCGTCCAGCCACTGTGGCTGGTAATCGCGTACCCGGGCTCGCAGCACCGAACGCTCCCACTCACCCGCCGCCAGTTCCACGCCTTGCAGTTGTTCGATGACCCGCCGAACGCCCTCGCGACCTTCGCGGCGAGTGTCGTCGGTGACGTGTTGCCAGCGCGTGAGGAAGTCCACAAACTGTGCCACCGGCACAGCGACGTAGCTCGCTCGTCGGCGCTGTCGAGCCATGCGATTGAGTCGCGCAAAACTGTGGCGCGCGCACCATTGATTCCCCTCGACCTGCATCGCGAATCCTGTCGCTTCCAATCGCGCGAGTGCGGTGCGCGCTCGCGCGAGAGACAAAGGTGCTCCTCGTAAGGGACCCGCGCCCAGCACCCCGTCGCTCACCAGACGCTCCACCGTGACCGGTCCCGCGGCCGTGAGGTGCACGCGCACCAGAGTTGCCGCCGACTCGTCGTCGTCACGAAGGACGTCGAGGGGAGGACTGGTCACCGAACGCCACACGCCGTCTGCTTCCACACCTCGTCCGTCGCTCACGAGTTCGTCAAAGTAATTCCGCCACTCGTTCACCGCACGAATGGCGCCCGCGTCCATCAGCAGGTCGTGCATTTCGTCCGCACTTCGCACTTTGGGGGCGTTTTGCCGGTTGACCTCCTCCACCGCGCTCGGGTTCAGCGCGTGAGCTTCGAGCGCAACGGGGAGCCCGCGATCGTCGAGCACGCCCACGCCACGGGTCGTGGACACGGCGCGGCTCCGGCGTTCTTCCAAGGGGGCGTCGTCAAGGAATGTGAACGGCGCCCCGTGGAGGATGCCGTGAGCGAGCAGTGATGGTTCCGGTGTGTCGACGACGTGTACTCGAACATCGCCGTTGTCAATGCGCTGCAGCAGACCTTCGAGCCGCGTCGCGTCGAGGGGCTCGAAGAGAACGTCGTTGATCGTCTGACGCACCAGCACGTGATCGGGAATCGGTATGGGTCCGGCCGGAGCATTCTCCTGACACGCGGCCAACGAGGGCCACGTCGCCGCCATCAGGTCGTCGGCCTCCATTCGCTGCAAGTGAATGGGGCGACGCTGGAAGTTCATGGAGCGTCGTAACACCAGTGCTCGCGCCGTGTTCCATCGCCACCGTGCCGCCAACATGGGCAGCGGCAGAACAGCCTGCGTGAGGACGTCACGGCAATTATGGGCGCGCACCATCCGCATCACGGATTCGAGCGCGAACGAGTGGTGTGGACCGAGGGCGATCGTGATGGATTCGTCATCGGCCGCGGCCTGAAGTTCAAAATCAAACGTCACGCAGAATCGTTTGCGCAGAGCGAGTCCGAGGGCCCGATTGAGTCGGGCACCCTGCGGGGCGTGAATGACCAAGTGCGAGGATTCGGTTTCGTCGAAGAATCGCTCCACGATGATCGTGCGGCGTGTGGGCAAGTCGCCGAGCACGTCGTAGCTCTGAGAGAGAAAAGCGACTGCCTGCTGTGCGGCTTCCGCTGATACTCCCGGGACGGCACACAGTCGAGCTCGCGCGGCGTTCGCGTCGCGGCGTGCGAGGGGCTCCAGCAATTCGTCATGGAGGTCCGCGACCGCCTCGGACAACTCAATGGTTCGCCCCGGTGATTCGCCGAACCAAAACGGTGCGGTCGGGGCTTGGCCCGTTGCGTCCACCACGCGCACGACGCTCGTTTCCACGCGGGTGACGCGCCAGGCGTGAGTGCCGAGCAAGAAGACGTCACCGGCGGACGACTCGATCGCGAAATCCTCGTCGAGCGACCCCACCGTGACACCTTCGGGATCCAACACGACGCGGTATTCGCCCGTGTCCGGTATGGCGCCCGCGCCGCCGATGGCCGCGAGCGACGCGCCACGGCGCGGACGTAATTTGTTATTGACTGGATCGTGGTGGAGGTGGGCGCCACGTGGTCCGTGGCCCGTCACGATGCCGCGACTGGCGAGTGCGACAACGTCGTCGAAATCTTCCCTCGTCAGGGTGGCAAAAGGTGCGGCGTGACAGAAGGAGGAGTAGAGATCATCCGGCGAATCCTCACCGCGCGCGGCCACTT
This sequence comes from uncultured Actinomycetes bacterium, assembly GCA_903871335.1. GTDB lineage: Bacteria > Actinomycetota > Acidimicrobiia > Acidimicrobiales > RAAP-2 > RAAP-2. The sequence goes on from CAIQGE010000010.1 coordinate 62,637, forward strand.
CAGCGACCAATTGCTGGGCGACAATGTCGAGCGGCGCGATGGGAGGCTCCAGAGTGTCGAGCACCCCGCGACGAACGGCGTCAAGAAGGGCGATGGATTCAACGAGTTCGTGTCGATTGAGAGGAAAGAGACGCCCCTTGGGAACGCCGCCCACGTGGTGATTGGCACGACCCACGCGCTGCAGAAAGGTGGCGATCGCCTTGGGTGAGCCGATCTGACACACCAACTCCACGGGACCCACGTCGATGCCGAGTTCCAGCGACGCGGTCGCGACGAGGGCGCGCAGGTCACCGGCGCGAAGTCGTCGCTCGACTTCGCGACGCCGGTGGGTCGATAGAGAACCGTGGTGGGATGCGACCACCAATTCCGCGTCTTCGAGGATGCCCCCGTTCGAGAGGGCTTCGGTCAGGCGATGAGCCATCCGTTCGGCGAGTCGGCGACTCTGCACGAAGATCAAAGTCGTGTGATGTTCGCCAATCATGGTGGCGATCCGGTCCAAGATCTCGCCGAATTGTTCTCCCGACAACACTGAATCGAGTTCACCGTCGGGAAGTTCTATCGCGATGTCCATGGCGCGTTCGGTCGTACAGTCCACGATGTGCGCCCGCGCGCGGCCTTCGCCCACGCCCGAGAGGAAGTCCGCCACGAGTTCGAGTGGCTTTTGTGTTGCGGACAAGCCAATGCGTTGCGGCCGGCGTCCACCGGAGTCCCGCACGAGTCGTTCCAGTCGCTCGAGCGACAGGGCCAGGTGGCTGCCGCGCTTATCGCGACACAGGGCGTGAATCTCGTCGACGATCACCGTCTCAACGCTGCGCAACATCGCGCGACCCGACGCGCTCGTTAAGAGGAGGTACAACGTCTCCGGCGTCGTCACGTAGACGTGGGCGGGTGAGCGGCGCTGGGCCGCTCGTTCGGTCTCCGTGGTGTCCCCGGTACGAACATCGATCCGAATGTTCGGGGCGGGCACTCCTAACTCGGCCGCGACCTCGCGCATTTGGTCGAGTGGCACGAGCAAGTTTTCTCGCACGTCGGTGGCGAGGGCTCGAAGTGGCGAGAGGTAGAGAACCCGCGGGCCGGAGACCTTGTCATCGGGTGGGCGCTCGTACATGTCGTTGAGCGCCACGAGAAAGGCGGTGAGGGTCTTGCCACTACCCGTCGGAGAGGCGACGAGGAGATCCTCGCCCTGTGGTACTAACGGCCAAGCCGCGAGTTGCGGCGGCGTGGGACCGCTCGGGAACCGTCGCTCGAACCAGGTGCGCACGACGGGGTGGAATGTCGCGACCGGGTTCATTCGGTCAGTTGATCAGAACCCTGTGACGCGCGCAGTTGGCGATCACGGCGCACCGCCCAGCGAATGATCACGACGGCCAACACCATCACCGCCACCAAAAAGAGAGCGAAAACCACAATGAACGCCACGACGGCAGGTTATGTCGTGTCACACCGGCTTGCCACGCTGGTCCTGTGACTACCGCCATTCTTGATGCCGCCACCGTCGTGGCCACCCTCCGCGGGGACCGCTCACTGCGACCATTGACCGATCGACACAGCGCAGCGGGGCTGCGCGCGCAGTTGGAAGACGGCCTGTTCTCGCTCGTTAGCGACCTCGAGCCTCACGTACCTCTCGTCATCCGCCCTCGTAGTTTTCGTGACGAGCGACCGGACGCCAGCTTGGGCGTCGGACTTATTCGAGGACTCCTCGTGCACGAAGTTCTGCGCCTGTTCGTCACCGGCGTGCCGCTGGATGATCCCTACACCGACGGGCTTGAGGCGTGGCAGAGTCACAACAACTCCACCGAGCTGCGCGCCGCGTTTAATGCTCTCGACGAGAACGACCGTGCTCGCTTGGCGACTGACGTGCGCGCCCACAGCGCCACCCTCGTGCAACGCCTTGGACCCGTCAGCCCTCTGTGGCGACCTCGCACCGCACAGAACATCATCCAACGACTTGCGGGTGGTCGCCTGATTTGCCGCGACGTCATTGACGTTGTCGTGGGGACGGGGGCCACCCAACACGCGTCGCTCGCCCTGATCGACGTCACGACGGCGGCGCTGACGACCTCGCACGAACGACTCATGCGCTACCACGCGTTGATGGAGTCGCTACGCACCCAGGTCGTCCCGCTGCGCATTGCCATGCTGTCGACAGCGACGGGAATGGTCTGGCGACGAGACGTGGATACCGAGATGTTGCAGCGCGCGGTCGACGACGTTCTCCACGTCGTCCACCACGCCCGGAAGGCGGCGTGAGCATGCTGCACCAACGACGCCTCACGACGAACGACGTCGACGAACTCATTAACTTGCCGTCAGCCGCGCCCGTTTCCTTGGACGACGACCAGCGTGACGCACTCGCGCGAAGGTTCCGCAGCGTGTCGGTCATGTCTCGACGACGCCTCGACGCGTGGTCCGTGGAACGAGCCGGCGTGCGTGACGGCGGGTTTGCGTGGAGCGCCCGCACATCGCGCCGGGCCATTGGCCACGGCGCCTTGTGTCGTTGGCGCCACGAGCCCACCCTGTCGGTCACCGCGGTGGTGCGCGAGGAGATCGACGAACTTCTCGTACGAGCCGCCACGGGCTACGCGCGCGCCGGCAGCTTGCCGTGCTGGCTCGCCGATCAGTCTCGGGTGGCCCTCGGAGTCGTCAGCGCAGAAGCCGTGCGCTGGGTGAGTGACGCTCTCGAGGTTCTCGAGACACTGCCGGTCTCGTGGGTCGTTCCGAACACCGACGCCTTCTACGACATCGCGGGTGCCCAAACGTCCCTGCGGGCTCGACGCGACGTGATTGTCGCGACCGACGAAGGCCGAATTCTTCTCCGGTTTCGAGGTGGACAGCCGGGAAAGAGTGCCGGACCGGGCCTGCGCAGCGACCTCGTCATCGATGCTCTCAGTGATCCCGCGGGAACGATCGCCCGTCGCTTCATTGGCCTGTGGCCGGACGCGGGACTGGCTCTCGCGGTCGACGGCACGCTGGAGGACGCCCGCATGGGCGCTCGTGATCTGGTGCGCACAGCGGTGGTTCAGGCCCGTCGAGACCAGAAGATTGCGGCCTGAGCCAGAGGAGGCTCGCCACCTGAGTAGCGTAGATAGGTCATGGCTACGCGCAACTCACTTCGAAACATCGCCATCATCGCTCACGTTGACCACGGGAAGACCACCCTCGTGGACGCGATGTTGCGACAGACCGGCTCCTTCAGTGCCCACGAGGAGGTGACCGAGCGGGTCATGGACTCCGGCGACCTGGAGAAGGAAAAGGGCATCACCATCCTCGCCAAGAACACGGCCGTCACGTGGAACGACATCACGATCAACATCATCGACACGCCCGGCCACGCCGACTTCGGTGGAGAAGTTGAGCGTGGTCTCAACATGGTCGACGCCGTCATTTTGTTGGTCGACGCCGCCGAAGGCCCGCTCCCCCAGACTCGCTTCGTCCTCCGCAAGACCTTGGAGGCTCGCCTCCCGGTGGTTCTTCTGATCAACAAGGTCGACCGACCCGACGCCCGCATCGCCGAGGTCGTCCACGAAGTCGAAGAACTGTTCTTGGACCTCGACGCCGACGAGGATCAGATCTCCTTCCCCGTGCTCTACGCCTCCGCCCGCCAGGGCTGGGCGTCGACGAAGCCCGACGACGTCACGCCGGACTTGACCCCCTTGTTCCAAACCATCGTGGACTACGTTCCCGCACCCTCGTACACCGAGGGCGCGGGCCTGCAGGCGCTCGTGTGCAACCTGGACGCGTCGCCGTACCTGGGCCGCCTCGCCCTCTGCCGCGTGATGAATGGCACCATCGAACGAGGAAGCCACGTCTCCTGGTGCCGCGTGGACGGAACCATCGAGCGCTGCAAGATCACCGAACTCTTCATCACCGAAGCGCTCGAGCGCGTGCCGGCGGCCTCCGCCGGACCGGGCGACATCGTGGCCATTGCCGGTATCGAGGAGATCACCATTGGCGAAACCCTCGCCGACCTCGACAATCCGGTGCCGCTGCCCCCGATCACGGTGGACGAGCCCAGCTTGTCGATGACCATTGGTATCAACACCTCTCCTCTCGCGGGTCGCGAGGGCAACAAGCTCACCGCGCGCATGGTCAAGACCCGTCTCGAACAGGAACTCATCGGCAACGTGTCGTTGCGCGTCCTGCCGACCGACCGACCCGACGCCTGGGAAGTCCAGGGTCGTGGCGAATTGCAGTTGGCCATCCTTATCGAGACGATGCGTCGCGAGGGTTTCGAACTGACCGTCGGCAAGCCGCAGGTCGTCACCCGTGAGATCGACGGAAAATTGCACGAGCCGATGGAACACGTCACCGTGGACGCGCCCGAAGAATTCGTCGGCGCCGTCACCTCATTGCTGTCGTCCCGCAAGGGTGCCATGCTCGACCTCGTCAATCACGGCACCGGCTGGGTGCGCTTGGAATGGCGAATTCCCGCTCGCGGACTCGTGGGTGTGCGCACCGAGTTCATGACCGAGACGCGCGGAACCGGTATGTTGCACCACGTCTTTGACGGCTATTCACCGTGGATGGGTGAACTGCGACTGCGCCGCAATGGCGTCATGGTCGCCGACCGTGCCGGCGCAACAACCAACAACGCGCTCACCGCGCTCGAAGAACGCGGCATCTTGTTCGTTGGACCGGCGGTTGAGGTCTACGAAGGAATGATCGTGGGTGAAAACGCCCGCGCCGACGAGATGGACGTCAATCCCACCAAGGAAAAGAAACTCACCAACATGCGTGCGTCAGGCAGTGACGACACTGTTCGCATGACGCCGCCGACGATCATGAGCTTGGAGCAGGCGCTCGAATTCATCGCCGACGACGAGGCGGTTGAAGTGACGCCCCAGTCGGTTCGACTGCGCAAGGTCGTTCTCGACCAGTCCCTCCGCGGACGTATGCGCAAGAACAAGCAGAGCTAAAACGGCCGCCGAGTAGCATCTCCCCCCGGAGGGATGTCAGAGCGGCCGAATGATCCGGTCTTGAAAACCGGTGTGGGGCAACCCACCGTGGGTTCAAATCCCACTCCCTCCGCTCACAGACGAATACAGAAGTAGGCGGTTCGGAGATACAGAAGTCCGGATGTGATTTGCTCGACGAGGTCTTTTTGGCGGTCACTCGCCGAAGGGCACTTCGGGAGGTGCAACGGCACTTTCGTAGGAGTCGTTAGACGAAGAGAACCCCCGCTGGGCCGTGAAAGGTCCAGCGGGGGTTCTTCGTTTCTAGGTAGCGAGGTGGAGTTAGGTCGTCAGCGGGTGCACAACGACTTCTCGGCCCTTCGCGACGTACGAGATCCGGGTCAAGCGGTGGTGATAGCGCTTGCGATTGACCAACTTGTGCTTCGGGCGCTTAGCGAACGGACCATTGAAGCGGTCCACGCCATTGCGAAGCGTCGGTTCGCCGTGGCGCCGTCCGCGGCCACCATCAGTCTGGTCTTGACGATGCCGCGCATACGGACCCTGCCGCGCGAGAAGCCGGCGACCGACTCGTCCTTCAGTGCGCCGAAGTGCGGCTCGACACTGGTGCCTGGTCGCGCGTCGCTCTTTCGCCGGGCCGTAGATCCATAGACGTCGCGCTGATGCAGCGGGACATCGGTCGCGATGTCAAAGGTCTCGTAGCGAGACGTGCTGACAGAGCCAGGCGGGGCGACTTGGAGAACTCGAACGGGATGCCCCGCGCAGCGGGTTCGAGGCCGGGAAGTGAGATTTGGCCCTCCAGGTTGTTCTGAGGGTCGCTCACGGTGGAGATTTCGTTGTCGCAGTTGCTCTACCGGCCACCACGGTGATCTATTCATCCTCTAGAGTTGCTTTCGGTGACCAATAAGCCCTCTACAGTCGCCGGACCGGCACCTAATCGGGTCAATAACGGAACGTCCGTTGCTTCGGGCCCGGCCCACCCGGCAGGGAGGCTGGCTGTCGCCTCGGAAACTACGAAGGCGGGCCTGTCACGCCAGGCCAAGGCGGGAAACGCCTTCCGGGTGGCTCCCAACGTCTACATCGTCGGGTCCGCTCTGGCACCGGAGCAAGCCGTCGCCTACCACCGTCTAGCCATCATCAATGTGTTCTGGCCCGGAGCCGTTCTGAGCGACCGCAGCGCCTTGACCGGCGGCATTCCCTTCGAAGGCTGGATCTTTGTCACGCATCCGGACCCCGCCCGCCGCTCGGACCTGGAGCTGACCGGAGTCACCGTGTCACCCCGTGTCGGGCCGGGGCCGCTCCCCGGCGACACTCAGTTGCCGGAGGGTCTCCACGTTTCGGGACTTGCCCGCCGCCTGGTCGAGAACGTCAGTGTTGCCGGCCGACCCCCGCGGGGGAGGCCGAACCGACAAGCCGGGACCGAGGCCGTCGAGGACGAGATCGACCAACTCGCCCGTCGCGGCGGGGCGGGGTCGATTCAAAATGTCCTGAACCAGCTCGACATGATTGCCGGTCAGCTCCCTGCGGGTCCGGTCAAGGCAGTGCGACGCCGACTCGCCGCTGTGCTGGGCTCGTTCACGGAGGTGAAACCCACGTCGGGGCGGCTCGCCGCACGACTAGCGGGTCAGCCGTACGACGAGCATCGCTTGTCGATGTTCCGGGCTCTAGCGGAGTTGCTCGGCGAGACAGCACCGGAGCCCCGTCCTGCGCTCGGTTCGGCGCAGAGGTGGACGTGGGAACCTTTCTTCGAGGCGTACTTCTCCAATTTCATCGAAGGCACAGAGTTCGGCGTGTACGAAGCCCGGCAAATTGTGGTTGACGGCGTCATTTCTGCTCAGCGTCCCGCCGACGCCCATGACGTGTCGGCAACGTTCCGAATCGTCTCGGACCCAGCATCCAATGCGCTCGCACCTGCGAGCGGAGACGATTTCATAAACGAACTCCGTGATCTCCACGCCATCCTCATGGATGCGCGTCCCGAGAAGCGACCCGGTGAGTTCAAGGTTCGGCGCAACTATGCCGGTGGCTACGCGTTTGTGGAGCCGGATCTCGTTGTGGGAACTCTTCGACGGGGGTTCGACATCTTCAGCTCGGTCACGGATCCGCTACAGAGGGCGGTTGCTCTCATGCTGTTGGTGACGGAGTGCCATCCGTTCGACGACGGAAACGGCCGTCTGGCTCGGATCGTTTCGAACGGGGTGCTCTCGGCCGCTGGCCAAGTTCGGATTGTCGTTCCCACCGTCTACCGCAATAACTACCTCGCCGGGCTGGCCGGGGTAAGCAACGGCAATGGTCGTGGTGAATCCCTCATCGCTGTTCTGCGATTCGCGCAAAGGTGGACAGGGGCCATCGACTGGACGACATTCGAGGCGGCCGACGAGGAGATGCGCAAACTCGATGCCTACATGGACCCTGGACTCGCAGAAGCGTCGGGAATCCGCCTCCGCCTCCCAGAGTCATCGTCCTCTTCAATCGTCTCTGCTTGACAACTCGGAAGCTCCGCCGACTCACAGCCTTGTCGCAGGCCGTCATGACGACACCCCCGGTGTTGGGCAGACTCTCATCAGCGAGCAGTGTGACCGCGGCGGTGAAGATGTGGCGCAGGGTTCTCGCAGGGTTCTTGCCCCGCAAGCCTTCTGAGCTTCAGTCCTACCTCACGCGTAGATGACTTCCGAAGTTGGAACGGCCGGCTACGAGCGTCGATCTGCTCTGGCTCTTGCTTTTTGACGAAGTTGTCGACGAGCACTGACAAATCTGGCGCCTTGCTCTGGAAAATGTAGACCTCGTCTTTGGGAGCCCAAGCGACGAACGAGTCACGGACTTTTGTATCTGGCCCGCTCAGAGTTCGAGTGACATTTGCCAATGCGTGACTGCGATGGCCCTGCGGTGTGTGGATTGCTGCGCGACCTCGCACGTCCGTCCTGGGTTGGCCGCATAGCGGACACGGAAAAGCGAACGATGTAGAGACTCGGGGCACCTGCGACCTAGTCCACTTCTTGCGTCGCTCTATTTCCGATCCCGCGCCGAACAACCTCGCACGTCGAAACAACCTCTCACAAGTTGGCGGGCTTCACCGGGCGCACGACGATGTCCGTGACGTCCACGCTGACGGGCTGACCGACCGCGAAGAGCACCGCCTCGGCGATGTCCTCGGGACGAATCATGATCTCCGACAGAGCCGCTTGCGCGCTCACGAGCACCTCGTCAGGCAAACGCTCACCGGGCACGACCGGGACGTCGATACCCGACATCGCGACCAGTCCCGCCAAGATGGCCGGATCCACGTTGCGGCCAATGTTCGTAGCGACCAGTCCCGGCATCACGGAGGTGATCTTGATCGGGTCATTGACCAGTTCTTGGCGCAAGGTGTTGCTGATTACATTGACGGCGTGCTTTGTCGCTCCGTAGACACCGGAGTTGGGGTCGAGAGCGGCGACGGACGAGATATTGACAATGTGGCCCGGGTGGCCACCCTCGCGCATCGCGACGACGGCCGCCTTCGTTCCCGCCAACAGTGCGAGCACGTTGGTCTCCAACATGTTGCGCCACTGGTCCACGTCGGCGTCGAGAATCGTGCCGAGATAGGAAACACCGGCGTTGTTCACAAAAATGTCCAAACGTCCCGTGGCGTTGACGGCGGCGTCCACGAGGGACTGCACCGTGGACGGATCCCGCAGATCAACGACGAGACCCGTCGCTCGCCCACCGGCGGCGGTGATGCGATCCACGACGTCGGTGACGGCCGTCGCGTCACGTCCCGATACAACGACGAAGGCGCCGCTCGCCGCCAACTGTTCAGCGATGGCCCGGCCAATTCCGCTCGACGCGCCCGTGACGACCGCGGACTTGCCCTGTAGATCTACGTGCGACATGGTGTCCCCCCAAGTTGTTGTCGCATCGTTCTACCACCCCGCAGTGGAACTCATACACGGACTGCTGATGCGAGGTTGCGGCGTTGACACGCTTTCGTCACGCGGTTCTTTCTCCGTACTCCTAGGGTGCAGGCGTGGCCTCTCTCACGGATTCCCAACATTCGCACTACCTCGAGACGGGTTGGCTCCTTCTCGACGACGTCACCGGCGTGAGCGTCGAAACCATGCAGAACGAGGTCGACGCCATCGCGCGTTGGCCCGAGGACGGCGAGTGGATGCACCATTTCGAAATGACCGACCGGGGTCGTCAGCTCGCGCGGACCGAGAATTTCGTTCCCTTCAGCCCGATCATGAACACATTGCTGCGCCAGTCAGCCATCGCGGACGTAGCGGGCGAACTTCTCGACGACGACGCGTTCTTGTACAAGGAGAAGATCAACTACAAGCTCGTCGGGGGTGCCGGATTCTCACCGCACCAGGACAAGCCCGCCTACCCGTTCGTCGATCAGGTGCTCTCGGTCATGGTGGCCGTTGACGACGCGACGGTCGAGAACGGTTGTCTGTTCGTCGCCAGTGCTCGTCACGATCGCCTGCTGCCGCAGGACGAGCGTGGGTGCCTGACGAGTGAGGTCGTCGCAGAACTGCAGTGGCAACCGGTCGAGTTGCGAGCCGGCCAAACCCTATTTTTCCACGCACTGACGCCGCACCGCAGTGGACCGAACCTGTCGCGTCGTGATCGCCGCGCTCTCTATCCCACCTATAACGGTGCGAGCGAGGGAGATTTGCGCGAGGCCTACTACCGCGCCAAGATCGAAGCGTTCGCCGACGCGCCGACCGGTGACCGCGCTCGCATTTCTCTCATCGGCGACTTTGAAGGACGACCCGCGTGAGCCCCCTCGAAACCCCAACGTCAGTAGATGAGATCTTCGCCCTGTTCGCGCTGAACGGAACAAAGAGCTATGGCGAAGGCGTCGACATGACCACGCACGCCATTCAGACAGCGGTCTTCGCCCAACGTGATGGGGCGAGCGACGCTCTCGTGGCGGCGTCACTTCTGCACGACATTGGGCACCTGATGGCGGACCTGCAGGGAACCGAACGGTTCGACCTCGAAGTCGATGACGATGATCACGAGGCCCTGGGCGGACGTGTGCTCTCACCCATCTTCGGACCGCGCGTCGCACAACCGGTGGCCCTCCACGTGACCGCCAAGAGATGGCACTGCACCGTGGAGCCGAGTTACCACGACGGACTTTCGCCCACTTCGCAGGCAACTCTGAAAGCGCAAGGCGGACTTCTCAATTCCGAAGAGGTCGCTCGCTTCGAAGCGCACCCGGGATTCGACGATGCCGTCGCGCTGCGCACGTACGACGATCGCGGCAAGGACCCCGACATGGAGACGCCGTCCTTGGAGTCCTTCCGTCCGCTCCTCGAGAAGCTCGCGGCTAGTCGCTGACTTTCGAGCGAATCTCGTGAATCCACGCCCGCGCTGACGCGCGAGCCGCTCCCACTTCGTCGCGTCGGGTGACGGCCGCTTCGCCGGTGACGGGGTAGGAGCCGAGAAACTTCACGCGCGCCAAGTGCGCTTGTAGATCCGCGAGACAGTCGGCGATCACGTCGTCGGCGACGTGTCCGTCGAACTCGATCACGAAGCAGTAGTCACCGAGCCCGCGCTTGGTGGGACGAGATTCCAATTTGGTGAGGTTCAAGTCACGCGCCGCGAAGCGACCGAGAATGCCGTAGAGGGAGCCGGGTCGGTCGGCGTCTTGGAAGCAGACAATCGAGGTGCGGTCGTGCCCCGTGGGACGCGGCACGCGACTGCGCCCCACGACGACGAATCGCGTTTCGTTGTCGTCGGCGTCTTCAACGTCCTCGGCGAGAATGTGGAGCCCGTACGTGGACGCCGCCGCCCGCGACGCCAGAGCCGCGACCGGTGCGTCACTCTGGGACACGGCCCGCGCGGCGTCGGCCGTGGAGCCGACATTCGCCACCTGAACGCCCGGCAGCGAGCTCATGAACTTGCGGCACTGGGCCAAGGCGTGCGAATAGCTCCACACTTCGGTCACTTCGTCGAGCGCCACGCCATCTCGAGCCATGAGGTGTAAACGAATGGGAATCACGATCTCGCGTTCGATAAACAGATCGTGGTCGAACAACAGCCCGTCAATGGTGGCCGACACCGTTCCCTCGATCGCGTTCTCAATCGGCACCACACCGACTTCAACGTCCCCGTTCGCCACTGCGTCGAGCACGTCGGCAATCGTGGGGAAAGGAATCGCGTCGAGGTCGTCACCCAGGGTGGCGACGGCCTCGTGGGTAAAGGTGCCCACCGGGCCGAAAAAACCCACGCGGCGCACGGTGCTCATTGAGCAATGTTACTTCGGCTCCGACGCCACCTTCGCGAGACGGTCTCGTAAGAAGTCGGCACTCCGGAGGAAACTCTCCGACGTCACCGCGCCGTGGGCACCGGGGGACATGATCAGGGTCTTGTCGCTGGCGCCCAGAAGCCCGAAGAGACTGATCGCATCGTCGCGCGCGACGAGTTCGTCGTCGTACTGGACGAGGAAGAGCGTCGGCACGGTGACTCGTGGCGCATCAGCCACGAGACGCTCGCGTGTGGGGCCGGTCGTCCCCATGAGACCGAGGACCGCGGCGCGCACGCGAGGTTCACTCGCCACGAGCGGTAGACCGAAAATGGTGCCCATCGACAGTCCCCAGTAACCCACGGGACAGTCCGGTGCGACCCAGTCCGACGCGAGCACCGCGTCAAGAGTTCGTCGCCAGTCATCAACCATGACGTCGGTCAGATCGGCGTCCGAGGACCAACGTTGGGCGAATTCGAGAAACGGCAACATCGCACCCGCGTCCGCGTCATTGCGACGTTCGCCATGCACGGGGCCATCAATGGCGACGACTGTGCATCGAGCGGTGCGCACGAGTCCTCGAGCGAGAGCAACGACGTAATCCTCCAACTTCGATCCACTAGCTCCGTGCCCGACTAGCACGAGGAACTCACCTGGACCGTCGGCCGGGCTCCACGCCGCTAGCGGTATCGTCCCGCGAGTGCCTACGATGGTGGCTACTCGTTCTCGAATTCCGTGCGTGATGTCGTCTTGTCGAATATCCACGCGCTGAGCGTAGCGAGTGGAATTCTTCCAACGGAAAGGTGGGCGCAATGGGGCACCCTATGTTCAACTACGACCCAGTTCTCGGCGACGCCATTTTCGAGTATTGCCGCGAACGGCTCGCGATGGACCCCGTGCCGCTCGACTACGGAAGTCTCAAAAGCATCCCCGACACGGCTCTCGATGGATTGATCTCGCTCGAGGGTCGTGACCCGAAAGAGATTCTTTCGTTCTTCACCGATCAGCTCGCCCACTCGGTCGTCTCGATCGACTCGCCTCGCTTTCTCGCCTTTATTCCCAATGCGCCCACCAAGTCATCGCTGCTCTTCGACATGGTCGTCGCCTGTTCGGGTCTCAATGGCACGAGCTGGCTCGAATCCGCTGGTGTCGTCGTGGCCGAGAATCAGGCCCTCGAGTTCCTGGCGGACCGCATTGGATTGCCGAAGGGTGCCGGTGGGTGTTTCGTGTCCGGTGGCTCCATCGGGAACCTCTCCGCGCTCACGGTCGGGCGAGACGTCGGACGCTCGCGTCGGCCGGATCTCGCTCCACACACGTTGCGCTACGCGATTAGTGCCGACGCCCACTCGAGTGTGGGTTCCGCCCTCCACATCTTGGGCATGGAGGCCCTCCTCATTGAGCCCGACGACCACCGACTCACCATCGAGAACGTCCGCGCCGCGCTGGCCGCCGACCCGCACCCGGAAACCGTTATCGGCATCGTCGCGACGTGCGGCACCACGAACGCCGGCATCGTCGACGACTTAGAGGGCCTCGGGACATATTGCCGAGAGAACGATCTGTGGTTCCACGTTGACGGTGCCTACGGTGGCGCCGCAATGTTCTCCACGAGCGAGACGCCCTTGATCCGTGGACTTCGCCATGCAGACAGTTTCATTGTCGATCCGCACAAGTGGCTCTACGCACCGCTCGACTGCGCGGCCCTGATCTACCGCGACCCGCGACTCGCCCGCGCCGTCCACACGCAACAAGCGGGTTACCTCGACATTCTCCACGAGGGAACGGACGAGTCCTTCGATTGGAATCCCTCCGACTTCGCCATCCACCTCTCGCGCCGCGCTCGCGGTCTGCCGTTCTGGTTCTCTCTCGTCACCGAAGGCGTACGGAACTACGAAACAGCCGTTCAGACAGCCATCGACATGGCTCACCACACCGCGCAGAGGATCGAGGACGTTGACTACCTCGAGCTCGTGCGTCCGGTGAGTCTGTCGGTGGTGCTGTTTCGCCGCAAGGGTTGGACTCCCGAGCAGTACAACGAGTGGAGTCACCAGTTGCTGCGCGATCAAATCGCCTTCGTCACACCCACCAAGTGGGAGGGCGAGACCATTGCCCGCTTCGCGTTCTTGCACCCCGACACGACCGACGAGATGGTGGACGAGATCTTCGCCTCGATGCGCGACTAGGCGAGGGCGCGCCGAAATGCGGCGAACAGTTCGTCCTGAAATCTCGACACGATCGATACGTGACCCTCGGCGGGCTGGTGGAATGCCGTCGCGCCGGGGATGTGATCGAGCAAGTATTTCGCGTGGGTGGGTGGCACCATCAGGTCCTCGTCGCCGAACCACAGCGCCGTGGGCACCGTGATGTCCGAGAGAGCAAAGCCCCAGTCGTGCACGAACGTCTGGTCGTCGTCGAGAAATCCGTAGTGGCCGCTGCGTCCTGCCTCACGACACGCCTCGGCCAGGATCTCGCGCGCGGCGTCGTCGGCGAGCGCGTCTTTGTCCACGGGAGGGAGTAGCCCGCCAAAGAGTTCAATGACGTTGGCTTCGGTGGCGCCCCGCATCGTCTCACTGATCGATTGGATATGCGCTTCGTACTCCGCACCGCCCTGTTGCGCTAGGGCGAATTCCTCGACGTTCTCCGGTCCCATTCCCTCGGTCCAATCAAAGTCAACATTCGACGGTGCGACTCCCGCGAGAGACCACGCAGCGCGGCACCGAGGCGCGTCGAGGGCCGCACACGCCAACGCGTGAGGTCCTCCACCGGACCATCCGGCGACCAGGTAGTCACCACGACCGAAATGATCGAGTGCGTCATTGGTGTCAGACACGACGTGCGTGGGTGCTCGCCCGGCGAGCCGGTCGGAACGTCCATAGCCGGCGCGCGACATGGTGACGACGAAAAAACCATTCCTGGTGGCGACCTCGTCGAACACTTTGACCAACGGCGCCGACCCGGGAGTGCCGTGGTGAAACACGACGGTGGCGCCCTGCGGGTCACCGACGGACGCCACCTCGAGGGCGCGGCCGTCTTTCGTGGTGATGATCGCGTCGTGATAGGCCATCCGTTCTCCTTTGTGCGGTCGTCGCGAGCGCAGCATAGGGTGCCTGCATGGCTCAACGTATCGTTACAGCAACTCGCGTCATCCCCGCTCCGGCGGAGGCGATCTTCAACCTGCTCGCCGATCCGCGGGCGCACACCCGCATCGATGGCTCGGGCAGTGTCCTCGAACCAAAAGAAGCGCCCGCACGGCTGTCGCTGGGCGCGACGTTCACGATGGACATGAAGCTCGGTGTGTCGTATTTCACGAAGAACAAAGTGGTGGCCTTCGAGGAGAACCGGGTCATTGCGTGGCACCACTTCGCCCATTTCGTGTGGCGTTACGAACTCGAGCCCGTCGACGGTGGCACGAAGGTGACGGAATCTTTTGACTATTCCAAGCCCTGGGGTCTCCTGCTACTCCCGCAACATATTCCCGCGAAGAATCAGGCGTCGATGGAACGAACCCTCGCGCGCATCGAAGAGATTCTGACTACACCTGAGCCGACGGCGTAGGCCCCTCCGCCGCACCTTCGCGCCGCATTTCGGTGCCGCCAGCGCGAACGCTGAAGCCAAAGGACTCGTACAAAGGGCGGCCGAGTGGCGTGGCGTGCAGTTCCATGCGGTCGAGTCCACGGGCGTCGAGATTCGGCATCAGCAGTTCCATGAGTGAGTACGAGATCCCGCGGCGGCGATAGGCCGGCAGCGTGGAGACGCTGTGGAGATACGCCATGTGACCCATCGGGTACCGCGGGGTCGGCACGACGCGACGCAGTTGCGCCACCACCGACGCCACTACTCGGCCCTCGGTGTTTCGCGCCACGGTCGCTACGACGCTGCCGTCGCGAATGGTCTCGGCGAAATACTCCGCGCTGCGCGCAATCCACGGCCCACGCCAGTCGCGCGGATTCACGGAGAAATGCATCTCCTCACGCAGCGTCGCGAGGTCCGCGCCGTCCTCCGGCGTCGCAAAGTCGATCGTGACCTCGTCACGAACACGCAGGACCTTGTAGATCACCGTGTGAGGCAGCTGCGTGTCAGGGCTGAGGTGAGCGGAGTCGGCCACGCGTTGCCATCCGTGTGCGTCGTAGAAACCCAACGCCGTGTCACGACCATTGGCCCAGATCTCGTCGACGCCCTCGCTCGTGAGTACGCCCTCGGCGGCACGCAGCAACAGGGCCCCGGCGCCGGTCCCCTGTACGTCAAAGTCGGTAGCGAGGTACCGCAATTGGTAGGTCACGTGTTCGGGGTGCACGGGAGAAACCGACGGATACAAAGAGCCGCTGGTGACGAGTCGCTCTCCCAAAAACGTGCCGAAGTGTCGGGTCGTCGCCTCCCGGTCGCGCGCGTCCTCGACCACGGCAGTGGCGAGACCCCCGCGTAGGACACGTCGCCGTAGATCGAAGAGATCATCGGGCTCGACTACTCGAACGCTCAAGATGTCAGAGTCGGTCATTGGTTCTCACATTCGTGGTCATGACCTGTAATAACAAGCGACGGTCACGGTCCATCGGCTCCGGTGGACCTGACTTCACGAACCCGAGGCGCTCGTAGAAGGCCACCGCGCGATGCACCGTGGTGGTCACGTGGAGACCCAGCTGGTCGCTGCCCTGCTCGCGTGTCCACCTCGCCACCTCCCGCACGAGGTCGTGCGCGACACCAGTGCCCCGATACTCCGGTCGCACGAACATGCCGTAGAGCCACCTCGCGTACGGATAGGGCGCGTACTCGCCGCCCGAGGCCATGCCGACCGCACGCTCCCCGTCGAAGGCGAGGTAGTAGTTCATCGACGTGACCATCGTGATCCACTCGGTCGAAGGACGCAGCGACGATTCGGCGAACGTGGAGCCGTAGGCGTCGGGTTCATTCTGAAGAGCGAGAAGACGAAGGTCGCGAAAGACCTCCGCGTCGCTCGCAACGGCGCGGCGGATGTCCAAGGTCGGCGTACTCATTCCCGCCCCATCCATTCGCTCACGTCCCGCTCACGGCGAGTGCCGTTCGCGAGGTGTTCGGCAATTCCCCATCGGTCGTCCTCGGATTTGTTCTGTGACAACTTGGCCGCCCCGGTAATGGATGTCACCGCGATTTCGAATCCCACGATGCCCCGTAGCAGTCGGTCGAGATAGTCCCTGGGCGCGTCATCAACGTGCCACGGCTCCTCTCGTGACTGTTCGAAGCGGTGGGTCAAGGCGCGAACGATCTCTTCGCACGCCACCACGTCATCGAGAATGCGAACAGTTCCACGGACCTCGGCGGTGACGTAATTCCACGTGGGGGCGAGCGCCGGATTCTCCGGCTTGCTGCGGTACATGCCGGGAGAGACGTACGAGTCGGCCGCGGTAAAGGACGCGAGAACCTCGTCGCCATCACTGGCGAGCCGCCACCACTCATTTCCGCGCGCCACGTGTCCGCGCAACGTGCTGGTGGACGAGTCGACGAGCACCGGCGCAAAGACACTCCGCATGCCGGTCGCGGTGGCGACCACAATGACGCCCGCGCCTGCACGGGAAACGAAGTCCCAGGCGTCATCTACCTCACGACGAAAAGCTGGCGGAACGTACATCAATAAATTCTGACACACGCCCTCAAGAGTGCTTCTGTGTGCTCAGTAGGGAGCGACGGGCGGCGTGTCCTCGTCGCGCAGTCCGAGTCTCATTGCCGCGGACTGGCCTCGTTGGGCGGCTGGCACACCCGCCACCGCGTGAGCGAGACCGAAGTCCGGCATGTTCACGTAGACGGATTCCACCGATCCGGGCGTCACCCGGTACGTCTCGTGCCAAATGCCGACCGTGCCGTTGGCTTTGATGCGACGGTTGAACGATCGCCACGCGGGGAGATGGGCGGCGTCGCTCGCGCGGGCGTAACGCTCGAGGTCCTCAAAGGAATTCCAGTACTGGATCACACACACGGTTCGGCCCGACACGAACGTGCGGGGTCGCGCCAGCAACCCTCGGGAGGGATCCTTCATGAGCTCGACGATCATGCGCGGCATCGCCGTCATCACGGGGAACCATCGATCCACTCGCCAGAGCTGGTTGACGCGCATCCCAATCAAAAACAGCACGACCTCGCGTTCGCCGATGTCTCCGGCGACACGCCTTTTGTTCACTGCACCCACGCGACGACCTCCTCGCTCGTTCTTCGGTACTATAGAACATAGTTCTATAGACTGCGCTAAAGATGGAGGAGTTCCTCGAGATCATCGAGCAGGAGCGCAAACAGCGCGTCGGCGTCTCGCACCGATCCGACGAAGTGACCGAATAACTCGAAGCTGAGAAAACCAAAGATGTCGCTCCACGCCAGAATCGCCCGCGCAGCCACCGGCCGGGGCACATTGGGAATGAACTCTTCGAGGGACTCCCATTCGAGCACCGAAACGTAGCGAGGATCGACCGGCGCCGGGGGCGTCGGCTGGTCAACGAAGCGCGCCGCCAAGATGGAACCAAGCGCCAGCGTGACACGTGACGCGGCGGCGATGGTGTCCTGGGGGGCTTGGTAGTTGGGAACCGGTGAGCCGAAAATGAGCGCGTATTCGTGAGGGTGCTCCTTCGCCCACGACCTGATCGCGTGACACGTGGAGCGCCACCGGTGACCCGTGTCCTCGTGCGCCGCGGCGGCCGCCTCCGCCGCGGCACCCAGCTCGTTATAGGAGTCCAGAATCAAGGCCGTGAGGAGGTCGTCGCGGGTCGGGAAATACCGGTAGAGCGCCGAGGAGGTTTGATGCATCTCTCGCGCCACTTCGCGTAATGACAGGGCGCTCGCACCCTTCGCGGCGAGCAATTCGCGTGCCGTGGACTTAATGCGTTCCATGTTGGCGTTCCGCGTGGCGAGGCGCTTCGGGCTGTCCATAGTTCCTCAGTATTCCACGAATTTCAGAAAAAAGAGCACTGCTCTTGCTTTTTACCTCTCCATCGTCCATACTGGATGAAACAAGAGCAGTGCTCTCTAAAAGGAGGATGCATGGAGAAGTACCTCGTCATCGGTGCCGGGGCGGTCGGGTCTCGGGTCGCGCGGCAAGTGGCGGAACAGGGCCACCGGGCCGTTGTGGTCTCACGTCGAGGTGGTGGTCCCTCCCACCCGAACATCGAGGCTCACGCCGCCGATGCCGCCGACGTCGCGACCCTGACACGTCTCGCCGAGGGTGCGAGCGCCGTCTTCAATTGCGCCAATCCGGCGTATCACAAGTGGCCGACCGACTGGCCACCGATTGCCAATGCCCTCCTCGCCGTCAGCGAGTCATCAGGTGCCACCTTGGTCACCCTGTCGAATCTCTACGCCTACGGCCGGCCTCGGGGCCCCATGACACCTCACGACCCGCTGAACGCCGACTACGAAAAGGCCCAGGTACGAGCGACGATGTGGCGTGACGCGTTGTCGCTACACGAGCAAGGACACATCCGAGCGGTCGAGGTTCGGGGGTCGGACTTCATTGGTCCCGGTGCCAACGCCGTTCTCGGTGAGCGAGTGATCCCGCGCGTCCTAGCGGGCAAGAAGGTCTCGGTCCTCGGTGACGTCACGGCGCCGCACAGTTGGACCTTCGTTGACGACGTGGCGACCACATTGGTCGCGTGCGCACAACACGAGTCGTCGTGGGGCCGTGCCTGGCACGCACCGACGAATGCCCCACGCTCGGCGGTCGAGGCCGTCAACGACATCGCCGACGTCGCCGGCGTGCCGCACGTCAAGGTCGGTGCGGTACCGAAGGCCGTGCTGCGAGTGGGCGGGATCTTTAACCCACTCTTGCGCGAACTCCCGAAGACCATGTACCAATTCGAGGTCCCGTTCATCATCGACGACACCGAAACACGAAACACGCTGCACCTGTCACCAACGCCGTGGAACGACGTCGTGGCGCAGTCGATCGCGGTCTTCCGTTAAGTCAGGCTTCGAGAAAAGTCCGAAGGTTCTCGAGTGTCGTGCGAATCGACTCCCGGGTGTAGCTCTCACGGTCATCGATACCGGTGTTGCCAAATTTTTTGGCGAGCGCCGAGCGGCGATCCACCCACAGTTCGGTCACCCGACACCCGAGCACCGTCGGCTCGAAGCGAAAGGACCAGTGCGACACTTTGACCGGCCCCACCGAGACGTCAAAGGCGAAGGCCACCGGCGGCTCGTAGTGGCTCACCTTGGCGGTGGTTGTCCACGTCGTTGATCCCTGCGCGTTAGTGCCCTTGAACTTGGCCCCGATCGCGGGACCGGTTGCGGAACCGAGCCACTTCCCACCCGTGTTCTCGGGCGAAAACCGCCCCATGAGTTCGAGGTGCGACACCGCCTCGAAGGCGGCCTCCACTGAGGTAGCGATTTCTAAGGAATCGGAATAACTAGCCATGGCGCAAAGTACCATCGCGCCGCGCCACAGGTGGTGGAAGACTGGAAAGGTGAGCACCGAGGTTCGAGAATCCTGTCCGAGTTGCGGATTCGTGTGGGGCGACATCGACCCGAGCGAAGTGAGCCCACGCCTCACCTCGGCCGTCGCTCAGATGGGCGACATTCTCACGAAAAATGGCCTTCCCGTCGCCACGCGTCCGAGCCCGGAACGATGGCCCGTTCTCGAATACGCGGGCCACGTCCGCGACGTCCTGTGGTCGATTCGTGAGCGGATCATTCTCGCGTCGGTGCTCGACACGCCAGCCCCCTTCGGCATCTACCGGGACGAGAGAATCGATCTCGGCTTCCAGTCGCTTGACGAGCCATCGACGGTGCGAGCAGAGTTGGACGCTGCTCGCGGGATATTTGTACGCACCTACGCCGCCCTGCCGGAAGGTTTCGGACAGCGAACGATGATCTATACGTATCCGGTGGAGTCGCACCGCACGATTGACTGGTCCGCCGCCCAAGCTCTGCACGAGTGCGAACACCACCTCGCCGATGTTCGCGACAACGTCGACCTCGTGAACGCACGACCGTAGCGCGGTGGCCCCCGATCGACATCCTCCGGCGTACGCCGCGATGCCACATTCGTCGGACTTTCACCAATGAATCAGAGCGCACCCTCGACAGTTATTAGATTTTGATTATGAAATCTTCGACGGCGATCGCACTCAGCATTGGCGTGCTCCTCGTCGTCGTCGCGCTCTCGGGCGTGCTTCTTACTTCGCTGCGCGCGAATCAGCTCCGAAAAATTGAACACATTCAACAATTCCTGGCTGACGTCAATGCCCACCGCCGGCACCGTGCGGAGAACCCCGAACTCGAACGCGCCTTGTTTCCCCAACATCAGTCCTGGTCCGACGCCGGTATCAAGGCCCACCTCGCCGCGTGTGAATTCACGAGCGAATTGGAGTTGGCCTACGTGGCACGCCGAGCGGGCGCGCTCACCAAGTCCGAGTGGATCGCCGCCATCCATCGATGGCAGAAAGTCGCTCTCGTCGACGAACGGTCTCGCTACTTGTTCACGGTCGGCACCTGGACGATGGGTACCAATGGCGTGATGCATCACGACCTCAGCTCCATCGTCAGCGGCGACAGCACGGCAGACCCGCGCTCGCTGTGGAGCGTGTTGTTCTAACGAGACGTCGTCACACTGGGTAGTCGAGCGGAATAGATCGAGTACCCGTCGATGTGACGAACGAGCGTGGTCGCGATCACCGTGGCCGCCAACATGGGCATGACAATCGCGAAGCCCGAATGCGTGAGTTCCATCACAATGACGACGCCCGCCATCGGTGCCTGCATGGATGATCCGATCATGGCCGCCGCACCCACGATGGCGAACGCGCCCACGGGTGCTCCGGGCCACAAGTGCAACCAGGTGGAGCCCAAGAACGCGCCGAGCATGGCACCGGTCGACAGAAAGGGGGTGAAGAGACCACCCGCCGCTCCACTGCGCAGACACAGTGAGGTGACGAGTGGTTTGAGGGCGAACAGAGCGAAAAAGAGTGTGGGCGTACCAATCCCGAGGAACGCGTCATGCGCCATGTCCATGCCGTTACCGAAAAGTTGGGGATACCAAATACCGATCACACCGAGAATGGCGAAACCCGCGGGCATCATCCATAACAGAGTGGTTCCCGAGGCACGGTGGTGGGACACCCACCCAATCAATCGGACATAGAGAACCGACAGACCCCCAATCAGGACACCGGCGACCAGTGACCACACCATGAGCGACCCGCTGAATCGATAGGACGGGACGTCGGCGTAGGTCGCGTGGTCGGGGAGATAAAGCCACGACACGAACGTGCCGATGGACGACGCCGCCACGGCCGGCAACACCGTCGGCAGGGCGAGAGATCCCATCAACACCTCAGCCGTAAAGAGGGCCCCGCCCAACGGCACGTTGTAGACCGCGGCGAAGCCGGCTCCGCCACCGCAGGCCACGAGGAGACGACGTTGCGCCGGGGTGAGGCGAAACCATCCCGCCACCACCGATCCGGACGCGCCGCCCATGACTTTCGGCGCCGCTTCGCGACCAACCGAGGCTCCCATGCCGACGACAAATTCCGAGATGACCGCCGTCAATGAGCTGCGGCGAATGGACAATTCCCCGGTGCCGTTCCAGACTGATTCGTCGATCTCGGACTTCTCGTCAGCGAGGTATTTGCGCACCAAGTACCACGACACTCCACCGATCACGCCCGCGACTACGAGGGACGTCACGCGCCGCACACGTGACGCGGCCGCGACGGCATCTTGGTAGCTGGCGTAGTGCTGCGAATGAAACGCCGCGTGTTCCACAGTCGCGAGCAACCACATGAGCGCGTCCCCGAACAGACCGGCCACGACGGCCGTGAGAACGAGCGCGATCCAGAACCGCACAGTCAATGCGGCATCACCGTCGTGCGTCGCGTTGGGCTGATCCATCGCGGCTCGGCCCGAAGGAATGCGTGACCGGATCAAGGGTGCGGGAACGCGTTGGCGTTCGCTCTCACCGTTTCGCTTACGCACCGTGAGCCTCTCGTCGATAGCGCGGACCAATCATGCACACCCAGTCTGGTCGTTTTGTCAGGGTGGCGCCGCGCGAAATTACCAGCATTACTAGTGAATTGACAGTGGTTCGTCGCCTCAGTCCGTCGAGGTGAACTCTCGGAAGCGCCGGACGATGGGCTCACCATCCACCTCCAGGGTGACGCGTTCATAGAGCCAGAGGAGAAGGATCGGCGACGGAGCGCTCGCTCGAATGGCGTTCGAGGCGTCACCCCGCCGCCAGACCAGCGCGTCAGGACCACGGTCCCGCAAGGTCCAGGTAGATGACGAGATGGGGTCGTGAAGAACAAGAGGCCCACCCAGAGGAGCTCGAGACGACGCACGGCGCGTGCGCGAAGAGACGGAATACGTGAAGAACTCTTCGATAGCGTCGTCGGCGAGGTCCCTCGGCATTCGCCATTCATCGCTGCGCCCCGCGACGGCCGCGGCGTCGTACGCGTGAACGGCGGCCTCCTGCACCTGGTGACGAGTAATGAAGGACACCGTCGGCAACATCGACCAAGTCCACACGGGCTGTTGCTGTCGTGCGTGCGTAAGCACATCCGCCAGACTCGTGGCACCCGCGAGGTAGGTCGCGATGAGATCACCGTCGTGCGGCCGCACCGGACGGCGCTCCGCCGCCGGGGGTGCGGTGAGTTCCTCTTCGACAATGGTGCGCCAAAACCAGTGCACGTCGATCAAGTGGGTGATCAGATCTGCAGCACGCCACGTCGGGCACGTCGGCACGATGGCGTCCAATCGTCCGGACACCCACGTCGCAGTCTTTTCACTCTGCTCGAGGATCTCGTCGGTGTAGCGACGAACGGTAGAGAATCCGAGTTCATGCACCTTTGCAGTGTCGCACAGGTATTTCGACGACGCGACGGTCCGGTATTGGTGATACGACTTCTAGGTGCACTTCGCCACCGAAACACCCGCTCCCGTCCTTCTCACGGCTCGCGTGCGACTTCGACCCCTCGTCGCGTCTGATCGCGACCAGCACTTCGCGCTCTTCCGTGATCCCGAGACGGTCCGGTATCTCTACGATGAGCCACTCACTGAGGACCGAATCGACGAACACATGGTGCGACGTATCCGCACCACGCTGCCGGGCGAGGGTGAATGGATTTCGTACGCCGCGGAGGGTCGCGACGACGGAAGGTACCTGGGTGAAGTTGCCTTCACGCTCGTGTCCGCGACCCACGGCTACGTGGAAGTGGGATACGTGTTCACGCAGAACGGACGCGGCCACGGACTAGCCACCGAGGCCACCGGCGCGGTCGTGGACTTCGCCTTTTCTCACTACAACGCTCACCGCGTCGGTGGGCGTTTGGATGCTCGCAATGATCGCTCGGCGCGCGTTCTCGAAAGATTGGGCTTTCGACGCGAGGCTCATTTCCGAGAAAACGAATTCGTCAAGGGTGAATGGTGTGACGAGCTCGCCTACGCGGTTCTCGCGACCGAGTGGCGTTCGCGGTTACCGAACGGCCACGAGTGGATCGTCCGCGACGCTGCTCTCGACACCGGAGATTCCCACGGGGCGTGATCCGCGCAACGTGATGCGACGCATGCGCCGCCCCGCGGTGGCGTAATCGTCAGTCGCGTAGTGCAGAGTCGCCCGGTTGTCCCACATCACGACGTCGCCGAGTTGCCACCGGTGCCGCAAGGTGAGTTCCGGCTGCGACAAGTGTTCATAGAGGAGTCGTAGTAGGTGGTCACTCTCGATGCGTGAGAGATCTACCAGGTGCGTCGTAAATCCGGGGTTCACGAACAAGGAAGGCTTGCCCGTCGACGGGTGCACGCG
The DNA here is from genome assembly GCA_903871335.1 of uncultured Actinomycetes bacterium. GTDB lineage: Bacteria > Actinomycetota > Acidimicrobiia > Acidimicrobiales > RAAP-2 > RAAP-2. The sequence goes on from CAIQGE010000010.1 coordinate 86,530, forward strand.
CACCACGGGGTGTAGGACGGGCGGCACTTTGGCCGCTTCCTCGAACAAGTACTGCGCGTCGCTGCGACCGAGCGCGGTGTCAAAGGGTTCCCCCCAAAACGCGAGCGGAGAAATACGGTGTACGGCCACGAGCTGGTCGACGGCGTCGCGTAGCGGTGCCGCGAGTCGTGCGTAGGCGGTACGCGCGTCGCACCACAACGTGTCGCCGCCGTACGGGGGCACTTCGTCGGCGACGAGCACGGACGCCGCGGGTGGCGTCTCGACAAAGGTGACGTCGGTGTGCCACCGGGCGTTCTTCCCGCCCTGCTGTGCGTTGAGTTCCAGGATCTCGGGGAAATCGGGATGGCCGGGGACAACGGGGTGTGCCGGCGTCACCTCACCCATCAGTCGCGCGACGCGCGACTGCTCGGCGTGCGTGAGGAACTGATCCCGAAAGACGAGAACAAGATGCTCTTCCAGCACGTTCATCAGCCACGCCCCGTCCTCGACGTCGCGCAACAACACGCCGCGAACCTCAGCGCCAAAGGTGCCGGTGATGGGAGTGATGTCCGGGGTGGGCGTCGTGGTCATTGGATCTCCCTTGCTGCAACAAACTGCTTCAAAAATACCTTGGCTCGTATCGAGTTACTCGACGACGACGTATGCGGGAACCCCGTGAATACGGTAATTATCGAGTTGCCATCCAATTGTCACGCGGCCAACTCCTTCGTGGGCGTCAGTAGCGGCGGTAATTTGCGACATGGATTACTTTGCTCCTATTGCCGAGCAACGCCGTCGTGTCGCCGACGCCCTCGTTGACCTCACACCCGCACAGTGGTCAACGCCAAGTCTCTGCCACGCGTGGACGGTTCACGACGTCGTCGCGCATCTCGCCATGGTCCACATCACACCACTTCCCCGCGTCGTATGGGAGATGACCAAAGCTCGAGGGAATTTCACTGTGGCGAACCAGGCTCTCACGGCTCGCGTAGCGACGAAGTCGTCGACCGAATTGGTGGACCTCTTACGTGAGCACGCTGAGGGTCGCTTCACGCCACCTGGACATAATTCGGTGGCGCCACTCACCGACCTCTTCGTCCACACGTACGACATCTTCCTTCCCCTCGGGATCCCCGCGCCTGACGATGAATACCAATGGCCCACCATCCTGGAGTTCCTCTTATCTCCGCGTGGCCGCCGGGGATTCGTGGTGAAGGAACCACCAGCGTTGACCTACACCACCGCCGACGGACACTTCACTCACGGCGCGGGCGAGGTCGTCACGGGTTCGGGGCCTGCTCTCGCGCTCGCGCTGATGGGTCGACGCGCGCTCGTGAGCGATCTGAGTGGGCCGGGCGCTGGGTCGTTGAGCGCGTGGCTCGCAACCTTCTAGCGACGGGTGAGGAGCTCAGCCAATTCGCTGCTCGAACAGGCCGCGAGTCGACCGCCCGAGTATCGGTCATCGTGCGTGACGTCACGCACCACGTCAAAAGGAGCGTTGCCCAATGCATCGCTGCCTATGTCACGCTCGGCGAGAATGAGGCCCTCGTGGGTTCCCGTGAACTGGTCCACCGCGTACGAAGCCTCACCGTTGGTCCATTGCCACCTCGTCTTGGTGAGTACGTCTGCGGCCAGAGTCGACAAGATCGCGAACTCGTCCTTCGTGAGATACATGTTCGTTATTCGAACGGTTGTCGGATCAGCGACGTCGTCGCGGACCTTCTGCGTCCATTTGTAGAGGTGCTCTATGCCGTCATCCACCGAACGCAGACGCAACGTCGTCCCCGCTATGTAGCGATCGACAATGATCCGTGGCGCCGTGACACCCGCTGGTACAGCGTTGAGAAGCCACCGTTGCTCACGTTCAACGTGCGAGTAGCGACCGCGTCCGGGCCGCCGCGTCGTCTCGTCATTCACCGTCGTAGGCGGCCTGGAGCGCCGAACACTCCAATTTCGACATACCCATCATCGCCTCAAAGACGCGGCGGGAACGCTCCGGGTCAGGATCGCCCATCAACGTTCCGAGCAGGGTTGGAACGACCTGCCAGGACACCCCGAAACGATCCTTCAACCAACCACATCGGCCGGGTTCGCCACCCTCGGTGAGTGCGTTCCAGTAGTGATCAACCTCCTCGGCGGTGCCGCACGAAATGAAGAGTGACTGGGATTCGTTGAAGCGGAAGTCGACGCCGTCGCCACCGTCAAACAAGATGAACGTGAGGTCGCCGAGGGTGAGTCGAGCGAAGTTCGAAATGGCGCCCGCGGCGTCCGTGGCACTCCACGGCGCACCATCCACGAGGGCGTTCGGAAAGATGGCGGTATAGAGCGCGAGAGGCTCGGCGATTCCGTGCGGGAACCACAAGAAGGGAGTAACGGACACCACGTGTACTACTGACCTTTCAATAGGGAAACGCGAAATTCACGAAGCTCGCCACGAGCGAAACCTTCAAGTAGCACCGGGTCTTCAGCCATAATCTGCGCGGCCGCTTCTTCAGTGGGAGCTTCAAAGATCACCACGCCCGTGTTGATCGTCCCCAGGGTCGGACCCGCCAGCACCAGGACGCCGTCACGATGCAGTGCCTTCAGTCGATCGAAGTGTCGGCCCCACACCTCTTCTTCCGCGGGCGTCATCGTGGACGCAAAGTTCTCGCGGGGAGAGTGAATGAAATAGATCCAATCGGCCACGACGCATTATGACAGTTCGCCCCCCGGCCGTGACAGACTAGCCGCATGCGGGCCCAGTACAACTTCTGGCCGGGGGCGAGAGGCCTCGATGCGTGGGACGTGCGACGACTCATTCGCCTGAGCTCGTCACTGCCGGTCCGCATGATTCCATTGGCGGATCTCGCGGAGATTGATGACGCGTACTGGTACAACTTTGGCGAGAAACCGACGGTGCGTTCGGTGGCCGAACACGCGAAGCTCATCAGCGAGGTTGATCCGTCCTATCCGATCATCTTGGCCACGAGCGGACGGGTGATGGACGGCATGCACCGAGTTGCTCGCGCCCTCCTCCACGACGAGCTCGAGATCGTCGCCGTCCAATTTGATGTCGATCCCACACCCGACTTTCGTGATTGTCGACCGGAGGACCTACCGTACGACGACGAATATTCGATCAGCGAAGATCCCGGGCCGCCGCCGTGAGAAGTTCCTGAAGGTAGAGCCCGCGTCGAACGTCCAGAGAATGTGCGCGACCGGAGCGGACCACCGCGGCGAACTCGGACGCCACCGTACTCGCCGCGCTCACCGACAGATTGGTCGTGTCGATGGTGCCCACGCCGTCGTCGAAATAGACCTCCGCGCCCGCACGAACTTCATCGAGCGCACATGTCGCCGTAATCGCAGCTTGACTCACCGCGCCACTCTCGTGTCGAAGCGACAAATTCACCCAGTCGCTGCGGGAACCACGTGCGCTGATATCGACCACGGGCCCGAGGGCCGCGTCGAGAAGATCGATGACGTGAGGACCGAGATCCATAAGCGCACCGTGTTCGAGGCGCCAGGGCGTCGCGAAGGGTCCGCCCAGTAAGCCCCCGGTCATGAATCGAGCCTGGGCCCCGAGTGCACGACGACCCGTGATCTCGTCGAGAAACTGCCGAACTCGTGGGGAGTAGCGCCACGTAAGAAGAAGTTGCGTCGGCACTCCTGTTTCGTCAACAACTCGAGCGAGCGATCGAGCGGACTCGAGATCCAGTGCGAGAGGTTTCTCGAGAAGTAGTGCCTTGCCCGATCTCGCCCCGCGTTCGGCAAGCGACGCTTGGACGGGTGGAGGCACGGCGAAGCTCAATGCATCCACGTTGTCGAGCAAATCATCAAAGGACGTATACGCGCGCGCGTCGTGGGCCTCGGCCAACGTCGCCGCGGCGTCGCTGCGACGCGCCCACACACCCGCGACGACGGTGTCGGAGCAGGCAGAAAAGATAGGAGCGTGGTACAAGGTCGCCCAAGGGCCAGCTCCCACGATGCCGACACGCACCGGTGCTTCGTTGTGATCTGAAGTCGTGATCGCCATGTGGGTCAGTTTGTCACCGGTCATCACTTCGTCCGACAACTCATGGTGGGAGTTCCTACAGTGGTGAGGTGCCCGACCACAAGCCGCCTCGCGACATCCTCGACGAAAGAGGAACGCTCCTCCTGCTGCTCAACTACCACCGCTCTTCTCTCGCCGCCAAACTCGATGGATTGAGCGAGGATCAGATCAACTGGAGCCCCGTCGCTTCGGGAACATCACTGCGATGGCTGGTGGAACACCTCACGCGCACCGAGCGCCTCTGGATTCTTCAGCGGTACCGCGGACAACCCGGCATCGTTCACCGCGATACTCCCGATGTCAGCGATCTGCTCGCGGCGTATCGCGAGGTCGCCCACGACGTCGACGAAGTGGTGCTCCACGCCGCCAACTTGGACGGTCTCACCGTCACCGACGCCGGCGGCTCTCCGGTCACCTTGAGATGGATCGTTATGCACCTGCTCGAAGAGACGGCCCGACACGCGGGACACGCCGACCTCATCCGAGAGCTGATCGATGGTTCAACCGGTCGTTAACCCACCGACGTCAGACGTTCTCCCGGGCGCGCCAAGATTTCCCCGTTGACCACGATAAACACTGCATCGGGTGAGGTGGCCCACCGACGAAATGCGTCAGCGTAACGGCGAAGATCATTCGTCGTCGCGATTCCCTCATCAACTGCCTGACGGGCGAAGTCACTCTCCAACACGCGGTCCGCCCACAGTTCACCCCACCACAGCCGATCCTCATCGGAACTAAAGGTCCAATTCGACGAGGACACCTCCACGTTGGTCAAGCCCGCTGCCAATGCCCAGCCTTTCAATCGGCGTCCGGCATCCGCGTTCGCGCTATTGCTGCGGGTGACGAGGAGGTATGTCGTCAACCATTCGTCGAGAACGCCGTCGTCCGGTGACCACGCAAAGGCTCGAAAGTCCGCTTCGCGCACAGCGATCAGACCATCGTCACGGACCACTCGAGCCATTTCTCGAAGTGCGCTGACCGGGTCGCTGAGATGTTGCAGGACCTGGTGAGCGAACACCACGTCAAAGGTGTGGTCGGGGAATCGAAGTGAGTACACGTCGCCCACTTCGAAGGACACATTGGGATGTTCATGCGGCGCGTACATCCCGCGAGCGCGATCAATGATCATCGCGGCGGTGTCGATGCCGATGACGGGGCCAGCGCCCACGAACCGTGCGAGGTCAGCAGTAATGGTTCCAGGACCGCACCCCACGTCCAGCAGCGCTTGGCCACCGCGAAGATGGGGTAAGAGAAATGACGCCGAGTTTTCGGCAGTTCTCCACAGATGACTTCGAAGCACTGATTCGTGATGTCCGTGGGTATAGCGGTCGTTGCTCATTTCTCAAGATTACGAAGCCGTCATCGTCAGCCGATCTTCGACGTCCTGCACAGAAGCAGATAGGTGGTCGCTAGCGGTTGGCGTGTCGAGAAATCAAGCTGACGACCAACAATGAGTTCGATGTTCGCCTATCCCCGTTACTGCATGACGTCATAGATCATCTTGGTCACTCCGTTGGAATAACTCTCCGATTCCCGAAGTGCGAGTTGTCTCTTGTCACGATCACTGCGACTGAAGATGCTCTTTCCCGCACCCAGCAAGACCGGGAAGACCAGCAAGTTGTACCGGTCAATGAGATCGTCGTCAGCGAGTTGGCGTGCCAATTCTGCGCTGCCGTGGATGAAAATTCCGCCACCGTCACTCTTTTTCAGCGCGGCCACATCGGCACTCGAGCGAAGAATTTCCGTGTCGCCCCAACCGTCGAACAGATCGTCGTCGGCGATGGTCGTGGACACGACGTACTTCGGCAAGTCCTGATACGCCGCATGGTCCTCCGAATCACGCCACACGGGTGCGAAGGCTTCATAACTGCGACGTCCGAACATGAGCGCTGTCGTCTCGGCGAGTTCCTCGCCCTTGATCGCGAACGCTTCGGGGAGAAACGGAGTGCTCATAACCCAGCCACCACTTCGGTGGCTTTCCGCCACTCCACCAGGAGAATCAACAATCCCATCAAGCGACATAAATCCCGTGTAGACCAGTTCGCGCGTCATGGCGTGAGCCTAGAAGGGCCACATCCTTCGCGAAGGAGGAAGCACGCGATCTATATATTCGCGACCCCTTACATGACCCTCCACGTTGGCCTCACATCGGGTGACTCCCAAGATTTATTGCGTACGGAAACACTTTTGAAGCAGTGTCTCACCGCGACAACGTTCTTATGTCCGGGTGCCCACGACTCAAGATCACTGTGGTCGTGTCCGAAATCCCTCAACCGACCGATGACCTCACGGAGCCGAGACGGCGTGGGGTCTCGTGCGATTGACGAGTGCTCTTCTACTGACAGTCGTGGCGAGCCGGCGTACGCTCGGTCGCCGCCGGGAACGCCGCCAGCAACGAAGCATCTCTCGGGGGTCGCTGAACCAGTGAACCTCCGCAGTTGGGGCATGTGTGGGACAGATGTTCCGCGCACGAGGCACACCAGGTGCATTCAAAGGAACAGATACGGGCGTCATTTCCCGAGGGATTTACGTCGCGGTCGCAACACTCACAATTTGGTTTCATCGTCAGCATGTATATCCCCCAGCACTTTCAACGTCGCGCAACAGCCCGTTCGCCACCGCGACTAGTTATTTTGGCGAGTCTTACAGTGACGCTCCCTCCATCTTTTCACGTCGTTCGACGAGGACGTAGAAGATACTCACTGCTCAAAGTTGGTCCACGTACACGTCCACATAGTGACGAAACAAGACGAGGTAGGAAAGAGGCGTGGAGCCTCGATATGAGGTTCGACGTCAGATGTCGAAATTGTTGGACAACCTACGGCAGAGCAGTGATCAACCGGAGAGCCCCGTGGTATTCGTGTTGGCGTCGTAGGTGGCCATGCCTCGCATCCCACGAACCATCGTCAAGTCCTGTTTGAAGTGCGCGTACCGCTGCTATTTCATCTTCATTGCTAAGAAATCCCCAGGCGGACTGTGACCGGCGAACCCGCTCATCGAGAAACGCTTCGGGGCGTCCGAAATATGACTCAGCAAAACCATCTTCGCAGTCGAACGGAATCGGCAAGTTCTTCACGTGCGACGTTCCTCCGAGCAACTCCGTGACCTTCGCGAGTGCGGGCATACGTCCCGCTTCGTATGTCATGAGAGCCGGGCTGAACTCACCAAGCCAGAATTTTTCGAGTTCCTCGGGATCAAAAGTCATGATCACCACGTTGCCTCGAGTTACGCGACGCAGCTCAGCGAGTCCTGTGGCGAGATCGCGCCATTGGTGAATCGTGACGGTAGCGAGCGCGGCATCGAAGACTTTGTCAGCGAATGGCAGCTCCTCGGCTACCGCGTCAATCGCCGGTGTCAGGTGTGACGGGCGTTGCGCGCGCATGGACGCCGAGGGCTCGATGGGTGTGACGTCCATGTCGGTTGGTTCGTAGGAACCCGCACCGGCGCCGACATTGATCAGTGACCTCGCGTCACCGAGTGCTCGGCGGATCTCGTCTGCAAATCGAGGTTCGGGGCGTCGGATGCTGGAATAGCCCTGACCACCTATCTCGTAGTCAAAGTCGCCTGCGGGTTCCTTGCGCACGCTTCTAACCACCAACTTTGATTTTCTCAGCTCGTGCGTGCGATGCCGGAATCGGATCACCCGAGTCGCGCAACATCTCTAGGTAAAGGGTCAACGCGTCCTCCATCAATGTGCACGCTCCTTCCCAAGTGTCAGCCCCTGCGAGCACCCAAGCGAAGACTCCAATAGTTGCCCTCGAGATGTCATTGAGAGGGGCCGCCATTTCGATTTTGCGGCGGGGCCGCGACGTCAGCCTTCCAACGAGAATCGATAGACATTCGTCTCACGTAATTCAAATCCGGCGCGAACGTAGAGTCGATTCGCCGCTTCGCGCGTTGGTCGAGACGTCAGGTCCACGCTTTTCGCCCCACGCTCTTGTGCCCTCGTGATCGCAAAGTTAGTGAGAAGCTCCCCCACGCCTTGACCTCGAACACTCTCGTCGACGATCACGTCTTCAATCCACGCGCGCACGCCCGTCGGGATAGGAAAGAGAACCAACGTGAGAGTGCCAACGATACGATCGCCCTCGACAGCTACTAACAAAGTGGTGGCGTCGGCATCCAGAATTGCTCGTAGTTCCGCTTCAGTCACGGGCGACGCCGTCGATGACAATTGCGGCACTAGGTGATGCAACGCCGCGAGCAGTTCGGGCGAGAACTCGGTGGCAATGTGGACCGAGACGCTCACTGTGCGTTCTTCCACACTGGTCGTCGCAGCGCGTCATAGAAGACGTCGCGCACTTCACCGTCAATCGCCGCGAAAATCGGCTCCGCCCAGCGCTCGGCTCCGAGAATCGGGGAGGGCAAGTTGTCGCGCGTAAACCAACCTGCGTCAGAACACTCGAGTGGGTGAAGATTGAGTTCACCACCGACCTGGCGACAGAAGAACAACAGGGAGTAGAGAGGAATGCGAGAGACGCCTAACCGGAGTCCGTCAAGGACGCCTATCAACCGAATCGGCTCGACCTCAATTCCTGTTTCTTCCTCGACTTCTTTGACGACGACCTCAGGGGCGGAATATCCAATGTCGCACCATCCGGTGGGGTAGAGCCACACGCCGGAATCAGCTCGTTGAATGAGAAGCAATTCGCCTCGCTCGTTGGTCACCGCGGCTCCCACGGCCACCTTAGGAGTGGCGTAACCGGGAACGCCCGAGCCAATCTGTTTCATCCATTCTTCGACGTGTCCAGTTGCGTCGGGCACGTCGGCAATACCGTCATCGGCGGCAGCCTTGATATCGCCGGCGATATGGAGAATTTCTTCGAACCGCTCGCGTTCGTACTGACTTTGCGTGAACCCGAGCCCGGTACGCGCGACGCCGGCGAGGGACTCCGCCCAGCGGCGAAGGGTTTTTTCGTTGACGGGTTCGCTCACGAGTTCGACGCTACCAAGTGGGTTAAATGACCGTGCTGTCCAGGACTTCGTCGACGGAACCGACGAGGCCGGTATAGAACGCTCCGAACTCGCCGTAGAGAGTGGAGGCTTCGTCGAAGCGCATGGTGTAGACGCACTCCTTGATGTCGTCGACGTGCGCACCGAACAACGTCACACCCCACTCCCAGTCGTCCAAGCCCGTCGACCCCGTCACCACTTGCAAAATGCGACCTTTGAATTCCCGACCCGACGCACCGTGTTGGCGCATGAGAGCCTCGCGCTCCTCGTAGGGAAGCGAGTACCAATTGTTCTGTTCCCCGCGACGCTTGGACATCGGGTAGAAGCAAAAGGCGCGCAATCCCTCGGGTGGCAACACGGGGAAGAGGCGGTCGTTGAGCATTTTTTCCGGCATGCCCATGGCGTATTCGGAGACTTCCGTGACCGAGACGTAGCTCTCGACCACCTCCAGACCCGCGGCCTGGATCCGAGTTTGGAATTTGCGAAGGTCCCACAAGTTGTCGCCCAGCACCATAAAACAAAGGTCAGCCTTAGCCCCGATGATGGCGGCGGTGACGACCTGAAGACCGGCGTCGATCGATTCCTGGACCGCCGTCGCCACGGCCGCACGGTCGACGTCCGCGAAGGGTCGACAGAACAGGTGGACAACATTGACGCCCCGAGCGGGGCCGAGCGGTGCGGGTGTAGTCATAACCGCCAGACTACGTGGCCGAAACCACCAATCGACCTCTACCGAGTGGGTCGACACGACGGGCTCGCCCCGACATCCACCACGCGGCAAAGAGTCCGATGGCGTAGAAACTGAGGAGTCCGTCACCGACGACGATCATCACCAGGCCCGCTTGATGCACGTCGTGCACGGCTTGGGAAGATGACAGGTTTCCCATCGTGGCCAAGGGGTGATCCATCGACATCATGGCGACACCCGCGAAGAAGATGACGGGGATGGCGAGAGTGACGTACGCCACTCGTTGTCCGTACGTGGGCAAGTGAATCTCGGATGAAACCGAGAGAACGAGGCGCCAATAGAAAAGCCCCACGAGGCCGAAGAAGGCCAGTTCCACGGCGTGGAGAGCGTTGTACTCCATGACCTTCGCGCCGAAGAGCGTGAGATGAAACGCCGGAATCAAGATGGCCAACATCAAAAAACATACGACAGGATTTCGCAACGCTCGAAGCGGAGTCCAAGAGGACACCCGGGCGTACGAAGAGGTGGACACGGCCAGCACCGCGAGGGGAGCAATGACGAGCATCACCACGAGATGCGACGCCATGTGCACGGATTCGTAGCGCATGGCGTCACGTTGGAGAAAGGAACCAGCGAACCAGATGGACACCACCAAGGTGCCGAGAGCGCCGGTATTCGCTCGTCGCTGCCACCCAGGTTCCGCCGGCTGCAGCATGCGCCACGTGCAGTAACCGCCCACGGCGAGAATAATGAGACCCCACGCGGCCGGAGCGACGTGCCAGATCCCCACGTCGTGCTGCACGTCGGTTGGGAACACCAGACCTCCTCGTCGCGACACTGCGCATAATCAACGACGAATCGTAGTTGATTATGCTGTCGGCATGAAGCGTGGACGCATGGGGCAGATGGGCGACCTCGAACGGGCCGTCATGAACAAGCTGTGGGCGACCGACGAGGCGCTGTCGGTTCGTCAGATCGCCGAGGGTTTTCCCGATCACGCGTACACCACGATTCTCACCGTCTGTGACCGGCTGACGAAGAAGAATTTCGTCACGCGGCGCCTCGAAGGACGTTCGCACGTGTATCGACCGCGAGCGTCGCAAGAGGAGTACGTGGCACACCTCATGGACGTTGCCCTCGACGGCAGTAGTGATCGGGCGGCGGCATTGGTGCGATTCGCCAACGTCGTCGACGACGATGAAGCCGCCATTCTTCGAGCGGCACTCCGACGACGCTCCAAATGATCACCGCCGTCGCACTCACGGGTCTCGCGCTTCTCGCCGCCGGTCCGGCAAGTTCGTCTCTGGCGCACGGTGACTGGACACGGAGATACCCGCGTGCGGGGGTGGCGACCTGGTTCTCCCTGGCCATCCTCATTCTCACATCGCTGGTGGGCGCGGGCCTGTCGCTCACGTCGGAGAGTGCCGCACCCACCGCCAGTGGCGCAATAGGTTCGCTGATGTCCTCTCTGAGCGGGCCTCGACCGCTGGCACACCTGGATTTCGTGGGCGCTGTCGGCCTGTCGATTGCCTTCAATGTGCTGGCGGCGTCGTTCGTGATCGTTCTCCTCACGGCGCTGCGACTTCGTTCAGAGCGCGCACACCACCGGCGTATTCTGGCCGTGGTCGGCCAGCACGTCGAAGGGCGCACAGTGCTCGTGGAATACCCGGAGCCCCTCGCCTACTTCGTTCCGGGTCACGGCGGTCGCATCGTAATGAGCACTGGCATGACGCAGTCCTTTGATATCGACGAGGTCGCTGCCGTGCTCGCCCACGAGGAAGGTCACCGACGGGGCCATCACAGCTCTCTCGTTCTCCCGTTTCATTCGCTCGGCGTCCACTTTCGATGGCTCCCCTTCGCGCGTCACGCGAGCGGATGCGTCGCCGAGCTCATTGAATTCGTGGCGGATGACCGAGCCATTCAGACGAGTGGACGCGAATCGCTCCTTCGTGCACTTCTCGCCATGGTCACGACGACTACGGCAGCACCGTCGTGCGCGCTGGGTGTCGGGGGAAGCAAAATTGGGGATCGCATCGAACGCCTTTCTTCGCCCACACCCGTTCGTCACTGGCAGTTGACGTCCCAACTAGGTGTTCTGGGAATTGCGGCTCTGTGCGCCGGCGTGTTGTGGTGCGGCTAGGAGCCATTCACATCTTCATTCCCGACATTCCGCCCCCCGGTTTCCCAAAGTAAAGGTGCGTAGGTCGAATAACGACGTGGGCGAGAAACGGTGTCAGGTGCGTCACGCCGGAGGCGTCTTGCCAGGTCAAAGTGGCCATCACGTTGCTCCCGGGCGTGAGTGACGTGCGCGATGCCATGACCATCGCACCGAGTCCCTTGGTGGAAAGTACGGCGACCTGATGTGCGCCAAGTGGCAGAAGGGGAAGCCCGGACATCGTGGCGTTCGGATCCGTCATGTCGGGATCAACGTGGAGATACGCCGTTCCGAAACGCGGCGCGTCGACGTGCAGCAAGGTCACTGCGACATTTGTTCCATTCTCAATGCGCAGCGTGATGTCCGCCGGTTTGCCTTGCTCCGCTTGGGTGACCGTGGCGTTCACGACACGAAATTCGGTGATCGTTCGGCTGAGCGGTTGCACGAGAGGAAGGCTGGGTGCTGACGACGGTCGCGTCGCGTACACGCCCACACCGATCGCTACAAGAACGATGGCGAGCATGAGGGGAACCCAGGGACCGAGACGACGTGATGACACGAGAAAAAACTACTCCACGTAGTAGGAGTGATCGTCGTCAGGTTGCTGGGGTGATACCGCTACCGCCCCACCGACCTGGAGACTCCCTAGAGCGATTCGCCGGCGACCCAGGACATGGCGTTGAGCGCGTCCGTCGGCGTCCATCCACCCTTAGTCGGGTGTTTGGCGGTGTACTTGCCGTCGCTATTGAGGAACTTGTAGAGCTGGTGGACGAGGTCGCCGTGGAATTGCGGTGCGTGTGTTCCGACAAATCGCAAGGTCCCCGCGGAGTTCACAACGAAGAAGCCGTCGGAGTGGGAAACGTCATACGTCAGTTTCTTGTGCGGCGCCATCCAATCCACACTCGCGGGAGTGTCTTCCTTGACAATTTGTGCCTGCCAGCCAAGGAAGCTCTCGACCGCGGCGGTGTTGGCATTTACGTCACCGGTTCCGACGCTGTCCGCCCCGCTCGCGTTCTTCGGCGGCACAGGGACAGTCGTCGCACCTTGTCCCGTCCAGATGGCGAAATTGCCCTTGATCATTGATCGGTAGGCCTTGATACGCGCGACGCCGTCACGGTAAGGGTCGACCGAGATTGCGACGACCCAGACGTTCTTCGCCTTGTCTTTGGTCAACCGCGATTGCAGTTGCAGCAAGTTGCCAGCGGTAAATGGACACGTGTCGGGACAGAGCGTGAGGAACGGAACAATAATGACCGTTTGCCCGAGAAGGTTGCGCAGCGACACGACGTTGCCCTGCTGATCAAGAAATTTCGCGTCCAATACCGACGCCGGTAGTGGACCGTTCACCGCCACACCCACCTTCGTTGACGGCTGGGTCGGACCACCACTTGCCCCCGCGGGGACGGCAAGTAGACCGAAGCACATGGCGGCGGCGACGCCGACCGCACTCTTCTTGAAATTGCGAGTGATGAATGTCATGACTTAATACTACAGTCAGTAGTAGATAGCGTCAACTCATTTCATTGACGTGGTGCCGACATTCTCATGACCGAGGTCTGAAGTCCTCGCGGTTGAGGAACGACCGTGGCGGACACGGATTCGGTCCGTGTGTGCGTGTCGAGCCCCACCTGGCCAACCACGCGCAAAGTGACCACATCACCGGGTCGCAGATTGCCACGGGACCGCATCAACATGGCACCAACACCGGACGTCGTCCATCGCATCTCTTGGTGTGCACCAATTTCAATGTTCGGCAACGGAGAAACGATGGTTCCTCCGCGACACATGTCGGCGTCGTATTCGAGCATTGACGTGCGTGTCGACGGAGACGACACCGACAAGATCACCACCGGCGAACTTGTCCGATTTCGTAACTGCAGCGACACCACCGAGGCCTCACCTTTCGCCGTCGCCGTCACCGTGACTCCGGAAATTTGCAGTGGGCTCGAGGACGTCGAGGACGACACCAGCCGGTAGGCGATTGTCGTCGCAATGAGGACCGCAACGAGTACAACTATCTTGCGCCCCATACCGGCACTGTACTACGAGTAGTAGGAGATGTATTTCTCTACGAGACACAACAAAGGCGGGGCTTTCGCCCCGCCTTTGTTGCTGCTGACAGATAGCGGACTAGAAGTCGTCCATACCGCCGCCGGGCATCGCCGGCGCCTTCTCTTCCGGCTTGTCCACGATCACGCACTCGGTGGTCAAGAACAAGGCCGCAATCGACGCCGCGTTCTGCAGAGCTGAGCGCGTCACCTTGGCGGCGTCAATGACACCCGCCTTGATGAGGTCTTCGTACTCACCCGTTGCGGCATTGAGACCCTCGGTGGCGTTCGGCAGGTTACGCACCTTGTCGACGATGACACCACCTTCGAGACCGGCGTTGACGGCGATCTGCTTGAGGGGCTCTTCGACGGCACGAGCGACCATACGGGCACCCGTTGCCTCGTCGCCTTCAAGCTTGTCCGCGGCTTCGAGAATGCGCGCCTGGCTGCGCAGCAACGCCACGCCACCACCGGGGACAACGCCCTCTTCGATCGCGGCCTTCGTCGTGGAGACGGCGTCCTCGATGCGGTGCTTCTTTTCCTTAAGCTCGACTTCCGTCGCGGCGCCGACCTTGATGACGGCCACGCCACCGGACAACTTGGCGAGGCGCTCCTGGAGCTTTTCGCGGTCGTAGTCAGAATCGGTGTTCTCGATCTCGGCCTTGATCTGCGCGATCCGACCCTTGATGTCGTCATCCGAACCGGCACCTTCGACGATCGTGGTCTCGTCCTTGGTCACGACGACCTTGCGGGCGGTGCCCAACAACTCAATGGTCGTGTTGTCCAACTTGAGGCCCACCTCTTCGGAGATCACGGTGGCACCGGTCAGAATCGCGATGTCCTGCAACATGGCCTTGCGACGCTCACCGAAGCCCGGCGCCTTCACGGCAACCGAACGGAACGTGCCGCGGATCTTGTTGACCACGAGCGTGGCGAGAGCCTCGCCCTCGATGTCCTCGGCCACGATGACCAACGGACGTCCCGTCTGCATGACCTTCTCCAATACCGGCAGCACGTCGCGGACGGCGCCGATCTTGGAACCGACCAGCAGGATGTACGGGTCCTCAAGGACCGCTTCCATGCGCTCAGTGTCGGTGGAGAAGTACGGGGAGATGTAGCCCTTGTCGAAGCGCATACCTTCGACGAGGTCCATATCCATACCGAAGGTCTGGCTCTCCTCGACGGTGATGACGCCGTCCTTGCCCACCTTGTCGATGGCTTCGGAAATCATTTGACCAATCTCGGTGTCGGCGGCAGAAATCGAGGCCACCTGAGCAATCTGCTCCTTGGTGTTGGCTTCCTTGGAGAGATCGTGCAGAGACGCCACTGCCGCCTCGACGGCCGCCTCAATACCCTTCTTCAAGGACATCGGGTTCGCGCCCGCGGCCACGTTCTTCAGGCCCTCACGGACCATGGCCCACGCCAGAACGGTGGCCGTCGTGGTACCGTCACCGGCCACGTCGTCGGTCTTCTTCGCCACTTCCTTGACCAACTCGGCGCCGATGCGCTCGTAGGGGTCTTCGAGGTCGATCTCCTTCGCAATGGAGACACCGTCGTTGGTAATCGTCGGCGCGCCCCACTTCTTGTCCAAGACCACGTTGCGGCCCTTCGGCCCCAGGGTCACGCGGACGGCGTCGGCCAACTTGTTCATGCCACGCTCAAGTGCGCGACGAGCCTCTTCGTCAAAACTGATCAGTTTCGCCACTGTCATTCCTCCTCGTGCAAGCACGTTCGAATTGATGCACTGGCAATTCTAGCACTCACCTCGTGAGAGTGCTAGCAGACGCCATACGGGAGTGCTAGCAGCAACCACCGGCCACGGCGGGAACCAGCGAGACGGTCTGACCGGGGCTGAGTGCCGTGTCGAGCCCGTCGAGGAATCGCACGTCTTCGTCGGCCACGAAAACGTTGACAAACCGGCGAATCTGTCCGGCGTCGTCGAGCACACGCGTGGCGAGACCCGGGAATTTCTCCTCCACTGCCCATATCGCCGTGCGAACGTCGGTGGCCTCCACCTGGACCTCAGCGTCGCCGCCGACAAGATTGCGCAATTGACTCGGAAGTCGGACGATGACACTCACAGGGAAACCTCCTGGTTCGAAAGGGATGCGAGAACTGCTTCGGCGTCGGCCAGCGACGGCGAGATGGTGGCAGTGACCCGTGCGGTATCCACGACTGCGTCCAGGGTCTTGAGCCCGTGACCAGAAATGATTGCCACAACGGGTCGATTCACGTCAATGGATCCACGTTGCACCAATTGGCGAAGCGACGCAATGGTCACGCCGCCCGCCGTCTCCGCGAAAATTCCTTCGGTGCGAGCGAGCAGACCAATGCATTCGAGAATCTCTTCGTCGCTCACCGAGCCAATGTCGCCACCACCACGGTGCACTTCGTCCAGCACGTAGGGGCCGTCGGCGGGATTCCCAATGGCCAGTGAGCGAGCAATGGTGTTGGGTCGTACCGGACGCACCACGTTGGTGCCGTCACGGAACGCGGTGGCGACGGGTGAGCAGCCGGACGCTTGGGCGCCGAAGAGCCGAGGAGTGGGTCCTTCCGTCAGTCCGAGTTCTTCGAATTCGCGAAAGCCCTTAGCGATTTTCGTGAGCTGGCTGCCCGAGGCGACCGGCACGACCACTTGATCGGGTGTGCGCCACCCGAGTTGTTCGGCAATCTCGAAGGCGAGTGTCTTAGAGCCTTCCGCGTAGTACGCCCGAAGGTTCACGTTCACGAAAGCCCAGTCGGGATGCTCGGACACCAGTTCCGCGCACAGCCGGTTGACGTCGTCGTAGCTTCCTTCGACGCCGAGAACGATGCCACCGAAGATGGCCGTCATCGCGACCTTGGAACTCTCGAGATCCGAAGGAATCACGGTCACGCTGGGCCACCCGATGGCGGCCGCGTGAGCGGCAACCGAGGTCGCCAAATTACCGGTCGACGCGCACGCGGCCGTCGTGAACCCGAGTCGACGAGCGCTCGAGAGGGCCACGGAGACAACGCGGTCCTTGAATGAACCGGTGGGATTGCGGGTGTCGTCTTTGAGATACAAATCCTTGATGCCGAGCAACGCACCCAGACGGTCGGCGCGGTGCAACGGTGTCCACCCAGCCCCGAGGTCGACCGGTGCCGCACCCGGGTCGGGCAGCAAGTCGTGATACCTCCAGATGGATGGCGGCCCCGCCGCAATCGATTCACGCGTGACGTGACCTTTGGCCGCCACGAGGTCGTAGTCCACCTCGAGAGGCCCAAAGCACACGTCGCACACAAAGCGCGCTTCCGTGGCGTAGGACTCACCGCATTCTCGGCACTTGAGGCCAATGGCAAAACTCATGATCTCCCTCTTCATCGCACGGGCTTTGGCACCTGGTGTGATGAGCGGGAAGCTCTTGGATCACTCTGGTTGCCGCGACTTCACAGGGCCCGTCCCTCAGTCGCTCTTGATGTTGGGCTCCATTCTGCTCGCTGCCCGATCACTCTGTCAAGAGCAGTCGCGCTCGTCGACCCCCTAGCCTGAGTTCGTGTCCGTTTCCGACGTCCCCCTGTCGCTCAACGCTGCCGACTACGACGCGCTGCGTGTACTGAGCGCCAAAGGCGATGAAACGATCTCCGTGATCATTCCGGCGCAGAACGAGTCCCTCACGATTGGCGCCGTCCTCGACGCCGTACGCCACTATCGCGTCGGGAACGCGCCATTTGTGGATGAAGTCATCGTCGTCAACGACCACTCGCGCGACGACACCGCCACCGTTGCTGAGCGCCACGGAGCCCGCGTCATCGACCTCGAGGGGCCGGGGGGCAAGGGCGAGGCCATGGCCTACGGACTCGAGCGTTCGCACGGCTCGCTCGTGGTCTTCCTCGACGCCGATGTGACCAACACGACGATCGATTTCGTACCCCGCTTGGTCCAGCCGCTGCTGGAATTGCCACACATTCAGTTGGTCAAGGCCTACTACGAGCGCCCTCTGCACAACATGCCCACGGGTGGTGGTCGCGTGACCGAACTCGCCGCGCGCCCCATTTTGTCCCTGCTATTTCCGGGTCTCGGAGAGATTCGACAGCCCCTCGCGGGAGAGACCGCGGGACGTCGTGAACTGTTCACCAAAGTTGGTTTCGAATCCGCCTACGGCGTGGAAATTGCACTCCTCATCGACGTGGCGCGCACCTTTGGAGTCTCCACGATCGCCCAAGTCGACCTCGGAATTCGACGACACCGAAACCGACCGATTGAGGAATTGCGTCCCATGTCGGTGGAGGTGCTGCGTGCGGCACTGACCCGGTTCGGGATCACGCTCCCCGACAACTAATTAGTTCTTGACCGCGTCCGGACCGAGGATGACAATGACGTCGTCTCCCGCGATGTTCGCAATAGGAGCTGCGGAGCCGAGTGGTCGTAGCGCGGACGTGGTCGCGTTGACGGGACCAGCGATCTCGGCGGCGGCCCACTCAAATCCGGGTCGGTAGTAGATCTCGGTGGCGACGACACGAGGACCGTTGGCCGGTGGCAGCACGTTCCAATTCAGCGTTTGAAGGTTGTCGGAATAGGTCTTCGCAAGACCCGGGACACTGGTGCCGTTGGCGACCTGAACCCGAACGGATTGACGCGGTACGTGTTGTGGCGGCAAGGTCGTTGTCGGCAGAGTCGAGGTCACGCCGGGGGGTAGTTGTCCCGCCACACTCACCGGAGAGACGTAGTGGGCAACAAGGATGAGCGAACCCACGAACAGGACCAGCAAGAGAAGGGCGATCTGCGGGCGCGGCTGGTAATGCGATCCGCCGCCACGCGTGCGAGGAGACTCGTCGGCGGTATCGAAGAAATCACCCTCGGCGGTGCCATCAGTCATCCGAAACAGCCTAGGTCTCACGAGTAGTCCGCGACGGGCGTTGCTCGATGATTATGCGACCTCGGCGCCGACTCGTACGAGGAACCCAGCGATAACCACGACTTCGAAAGTCGCGATGCGGACCTTCGCCCGTGCCCCGTACCGGTTGCGGAAACGCCGGCAAAAGTGAGCCCACGGGAGGTCCGTCGTATAATTGACACCCAACGGAGTTGTGAGTGCATTTCCGTCTGGAACCGGCTCACGCGGGCTTCACGCTCAACACGCACTCCAATGACGCCGGTGTGGCGCAGTCTGGCAGCGCAGGCGATTTGTAATCGTCAGGTCGTGGGTTCGAATCCCTCCACCGGCTCTCATAGTTCAGGTCCACATCATTGGGGCTCTTCTGCCAACCACGTCGGTGCTCACCATCACAGCGGATCTCCTAACCCAGCCTGATCTACATCGCCGTGAGAAGTGTGTTGAGCAGAAACATCTCAAGGGCATTCGATCGAGCCAGCCACGTGGCCAACGAGTTCATAAGTTCTCTGAGTCCTCGAAGAAACGGAGGAAGTTCGAGGACTCGCTGGTATTTTGAGTATGAAGCATTCGTCTTCGCACCAAGGGAGAAGCCTATGAAGCGCAGCAGACATGGGCTCGTCGCCCGCGGATGTTCCGTCGTTACGGCACTTGTCGTGAGCGTGAGCGCTCTTCCCTTGCTCGTGTCGGGGCCAGCCGATGCCGCCACGATCACGCTCACGGGCACCACGACGGGCATCGCCTTTGACTCGTCGGTCGGTCTGGCGTTCGCCATCAATCAACACAGCCGCCTCGTCAACGTCGTCAACGAATCAGCCAACACCGTGTTCACGCACATTCGTGTTGGCGCGTACCCGGTCGCCGTCGCGAGCAATCCCACGACGAGAACCGAATATGTGGCCATTGGCGCCCAGAAATTGTTGGACGTCATCAACGGCACCTCGTTGACCGTGACCCGCGCTCTTCATTTGACGTCGCGCCCCAGTGCTCTCACGGTGGACACTGCCACCAACACCGTCGTGGTGGCGAGCGCAACGGGCCGCACTCTGACCTTGATCAATGGCGCGACCAAGCGCGTCCTGCGTACGGTGAAGGTCCCCGCCGGCATGACTGGTCTTGCCATTAACACCGCGACGTCAACTATCTACGCCACCTTCGGTGGCTCCAATGCTCTCGAGGTCTTCGACGAGAATTCCGGGGCGCTCGAGTCGACACTCACCGTCGGTAGTGATCCCGTCGCCGTGGGCGTCAACGACAGTAGCAACACGGTTTACGTCGTGAATCATGTGTCACGCACCCTGTCGGTTATCAATGGCGTCACGCGCACCCTCACCGCGACGGTGACCGTGGGCAATAACCCCATTGCGATGGTGGTCGATCAGACGGGCAACCACGTCTACGTGATTTCGAAGAACGTGGCCCAGATCACAGAGATTGACAGTATGACGAATGCGCTTCGCGGCACGATCGTTACGCCCTTTGCTCCCACCGCCGTAGATATCGACGAGTCCGATGGACTTCTCTACGCCGGTGGTGCGACGAGCTCAACCTTGTTTTCGGTCAGCACCGTGGCCGGAACAATTCGTGGGGCGATCACGGTCGGCTCGCACCCTTCCGCGGTCGCGGTGGACAGGGCGACCAACCAAATGTACGTCGCCAACCTCGCCGACGACACCGTGTCCCAAATCGACCTCGCGACCAACGCGGTGGTGGCCACCATCGGCGTGGGCAGTGGGCCGATTGCCCTGGCCGTCAACGACTCGTCAGATCAGATCTACGTCGCGAACCGGACTGACGCATCCGTCTCGGTGATTAACGGCGCGACCGGGGTAGTTTCCGCCACGGTGCGACTACCGGGAACTCCCTCGGGTGTTGCTGTCGACCACACGAGTGGTGCGCTCTACGTCACCGATACCAGCAATGGTGCGCTGGACGTGATTGACCCGCACACCGATTCGGTCACGGCGAGCATCCGCGTCGGGAATCAACCCTCTGCCGTCGCGGTGAGCGACCACCCGCACGCGGTCTACGTCGCCAATTCCACCGACGATACGGTGAGCGTCGTTAATCCGACCGCGGACACGGTGACAACCACCGTGAACGTCGGTAACGATCCCGTGTCGATCGCCGCCAGTCCGGACAGCAACCAGGTCTACGTCGCGAACGCATCATCCGGCACAGTCTCGGTCGTGGACACACAAACGAATCTCGTCACCAACGTCGTCAACGTTGCCGCCACTCCCACCGCGGTGGTGGTGAACAGTACCGATCACACCGTCGACGTGATTGATCACAATGGCAACCTCGTCACGATCGACGCCACTACCAACAACGTCCTGACCGCGTACCTGGAAAACGGCGACGACGTGGCCCTGGCCGCGGTGCCGGCCAGCGGCAATTTCTACGTCATTGATGGCACCGCCGGCATCGTTCGTCTCATTGGTGACGGTATGTTCCCCGGCACCCCCGTGGTCACCCGAGTGACGCGCACGAACTCGTCGGTGACGGTGAACTGGACCGCGCCCACTTCAGGCCCGGTCGCGACCGCGTATCTCGTCATCGCGCGTTCGGCCCGCGGGTACCGGACGACCGCGGTCCCCGGATCGATCGTGAACGCCACCGTCAGCGGACTGCGTGCCGGCACCAAATATCAGATCACGGTGGTGGCGCAATCGTCCCGAGATTCCGGCACACCCTCGACGCCCGTGAGCGTCACGACCCGAACGCACTAGTCCCACCCATCTGCGGCCACTTTCCGCAGATGGGACCCGGAGCCTCTGCCCCTTGAGGCGTGCGTTGATCTCGACCCGACGAGCAGCCCACCGGTCCACGACCGTGAGGACCATCTCGCCGTCGGTCAGAATGGACGCATGCGTCTTCCCAAAGGTCCCTCTAGTTCCCTCAAGGAATTCCGAGAGTTCGCCCTGCGCGCCAACGCCGTCGATCTGGCCATTGCGGTCGCACTCGGTGCGGCGTTCACGGCGGTCGTGAATTCGGTAGTCAAGAACCTCTTCACGCCGATCATCGGCGCCATCCTCAAGGTGGACTTCTCCAGCCTGAAGTTCACGATCAACGGCAGCGACTTTGTCTACGGCGAAGTCATCAACGCGTTGATTTCATTTCTCGTGGTCGCCTTCGCGCTGTTTTATTTTGTGGTCAAGCCCATGAACGCGCTGCGTCGCCGCTTCGGACTCGGCGGTGACGCCTCACCCGCGGTGGCGCCGTGCCCGGCCTGTCGCACGGCCATCGTGATCGAGGCGCGCCGCTGTCCCGCGTGCACCGAAGTCCTCAGCGAACAATGGTCGGTCGACGCGGACGCGTCATAGTGCCGTGCGGTAGGCGCGTGGTCGACGTTGTTCAGCGAGAGCGTTCGCGGCGCTGACGCGCTACCTCGAAAGCCGCCACCGACGCCGCGACGCCCGCGTTGAGCGACGAGATTGCACCGATTTGTGGGATCGACACGATGGCCTGGCAACGCTTACGAGTGAGAGGCGTCAGACCACTCTGTTCGCCACCCACGACCAGCGCCACCGGCACGCTGCCGAGATCGAGGTCGTAGAGAGAATCCGTCGCTTCGCCGGCGAGTCCCACCGTCAAAATCCCTGCCTTGTTCAGCCGGTCAATGGCCGTCGGCACACCGCCCACTTCCGCGAAGGTCAGGTACTCAACTGCGCCCGCCGCCGTCTTGGTGACCGCGGGGGTGATGCGCGCGGAGCGGTGGCGGGGAAGGACGACCGAGGTCACGCCCGCGCCGTCGGCACTCCGCAAAATCGCCCCGAGATTGCGAGGGTCGGTGACGCCGTCGGCGACGAGCAAGAAGGGGTGGCCCTCAATGACGTCTTCGAGCGCGACGGAACGCAACTTTTCGGCGAAGGCCACGACTCCCTGGTGACCTTCGGTACGAGCCTCGCGGTCGAGTCGCGCGTGTGAGACGAATTGCACCGGCACGCGCACGCGACGAGCGAGATCTTCAATTTCGTCCAAGATGGCCGCCGGATCCAGCATTTCGGCGATCAGAATGCGGCGAACGTTGCGCCTCTTGGCGCGCAACAGCTCGAGGACCGCCTGACGACCCTCCACTTGTTCACCACCTAAACCTTCGGGGGTGTTGCGACGTGGAGCATCGGGACGAGCGCCGCGAGCGGGCGGACGCCGCGGCGGAACACCCTTCGAGCGAGGAGCGGGTCGCGGGGTCATGAGATTTCCTCCAACAGGATGACGGCACTGGCGCCGATTCCCTCGCCGCGGCCGATGGCGCCGAGACCTTCGGTCGTCGTCGCCTTGACCGAGATGGGCGCACCCACCACCATGCTCAGGCTGCTCGCCATCGAGGACATAAAAGGTGCGAGCTTGGGTTGCTCGGCGATGATGGTGACGTCGCCCGAGACGGGACGAAGCCCTTCTTCATTGACGAGAATCAGCGTCTGCTCGAGAAGTCGCAGCGACGGCACGTCCTTGTGCGCGGGGTCGCGATCAGAAAAGTGACGACCAAGGTCACCCAGTCCGGCGGCACCCAGGAGTGCGTCACACAGCGCGTGAGTGGCCGCGTCCGCGTCGGAGTGACCCTCCAGACCTCGTTCACCGGCCAGATGCACCAAACCCAGCCACAGCGGGCGCTGAGGATCGCTGCTGAAGCGGTGGACGTCGATACCCTGACCGATTCTCACTCGACACCGTCCGCGAGTCGCAGAAGGCGGTCGAGATCTTGGGGTTCGGTGACCTTCAGGTTTGAGGCTTCCCCCGGCACGATCACCACTTTGGCGCCGCGCTCTTCGAGGAGAGCCGCGTCGTCGGTCGCTTCACCCTCCGCGGCGTGCGCGGCGAGCAGAGCCTCAGAGCGGAAGGCCTGGGGGGTTTGCACGGTGACCAAATCATCGCGCGGCACGGTCGCCGCGACGCGCCACGGACGGTCGTGATCCACCCGCTTGACGGTGTCGGTAATGGCGAGTCCCGGAATAGCCGCGTCGGCACCGTTGGCGACGGCGTCCACGACCGAGCGAAAGAGTTCGGGGGACGCCAACGGTCGGGCGGCGTCGTGAACCACGACGATGTCCGCGTCGCCACAGTGCGCGAGGCCCGCGCGCACGGACGCGGAACGGGTGTCGCCTCCGGTCACCACGAGATCAGCGCCCTCGCCGCTGCCGTCGTAGCTAGAAGGCACGACGAGCACAACCAGTTCAGCCACGTGGTGAGCATTCGCGACGCTGTGCGCCGCGATCGTCGCACCCGCGAAGGGTGCGAACTGCTTCGGACCACCGAAGCGAACGCCTCGACCGCCCGCCACAACGACGGCGGCGACACGCATCGCTACGGAAGGACGGAGGCGAGCTTTTCCTCGGCCGCCTGTTCGTCCACGTTCAACGCGAAGGTCAACTCGGACACCAAAATCTGCCGAGCGCGCGTCAGCATGCGCTTCTCTCCCGCCGACAGTCCCTTGTCCTTGTCACGGATCGACAGGTTCCGCACGACTTCGGCGACTTGATAGATGTCGCCGCTGCGCAGCTTCTCGGAGTGGTTCTTAAAGCGGCGCGACCAGTTGGTCGGCATGCGCGCTTCCTTCTTGCGCAACACGGCGAAGACTTCTTCGACTTCCTCGTCGTTGATCACATCACGAAGACCCACGGACTCCGCGTTGGCGACGGGGACCATCAATGTGAGATCGGTGTAGGCGACCTTGAGCTTCAGGTAGTCCTGCTTTTGGCCGAAGGCTTCCTTCTTTTCAACCTTCTCGACGACGCAGGCTCCGTGGTGCGGGTAGACCAAACGGTCACCCTTCTTGTACTTCCGAGCGGTCATGAACCAGTGCTCCTAGAAAGGGGAAAACGCCGATGTTGGCGCTTGGGGGTTTCCCATTCTACCGCACTTTTTGACTTTTCGTTTGGAGCGCCTTTATCCAGCCGTGACAACGGCTAACGCCTCGGATAAAGACTGGCAACGGCGCACCACAATTCCGTCAACATCGTCGATGTCGCCACTCGACGGCACGAGAACCGTGGTCACGCCGAGACGCGCCAATTCCCTCACTCGGCGCGTGAGGCCACCCACGCTTCTCAGTTCGCCCGCGAGACCCACTTCCCCGAGCGCCGCCCACTCCCGGGGAACAGAAAAACCTTTCGCGACTGACGCGACGGCTAACGCAATGGCGAGATCCGCCGCCGGCTCCACGGCGGGGAGACCACCGGCCGTTGTCGCGAACACGTCGCTGCCGCTCACGTCCACGTTGCAGCGTGCCTCGAGCACCGCGAGAAGCAGCGAGAGTCGTTGGGACGAGACCGCGTGGGCAACCCGGCGAGGCGACCCGGATCCCGTGGCCACGAGAGCCTGGATCTCCACGACCATGGAACGCGACCCGTCCGTGATGACCGTCGAGACGACACCCGGCACGTCGAGAGCGGGGCCGCGCATGGAGACCGACGGGTCCGGCACCTCTCGCAGCCCGTCGCCCGCCATTTCCAAGAGACCAACTTCGCCGGTCGGACCGAAGCGGTGCTTGAGTGCGCGAATGAGTCGCAAGGGACCATTGCGGTCCCCGTCGACTCGAATCACCGTGTCCACCAGGTGCTCCAACGCGCGTGGTCCGCTGAGCTCGCCGTCCTTGGTGACGTGGCCGACCAGGATCAGGGCAACCCCCGTGCGTTTCGCAATTCCACAGAGAACTTCGGCGGCGTTGCGCACTTGGGTGACCGAACCAGCGACCGAGCCGAGGGAGTCATCCACCATCGCGGAGACGGAGTCCACGACGCAGAGCGCGGGCGACTGCTTCGTCAACGTGGCCGCGGCCGCCGCGACGTCCGACGTGGCGACCACGTTGAGACCAGTTGGAACGTCGCCGAGTCGGCGAGCTCGCTGCGCGACCTGTTCCGCAGATTCCTCGGCCGCGACGAGTAATACGTTCTCACCACGTTGCGCGTGGGCGCGAAGAGCCATCAACGCGAGGGTGGACTTTCCGATTCCCGGTTCACCGAACAGCAAAGTCGTCGATCCTGGAACCAACCCGCCGCCGAGCACGCGATCGAGCTCGCCGACGCCCGACGAACGGTGACCGCTCGCGTGGTCGCCGACTTCGTGAAGTGCCGTGACGTCCATGGGTGACGACGCCTTGCGGGTGGCTTGCACCACCGCACTTTCGCTAATGGAATTCCACGCTCCACACGACGGGCAGCGACCCGCCCATCGAGGGGACGTGGCGCCGCACTCCGCGCATAGGAAACTCGACGACGTGCGACTCACATCGACACGCTAAAGCGAGCGTGTGACGACTACGCGCTGGGCGCGGCGTCGAAGTCAACCGACGGGGGAAGTCCCTCGACGGCATCGAACGACAGTGCCGGACCGTCATCGCCTTCGATGACGTCCACCACGATCGTCTGGCCCGCGCGGAATTCCTTAAACAGAATCTTCTCGCTGAGCACGTCTTCGACGTAGGTCTGAATCGCCCGACGCAGCGGTCGCGCACCCAGTTCGGGGTCGTAGCCCTTATCCGCAAGGAAACTCTGGGCGCCCGCCGACAACTCGAGTCCGAGTCCCTGCACCGAGAGCTGCTCGCGCAGACGCTGGATGAAGAGGTCGGCGATCAAGATCACTTCAGGCTTGGTCAGTTCGTGGAAGACGATCGTGTCGTCGATGCGGTTCAAGAACTCCGGACGGAAGTGCGCCTTCAAAGCGGCGTGCACCTTCTCCTTCATGCGTTCGTGCGTCGCCGCCTCGCTGCCCTTGGCGAAACCAATGGACGCGCGACGCAGGTCGGCCGTGCCGAGGTTCGAGGTCATGATCAGAATCGTGTTCTTGAAGTCCACGACGCGACCCTGCGCGTCGGTCAAGCGACCGTCTTCGAGAATCTGCAGCAACGTGTTGAAGACGTCGGGGTGCGCCTTTTCGACTTCGTCGAAGAGAACCACCGAGAACGGCTTGCGGCGGACGGCTTCGGTCAACTGACCACCTTCGTCGTACCCGACGTAGCCCGGGGGCGAACCGACCAAGCGACTCACGGTGTGCTTTTCCATGTACTCGGACATGTCGAGCTGGATCAACGCGTCCTCGTCGTCAAAGAGGAACTCGGCCAGCGTCTTGGCGAGTTCGGTCTTACCGACACCGGTCGGACCGAGGAAGATGAACGATCCCGCCGGGCGCTTCGGGTCTTTGAGGCCCGCTCGCGTGCGACGAATCGCGCGACTCAGAGCCTTGATGGCCTCTTCTTGTCCCACGATGCGCTTGTGGAGTTCTTCTTCCATACGAAGCAACTTCGACGTCTCTTCCTCGGTGAGGCGATAGACGGGAATACCGGTCCAGTTCGCCAGGACTTCGGCGATGGTCTCTTCATCGACTACGTCGAAGGTCTTGGCTCCGGCGGCCTTGGCGGTCGCGTCGAGCTCTTCCTTCTTCGCGATGGCCTCGCGCTCCTGCTCTTCGAGACGCTTGGCCTGTTCGAGGGCACCCTTTTCGAGCGCGGACTCCTTGTCCGCTCGCAAGCGGAGAATCTCTTCGTCCAACTTGCGCTGAGCCGGGGGCGCGTCCATGCGACGAATTCGTAGACGGCTACCCGCTTCGTCAATGAGGTCAATGGCCTTGTCCGGTAGGAAACGGTCCGCGATGTAGCGATCGGCCAAGTTCGCCGCGGCGATTAGAGCCTGATCGGTGATGGTGACCGCGTGGAACTCCTCGTAGACCTCGCGCAGACCCTTCAGGATCTCAATGGTCATGGCCACCGACGGCTGCTCCACCTTGACGGGCTGGAATCGGCGCTCGAGGGCGGCGTCCTTTTCGATGTGCTTACGGTATTCGTCGATCGTGGTAGCGCCCACGGTCTGCAGTTCGCCGCGCGCCAGCATGGGCTTCAAGATCGAGGCGGCGTCAATGGCACCCTCGGCGGCACCCGCGCCCACCAGCGTGTGGATCTCGTCAATGAACAAGATGATGTCGCCGCGGGTGCGGATTTCCTTGAGCACCTTCTTCAGGCGCTCTTCGAAATCACCTCGGTAGCGACTACCGGCGACGAGAGCTCCGAGGTCGAGGGTGTAGATCTGCTTGTCGGCCAACGTGACGGGCACCTGATTGGCCACGACACGCTGCGCCAAGCCCTCAACGATGGCGGTCTTGCCGACGCCGGGTTCACCAATGAGCACCGGGTTGTTCTTGGTGCGACGCGAGAGCACCTGCATCACGCGCTCGATTTCCTTTTCGCGTCCGACCAGCGGGTCGAGCTTGCCCTCGCGAGCGAGCTGCGTGAGGTTGCGGCCGAACTGATCGAGCACCGCCGAACCGTTTGACGCGTCGCCTTCGGTCTTGCCCTGGGGGCCGGCCGCGGCGTTGGCGTCCTTGCCGGGCTGACCCGACATCATTTGAATCACTTGCTGGCGCACGCGGGCCAGATCGGCCCCGCTTTGCACCAGGACCTGAGCGGCCACGCCGTCACCCTCGCGAACGAGGCCGAGGAGCATGTGCTCGGTGCCGATGTAGGAGTGACCGAGTTGCAGCGCTTCGCGCAGCGACAATTCGAGGACCTTCTTCGCCCGAGGGGTGAAGGGGGGAGATCCGGGCGAGGGGTTGGTGTTGGTGCCAATCGCTTCTTCGACCTTTTCGCGGACGGCCTCAAACGTGATGCCCAGGGCATCGAGCGCCTTCGCGGCGACTCCTTCACCTTCACGGATGAGCCCGAGCAGGATGTGCTCGGTTCCGATGAAGGCGTGATTGAGCTCACGAGCTTCTTCCTGCGCGAGGACGAGCACTCGGCGGGCACGGTCTGTAAAGCGTTCGAACAAGGCCAACCTCCCGTTGGTTCAATCCTGAGTGTAACGGTGAAGAGCGCGCTTTCCTTCTCGGCCGCCTGACCACGTATTACGGCGTTCTAGGGTGGTGGAGTGAATCCGCACGATCACCTCCGGCTGCCCCTTGTAGAAAAAGACCTTGCGCGTCTCGAAACCCTTTTGGCGGATTCCGTCATCATTGGTGACGAATACCTCGATCAAGTCACGACACATTTGATCTACGCGGGCGGTAAGCGTCTTCGACCATTACTCGCCGTCTCCTCGGCCACGGGTGGTGCGCACGCCGCGACGCAAGATGATCTGCTCGGCGGTGTCGCGCTCGAACTGATGCACCTCGCGTCGCTCTACCACGACGACGTCATGGACGAAGCGGAAATTCGACGCAATGTCGACTCCGTGAACGCTCGCTACGGCAACTTGGTCGCGATTGTCGCCGGTGACTACTTGATGGCCCGCTCCGCCGCCATCGCCGCCGACCTCGGCACCGAGATCGCGGGACTCTTGGCCCGCACGCTCGCGTGGTTAACGCGCGGACAGGTCTCCGAAGTGCGCACGTCGTTTTCCATTGAGCGCAACGAGGCCGACTACTACGAGGCCATCGAGGGCAAGACCGCCTCATTAATGGCCTCGAGTTGTCGCGTCGGCGCGCTCACCGCGCAGCGGCCCGCCAGCGAAGTCGAAGCCCTCACCGAGTTCGGTCGCCGGTTCGGCATGATCTACCAATTACGCGACGACGTCCTCGACATCGTGGCCACCGACGGTCAACTCGGTAAGCCCGCCGGCCAGGACCTCGCCGAGGGGATCTACACCCTTCCCGTACTCGTTGCTCTGCGCGACGGTGACATCGGCAACGAGCTTCGCGACATCCTGGGCTCACCGCTCGATGACGAAGACCGCGAGCGAGCGCGCAAGATGGTGGTGGCGACCGACGGTGTGGCCGCCACGTTGCGCGCCACCCACGAACACCTCGTTGAGGCGCACCGCACGTTGGAAGAACTCCCCGAGGCGGACTTGCGCACTGGCCTGGGTGCCCTCGTGTCCTCTCTCGTCGAGGATCTGCCGGTCGCTTAGAGCGCCCTCTCGGTTTCAGGAAGGCTGTTCACAACTTCCGCGACACCGCGTTCTCGCTACTTCACGAGCGAGTTCAACGTAGGAGCCGAAACCTCGAATACACCCGCGTCCGAACTCCCCATCACGATAAAAGTGCCACCGACCTCGTTTACGACAAGACTGCTGACACCCGACATTGTCTTCTCCCACGATGGCGTAACCATCTGCGCCGACGTCCAAGTGGCGGGATTCCCGGCCGATATCCAAACATTTTCTGACGTCGTGCTTCCGACGGCGATACAGGAGCTGAGTGTGGCGCACGCCAGAGACTTCACAAATAACGATTGACCCAGCGGTGCGAAGTGAATAAATCGAATGTGACTCAAAGTCCACGTCGCAGGATTCCCGGTAGTCGAGAACTCGCTACCTTGAACCGACCCACCGACAATCGCGCAATTCGACGTGCTCACGCACGTTACTTGCGTTGACTCAGCGCCGCCTGCGCTCGATGGAAATGCGATGCTGCGCACGTCCGCTTTCGTCCAGGTTGCGGGATTGCCACTTACCACCGCGAGTCCATTTTGAGTTCCGCCGACAGCAACACACCACGTGAGGCTCGCGCAATCGACGGACGAAAGAAACAAAGACCCCGCGTTGGAGGGAGCAACAATTTGACGAATTCGCGATGCACTGAAGGAAGTCGGATTGCCGGCGTACACAACCCCATTTCCATTCCCGGCGTATCCCACGACAACGCACATCGTCGCCGAAACACACGATGATCCCCCGAGCTGCACATTGCTCCCGAACGCCGGACCAAAGGTGATCTTCTTCCACGTAGAGCCCGAGATCGTATTTGGCGAACCACTCTGCACGAGAAGACCGTTGTCGGCAGAACTTCCGACGAAGAGACAAGACGTCGCCGCACCGCACGATATTGACGCGATCCAATTATTGGTAGCAACAGAGGTCGGAATGCTCCGAGCCGTTGCTGCCGCCCAGCCCTTCGGATTACCGGTCACTTCGGCATATTCACCTTGATCGTCAAAGCCCAAAGTGGAACACGAGGTCGAGTTGAAACAACTCAACGACATCGTTCCAAGCGCCGCTCCATATCGTCCCGGTAGGACTATTTCATTGGCAATCGCCTGGCTCCAGCGCGACGGAGCGCCCGCAAGGACGAGGGGTTCCGCTGTGCCGCTAAAGCCGCTGGCGGCACACATCGTCGAGTCGGCGCACGAAACATCCGCCATCTGCCAATTTCCGCTCCCGATCGGTGCTTTGATCGACTCCAACGACACAGTCGAACTTTCCCAATGTGTGGGATCACCCGAAACGAAGAACCTTTGATAGTTGTTTCCACTCCCGATACCTGCGCAAAAATTCATTGTCGGGCACATTGCGGAGTCGAGCAAGGCTCCCCCGCCCAGTGACGATACGAGCGCGGTCGATTGAACAGTTCCACTCGACCAACTCGAGGGGTCGCCCGAAAAAGAAGCAAAGCCACTCCCCGCCGTACCGAAAGCCACGCAGTCCATCGCGCTGGTGCACTTGACCGCTTGTAAATCCATCCCGCCCAGGTTCGTCGAAGTCAGGTCGACAACTCGAGATCCCGTGGTGGGCCACGTCATCGGATCGCCTTGCAGCACGAGTGGTTGATAGTTCGAGTCGGTCCCCACCGCCACACACGATGTTTGTGACACACACGACACGCTTCGCAGAGCGCCTTGAAAATGAGCGGACAATGGCGTATTGGGCGCCGCGTAACGAAAGTCTTGATAGTCCCAATTCGCTGGATTTCCTACGATGGCAATTGTTTCGTCGACCAATGGGTCGTAGTAGCCAACCGCCACGCAGAAGGTCTGCGTCACACAAGAGATACCCGTGATGACGGCATTTTCAGTGGCTTGGCCACTCAACAATCGGAGGCTCGATGATTTCCACTGCGTGGGGTCGCCTTCGATCGTGACGAGATGTTGGTTCCCATCTCGACCGAAGCCCACACAAAAACTCGATGTCAAGCATTCCAACGTCGTCAAAGTCAAAGTTGACCCCGACGCCACGTCGATCGGAAAGTATCGCAGTTGAGCCAGAGTCCACTTTGAAGGATTCCCGATCGCTACGAACGCGCCTCTAGTTGCTGATCCGACCGCGACACAGTTTGTTGCCGTTAGACACGACATGGTCGTTAGCCTGCCGTGCGCGATCAACCCATTCAGTGCGTTCGTCGACATCGTCGGCGCTGGCGTTGGTGACGACGTCTGAATGCTTGCATGTGCCGTCGAAGTACTCACCGACCATGCGCTTAAGATCACGAGTACGCCGATTAGACACCTAGTGCTTCTTGTACGCAGATTCAAGAGCAGCTCCTCGCGAAGTTCGCAACCTCGTTGGTAGACGCATCCTAACTACGCGTGCTTTAGGTCCATGAGAGGCATTCGAAAGCAGAAGATCGAATTGATACGTCAGCCTCGCAAAGGCTTCAACGTCGGGAACGCAATGATCTCTCGAATATTTGGGGCGTCCGCGATCAACATCGCTAAGCGATCAACCCCGATTCCGAGTCCCGCCGTCGGAGGCAAACCCCACTCCAGCGCCTTTATGTAGTCCTCGTCGATCTCCATCGTCTCGTCCTCACCGGCGGCCTTGAGTCGCGCCTGATCTTCAAAGCGCTTGCGCTGTTCGTCCGGATTGGTGAGCTCGGAGAATCCATTCGCCAATTCGCGGCCCGCGCAGTAGACCTCGAAGCGTTCGGTCAAGAGATCGTCGTCGCGGTGACGTCGAGCGAGCGGGGAGACCTCAAGCGGGAAGTCCGTCACGAAAATGGGTTCCCAGAGGTCCGCTTCGCACGCCACTTCAAAGAGTTCGCTAAGGAGACGTCCGGTGCCCCACGCCTCATTCGCCTCGCCACCGCGCTCCGAGAGCAAGGTCACCAGCCGCTCGCGCGGGGTGTGGACCGAGACGTCTTCACCGACGGCTTCGGACACGAGGTCCGCCATCGAGCGCCGAGCCCACGGTGTCGCGAAGGACAAAGGACGTTCCTGATAGGTGAGGGTCGTCGATGCGAGAACGCTTTCGGCCGCACCGGCGCAGATCTCTTCGGTGAGACGCATCATGTCGTAGACGTCCCAGTACGCGACGTACAACTCGATCATCGTGAATTCGGGATTGTGTCGCGGACTGACACCCTCGTTGCGGAACACACGCCCGATTTCGAAGATCCGCTCGAAGCCGCCGACCACCAGTCGCTTGAGCCACAGTTCGGGAGCGATGCGCAGGGAGAAATCAACGTCAAAGGCGTTGTGATGGGTAACGAAGGGTCGTGCGGCGGCCCCGGACGGAACGGAGTTGAGCATGGGGGTCTCGACCTCCATGAAACCGCGGGACCAGAGCTGTTCGCGCAGTGAGCGGATCACCCCGCTGCGACTGGCGAGAGCGGTACGGCTCTCCGGGTTGGCCCACAGGTCGGCCTCGCGGTGGCGGTATCGGACGTCGAAGTCATTGATGCCCGCCCACTTGTCGCCGAAGTTATGACGCGCCTCGGCGAGCACCTGCCACGTCGCGACCTTGACCGACAGTTCCCCCTTGCGGGTTCGCACGACTTCACCGGTCACTCCCACCCAGTCGCCCAGGTGCAGCTTGGTGAAATCCTCAAAACTTTCGGTCACCGCGCTGAGGGCAAAGAGTTGGATTTCTCCACTCGAATCGCGCAGCGTGCCGAAGGACAACTTGCCCTGCACGCGCAACAACATGACGCGTCCCGCCACGGCGACCGTGACCCCCGTCTCGCCGCCCGCTTCGAGGTCCGTGAATCGCTGGTGAATCTCGTCCGCGAAGGTGTCGTGCGGAAAGTTGTACGGCGTGGTCACGAAGCGTCTCCTGAATGGTTTCGCTCATGAACGATACGCAATCCGTGGAGAGTGAGCCACGGGGCGACGTGTTGGACGTACTTGGTGTGCGGGGCGACGAGAGATGCGAGTCCCCCCGTCGCGATCACCGTCGCTGGACCAATCTCGGCGACGATGCGCTCGGTGAGACCGTCCACTTGGGCCGCGAAGCCGTAGAGAACACCCGACTGAATGGATTCGACGGTCGATCGTCCAATCACCGAACGAGGCTCCACGAGTTCCACCGACCGCAGAGCGGCGGCCTGGCTGTAGAGCGCTTCCAGACTGATGGCGACTCCCGGCGCAATGGCTCCGCCGAGGTACTCGCCATTCGCACTAATCACATCGAAGGTCGTCGCGGTCCCCAGGTCCACCACGATGGCGGGGCCGCCGTACAGGTCGTAGGCGCCGACGGAATTGGCGATGCGGTCGGCTCCGACTTCGCGGGGATTGTCGTAGAGGATCGCCATGCCGGACTTCACGCCCGGTCCGAGCACCGTGATCGGCAGCGCGGAGAACCAGCGACCAGCCATTCGTCGTAGTTGCGTCGTCACGGTCGGGACCGACGACGAGATGGCGATCCCGGTGACCGCCGTGCGCAGATCAATGCCCTCGAGGTCCAAGAGCTGGGTGATGTTCATGGCGTGCTCGTCCGGCGTGCGTTCGGGCACGGTCGACAGACGCCAGTGGTACGCGAGACCGTGCTCGCCGTGGGCACGGCCGAAACCCGGGCCGCCGTCGTCCTCGTTGACCTCGCCGAATAGTCCGATCACCGTTTCGGTGTTTCCCACGTCAATGGCCAACAACATTGGTGGCTCCCTTCGCTGCGTGCACCCGCACGGTTCCATTATCTAAGAGTCGTACCCCGTCGACGAATCCCGCAAGGAGCAGACGGCTCTCGCCCTCTTCGTCGGCGCGTCGTCGCCGCAAGGTCGCCGGCTCCACGACGTCGGCGTAGGCCACGTCAATGCCCGCGTCGTAGAGCACCGCCCGCGCGTCGCGCCGCACGGCGTCGGCGTCGCGTGGCGTTCCGTCGTTCACGAGTTGCAAGGCGCGCGAGAACCCCGTCGCCACGACGCGGCCTTCGTCCGAGAGTCGGACATTTCGACTCGATAGCGCGAGACCCGAGCTTTCGCGCACGATGGAGCATCCAATGACCGTGACGTCGAAAGCGAGATCGCTGACCATCTGTCGCACCACGGCGAGCTGTTGAAAGTCCTTTTCTCCGAAATACGCCACACAGGGGCCCGTAATCGTGAACAGTTTCGCGACCACCGAGGCGACCCCGTCGAAATGACCAGGTCGGCCGGCGCCCTCAAAGTCGTCACTCAAACCCGACACCGAGATCGTGGTCGCGGTAGCACCCGGGTACGCCGGCCACATTTCTTCCGTCGACGGTGTCGCGACCGCGTCGATACTGAGGGCGGCGCAGCGAGCGAGATCGTCACTGAGGGGCCGAGGGTACCGGCGAAGATCCTCCGGGTCGTTGAACTGACGAGGGTTGACGAACACCGTCGCGATCACGACGTCACAATCGCGCTGGGCGCGTTCCATCAACGACACGTGACCTTCGTGCAGTGCGCCCATCGTCGGCACGAGACCGACCGTGGCGCCACGATCGCGCGCGTCGCGCGCGAAGGCGCGCCACGACGCGACCGAAGTGAGTTGTTCCACGGTTCAGTGCAGCGGAGCCGTGGCGCGTCGTTCCGCCAGCGAGAAGGCGGCATCGGCGAGGGCCACGTAGGTGGCTCGCTCGGACTCAGGAATTGCCGTCAGGTGCGCGTCAATGGTGACGACGTCGCCACGCGACGCGGGACCGGTCAACGCCGCGGCCGGTCCGTGTTCCTTCACGTCGGCCAGCGCCGCGGTGGTGAGGGAGAGAAAATCCGAGAGTTCGAGACCCGCCGCCTCCGCCAATCGCTCCACGTGTCCAAGGAGAGCAACCACGTGATTCGCGGCCACGCACGCGGCCGCGTGATACGCCGCACGTCGATCATCGTCAATCGAGAACGAACGTCCACCGAGCGAGTCGACGACCGCGCGCACCACGTCATCGCCCGCGACGCAGTAGACGGCGCCGCGAAGACGACGAGCTCCCTCTTCGACCGTCGAGAGCGGAACGAGGGGGTGGAGAGAACCAACACGGGTGTGCGGGGCGAGCACGTCCAGGGTTCGCGAACCCGCGCAGTGCGCGACCACATAGCGATCGCTTCTTGGTAGCGATGCGGCGATTGAAGCCAAGGCGTCGTCGGGAACACAGAGAAGGACGAGTTCGGTCGCGTCCGCGATGACGAGATCGTCGTGGTGTTGCAGGCTCACGTCATGTCCGACGTCGGAGAGAGCGACGGCAAAGGATCCGCCCGCGCGACCAGCACCCACAATGGTGATTTTCATAACAGCCCCGTTTCGTTCCGGCCCACTCGGGTGCCGGTCGTCGTTAGCCCAACGAGCCGAGTGTATCCAACGCGCGCACCGCACCGACCGCAGCCGTCAACATGTCGTCCGTCACGAGGTCGGGTGCCAACTCCCGCAAGGGAATTAGG
This sequence comes from uncultured Actinomycetes bacterium, assembly GCA_903871335.1. Taxonomy (GTDB): domain Bacteria; phylum Actinomycetota; class Acidimicrobiia; order Acidimicrobiales; family RAAP-2; genus RAAP-2. The sequence continues at coordinate 122,483 of CAIQGE010000010.1, forward strand.
ACGAAGAGTCGTTCGTACATTCTCGCGTGGGGCACGAGAATCTCGGGGTCGTCACTGACGAGATCGCCGACGAGGAGAACATCAACGTCGAGGGTGCGAGGACCCCAGCGCACTTCGCGCGTTCTCTGGGCGGCACTCTCCGCCAACTGGGCGCGCTGGAGCAGTTCGCGGGGCGGGGCGGTGGTGGTGAGTTCCATAACCAGATTCCAGTAATCGTCCTGAGGAACGCCGCCCACGGGTTCGGTCTCGTAAACCCGTGACACGCGGTAGGGGTCCTCACCCGCGACGAGAGTCACTCCCGTGCGCAAGTGGGCCGCCCGATCACCCATGTTGGATCCGAGCGAGAGAAACGCGCGGCGCACCGTCACCGTTCGAGAGTGCAGCGCACGCCGACCGTGGCGACGTCTTCGGGGACCGGCGGGCGCAATTTGCGCACGGCCACAGTCACGCGCGTGATGTCGCCGTCGGCCGTCAAGATGTCATTGGCCACCCGGTACGCCAAGGTCTCTAGTAGGAGGAAATGTCCGACGGACGCAATCTGGCAGGTGAGCGTGATGATCGCGGCGTAGTTCGTTGTTTTGGTCAAGTCGTCGTTCAGCGCCGCGGACTCGAAGGGACGTTCGATATCGATATCGAAGCTGAGCGGCTGTTCGCGGTCGCGCTCCTCGGTGAGAACGCCGACGATCGCGCTGCAGCGAAGACCCCGGATCTCCACGACGTCGTTCAAGCGTGATTCTCCGGCAACTCGAGCAACAGGGTGCGGCCGTCGGGACCGATGGAACGACGAAAGAGTCGTTCGGTCATCGCGAGCGCCGTCGTCGGGGACGCAATGCGTCCCGCCCACACCAAATAACCCGCCACGAGACCCAGTAGTCGGTCGGAGACCTCATCCCCGTGAAGCAAAATCACGTCCTCGCCCGCGAGCGCCTGGTGGAGATCCTCGTAACAGGCGAGTAGGACCGCACGTTGGTCGGGACCCTGACGTAGCGCGTAGTGACCCGCGGCGATGCCGTGGTCGTTGTACGACGCCAAGTTCTGCATGGCCGGCAAGATCGAGATGATGCGAGTGAAGCCCTGATGTTTGAGCCACAGCAGTTCTTCGTCGCGACGAACGCGTCGGTGGACCAGCGTGGAGCCACCGGGTCGCTCCGAGACCGCGAGACGACCTCGGAAGACCCACGTGAAACTGCGCGGCTCAATGCCCGCCGCCCATTTCCCCCTCACGCTGTTACCTCCTCGACTGGACGTTGCAGTAAATCTCGCAGCTGTACCGCTACGCCCACATCGTGTACTCGGACCATACTTGCACCCCGAGCGAGGGCCCACGCCGCCGTTGCGACGGAACCTTCTAAACGTTCTTGCACCGGCAGCGATTCCGGGGCGAGTTCACCTAAGAAACGTTTGCGGCTCGTACCAATGAGTAACCCCGCTCCGTGCTCCGTGGCGAGGGCGGCAAATCGGTCGGTGTGAGCGAGCAGCGTCAGATTGTGCTCGGAGGTCTTCCCGAACCCAATACCCGGATCGAGCCAGAGTCGCTCGACACCAACCGCTCGCGCGCTGCGCGCGGCCTCGTCCAAAAAGGTGAGGACCTCGGCGACCACATCGTCGTAGTGGGGAGCAATCTGCATGGTGCGGCTGTCGCCCTGTCGGTGCATCGCCACGTAGCCAACGCCTAATTCGCCAGCGACGGCTGCGAGGGAGCACGACACGTCGTTGATGATGGTCGCACCCGCGTCCACCGCGCGGCGCGCGACGATGGCTTTCTGGGTGTCCACGGATACCTCTCCTCGCGCTGAGAGAGTCGCAATGACGTCCAGAATTCGGTCGCACTCTTCGTCGGCCGCGACATCGTCAGCGCCGGGACGTGTCGATTCACCCCCGACGTCGACCACGTCGACCCCGACGTCAAAGAGCTCCTGGCCGCGCGCGATGGCGTCCGCGATGCTTTCGGTGCGAGCATCCGGGAAAAACGAATCGGGCGTCACGTTGACGATGCCCATGACCTGGACGGACGAGGTCATCGAACTCGACGCTGATGAATGAATTCGAGTGCTTCGGCGCGCGACACGGCGTCGGTGCGAAATAGTCCGCGTACGGCCGAAGTGACGGTCGTCGCGCCGGCCTTCTTGATGCCCCGCATCGACATGCAGAAGTGCTCCGCTTCGATCACCACGATCGAACCTCGCGGGTGCAGCTCGCGTTCCATGGCTTCGACAATCTGAGTGGTCATGCGTTCTTGCACCTGTAGACGACGCGCGTAGCCCTCAACGAGACGAGCCAATTTCGACAGACCCGTGATGCGTCCTTCCGTCGACGGCAGGTACGCGACGTGCGCGTACCCCATGAAGGGAACCAGGTGATGCTCGCACAACGAGGTGAAGGGAATGTCGCGCACCATCACCATCTCGTCGTGACCGGCTTCGAAGGTCACGCGCAAGTGTTCACCCGGTTCGGCTTCGATTCCCTCAAACAACTCGGCGTACATATCCGCAACCCGCCGTGGGGTTTCCACGAGACCGTCACGTTGAGGATCTTCGCCAATCGCTTCGAGGAGTTCGCGTACGGCGCGTTGGACGCGCTCGCGGTCCACCACGACTACGCCTCACCCGTGAACTTGTAGACACCACCAAGATTCCGGTAGCGCTCGTTGACGTCGAGTCCGTAACCCACCACGAAATCGGCGGGAATCGAAAATCCGATGTACCGAATGTCCTGTTCGACACGCTGAATCTCTTCTTTGAACAACAACGCACACACTTCGAGGCTGAGAGGCTTTCGCGCGCCGAGATATTTACGTAAGTAATTGAGGGTGAGTCCCGTGTCGACGACGTCCTCGACGATCAGCACGTGTCGATTCGACAATTCGGCGTCCAGATCCTTGACAATGCGCACCACCCCGCTCGACTTCGTCGATGCCCCGTACGAGGACACGGCCATAAAGTCCACGTCGACGGGCAGCTCAATAGCACGAATGAGATCGCTCATGAAGACCATGGCGCCCTTCAACACTCCGACGAGCAGCGGCGGATTGTCCGCGTAGTCACGCGTAATGTCCGCACCCAGTTCCCGTACCCGGGAGGAAACCTGATCGGGGGAAATGATCGTCTCGCCGATCTCGTGGGCGGCCCACGACGGAACGACGTGGGCGGAGTTGTCGGCAGTCATCGAGGCCAGCGTAGTGGGTCACTCCGAGATTAATGAGAGGTGCTGATCGCGACGTTGCAGCCGGCGACCCCCCGACAACTGCGTGGCGACGACGTCACCGTGGACGACCGCGAGTGCCCGATCGATCTCGTCAGCCGACGGTGGGTGTTCACCGTCGCCGGCGTCGACGGAGCGCAAATGGAATCGCAGCCAACGGCGTAACAGCGCCGGGGGCCAGGTGCGCAAGTCACGACAGCTGACCTCGTCAATCGACATCTCACGAAGAGGTGCGGTCAGTTCGTCGAGGTAGGCGCGGTCGTCCCCGGCCACGTGTGCGAGGCGCGCAAGGAGGGGAACCAGGTCGCGACGAGCGGTGTCATTCAATAGAGGCAGAGTCGTCGCGCGAATCTGATTGCGTAAATACTTCTCGTCCGTGTTGCTTTCGTCGTCGACAAAGTGGGCCCCGGCCGCCACCACCATCTCGCGCACATCGGCCCGACGTAGCCGCAACAGAGGTTTGGTCGGGTCTCCCACCATGGGGGACAAACCGTCGAGACCGGTCCCGCGAAACAGATTGATCAACATGGTTTCCGCCAGGTCATCCATCGTGTGTCCCGTCAAAGCCCCCCGGGGCAACACGGCTCTTCGCTCGGCGCGGGCGAGCGACTCGAAATTCCCACCCGAAGGAACGCTCACGTCGTACGACACGAAAGGAAACGAGAGGGAAGCGGCGACGACACGCGCTGCTTCCTGATCGCGATCGGATGTGGGTCGCGTGTGGTGATTGACGTGATGAACCGTTGCTCGCAGTTGGGCGGCGTGCACCAAGAGGGCCAACCCCACTGAATCAGCCCCTCCCGAGACCGCCACGTCCACCACGGAGCCCGCCGGAGGAAACGCACAGTCGAGCAGCAGCGTCGCGACGTCGGGCACGGCATCAACTTACGAGACACGACGGCAGTACGCTTCCCCACGTGGCTCACGAGTCCTCATTGAAGGTCTCCTCGCGAGGCGCTCTCACCGTCCACGTCTTCTCCTCACTCGCGGCTCTCGGTGTGGACGCCTTCGTGACCGATCGCTTCGGAGGCGTGAGCGTCGGTCCCTACGCGGCGCTCAACCTTGGAGACCACGTGGGGGACGACGTCGCGGCCGTCACAGAAAATCGACGCCGCGTGGCGACTGCCGTCGGAGTCGCTCCCGAGCGTCTCGCGATTGTCCGCCAAGTTCACGGAGCCGACGTCGCGTCGGTCGAATACGCAGATCCCGCCACCGAAGCGGACGCGCTGGTCGTTGACGGTCCGAACCACGCGGCCGCCATCCTGGTCGCCGATTGTGTTCCGCTCGTGATCGCGAGTCCCACCACTCGTCGGCTCGCCGTCATCCACGCGGGTTGGCGCGGACTCGCCGCGGGAGTCATCGCCGCCGCAGCGAGAGAAGTGGGTGGCGATCCCCAGCAGTGGCGAGTGGGCGTGGGCCCGTCCATTTCCGCCGAGGGTTACCAAGTCGGTCCGGAAGTAGCCCAGCACTTCGCCGACATTGAGGGAGCAGTCCGCGACGACGTCGGTGACCGCTCTCGCGTTGACCTGCGACGAGTAGCGCTTTACCAATTACTCGAGGTTGGTGTCGCAGGTGATCACGTCACGCTCGCTACGGCGTGCACCGACGGTGGCGACGTTTTCTTCAGTGATCGAGCGGAACGACCGTGCGGACGCTTCGCCCTCGTGGCGAGGTGGCCGTAGCATGACGGAGTGTGGAAACGAGCCGCGACGTGAAACAGCGAGCGGACGTCTTTTCGTATCTCAGTCTTGACGTCTCGAGCGACACTCTCGAGGCAACCTACGCACTGGACGACCGTCGTTTCGTCGAAACCGTGACCTTCGAGGGCGTTCCCTCGCTGGACCGACCCGAGGTGCGAGCGGTCGGAGAACTCTGGTTTCTCTTGGCCGGTCTGTCGTATTACAAAGCGGGGGCTCCTCCCGTCGTGGATCTCGGCGAGACCGTGATCACGGGGTCGGGTCGATCCCTCCTCGCTGCCGCCCTTCTCGACGGCCTCGGTGAGTTCTCGTACCGCAACGATCTGCCGCTCGACGACGTGACGTTCGTCGGCGGACACGACGCGCCCCTCCGACCCGCCACCGTTGATCCGCGTCGAGTGGTGACGCCCTTCGGTGGTGGCATTGACTCGGTCGTGACGGTCGCGTCCTTGCCTGAGGATCTTGATCAGAGTCTCTTCGTGATGAGTCCGCCCTCGGGTCGCTTCGCGCCGCTGGAGGCGACCGCCGCGCTCACCGGACGTCCCATTCTGCGAGCCACGCGCACGCTGGACGGCCAGATAGTGCGCGGGGACACGTCGTTCTTCAACGGCCACGTTCCCGTCACCGCGATGGTCACGATGTTGGCCGTCGTCGCGGCCGTCGCCGACCAACGTGGAGGCGTCGTCATGAGCAACGAACACTCCGCATCGGTGCCCAACCTCGTGTGGCGAGGTCGCGACATCAATCATCAGTGGAGCAAATCGTGGTCGGCCGAAAAGCTCGTGGGTGACGCCGTCGCCGCCGCGGTGGGCGACGGCGTGCACGTGGCGAGTTTCCTGCGCAACCGCAGTGAACTATGGGTGGCTGAACGTTTCGCCGCGCTGCCGGACTACCTGACGACATTTCGTAGTTGCAATCGCGCCTTCGCCCAGGACGTCAATCGACGTGCGGCACACTGGTGCGGCGAGTGCGATAAGTGCGTCTTCATCGCCCTCGTGCTCGCACCTTTCGTGCCTCGCACACAGCTCGGGGCCGCTCTGGGCGTCGAGCCCACGTCGGATCCCGCCCGTTTCGAGCAACTGCGCACCCTCGTAGGTCTCGGGGACGAGCGCAAGCCCTTTGAATGCGTCGGCGACCCGGGCGAATGCTCGGTGGCCTTGCGCGCCCTCGCTGATGATCCCGCCTGGCGCGATGTTGACAATGTGCGCCAACTCGCTTCTCTGGTAAGTACCGACGTCAGCCTGCCAGAGCTGCTCCAACCACTGGGGGAGAGCCGTGTCCCGGCCGCTTGGCTTCGCTGATCTCTCGGGGCGACGCGTCGGTATCTGGGGCGTCGGCGTCGAGGGCCGCGCGGTCGCAGCCCGCCTCGAGGGCGTGACGGACGACATCGTGCTGGTCGACGATCACCCCACTCGCGACGACGTGCGAGCGAGTGACGACGGGGGACTCGACCTTCTTCGTACCTGCGAGGTGGTTCTCAAGTCACCCGGAATTCCGCGACGACGTGCCGACGTTCTGTTACTCGACGACGTGGGCGTGACCGTCACGAGTGCGCTCAATTGTTGGCTCGCTGACGCTGATCGCGATCACGTCATCGCGGTGACGGGAACCAAGGGCAAGTCCACGACGACGTCGTTGATCACATTCTTTCTTCAGTGTCTCGGCGAAGACGCGCAGAGTGCCGGGAACATCGGCCGGCCACCGTATGATCCGGCGTTCCCCGCCACCCGGTGGATCGTGCTCGAGGTCTCGAGTTATCAGGCGGTCGATCTGACAACGTCGCCGGCCACCGTGGTCGTCACCTCACTCGGTGAGGACCACCTCGACTGGCACGGCACCCTCGCGCAGTACCGAGCGGACAAACTCTCGCTGACGCGATTATCCGACGACCACGACACTTTCGTCGCCAACGACATGTCGCTACACGACGAAAGTCACCAATTGGGTGGTCACGTCACGTTCGTGGACACCGACGATGAGGGTCTCACGAACGCGCTGGGTCTCGTCGGCGAACACAACGTGCGCAACGTCGCCCTCGCTCTCGCGGTCGTTGGGCACGTGACCCGCCGCCCGATGAGCAACGTCGCGAACGTGGTGCGGGAGCAGGCACAGAATTTCGAGCCACTGCCCGGCCGACTCACCGTGCTCGCGCGGGCTGATGGCGTCACGTACGTCGACGACGGGCTCGCCACCGCTCCCCTGCCCACCATCGCCGCTCTCGACCATTTCGCTGACGACGATGTGGCACTCATCGCCGGCGGCTTCGATCGAGGCGTCGACTACCAGCCTTTGGCCGTTGCCCTCACCGCTCGCACCCGCCGAACCGTCGTGGTGGTTATGGACGAGGCCGGCGCTCGCATCGCGGACACCCTGCACGCGTCGCACGCTGAGGTGCTCGTTGCGGCATCCATGGACGCTGCCGTGCGAGCGGCGCGGACCTCGTTACCTGAGGGCGGCGTTGTCCTACTCTCCCCCGCGGCGCCGAGTTTTGGCGCATACGCCAATTGGCGCGAACGCTCCGACGACTTCGCTCACGTCGTGCGCCTACTCGTAGCCGACGCGGCGAACGCCTAAGCCGCCGGCGTCGTCCGTCGCCACTTGATGAATGGCAGAGCGACGACCACGAGGATCATGACGACCTCAAGAATGATCGCACCCGCCGAGGAGAATGCGCCACCAAAAAGTCCCTCGAGGTGGGACTGCGCGTAGGTCGACACCGAGAGATAGAACGAATAGCTGATCAGCCGACCGAAGAAGAAGGCGGTCGTCACCATCACGAGATTGAGATCGAGCAGTCCGGCCGCCTCGAACATCTGTGCGGACGGCAACGGCGAAATAATGAAGACACCGAAGAGCACCCACATACTCTTCTTGCGCTGACTGAGATAGTCATTGGCGGCTTCAAGGTTGCCCTTCACTCGTTGCGGCAGTCTCTGACCAAATTTCCTCGACGCCAGCGCGAGGAGGTAACGGGCGCCGGCAGCGCACGTCGCGCCGAGGGGAACGAGGGCCACGGGATTGAGTCCCCAGCGAAGATGGGCGAACACCAGAATGGTCCACGTCGGTGGCCCAAAGGCGGGCATCAGATTGACGCCAAAGATGATGAGCGCGATATAGAAATAATTCATCACGTCTCCCACGCCCACGTGCTGCGAACACTACCGAGAGTCCTGGGTCGCGTTACGCTCCCCACGTGGCAGCGGTAACCGGAATTGGAGGCGTCTTTCTGAGGTCTACTGACCCCGAACGTCTGGCCACGTGGTACCGCGAGAATTTGAAGGTGACATTTGACGTCACGCACGTCGCGATCATTCCCGACACGACGGACGCCTATAGCGTGCTCGCTGTCTTTCCCGCTGCGAGCACCTACATCGGTGCGCCCGAACGGCAGAACGTCATGATCAACTTTCGCGTCGATGATCTCGTCGAGCTCCGCAGCGAACTCGTGGCGCGAGGAGTCGAGTGCGACGAGATCACCACCGAGGAATACGGACTGTTCACCTGGACTCACGACGTCGACGGCAATCGTGTCGAACTCTGGCAACCGCTCTCGTAACAACACAGATGTCGCGGCCTAGTCACTCGCGAGTTGGTTGGCCGCCCGCTCCAAGGCTTGGTCGACGTCGTCCATGTTGTATCCCTTGAGCACGAGAGGAAACTCCTGCACCCGGAGCTCGTGTGCGGTGACAGAGCCGTTCTGTGATCGCCAAATCACATCCTCAATGAAGCGGTCGACCTCGTTGGTGTTGTAGCCCCGAAGCCCGATGCCAAATTCTGCTGTAGCCAACCACTCGAACGGTCCCGAGCCAGCCACGTCCGACGCGGGCGCCTCACCCGTCGATGCTCGGCCTTCCTCCCACCGAGAGGGCGGCCCCGCAGGAATCTGAAGCCTCGCACGGAAACGCGGACTGGAATTCAGGCCCACAATGATCAAGACTCCGAGCGCTGTCGTCACGCCATCACCCGCCAATTGCCACTTCGCGGGACCAAAAAATGTGTGCGTGTATCGACTGGGCACGCCAATAAATATCAGCAGCGCGAGTACTGCCAGAAGACTGGATCCCGCAGATTTCGTATTTCCTCCCTTGCCACGCAAATACAAGAAGAGAGGGAATCCGATCAGCCCTAATCCGAGACCAACAAGGAAGGCGAACATCTCCACCGGGTGCTCATCCCTTCGCAGCCACAGTGTGTCAAGGCGATTCAGCCCGAAGAACACGCACCCGACACCGAAGAGCGTGACGGTGATCAGTCGGCGCCGAGGTGTGCGCACGAAGTAGTTACGCGGCGAGCTATACGTCATAAGACGATCCCATTATTAGCCAGACGAATGGTGAGAGAACGGAGACGATGAAGTGAGTTGCGCATCCAAGTGATTCTCGATTGATTCGTGATCTTGGTTGCGATCATTTTTATCCGATTGAGGCGCAACGAGCACGCGGTTCGCGTACCCAACCTCAGGGTCGTTGCACCACTGCAAGCACAAGCAGCCCCAATCCGACACCGCTCAGGACGCCGAGTGTGACCAGCGCCGATGTTGGTGTATTTGAAAAGAGAGCCGCGACAGCGACAAGACAGCCGACGAAGAGGCCCGCCCCAAACACGGCCATGAGCACACGAAGGAGCTCAGTTTTTTCGGAAGCAGCACCAATAAGAGAGCCCAGCAGACCGAGCGACGCGACGATAACGACGACGACCAAAATCATGGCTCGACGCTATCTCGCAGCGATACAAGGTGCCGGAATGGATCACTCGATCGAATTACCACTACGAGTTGGAGGTTAGGAACACGATGAAGGCGTCACTGACGATTTCGGGTGTACTCAAACGTGACCTTGACGACGACGTCGTCGACATTGCGTAGCGAGTCTGCTTACTTCCTCAGTTTCATTCGAGCTGAACGCTGATGCGAACTATCTAGTTCGGATCTCAGCCAAAGTCACTCTCGAAGGAATTCGCCGAGAACAACCAGACAAAGTGAGTCGATTGCTCTACTCGCGAAAAACATTGGAGCCTGAGGGGAGATTCGAACTCCCGACCTACGCATTACGAATGCGTTGCTCTACCGACTGAGCTACCCAGGCGCGAGAGGAAAGACTACCCGATCGGACGGTGCCCCCACCACGCCTACTGGCGAGAGAGGGTTAACAGCAGATTCGTGATCATCAGTAATTCATCAATGTTCTGCTGTAATCCCCGTGACGCGGCGTCGATCGCTTCGATGCAGCGAATAGCCCCCGAAGCCATAACTCGACTGCGACGATCACCGTCGTCGAGTCCCTCGAGACCCTCCACCAGCCGTTGGCGGTAGACGTGCGTGAGTGCACTCAGGCCGAACCGGAGATCCTCGGTGCGAAAGCGACGTTGCTCGCGCTTGAAGCGACTTTCGATGTCCTTGCGGCGACTCACGCTGCGCTGACCCAACGACTTCGCCTCGGCCACGAGCCGATCCATTTCCTCTTCCTGTAATACCAGCAGCGGTGCTAACGCCGCGTCAATCGAAGCAGAGAGTTCAATGGCGAGCGCACTTACGTGCGCGCTCACGCCATCGAGTCGGTCCGGGATCGATTGCCAGGTCGCAATTCGCGCCGCGAGCTCCGTGTCGCGCACGAGCACCTGGGCCCGACGCAGATCGCCACCGGACGCGGTCGCCGCGGCGCGGGCCGTCAGCGCATCAAAACCGTCGCGAGTGAGGTAGTCGGTGATCGTCTCAATCGACAGTGGCGAAAAAGGCACTTCAATGCACCGCGACATGATCGTGACCAAGGATTCGGGTAACGCCTCCGCCGTCAACAAGAAAATTGTGCGTGTCGGAGGTTCCTCCAAGATTTTGAGCAACTTGGCGGAGGAGCCCGTGGACAACTCCACGTTCTCAATGACGACGATTTGGTGGCCCACTCCCAAAGGGCGTCGACGACTGACTCGTTCCGCCTCCGCGAACTCCTCAACTTGCCAATTCGTGCCGCTGCGGAGGGCGAACGTGACGTCACTGTCCGCTCCCGTCAATGCCAGACGACACGCCTCACAGGTGCCACACCCGTGATCGGGGCACTGCAGCGCGGCGGTGAAAGCCACGAGCGCTTCGTGCATGCCACTACCGGCGGGGCCAGTGAACAGATACGCGTGGACCGGATGCTCCGCGTAGTGGCGCAGCGCGGCGACGGCTCGGTCCTGACCGAGAACGGCGTCGAAGACGTCGGTCATTGAGGCCACGCGAGCGACGCGAGAGCGGCGTCGACGGCCGCGTCGACCACGTCCAACTCAGCAGTTCCGTCGATCACGACCCACGGGTCAGAACTCGAAGCGGCTAGGGCTAAGAAACCGTCGCGTACACGCTCGCGAAAGCCCGTGTCCGCTGATTCAAAGCGGTCGCTCGCCTCCGGGGCTCGACGAGCGTCAGCCACGTCAACGGGGACGTCCAGAAGAACGGTGAGGTGGGGACGACAATTCCCCACGGCCAGTGCCGTGGCGCTGTGCAACGCGTCGAGGTCGACACCACGCCCGTAGCCCTGATAGGCGAGAGTCGAGGCGAGGTAGCGGTCAGTGACGACCGAACGCCCGGAGGCGAGAGTGGGGGCGATGAGGTGGTGCACGTGGTGCGCGCGATCGGCGAGCATCAAGAGAGCTTCGGTCGAAGGTGACATCGGCTCGGACTTATCGAGCAGCCAGCGACGAAGCTCCGCGCCGAGTGGTGTGTCCCCGGGCTCAAAGGTCAGCACAGCGTCATGGGCGGCAGCGACTCGACGGGCCTGCGTGGATTTTCCGCTCGCGTCGATGCCCTCGAAAGCGACGAGCACCCCGCTCGTCACGACGAAGAGTCCGTGCGATCAACCTGCGCGGCGAGCGCGGCGTTCGCGGCCGCTTGGGTCGACGACCCTCGCTTCGTGACGCCCGCACTCTTCTTGACGGCCGCCGACTTTTTCGCCGTCGTCTTCGTTGTCTTCTTCACGGCCTTTTTCGCCGTCTTCTTCGCGGGTGCCTTCTTCGCGGCGCGCGTGCGCGTCGACGGCTCGGCGTTACGTCGTTCTGCCAAAAGTTCACAGGCACGGTCGAGGGACACTGTCTCCGGCGTGTCGCCCACTCGCAATGTCGCGTTGACCTCTCCGTCGGTCACGTACGGACCAAAGCGACCGGTCTTCACCACGACGGGCTTCTTGGTGACCGGGTCTTCACCCAATTCGCGCAGAGGCCCCGCGGCGGCGCGGCGGCCTCGTTGCTTCGGTTGGGCCAAAAGGGCGAGGGTGGCCGCGAGATCAATGGTGAAGATCTCGTCCTCACTCGCCAGCGAGCGAGTTTCCTTACCCCAGGTCACGTACGGCCCGTACCGACCGTTCTGCACGTGGACGGGCTCGTTGTCCTGCGGATGCCGTCCGACTTCACGAGGCAGCGACAACAAGCGAAGGGCGTCATCCAACGTCACCGTTTCCGGTGACATGGTGGAGAACAGCGACGCCGTCTTCGGCTTGTCCTTCGGGTCGACCAATTCCCCGAGTTGCACGTATGGGCCGTAACGTCCCGCCTTCAACAAGACAGACTGGCCGGTGACGGGATCGGTGCCCAGTTCTCGGTCATTACTCGGTGCGGCTAACAACGAGAGCGCGCGCTCCACCGTCAACGAATCGGGCTCCGTCGCCTCTGGAATCGACACGCGCTCTTCGCCGTGCTGCAGATAGGGACCGTAGCGCCCGGAGCGCACGATGACGGGTTCGCCGTCGGGAGCCACGCCGAGAGGGATGGAATTGATTGCCGCGAAATCGAGGTCGAGTTGTTCGGTCGTGGTGGCGTGTAGTCCGCGGCGGCGGAAATCGGTGGTGGCTTCGGCGTCGCCGAAATAGAAGCGGCGCAACCACGGCTCGAGGTCCTGCTCACCCTTGGCGATGCTGTCGAGTTGGTCTTCCATGTCGGCCGTGAACTGGTAGTCCACGAGATCGGCGAAGTAGCGCTCGAGCAGGTTCACGACCGCGAAGGCGCGAAAGGCGGGAACGAGAGACTTGCCCTTCTTCCACACGTACCCCCGTCGGTCGATGGTCTTCATCACCGAGGCGTAGGTGGACGGACGCCCGATCCCGAGATCCTCCAACTTCTTGATCAAGGTCGCCTCGGAGTAGCGATCGGGCGGCTTGGTGTCGTGGCCCTTCGCCTCAGCGGCAGTGATCGGCACGGTGGCCCCTTCGCGCAGCGCGGGCAGGATGCGCTCCTGATCCGCGAGTTCGGCCTCGGGATCGTCGGTGCCTTCGACGTAGGCGCGGCGGAAACCGGCGAACTCGATGCGCAGCCCCGAAGCCGCCAACGTCACCTCACGCGTGGCGCCGTCGAAGGTCACGGTCGTCGCCAGGCGCACACGATCCTGCGTCAATTGAGCGTCCACCATCTGGGAGGCAATGGTGCGCTTCCAGATCAAGTCGTACACGGCGAGTTCGTCACCGTTCAAGGTGTGCTGCGCCTCATCGAGGGTGCGGAAGCTTTCGCCCGCCGGACGAATGGCTTCGTGCGCTTCCTGGGCGTTTTTGACCTTGCGGTCGTAGCGGCGTGGGGCGTCGGCAACGTAATCATCCCCGAACATCTCGCCCGCGAGTCGTCGCGCGGCGGTGATGGCTTCATCGGACAGCGTGGTCGAGTCCGTTCGCATGTAGGTGATCCACCCCTGTTCGTACAGGCGTTGGGCCGCACGCATGGTGCGCTCGGGATCGAAGCGCAACTTGCGACTGGCTTCGATCTGCAGCGACGACGTCATGAACGGAGGCTGTGGTCGCTGTGTACGAGGGGTCGACGCGATCGACGTCACCTTTACGTCCGCCCCGACGAGAACGTCAGCGAGAGCCGTGGCGCGACCTTCGGCGAGAATCTCCACCTTGGCCTTGGGGTCCAGTGCGCCCGAGGCGTCGAAGTTCTTCCCGGTCGCGAGCGGAACGCCGTCAATGCCGTCCACGGTCGCTTCGAACGAACTGGTGTCGGCCTGCGCGGTGGTGACCACGTCGTACCAGTTCGCGGAGACAAATTTCATGCGTTCGCGTTCTCGTTCGCACACCAATCGAATCGCGACACTCTGTACCCGACCGGCGGATCGGGCCTTGTCGACGGCGCGCCACAGAACGGGAGACACTTCGTATCCCACGAGACGGTCGAGGAACCGGCGTCCCTCTTGGGCGTCCACGAGACGAAGATCAAGTTCGCGAGTTTCCGCCACGGCACGCTCAATGGCGGCCGGAGTGATTTCGTGGAACACCATTCGCTTGACGGGCACCTTGGGATTGAGAACCTCTTGGAGGTGCCACGCGATCGCCTCGCCCTCGCGGTCTTCGTCGGTGGCGAGGTAGAGCTCGTCCACTTCCTTGAGAGCGGCTTTCAGTTCGCTGACTACTTTCTTGCGGTCGCTCGAGACGACGTAGACGGGCTTGAAGTGGTCGTCGACGTTGATGCCCAAACGGGCCCATTTCTCGGACTTCACCGACGCGGGAATCTCGCTCGCGCTCTCGGGAAGATCGCGAATATGGCCGATCGAGGGCTTGACGATGTAGTCGGATCCCAGCATCCCTTGAATACGGGTGGCCTTCGCGACCGACTCCACAATGACTAATGCTCGTGCCACGCCACCTCCTTCAAATCGGCTCGCTTCCGTCGTCGTTGTTAGCACTTCCGTCACGGTCGGTGCGACCACGACCCCAAAGGTCGTCCGTCGCAGCCACCGCGACGATGGCGCAAAACCCTTGTGCGAACTAGTCGTCCGTCGCCGGACCGGCCACGATTTCGTATTCCGGATTGAGAATCACGGCCTCACGATTGAGGGAAGTCACGGTACCGCGCACCAGCAAGCGCGTGCCTCGTTCAATACCCGGAATGGCGGCTCGACCCTGAAAGACGAGAGCGATGGAGCCGGAGGAGTCCGCAATCACGCAGCGCAATTCGTTACCGCCGCGCTCCTTCGTGAGCGTCATCGATCGCACGCGACCGGCGACTTCCGCCTGATCACGCTCGGAAAGACCTCCGATCGGCACCGAGTCCACGGCCCGCTCGGCCAACTTGATGTCCGCGTCCAAGCGCGCCAGGTCGCGCTCACCCCCGCGGGAGACGTCCTCTTTCTTCACGTCCAGCGTCACGTCCGCCGACAACGCCGGGCGCAGTGAGACACGGTAGGGAACAATGGTCGCCGCCGTACGCGGGACGTGCATGACCGCGGTCGCGATGGAGTCGGCCGTGCGGTCGTGCAGGAAGCGCTGGAGGCGAGAGACAAAACTGCGTCGAGGCAAAATCACCATGCAGAAGACGTCCTGGTCGCGCACGATGTCAGCCACTAATTCCAGAGCCGCCCGGTCTACGCGACGGTCCTGACACTCCACCACGTCGAGGTTCACACCCACCGAGGCCGTGCCGGGAGTACCCCAACTGGTCTCGAGTGTCTTGGTAATGGCGGGGTCGATATCGAAGTGAACGGCGCGCACGGAATACGCGTTAAGCGTGGCGCAATACTCGAGAGCGCGCTCGGTGGCGAGGTCGTACGAGTCCACGAACACGACCACGCGGTTCAGACGGAACTGCGTGCTGCCGCTCTGTCGACTCGACTCGAAGGCTTCGTCCTCTTTTACGTACTGCTTGTTCAAGCGCACGAGCGCCCAGTACATCAACGGTCCAACGACGACGACAATCCACGCACCTTCGGTGAATTTCACTGTCGCAAAGATGATGACCACGACGGCCGTCACGGTGGCCGAGAGCCCGTTGATAAAGACACCGAGCTGCCATCGTCGCTCGCGGCGAGTCCAGTGACGCTTCACCATGCCGAGACCCGCCATGGTGAATCCCGTGAACACCCCGATCGCGTAGAGCGAGATGAGGCCGGTCACGTTGGCCTTAAACACGATGATCAACGTGAGTGAGACCACACCCAGGACGATGATGCCGTTCGAGAAGGCGAGACGGTGGCCACGCTTGGTGAGTTGCCGCGGGAGGTACTTGTCATTGGCCACGTAATTCGCGAGGAACGGGAAGCCGTTGAAGCTGGTGTTGCCGCCGGTGTAGAGAATCAGGACGATGATCCCGAGCACGAAATAGTACACGAGGTGACCGAAACCATGCGCGCCGAAGACCGCCTCGACTTCTTGGCTGAGCACCGTCGGTGATCCGGCCGCGTAGGGAATCGCGTGCGTCCACTGCGCAAGGAAAGTGACGCCGAGCAGCAAGAACGCGAGAATCGACGACATCATGATGAGCGTGATGCGCGCATTGTGCGATTCGGGGCGACGGAAGGTTTGGACACCATTGGAAATGGCCTCCAGTCCCGTCAGCGACGAACCACCGTTGGCGTACGCGCGCAGCAGAGTCAAAAATGCCACGCCATAGAGAAAGCCATTGGTGCTCTGGCCCAGGTGGCCTTCAACGAGGAGGTGTTCCGACGGGAGCGGAATCATGTGAAGCGTCCCGGTCGCCTTCTTGTAGATACCAAAGATGATGGTGGCGGCAATCGTGATCACGTATCCGTAGGTCGGGAACGCGAACCACCTACCGGCTTCGCGAATGCCGCGCAGGTTTCCGTAAATCAACAACAGCACCACGCCGACGGTGATGACAATGGTCTGCGTCTCGCCACGCAGCGCCGGAATGGCACTCGTGAGAGCCGCGGTGCCGGCCGAGCACTGCACCGCCACGGTGACCGTGTAGTCGATCAACAAGGCGACGGCGGCGATCTGAGCCACTCGCGGACCAAAGTTGTCGCGAGCCACCACGTAGGAGCCGCCCGCGGTTGTGTAGTACTTGATCACGTCGAGGTACGACAGCGTCACGAACAGCAGTACGCCGATGATCAC
The DNA here is from genome assembly GCA_903871335.1 of uncultured Actinomycetes bacterium. GTDB lineage: Bacteria > Actinomycetota > Acidimicrobiia > Acidimicrobiales > RAAP-2 > RAAP-2. The sequence continues at coordinate 139,182 of CAIQGE010000010.1, forward strand.
GAACATGATCGGCACGACGAGTGAGAAGGCCGCGAGTCCGATCATCGGGGTGAGCTGGGTCAGGATTTCTTCGGTACCGTACGCCGAGGACGAGATGCAGTCCGGGGACAAAACACCGAGGGCGGTCGGGCGGCCGAGACGCTCGCCGGCGAGTTGCTCGGTGACATACGGCCGACCCAACAGCGTGCGCTTGACGCGATAGCCGAAGGTTTCGGGATAGACCGCGTTGATATCCGCGTGCGACGTCAGGATTTCGGAGCGTCGACCCTTATGTTCCGGACCATCTGGCACGTGGGCCATCCTAGGCAGGGCGTGCTCGTCGCTCGGGAAACTTGCCTTTCTCTAGGTCGCATGGTCAGATGGACCCGTGCATATCGTCGTCGTCGGTTGTGGCCGGGTGGGTTCAGACCTCGCCACCCAGTTGTCAGAAGAGGGTCACACCGTCGCGGTGATTGACAAGAACAAGGACGCCTTCCGCCGTTTGGGCGTGGCGTTCACGGGTCAGACGATCGTGGGTTCGGGCTTCGACCGCGACGCCCTGCTCCAAGCTCGCGCCGGGGAAGCAGACGCGTTCGCGTCCGTGACCAATGGCGACAACTCGAACATTCTCTGTGCGCGCATCGCGCGAGAGAAGTACGAAATCACCAATGTCGTCGCCCGCATTTACGACCCCCGTCGCGCCATCATCTACCAGCGACTCGGTATTCCCACCGTCGCCACCGTCGCGTGGACGACCCAACAGGTCAAGCGGTGGTTGTTGCCCCAGGACGATTCGATTGGCTGGCGCGACGGTGCGGACTCCATCTTCCTCGTCGAGCGCATCCTGCCGGACCATTTTGCGGGCAAGCCGCTCGCGCAGCTCAACCAGGGTGACGACATCCACGTCGTCGGCGTCCTGCGGGGCGGTCGCGGTCGCATTGACGCCGCGAGCATCTACGGACAAGAGGACGACATCGTCGCCCTGATGGTGACCGCGCAAGGATTGCGCGACCTGGACGCGCTGCTCGGATTGGAGTCGATGTGAAGATCGTCATTGCGGGAGGCGGTTCGGTCGGTGTCGCGATCGCCCAGGACCTCGTCGAACGCCACCACACGGTGACCTTGCTCGAACAGCGCAGTGACTTTGCCGAGCGCCTGCGATCGCAATTACCCGAGGTCACCGTCGTCAACTGCGACGCGTGTGAAGTGAACCAACTGCAGCAGGTCGGACTTCGTGAAGCTGATGTCGTCATCGCCGCGACCGGTGACGACGAGGACAACTTGGTCGTGAGCTGGTTGTCCAAGCAAGAGTTCGGTGTGCCCCGCGTCATCGCGCGCGTCAACAACAAGCGCAACGAGTGGCTCTTTGATGAGAGTTGGGGCGTCGACGTCTACGTCTCGACCCCCGCGCTGATCACCTCGCTCGTCGACGAGGCGGTCGAGATCGGTTCGGTCGTCTCCCTCATGGACCTCGCCCACGGAAAGATGAAGCTGGCCGAGGTCACTCTCGCGGCCGACTCACCAGCGGTGACCAATCAGTGGACACTCGATGAACTTCGTCTGCCGGACGCCGTGCGTGTCGTCGCGGTGCTGCGCGCCAATCAACCTCTCGTGCCCCAGGACTCCATGCGATTCCTCGAAGAAGACCACGTGGTGCTCGTGGTGCGCAGCGACGCCACGGACGTTTTGCACGGATCTTTTATCAAGTCCTAGGTAGCGGGGTGGGGCGACCTACCATCGTGAACGTGAAGGCCGCCTTTTTTGATCTCGATAAAACGGTCATCGCCAAATCCTCACTCGGAGCGCTCGGTCCCGAATTCCACGCGCGGGGTTTGATCCGTCGCAGCACCCTCGTGCGCGGCCTCGGTCAGAACCTCTGGTTCTTGTGGTTCGGTGCGGATCAAAACAAGATGGAAAAGATTCGCGAGAACGTGATGAAACTCACGGCTGGTTGGGACCGCGACGAAGTCCGTCAACTAGTCACCGAGACACTCAATGAAGTCATCGAGCCGCTCATCTACGCCGAAGCAATGGAGATCATCGAACACCATCTCGCCGAGGGCGACGAGGTCTGGATCGTGAGTTCCTCCCCCGTCGAAGTGGTCGATCCCTTCGCGGAACTTCTCGGCATCACGGGCGCCATTGGTTCACGCGCCGCCATTGACGAACGCAATCGCTACACCGGCACTCTCGAGTTCTACGCCCAGGGGGAGAACAAGGCTGTCGCGATGCGGGAACTCGCCGCGGAGCGCGGTATTGACCTGTCGCAGTCGTCGGCGTATTCGGATTCCGAGACCGACGAGCCCATGCTCGACGCCGTCGGCCATCCCTACGCGGTCAACCCGGACCGGGCCTTAGCGCGCATCGCGCACGAAAGGGGCTGGCCGATCTTGACGTTCTCTCACCCGGTGCGCGCACACGACCGCAAGGGATCGCGTACACCGGTGATTATCGGAGCGGCGGTAGTCGGAGTATTGGCCGTCGCCGGACGAATCCTGCGTCGGGTAGACGAGGACTAGAGCGTCAACAAGTCACGGGCGCCGGTGTCCGACGACGGGTGACGCAACTTGCTCATCGCTCGCGCTTCGATCTGACGAATGCGCTCTCGCGTCAAGTTCATTGACTCGCCCACTTCTTCCAGCGTGCGAGGTTCACCCGCACCGATGAGGCCGAAGCGCATCTTGAGAATCTTGCGCTCTCGCTCGTCGAGCGGCTCGAGCAACTTCTCGATGGCGTCCGGCATCATCTTGACCGCGGCCACGTCAAAGGGGGACTCCGCCGAGCGGTCCTCGACGACGTCGCCCAGTTCCGCGTCACCGTCTTCACGCAACGGCTCCGACAACGAGATCGGCTCGGAGCGGAAACGCAACGCTTCAATCAACTTGTCCTCGGGCATCTCACATTCTTCGCAGAGTTCCTTGATGGTCGGCGGACGGCCGAACTTCAACTCAAGACGCGACTGCGCCTTCTGCACGCGCGCCAGCGTGTCACCCGCGTGCACGGGAAGACGAATGGTGCGACCCGTGTTCGCGATACCACGCGTGATGGCCTGACGAATCCACCACGTCGCGTACGTCGAGAACTTAAAGCCCTTGCGCCAGTCGAACTTCTCGACGGCGTGCATGAGGCCCAGGTTCCCCTCTTGGATCAAGTCGAGCAGCGGGAGACCAGAGGCCTGGTACTTCTTCGCGATGGAGACAACAAGACGGAGGTTGGACTGCACGAAGTCACGTTCCGCCTTCTCGCCGCGCACGACCGTGCGCTTGAGGGCCTGCTTGCGCGTGGGCGTTAACTTGATCTTCTTGTCGGTCTCCGCGGCGTCGAGCTCCGCCTGGGCCTCGCGACCTTCTTCGATTGTTTGGGCGAGGCGAACTTCGTCATCCTTGGTCAGAAGGGTGTACTGACCAATGTCGGACAGATAGAGACGAACAAGGTCCTCGTCATCACGATCGATGCGGTCTTTGGCCATCGGTGCTCCTTCGCGCGGCGTCCCTAGTGGGAGGCAGAAGAGTTATACGGAGAGCGTCAACCAGCGCGACCAAGACCGAAGCTTTCCCCATAGCCCGCTTGGGCAAAACGCGATTCGAGGTCCGACGCCGTCGCTCGCCAGAGGTCCACGTCCGCGGTCGAGCGAGATCGAGCGAACTCGCCGATCTGGCGAAGAACCGACACGATCACGCCGCTCGCGGTGGCAAGTTCCTCCCGCAATGGTCCCGCGTTCACGTCGTTGAGCGCCATGCCCGCGTCGCGCAGCGACACCAGCAGTTTCGGCGCCACCACGGTCGAGAGCGTGAAGAGGAGGAAGAACCCCGACGGATCGGCAGTAAAGGCGTCAGTGAGGGCCTCACCCACCAGTGGCACCGGGACAATCGAGATGGTGGGGTCGACGCCTCCGCGATGGGCGAGGTGCTCACGCAGGGCGAGGGTGAGAGTGCCGAAACGTCGGGCGGTCTCAAAGACCACGACGACCGTCGCGTCATCCTCGATCAGCGGCGCGAGTGAACCGAGGGTTCGGTAGCACTCGTCCAGACAGGCGAGCAGGTGACCGGTGATGGCCTCGGCCTCTTCGATGCGCACCACCTCTGACCTCACGTGAGCGTCGATCGGAACGCGTTGGTGATCGGCATACGTCGATCACGGCCGAAGGCCTTGGAACTCACGCGCACGCCCGGGGGCATTTGGCGACGCTTGTATTCACTCAAGTCAACGAGACGAACAATGCGCATGACCAATTGGGCGTCGTGTCCGGCCGCGATGAGTTCCTCGGCCGTCGCGTCACCCTCCACGTACATCTCGAGCAGCGGGTCGAGCACGTCATAGGGCGGCAGCGACTGGTCATCACGTTGATCGGGACGCAGTTCGGCTGACGGGGGCTTCTCCAGAACGTTCTGCGGAATCGGTGGCGTCACGCCGTGGCGCTGCGCGTGCGTATTGCGCCACGCACACAATTCGTACACGAGCGTCTTCGGCACGTCCTTGATCACCGCGAAACCTCCCGCCGAGTCGCCGTAGAGCGTCGAGTACCCCGTCGCCATCTCGGACTTGTTACCCGTCGTGAGAACAATGGCGCCGGTGTCGTTAGAAATCGCCATCAACAAGACCCCGCGAATGCGCGACTGGAGATTTTCGTCCGTCAGCCCCGTGGTCCCCGCCGGAAGGGCGATGGCCAACGTGTCGCTCAGGGCCACGTGCGCTGCCTCAATGGGCAGTGTCTCGATCACGATGCCGAGTCGCGACGCGAGGTCGTAGGCGTCCGCGATGGAGTGATCCGACGAGTAGCGACTCGGCATCGCGAATCCGCGCACGGCTGATGGTCCGAGGGCGTCGACGGCAATCGCTGCCACCAAGGTGGAGTCCACACCACCGGAGAGAGCGATGACCGCCGAAGAAAACCGATTCTTCGCGAGGTAGTCGCGCGTGCCGGTAACGAGGGCGCGGTAGATCTCTTCGACGCGGCCGAGCGGTGTCGACAGAGCGGTGGTGATGGCCGGGCGTGCCGGCGACGACGTGTGGGGGACGGTGATACCCGCCGTTGACGGCGGGAGGTCGAGGTCAATCACGACGAGCTCCTCATCAAAGGCCGCCCCTCGCGCCACGACGTCGCCGTTCGGTGCGACAACGACACTCTGTCCGTCGAAGACGAGTTCGTCCTGTCCACCCACCAGGTTCACGTAGGCAATCCAACATCCGGTCTCGCGCGCCCGCTCGGCCAGCATGGCTTCGCGCTCTTCGCGTCGACCCTTGGCGTAGGGCGAGGCATTCGCGACGAGCAAGCAACTCGCTCCGGCTGCCGCCAGGCGCGCCGCGGGTCCGTCCGCGGTCCACACGTCCTCGCACACGAGCACGCCGAGGGCAGCGCCATTCACATTGAGCAACGTGAGATCGTCCGCACCGGGGTGGAAGTAACGCTGTTCGTCGAAAACGTCGTAATTGGGGAGGAGTCGCTTCGTCGCGACCGCCACGGTATTGCCGTCGGCGAGAACGGCGACGGCGTTGGCGACGTCGGCGGAGCGATTCCCCGCACTCTCGACGGCGCTGTAGCGACCGTCGCGCACCGGGGCCAACGACAGACCCCACTCGTCTCCCCGCAACGGAACACCAACGAGCGCCACCGTCGCACTCGCCTCACCCGCCACCTCTCGCAGCACCTCGGCCGCGGCGGAGACGAAGCCTTCCTTCAGCAGGAGATCCTCGGGCGGGTAGCCCGTCAGGGCTAATTCCGGTGTCAGCACTAGGTCGCAGCCGACCTCGGCCGCTTCCGCGCGCACCCGCCGAACGGCCGCGGCGTTTCCCAAAAGGTCGCCCACCACCACGTTCATCTGGGCGAGGGCGAGGCGGACCTGCGGCACGGCGCGAAGCCTACCGGTGCGCCCTGGCGGCATCTTTCACACGCCGTTAACTAAACCCCCGACGACACCCCGCGACTCTCTACCAAACTGTTCGTGGCGTCACCAAGGACACCGTGCAGAGGAACCAAGGAGTAACCGTGGGGTATCAGGCTGAATACATTTGGATCGACGGCACCGAGCCGCTGCCGCTCATGCGTAGCAAGACACGCATCGTCGCCGACGGCAAGAAGCCGGGCATTTGGGGCTTCGACGGCTCGAGCACGAACCAGGCCACGGGCTCAAACTCCGACTGCGTCTTGAACCCGGTCTTCGTGTGCCCGGACCCGTTGCGTGGACCGAACGATGTTCTCGTGATGTGCGAAGTCCTCCTCATCGACATGACGCCCCACCCGACAAACACGCGCGCCAAGGCCGTCGAGATGGCGAAGAAGTACGCGAGCTTCGAACCGTGGTTCGGTATCGAGCAGGAGTACACCCTCTTCCAGGACGGCCGTCCCTACGGCTGGCCCGAAGTGGGCTACCCCGCCCCGCAGGGTCCGTACTACTGCGGTGTCGGTGGATCCAAGATGCCCGGTCGCGAGATCGTCGAGGCGCACACGCTCGCCTGCTTGCGGGCCGGTCTCTCCATTGAGGGAACCAACGCCGAAGTGATGATGGCGCAGTGGGAGTTCCAGATGGGCATCTTGGGCCCGGTGGAAATCGGCGACCAGCTCTGGACCGCGCGTTGGTTGTTGCACCGCATCGCCGAGGACTTCGGTGTCGACGTGAGCTACGCCGCCAAGCCCATCAAGGGTGACTGGAACGGCGCGGGTGCGCACACCAACTTCTCCACCAAGCAGATGCGCGCCGAGGGTGGCTGGGACGCCATCATCGCCGGTTGCGAAGCCATTGGTACGAAGGTCGAAGAGCACATCGCCGCCTACGGCGTCGGCACTGAAGAGCGCCTCACCGGCGCCCACGAGACCGCGCACTACACGCAGTTCTCCTACGGCACCTCGGACCGTGGCGCCTCGATCCGCATCCCGTGGGCCGTGGCCGTGGACAAGAAGGGCTGGCTCGAAGACCGCCGTCCGAACGCGAACATCGACCCCTACGTGGTGAGCGCTCGGATGGTCGAGACGGTCTGTGGTGCGGCCGCCGCCAAGGCTCCCGCCAAGAAGGCTGCGGCGAAGAAGGCTGCTCCCGCCAAGAAGGCTCCGGCGAAGAAGGCCGTCGCCAAGAAGGCCGCGCCGGCCAAGAAGACGGCGCGTCGCTAAACAACGCGCACAACAAAGCCCCGTTGCCTTCGGGTGACGGGGCTTTGTTGTTGATCGAGCGTCGCGAGGAGTGACGTCGGAAGAGGTGCGAGAATGTCCCCTATGCAATCTCAGGCTCAGTACGTATTGCGCACCGTCGAAGAACGGGGTGTGCGTTTCGTGCAGTTCTGGTTCACCGACGTCCTCGGCCGCCACAAGGCCTTCCACGTCACGCCGGCCGAACTCGCCGACGCGCTCGACGACGGCATGACCTTCGACGGCAGCGCCATCGACGGCTTCTCGCGCGTCCAAGAGTCCGACGTCCTAGCTCGTCCCGATCTCACGACGTTTCAACTGCTGCCCTGGCACGCGGAAGGTGCGGGCGTGGCGAGCGTGTTCTGCGACATCGTCCAGATCGACGGCACTCCCTTTGACGGTTGTCCGCGTCAGCAGCTGCGACGGGTGCTCGCGGGCGCGCACGAGCGCGGATACACCTTCTACGTCGCACCGGAGATTGAGTACTTCTACTTCCATTCGCTCGAGACCTCCGGGCCTCCGGTGCCGGTGGACCGCGGGAGCTACTTCGACCTGTTACCCGACGACGAGGCCAGTCAGTTACGCCGGAGGACCGTTCTGACGCTGGAGGAAATGGGCATCGGGGTCGAACACGCCCAGCACGAAGACGCTCCGGGACAGCACGAGATCGACCTGCGTTACACCGACGCCCTCACGATGGCCGACACGGTGATGACTGTGCGTCACGTCATCAAGGAACTCGCGCGCCAGAGCGGCCTCGCGGCCAGCTTCATGCCGAAGCCACTGTCACACGAACAAGGTTCGGGCATGCACACGCACCTGTCCCTATGGACCGACGAGACGAACGCCTTCGTCGGTGACGGGCCCTACGGACTCTCCACTGTCGCCCAGCAATTCATTGCCGGTCTGGTCCATCACGCCGCGGAGATCACGGCCATTACCAATCAGTGGGTGAACTCCTACAAGCGCCTCGTCCCCGGTCACGAAGCACCGGTGAACTCCGCGTGGGCCCGCTTCGAGCCGTCCGCGTTGGTCCGCGTCCCGACGGTGAAGACGGGACGACTCGAGTCCACGCGACTCGAGTACCGCGCACCCGACCCGGCGGCGAATCCGTACCTCGCTTTCGCGGTCATTCTCGCCGCCGGACTGCGCGGTATCGAGGGCGGCTACGAGCTGCCGACCGAAGGCTCCTCCGCCGCGCCCCTGCCCCGTTCGCTCGCCGAGGCCGTGGCACTCATGGAGGGATCCGCGCTCCTGCACGAGACGCTCGGTGAGCACCTCGTGACGTGGTTCTTGCGCAATAAGCGCGAGGAGTGGGCGTCCTACCGCTCCGAGGTGACCCCATTCGAGCTCGAGCGTTACTTGCCACTGCTGTGAGCATCGACGTCATTCTCTGCGTGCCCTCGTGCGAGGGGCCGGTCCGCAAGGCCTTCGAGCTGACGGGCGTCACGCCGGCTGTTGCCACTTCACCTCGTCTCAACGAGATTGCCGCGCTCGAAGGTGACGACGGCTTCGCCGGCGCCGTCGTCGACGCCACGACCATTGCCTTCACGGACGCCATGAGTCTGTGTCGTCAGTTACGAGGTCGCGAGCGAGCCATCTCACCGATCATTCTGATTCTGGACCGCTACCAGATGGACGAGTTGACGTTTCGCGAGGACCTCTTCGACGACTTCGTGATTGCTCCCGCCGACGCCACCGAACTCGCGACGCGTCTACGGCACCGACTGCGACGGGCGGGACACGACGGTGGGGCGTCACTCATTGAACAAGGCGGCCTCACCATCAATCTCGAGACCTATCAGGCCTCGATCGCGGGACGCACCTTGGACCTCACCTACATGGAATACGAGTTGTTGCGTTTTCTCGCCACGAACCCGAATCGCGTCTTTACTCGCGAGACCTTGCTCAATCGGGTGTGGGGATACGAGTACTACGGCGGCGCGCGAACGGTGGACGTCCACGTACGACGTTTGCGCGCCAAATTGGGCGAGGAGCACGCGCACCTGATTCAGACGGTGCGTTCCGTTGGCTACAAATTCGGCCCGAACTCCAACTGGTCGCTCGGCGAGTAATTACGCGAGCGGCGCGTGCGCCCAAAGTTCGACCTCGGCGCGCGCACCCAAGGGGAGCTGCGCAACGGCCACCGCGGACCTCGTCGGTCGCGGCACCTCGAAGGCCTCGACCCAGACCTCATTGCACGACGCGAAGTCGGCCATATCGACGAGAAACAACGTCGCCTTGACGACCTGAGAGAAATCAGCCCCCGCTTCAGCCAAGACGGCTCGTGCGTTGATCAGGGCCTGGCGCAGTTGATCGCTTGCGCCGCCCTCCACCATCACCGGTCCCGAGTCACCGGGTACAAGTCCCAGCTGACCGGATATGACGACGAGATCGCCCGCGCGACGCCACGGTGAATACGGACCGACGGGGGCGCTCACGGCGAGACGTGTCTAGCTGAACGAGTTGCCACAGCCGCAGGTGCGGGTGGCGTTCGGGTTCGTGATGTGGAATCCGGCACCCTGGAGGCCGTCGGCGAAGTCCAAGGTCGAACCATTGAGCAGGTCGGCGCTCTGCGGGTCGACGACGACCTTGACGGCGTCGAACTCGCGCAGGACGTCGTCCTCGGCGAATTCGGTGTCAAAGAACATGTCGTAGTTGAAGCCCGAACATCCGCCCGGCTTGACGGCCACGCGCAGAGCGAGCACCTCGTCGGTGCCCTCGGCGGCGATCAGTTCGGCGACCTTCGCCACCGCGGCGGCGGTCAGGGTGATGGGGTCGGCGGCCTTCTTCGTGAGTTCTACGGAAGTAGCGGTCGTCATGGGGTTTCTCCTTTGTGAGAAGCGCGTCTCACTTATCGTAGCGACCCGACGCGCAATTGAACACCCCGGCTTCCCTCACCGGTAGCGTCGCGCTATGACTGCGGATCTCGTGAACGCCCTTCGCGAACGCTTGGCTGCGGTGCGCGACCCCGAGTTGGGCGGTTCCATCGTGGAATTGGGCATGGTTCGCGACGTCGAGGTGGATGAAGCCGGCCGCGCTCGCATCGAGGTGGCCCTCACCACCGTGGCGTGCCCCCTGCGGGGAACTATTGAGCGCGACGTGCGCGAGGCGGCGTTCGCGGTCGACGGCGTCACCGCCGTGGACGTATCCCTCGGCACCATGGATCCCGACGAGAAATCAACATTGCTGCGCCGGGCCCGTCGCCTCGCGCAGGCCCAGGCGCCGACGACAACGCTGGCACCCGGCACCCCGGTTCTCGCGATCACCTCGGGCAAAGGTGGCGTCGGAAAGTCGTCGGTCGCGGCCAACCTGGCGGCCGCGCTCGCGCGTTCGGGACGAACGATCGGCGTCCTCGACGCCGACATTTGGGGGTTCTCCCTACCCCGACTGCTCGGCGTCAGCGGGGCTATTGAAGCCAGTGGGGGCAAGATGCAGCCCATTGAACGCCGCGTCGGCGACGGACGACTCAAGGTCCTCTCCATGGGGTCTCTCGCCGAAGAAGACCAGGCACTCCTGTGGCGGGGTCTCGTCGTGCAGCGTGCAGTCCAACAGTTCGTCGAAGACGCTGACTGGTCCGACGTGGACTATCTGGTGATCGACACACCTCCGGGTACGGGGGACATCGCCATGACGCTCGGGCGCATCCTGCCGCAGACGTCGCACCTCATCGTGACGACGCCGGCCCTCGCGGCACAACGAGTGGCCGCTCGTGCCGCGGACTTCGCTCGTAAGTCCAATCTCCGCGTCGTCGGCGTCATTGAAAACATGAGTGCGTTCGCGTGCGCGTGCGGCGAAGTGCACGATCTCTTCGGTGTCGGCGGGGGCCAGTCACTGGCGGACGAACTGCGCGTCCCCCTGCTCGCGTCAATTCCCCTGCGGCGCGCGGTCTCCCACGGTGGAGACCTGGGAGAGCCCGCCGTGCTCGACGATGACGACACCGCGGCCCTCTACGCCACGGTGGTCGATCGACTCGTCAGCGATATTGCGCCGCCCGTCGGAGCGGCTGGCTGCTCGGCGCGACTGATCCACGCGATCGAACAGGCCGTTGACGAGGTCAACTGAGGGAGACCTACACTCGCCTCGTTAGCGAGTCGGAGGTGGACGTGCGCATTGGGATCCTGACCGCTGGAGGTGACGCCCCAGGACTCAACGCCGCGGTGCGCGCCATTGGTCGCAGTGCGCTGAGCGACGGACACGAAGTCGTCGGTATCGAGGACGGCTGGGCTGGTCTCCTCGGGGATCTGCGGGTGCGGACACTCGATCGTCCCGCGCTCGCCGGGATCCTCCAGGAGGGTGGCACCCTGCTCGGTTCCGTGCGGCGCGACCTCGACCATCCGGCCGGTGGACGAGAACAGGTCTTGGCGAGCATCAACAAAGAATTCGACGCCGTCGTGGCCATCGGTGGTGACGGCACCTTGTCCGTCGCCGAGTGGCTCGCCCAACGGGGCGCGCCGATCGTCGGGGTGCCCAAGACCTTGGACAACGACCTCGCCGAAACCGAATACTGCATTGGCTTTGACACCGCCGTCTCCATCGTCGCTGAAGCACTGGACCGACTGCACACCACGGCGGCCTCGCACCACCGCGTTCTCGTGCTCGAGACCATGGGGCGTTCCACGGGGTGGGTCGCCGCGTTGGGCGGTCTCGCCGGTGGCGCGGACTACATCGTGATTCCCGAGTTTCCGGTCACAATGGACGACGTCGTCGAGCACATCACGCGGCGTCACGCGAGCGGCTCCTCGTTTTCTATCGTCGTCGTCGCCGAAGGCGTCTCCCTCACCAGTCTCGGTGGTGTCGAGCCCCTCGATCTCCCGACCGATGCCGTGGGTCGCGTGCAGTGGGCGAGTCGATCGGTGGGTCACTTTCTCGCCGACCAGCTGCAACAGCGCACCGGGTATGAAACGCGGTCCACGGTGCTTGGCTACCTGCAGCGCGGTGGCTCACCGTCGGCGCACGACCGCATCTACGCCACCCGATTGGGCGTTGCCGCGTACGAGGCGGTCTGCGCCGGAGCGTTCGGATCGGTGCCGATTGTGCGCAATGGTGACGTCGTGCGCGCCAGTCTCGCGGACGTCACCGCCAGTGTGCGCGCCGTCCCGCGTGATCTCTACGAGCTCTGCGCGCGGTTCTTCTAGTCAGTAAAGCCGTCGTCGCCGGGCATCAAGATCGCGATCGACCCGTCCCGCTCCACGATGCGTGGTTCGATGCGCGCAATACCGACCAACGAACGAGCGTGCACCATGACCGCCGCGGCACTCGGGAGATGCTGGATCGCTTCTAAGTTGCGAATGGTCGGAAAGATCATTTCCAACTCACCACTCGCCGCGCGCGCCAGGGCGTCGGTGGGACGGATCCACGCGTCCGCCACCGTCTCGTGGGCGTCGTGCGCGGCCGTTTGTGCGTCGGGCGCGAGAGCAACGAAGAATCGTGTGTCGTAGCGGCGCGGCGGACCCACCGGCGTCACCCAGTGCGCCACGTACTCGAGTGCGTCGAGGTCGAGCCGGAGGTTCTCTTCGGCAATGACGTCCAAGAATCGCACGCTGCCGTCGTTGACCGCGCGACGATGGGCGGCAAAACGGGCCACCGTGTCCGGTTCCTCCAGACGCACCGGCAGTCCGTTGGCGTGACGCGCCAAGAGCAAACCGGCCTCCTCGAAGAGCTCCCGCAGGCACGCCACGTAATAGGCCAGGCCCCCACCCTCGAGGCCAAGACGCTGCGAGGCACGTTCGTCGTCGACGCCCAAGGTGAGTTCGCTCACGCCCGGGCCGGCGTCGGCCGCGTCCACACCACCACCGGGAAAAACGTACGCTCCACCCACGAAGTCACTCTGCAGATTCCGACGCAACATGAGAACCTCGAAGCCCGACGGCGAATCGCGCACCGTCATGACGGTGGCTGCCGGTCGGGGAATGAGGGGTTCGGACATGACCCCAACCTACTTAAGAGGCCGATAAAAGGCACACAAAGAGAGCCGCGGAGGCGAGTAAGTTGAGCGTGCACCGCAGCAAAGGAGCGACATGGCGACTACCCCGCCGAAGAAAAATGCCACGCCCGCCAAGAAGGCGACGGCCAAGAAGCCCGCGAATCGCGGCAAGTCGCGTCGCCCGGCGGGACTGTTCACCTGGCTGGCCATTAGCGTCGTGGTGGTCCTGATCGCCGTAATTGTGATCGTCAAAGCAACGAGTTCAAGCCCCGCCAAGCAGTCCACCGCGTTCGTCCCCGCCTCGCCCGCCGTTGTTCACGAAGTGACGAATGTTCCGGCCAGCGTTTTTGACGCCGTCGGCGTCACGGCCCCGGCGGTGCCCGTGTCCAAGCCCTCGGTGCCGAAGGCCAGCCAGAAGGTCCTCGAATGGCCGGACGCGAACGGCGTGTTGCGCCCCACCGTCTACTACGAAGGGGCCGAGTTCTGTCCCTACTGCGCCGCTGAACGCTGGAGTTTGATCATCGCGCTGAGTCGATTTGGAACGTTCTCGGATCTCGGCAATGCCGCGTCGAGCAGCACCGACTATTACCCCAACACCCAAACGTTCACGTTCCTGAAGGCGAAATACGTCTCGTCGTACGTCAACTTCTCGTCGATTGAACAAACGGACGTCAACCACAACCCCCTGCAAACGCCCAACGCCAAGCAGAGTGCCTTGTTCGCCGAGTGGGACCAAAACGGATCGATTCCATTTATTTCGTACGGCAATCAATTCTTCCGCATCGGATCGTCCTACACGCCCGACGCCCTGAAGGGGCTGAGTCGCGAGCAGATCGCCGGCAACTTGAGTGACTCCACGAACTTGTTGACCCAGGGCATCGTGTCCTCGGCGAACTACGCCACGGCGGCCATCTGCCAGGCCACCGGCAATAAGCCCGGCAACGTGTGTGACTCACCCGGCGTGAAGGCGGCGAAGTCCGCCATGGGTATCTAGTGACCGAACTGAACCCCGTCCCCCGTTGGGCGGTGGCGGCGACTTTCGTACTGAGTCTCGCCGGGCTCGCGATATCGGCCTACATGACCTACGCGCACTTCGCGGGCACCTCGGTGCTCGCGTGTCCCGATACGGGCGTCGTGAATTGCGCGCTGGTGACGACGTCGGCGCAATCGAAATTGCTGGGCATCCCCGTCGCGATGTTGGGTCTCGGACAATACCTCGTGATGACGGCGCTCAACTCCCCGTGGGGCTGGAAGCGTCCGGAACGCTGGGTAGCGATCGGGCGTTTCGCCCTCGCGGGCGTCGGGTTCGCCATGGTGTTGTGGTTGATCATCGCCGAATTCTTGATCATCAAGCACATTTGCCTCTGGTGCACCGCGGTGCACGTGGTGACCTTCGCGCTACTACTCGTGCTGACGCGTGTCAGCCCCGAACAACTCGGTTGGACTAGCTCGCCCGAATAAGCGAACGGCGTTCGTCCTCGTTGAGACCGCCCCAAATTCCGTGGATTTCGTGGTTGCGAAGCGCCATCTCCAGGCAGTCCTCGCGTACCGCGCACCCCGCACAAATACGCTTAGCGACGGATTCCCGCTCGAGTCGATCATCCTTACGCTCGGTGGCGTTCGGTGGGAAAAAGGCGTCGCGGTACGCACCACGACACGCTGCATCAGTGGTCCACTCGATTGCGGTTATTGACATACCCATCCCCCCAGACGTGGTCTACGTAGGCACGCTACCGATCGGCCCATGGTTTCCACAAGAGGCGTGATCAGGAAGTTCACAATTCGTTCGCGAGCACCTCGCGTTATGGCCACTACCGTGCGAGCGTGACCTTCCGTTCGTTTCTCACCGCGAGCCGAGTTCGCTTCATTGTCGGCAAGGGCGGGGTGGGCAAGACCACCGTCAGCGCCGCCCTGGCCCTCGCGGGCGCGGCGGAGGGTTTGCACGTTCACGTCATCGAACTCGAAGGACGTGAGGAGTTTCTGCGCTGTTTCGACGCCGAAGGACCCCTGCAGTACGAATCCACGACGCTCTACGAACACCCGAGTGGTGGTCGTGTGAGCGCTCGCCACCTCGGCCCCGATGAGGCGCTCGTCGAGTGGTTGCGCGACCACGGATTCGGGCGCTTGGTGGGTCGCCTTCGATCCAGCGGGGCCCTCGACGTCATCGCGACGGCCGTGCCGGGAATTCGCGACGTCCTCGTCCTCGGAAAGATCAAAGCCCTGGCTCGCGACTTTGACGCCGACGCCATTTTGGTAGACGCCCCCGCGACCGGCCACTCGTTGAGCCTGTTGGCCTCGCCCAGTTCGCTCATGGCCGCCGCCCGTTCGGGGCCGATTCGCCGTCAGGCCGAAGAAGTCGACCAGATGCTGCGCGATGAGACTCGTTGTTGCGTGTCACTCGTCACCTTGGCGGCCGAGCTACCGGTGACCGAGGCCGTCGAGGCGGCGTTCGGTCTCGAGGATCGCGCCGGTGTGGCTCTCTCGTCGATCATCGTGAACCAGTTCGCCGGGGGCGAATCACTCCTTCGCACGAACCTGGCGGCTACCGAAGTGGCCACCCTGGATCCCCATCTCGCCCACAGCATCGACGTCGCTCGTTGGTTCACCCTCGCCCGAGTCGACGAGGAGGCCCGTCAATTATCTCGACTCCACCACGAGCTCCCTCTTGAGCAGATGGTGCTGCCGCGACTCGAAGCGGACACGATTGATCTGTCTCGCCTCTCGAGCCTCGCCGACGCGTGCATCCGGGCGGCATCGTGACGCTCGCCGACACTCTCGCCGCTCAGCACGTGGTCGTGGTCGCTGGTTCCGGTGGTGTGGGAAAGACCACGTCGTCGGCCGCGCTCGCCATCGCGCTCGCCCAACGAGGACGACGAGTGTGCGTGCTCACCGT
This sequence comes from uncultured Actinomycetes bacterium, assembly GCA_903871335.1. GTDB lineage: Bacteria > Actinomycetota > Acidimicrobiia > Acidimicrobiales > RAAP-2 > RAAP-2. Next base: position 155,100 of record CAIQGE010000010.1, read on the forward strand.
GGACCCCGCTCGTCGTTTGGCCACCGCACTCGGTCTTGACCTCGACGAGGGTACGGCCCGCACCGTGGCCGGCCCCTGGTCGGGAGAACTCACCGCCGTCCAGCTCGACGCCGGTCGGACCTTTGACGGACTCCTCGAGCGCTACGGAGGCTCACCGGACGCGATCAGTGCCATCCGCCGCAATCCGATCTACCGGTCACTGGCCGGTGCCCTCGGCGGTACGCAGGAGTACATGGCGGTCGAGCGCGTCTACGAGCTCTCGAATTCAGGTCACTACGACGTCGTGGTCATCGACACACCGCCCACGCGCAACGCCGTTGACCTGCTGGATGCTCCCGACCGTTTGCTCGGGTTCTTAAGTCACGGCATCGTGCGCGCACTGCTCGCCCCGACCAAGGTCTCGCTGCGCGCCGCGTCCCTCGCGACAGCCGCCGCCACCCGCACTATTGGTTCCGTGGTCGGCACCGATCTCGTCAACGATGTCGTCTCCTTCTTCCAGGCCTTCGCCTCCCTCCATCAAGGTTTCATCGATCGCGCACGCGCCGTTCAAGAACTCTTGGCCGACGACGCCACGGCCTACGTACTCGTCACGACGCCCCGCGGCGACGCGCTCGAAGAAACCCGCTGGTTCTCAGACCAACTCACTCAGCGCAACCTGCGCACGACTGGCGTCATCGTGAATCGCGTGCACCCAAGTTTCACCACACTCGACCCCGAACACCTGCCGCTGGCGGGCGGCGTGCTGGGAGCGCACCTCGACAATCTGCGCGACATGGAGCGCGCCGCTCGACGGGACCGCGCGGCGGTGTCGGTGCTCACCGGACAAGATCCGAATGTTCTGGTGGCCGAGATACCGTGGCGGGCGGACCCGCTCACGGACATCGACGCGTTGTCCGACGTGGCAACTTCGTACCTGTAGGCCCTTCCGCTACGCTGGTCCCGTGGCCAACGTCCTCCTCGCAAGTGACCTGCCGAGCCTGCGCAGCGAATTGCGATCCATGCTGGAATCGCCGGAAATCTCGATCATCGAGGCGTCCTCGGGTCCCGAAGTCTTCTCTCTCTTAGAGGAGTACGACGTCGATCTCGCGATCCTGGATCTCCAGATTGGCTCGATGGGCGCCATGGCCATTTGCTTGGACCTTCACCACGAGGAGTCCTACGGCGCGAATGATCACGTCCCCGTGCTCATGCTCCTGGACCGACGTCCCGACGTCTTCCTCGCTCGACGCAGTGGCGCCGAGGGTTTCGTGGTCAAGCCGCTCGATCCCCAACGAGTGCGCCGCGCGGTGCGGGCCTTGCTGCGGGGCGAGACGTTCGAGGACGACGCGTGGAAGCCGGCGACGGTTCGCGTGGGCGCCTCGAACGCTGAATGAGCGGCGAGAAACCCCGACCAAGTCTCTGGTCGAGACTGCGCGCCATCACCCACACGGGTGAACCCACGCCCCCACCCGACGAACGGGTCCTCGCGCTGATTCGCCGCATCCACGAGCTCGCACATTTAGAGGTCCGCGACGTGATGACGCCGCGCGTGGACGTTGTCTACCTCACCATGCCGGTCACCCCCGAAGCCGTGGCCGAGGCAGTTCGAGACACCGGCCACTCGTGTTTTCCGGTGGTCCTCGACGACCTCGATGACGTGGACGGTGTGTTGTTCGTCAATGACCTCTTTCGCTCCTCCTCCACCAAGCGAGCCGTCGGCGTCTCACTCCCCACGGCAACCGAGATTGCTCGCAAGATTCGGCGCCCGCCCGTCCTGTTGCCCGAGACGATGGACGTCCTGGAAGCACTCGAGGAAATGCGCAGCCAGCGGCGCACGTTTGCTCTCGTGCTCGATGAGCATGGTGGGGTGGCCGGGGTGGTATCCACCCGCGACCTTCTCGAACCGCTCGTGGGTGACCTCAACGACGAATTTGACGAAGACGACGAGCCGACGATCGCCCGCATCCGCCAGGACCGTTGGTTGGTCGATGGTCAGACACACGTCGACAAGGTCACCGAGGTCATCGGCATACCGATTCCCGAGGGCGAATACGTCACGATCGCCGGTTTCCTCATGGACCTCACCGGCGACATTCCCGAAGCCGGTCGCGTCGTGACCTTTGAGAATTGGGAACTACGCGTGCAATCGATTGAGAAGCGTCGCGTGAACGAAATCATCGTGCAGCGTCTGGCGACCGAGGACGACCCGAGCTCCGAGAGCGACACGGCGCCCTTGGACCCCCCTTCGCGCTCCGACTAGTGTTGTGGAGTCGCGGGCGAACCCCGACGACGGGCTGTAGCGCAGCTTGGTTAGCGCGCTGCGTTCGGGACGCAGAGGTCCCCGGTTCGAATCCGGGCAGCCCGACCACCACGTCGTGACGCACGACGTGGCTTAGGCTCCCATCGTCTAGCGGCCTAGGACACCGCCCTTTCACGGCGGCAGCGCGGGTTCGAATCCCGCTGGGAGTGCTCATTGCCGCGTAGGCATGAATCTGCTTGCCTGTTGCTGTTTCCCGAGGGGCGCAAAATGAGACACTTCATCGCAAACAGCAGCAGAAGCAGGAAGGCAATAACTCCCAATTCGCCCCACGCGACCACCGCCGGGCTACCCGCTGGGCACTGAGTGGGGTCAGGGACATTGCCCTCAATGTGACACGAATTACTCGGATATGAACCAAACCAGGTGGAAGCAAGAAAAGCAATCGGGCCACCAATGAGCCACAACGCAAACCAAGCAGTGCGTCCTCGACCCTGTATTTGAAGTCTCTTAAGTCCTCGTATAAATGTTGGAATTGGCAGTAGCAATCCAACAACTAAAGAGCCAGCAACAAGTACCTGAGCGGGTGGTGGGATCTGCGCCCAACCATAGATTCCCAAGTCAATTCCGGCATAAGGCTTTGTTGAGACATAAAAGATGAAGAGGCACCACACAATGCCTGAAGCGATACAGATTCCTGATGCAACCCAAAGTAAGTCAAGGTTCCGTATCTTCAAGAATCCGTCTTTCGGTGTTGGGTTCTCACTATGACCATCGGACCTTCAACTAGCCCTCACGTACTCCTGTAGTGCCATGCGAATCGCCTCCGACAGGCTGACCCCCAGCTGAGCGGCACGCTCTAGTAGATCACGCTTGAGTTCGGGACTGAGCCGGACTGACTCAACACTGCTCGGTGCCGATCCCATGGCTGGTCTTCCACCGCGGCGGCGAAGTATTTCGTCCACGTCGTAGCCCTCTTCGGCCTGGTTGGCCATTTCTTCAATCGAGCTCTTTCGCTTCGTCATTGTGGTTCTCCTGGTTGTGGGAGTAGTACTCGGTACTTCTCTCGCATCTTCATGGCATGTATGACGCATGGTCCATTGGGGCGATCCAATACGACAATCTCAAGGAAATTGCCGCTTGAATCAGGGCCAAGAATGAGGTACCTAATAGGATCCTCATCAACTTCGTCCACAGTAAAAGCATGGGCAATTGCGTGGAGGATCTCTTCATCGGCAATGCCATGCTTTCTAGCCGAGACCAATATGTCCACAGAGGTATCGTAATACGAAACCTTGACTTCGAGGGCTCACCAGTCGGGATTGCTTTCGGTGAGTCTTGCTACTTTGCCTGCCGAGTCCACCTCATCCAGGTAAGCAACTGGTTCCAACGCACAATGTCGAAAGGTGCCAAATGGCCTAGAGATATGCGCGACGACGCTGTCGAATCCGAGCACCCATCTCCGTGCCGGGGAGTCCTCGCGCCACTCGTTGCGTGGGCTCCAACGTTGTCACGAGGTCGAGACCCGTCGCCTCGATGAGGCGACGCAGTGTGCTCAATGCCGGCTCACGACGTCCACTTTCGTAGGCGCTGATCACGCTTTGCGCGACACCCGCTCGCTGCGCCCGTTCCGTCTGTGACAGGTGCACAGAATTCCGGGCTTGACGAAGCAGCATTGATGACGTCGATTTCTTCTCGCTCACGACGGCCGACGAGTGCGTTTTGTCTATGGGCAGACACCACGGAATCTCGTACCGCTGCACACCGAGTGACGAGACGACGAGCGCTAGCGACGCCAGAACAACAAGTGGGTGAATCCGCTGGGGCTCGGAACAACATCACGGTGAAAGCGGTCCAAAAGTTCGTCCGACGAGTGCCACAACCGCTCACCTCGACCTAACTCCACGGGCGCCACCGTTACGTGCAAGGTGTCGACGAGGTCGGCGTCGAGGAACTCTCGAATCGTCGTCGCGCCGCCGCCGAGACGAACGTCAAGACCATTTGCCGCCTCCTTCGCCTGACGTAGCGCTTCGGCCGGCGGGGCGTTGAGGAAGTGAAACGTGGTGTCGGACAGAGAAAAGGAAGGACGCTCGTGGTGTGTCAAGACGAAAACGGGCGTATGGAATGGGGGGTTCTCTCCCCACCATCCCCGCCAGTCCTCGTTCTCCCACGGCCCGCGGAGAGGGCTGAACTTATTGCGACCCATGATTTCAGCCCCAATACCCCGCGGCATATCGCGAGTGAAGTAGTCATCAAGTCCTCGACTGCCGCCCGGTTCGGTGCGGTTCACCCAACTAGCCGTGGGAAAGGCCCACCCCAAGAGATCAACGGGATTGGCGTGACCGAAGGGATGCTCGAAACTTTGACCCTCGCCCGAACCAAAACCGTCAGAGGACACACCGAAGCACTGCACCCTTAATAACTGTGTCACCGTCTCCCCCTTTGGCGAACCGCGAAGTGATCGCGAAGGAAGACTAGAACCTCACCACGCCGCAGCACCGAAAACAATCCGGCCCTAGTGAACCCCGCCCGCACCTTCGAGGGTGAGAAGAAAACGCTTGCGGTCGAGTCCGCCGGCGTATCCGGTGAGAGAACCGTCCGACCCAAGCACGCGATGGCAGGGAACAATGATCGACAACGGATTGCGACCAACCGCCTGGGCCACCGCGCGAACCGCCGTCGGTCGACCCACCACCTCCGCGACATCTTTGTAGGTCGATAGTTGACCAAAGGGAATCTCGAGCAGGGCATTCCAGACATCCTTTTGGAACGCCGTGCCCTCGAGCGCGAGTGGGAGATCGAATTCACGACGCTCGCCGCTGAAGTACTCGCTGAACTGCGACACCACGGCGTCCGGCACGTCGCCGGAACTGCCGTAGGTCGCCGGGTCGGGGAGGTGCTTCTGATTCTCCATGGCCACTCGCACCAGCCGCCCGTCATCGACCACGCAACACAGTGGTCCGATCGGGCTCTCGATAGTGCCGAAATATCTCATGACGTCTCCTTCGTCGCTGGTAAGTGATTAACCGGGTGATCGCTCGTCGCCCAGAGGTACTGCACGGCGTAGCTGCGCCAGGGCCGCCACTGTTGGGTGTCCTCCTCGCGCAAATCCAACGTGGCGAGTGCGCGGCGGACGCCGAGGTCGCCCCGCAATGGCTCGTCGGGATCACCGAGTGCTCGCATGGCGACGACGCCACAGGTCCACGGCCCCACACCTCGAATCGTGGCGAGTTGACGTCGTGCGACATCGCGATCACAACCCGGACTCACGTCGACGTCGCCCGTCGCGAGAGCGGTGGCCACGGCGCGCAATGTTGCTCGTCGCGCCGCCGGCATTGTGAGCAGGTCTTCGCTCGCACCCGCGAGGGCCTCGGGTGTCGGGAACAGGTGCGTGAGATCCTGTCGGCCAGTCAATTCACCGAGCGAGCTCGCCAGTGAGCCGGCGAGGGTCGCTGCGGCCTTCGTTGAGATGTGTTGACCGATCACGGCCCGCAAGGTCATGGCGACGGGATCCAACGAACCCGGAAGGCGGCGACCGGGCGCCAGACGAACGAGCGGTGCCAGTGCTGAGCTGCGTGACAAGTGATCGGCGATCAACTCGGGGTCGGCGTCGAGGTCCAATTGTGCTCGCACCCGGGACACGAGACTGGTGAGATCCCGGAGGTCGTCCAGTTCGGCACGCATCACGATGAAGTCAGCCGTTGGACGCAGAGAGACGAAGGCTCGTCCGTAGTTCAGCCGAACGGCCTGGCGAAGTGATTCGCCGTCCCACTCTTCGACGCCCGGCGTCGCGGTCGCCGCGAGATGTCCGAAGAGCGAGTCCACATTGAGCGGACGTCGAAAGGCGAGGCGGAGCGTCACGACGCCCGAGGATCCGGGCTCCGGCCGCCGCCGCCGACGCACTTCGCTCGGGGTGCAGGCAAAGACCTCGCGAATCGTGTCATTAAATTGCCGCAGCGATCCAAAACCTGCGCCGAACGCCACTTGACTCATTGGAAGATCTGTCGTCTCGAGCAGCACGCGAGCGATACGTGCTCGTTCCGCTCGGGCCAACTCAAGGGGGCCGACGCCGACTTCCTCGACCAGAAGTCGTTGAATGTGACGAGTGCTGTAGTGGAGACGCGCGGCGAGCCCCGCCACACCTTCGCGCTCCACCACGCCGTCGGCGATCAAACGAACGGAGCGGGCAGCCACGTCGGTACGTGGTGCCCAGGCCGGCGAGCCGGGTACGGCGTCCGGTCGGCATCGCTTGCACGCCCGGTACCCGGCGGCCTGAGCCGCGGCGGCCGTGCTGTAGAAATCCACCCGGTGCAGAAGTGGCGTGCGCGCCGGGCAGCTGGGTCGGCAGTAGATCTTCGTCGAGTGGACGGCCGTAAAGAACCAGCCGTCAAAGCGTGCGTCGCGTGCCTCCAGCGCGCGCTCGCACGTCAGTCGATCAATCTCCACGCCGCCCAGTCTGGCCGACGACGACGCTACGAACTAGCGGTTTTCGGACACTGCAGTCGGCGGGGTGTTACGCCCCCGCCGTGGCGTCGCGGCGTGGGAGAACCCAACCGGGACGCGGGAAGTGACACGTATAGCCATTCGGGATGCGCTCCAGATAGTCCTGGTGTTCGGGTTCCGCTTCCCAGAATGCTCCGGCCGGCTCCACTTCGGTCACGACGACTCCGGGCCACAACTTCGATGCGTTCACGTCGGCAATCGTGTCCTCGGCGACTCGACGCTGTTCGTCACCGATGAAGAAGATCGCGGAGCGGTAGCTCGCGCCAATGTCGTTTCCCTGACGATCCTTGGTGGTCGGATCGTGGATCTGGAAGAAGAACTCCAGAATCTCTCGGTAGGACGTCACCGACGGGTCGAACACGATCTCAATGGCCTCGGCGTGGGTTCCGTGATTCCGGTACGTGGCGTTCGGCACGTCGCCGCCGGTGTACCCGACGCGCGTCGACACGACGCCGGGGCGGCGGCGAATCAAGTCCTGCATTCCCCAGAAGCATCCGCCGGCCAGAATCGCGGTCTCGGTTGATGTGTTCTCGTTCATGACGGTGCTCCTTTTGTGTTGTTCGTCTCAAAAAGTTCGCGGAACTCGCCGTAGCCCTCGGACTCGAGGTCCGCCAACGGAATGAACCGTAGGGCCGCGGAGTTGATGCAGTAGCGCAATCCTCCCGCATCTCTCGGGCCGTCATTGAAAACGTGACCCAAGTGACTGTCGGCGGTCGTTGAACGAACCTCGATTCTCTTCATCCCAAAACTGCGATCGACGTGTTCAATGACTCGCTCCGAAGCGACGGGCCGCGTGAAGCTCGGCCATCCACATCCACTGTCAAACTTGTCGACGCTGGCGAACAAGGGCTCCCCGGAGACCACGTCGACGTAGAGGCCGGCGTCCTTGAGATCCCAGAATTCATTACGGAACGCGGGCTCCGTGGCCGCGTTCTGAGTGACCTCATACTGCAGGGGCGTCAGTCGCTCGAGCTGCGTCGCCATCTTCTCGTTCGTCGTGTCCACATCATCTCCTTCGTGTCGTGCGGTGGTGCCAGTACCGTTCCCCGGCGCCGCTCGCGCGTTACACGTGCCCGACTTTGTCGTTCGTGCTCCTTTGAGAGTACGGAGATTTACAAAATCCGTGACACGGTTGGGTACGCCCGTTTCGGTGCGACCTCGAAAGGACTTAGCGGTGATCGACGCGGAAGACGGGGTACTGGTCGGCCACGGCGACAAACGCCGGCAGCGGATCATTCCACCGAACGTCCATATGCGGACGTGCTCCGAGGGCGAAGAATACGTACCTCTTGATGATCGAGGGACGATCGTCCGACGTCACTTCGACAAGACGAACGGGTCGCCGTCGTCCGTGCGTCAGGACTCCCTCGCCGCTCGCGGCACGAATGTTCTTCACCCACTGGGCTTTCTCGCCGAACATCGACACGACATACCAGTCGCCGTGATAACGCACCGTCACGATGGGAATTCGCGTCACGGCGCCACTTTTCCGGCCCCGTACCTCCAACACGGCGGCGATCGGAAGAATTCTCGGAAGTGGTCCGGAGATATAGCGACGATGGATCGCGCGAGCTTCATCGTTCGGACGCCCGTCGGGATACAGCGATCTCATACGTTCGGCGCGACTCACGGTGTCGGTTCTCCTGATCGGTCCTACGCCTGCGGAATATACCTTTCCGCTCAGGCCGGGAACAGAGTCGAAATCCTCTTCATCAGAGACTCTCGTTCCTCCGGCGTCGCCACGCGCACACGCTCGAAGTCATCAGTGAAGCGGACGTCGGCGTACGGGCCAGTGGGATCTTCGTGGAAATGCACAAACGACCGCGACGCCCGGTAGAAGATTCCCCTTTTCTTCTCCACCAGTGCGGGAATCTGACGCAGCGTCGCGAGAAGTGGCTCCAACTCGTCGAGAGTGGCGGGACCGGCGTGTCGCATTGCGGTTGATGGTACCGGGCGTCTAGGGCGACGAACCCTGGTCGCCCGCAACCCGACGTCGACCCAACGCGAGGGCGAGCAAGAACAGAGCCATGGCGAAGAAATAGGTGTTCCCCACGATGCTCTGCCACCAATTCCAATGCAGGGGCTCGGCGTGAGTGTCGGGTGGCCACCAGATGACGTACAACCAACACGCCAGTGCGAGCACCCCCGCCCACCACGGTCCACTACGAGGACGGTCGTGCGCGAGAAGCAGCCAGACCAGCAGCGGCAGAAACCACACCAGGTGGTGCGACCACGAGATAGGCGAGACGAGATCTCCCGTGACGCCGACAGAGGCGATCGCGGCGAGCTCGGATCGTTTCGACGCCACCACCGCTGCCACGTAGAGCCCCACGACCAGCATCGCAACCTCCAGGCCCGCGAGCAACCCGTGGTTCACCAGGTGGTGGACGAGTCGCTGGAGGGCACCACGCAGTGACTGATTGGAGTTGTACACGGTGCCGCCCATGTGACGAGGATTCACGGCGTCGGTGCGCCAATACTCCATCGACGCGTGCGCGTTCAGAATCAGCGTCAGAACATTGAGGGCAATCACCGTGAGGGCCGAGACCAGCGCGGCTCGATACTGGCGACGGACGAGGAGAAAGAGGATGAAAACTCCCGGCACCAATTTGACCGCCGTCGCCACACCGAGCAGTAGCCCGCGCGGTAACCGGCGAGACGGTCGATCGACCACGTCGTACAACGTCATGGCGCCGAGAACGAGGTTTACTTGTCCGAAATGCAAGTTTTGGCTAATGGGCTCGAGGTAGAGCGCGCCGGCGACGCCAAGACTCGTCAAGGCCCACAAGCCGTGCGACGAGAGATCCTCTCGCGCGAGGCGGAGAACCACGCGGATCATCGACGCGAGAGCGACGAGCATCGCCGAGGACCATATGAAGGTCGCGACGTGAAAAGGCAGTACCGACAGGGGCCAGAAGAACAGGGCGGCGGGCGGCGGATACGTAAAGGGAAAATGCAGGATGTAGGTCGTGCGATCGAGATACAGACGCGGATCGGTGAGATGACTCGCGCCCATCATGTACACGCGGAAGTCGAGGTACAACTTGGTCTGACTGCTCAGGTACGTGAAGAAGAGTGCGGGAGCGGCGACGAGAACAGCGAGCGTGGTTAGCCGCCGGGGGTAGACATTCGCGTACCGAACGAGCGGGTCACCCACCGCGTTGGGATGAGGATCTGATCGACCGTAGGTGGACGGTTGGTCCGCCACGTGCCATTTCACAGGGACACCCTACGATCTCGCCGCTCACGAATTCATTTGGGCAGATCACGAGCACAAATGGCGGTGACGACACCTTGGGGACCGGTCGTCGCTCTCATTTCGAGGACATTCCTCAACACGTTGTCGAGTTCACTGAACGTCGCCTACACCAGCGTGAATCGATCGACGCTCATTTCAGGTCTCCCGCATAGACACGGGACCTCGTGGTGGCTACGTTGTTGAAATGACGACCCACGAGTCTGAACCACTCGTGGCTTCGTCGCGTCGCGACGTCCTCAAAGCCTCCGGTGCGGCCGCGATTGGATTGGGAGCCTTTTTCGCCAACAGTCGAGGCGAAGAAGCGGGCGCCGCGACGGAGGCCCTGAACACTCACGGCACCACGTACGCGACGACGGCCTACGTGGCCACCGCCGTCACCACTCTGGTGGCGAGTGAGCGCCGATTCAATGTCGTTACCTACGGCGCCGATCCCACTGGTGTCGGTGATTCGTCGGCCGCCATCACGAAGGCTCAGCGTGCGCTCAAGCTCGCGGGCGGCGGTGAACTGTCCTTTCCTCCCGGTGGCCGCTACCGCTTCGCCACCGGCATCATCACGCGCACCAAGTTGGCCGACGTCACGATGTCGATCAATGCCGCGGGCTCGACGTTGCTGCCTTTTGGTTCCGGCGTCGCGATCAACACCCAGATGTCGGATCCGGCCTATTGGGCCCAACCCATCACACCACCGATGTCCCCCGTGGTCTTTTCCGTGATGGACTGCACCGGACTGACGTCGGGGGGCGTCGGCGTACG